>NZ_BCWP01000014.1 GCF_001592265.1 Curvibacter delicatus NBRC 14919 | reverse complement strand
CCCTAAGCGTTGGGATAGTTCAGGGCTCATGAGCAAGAGGTGTACCGGTGGTTACGCCGAATGTACCTGAATCATGGCCTTCCTCCCGCGCCGTTCAGAGGCCCCAGGGGGCCGTTCATAGCCCCGTTCAGGGCTTGAGTCGCTGCAGGTCCAGGCCTTCGAGATCGATCTCCGGCGGACGTCCGGCGATCAGGTCGGCCAGGGCTCGGGCCGACCCGCAGCTCAGCGACCAGCCGCTGGCGCCATGCCCCAGGTTCAGCCACAGGCCCGGGATGCCGCTGGCGCCCAACAGTGGCGGGCCGTCAGGCAGCATGGGGCGCGCGCCTTTCCAGACCTGGACGCCGCTGCTGATCTGCGCCGCGCCAGGAAACCAGTCGTGCAGGACCTTGTAGAGCGTCTGGAGGGTGCCGGCGCGCTGCTCACCGGGCGCGCCGCCGATTTCTGCTGTGCCGGCCACACGCACCCGCTGACCCAGGCGTGTGATGTTGACCTTGTAGCGTTCGTCCATGATGGCGCTGCGCGGCGCGTTCAGCGGTTCGCGCACGGCCGCGCTGATCGAATAGCCATGCACCGCAGCCAACGGGATCTTCACGCCGAGCGGGCGCAGCAGGCGTGCCGAGTCGATGCCGGCGCACAGCACGGCGGCGTCGAAGCGTTGCGTTTCGGACTCGCCGGCCAGATGCAGCCTGACACCGGCAGCGGATCCGTCGGCAGCCGGCTCGATCGATTCCACCGTGGTGCTGAAGGCAAAGTTCACACCTTGGCGCTGGGCCTCGTTCTTGAGCAGCAGGGCGAACTGGCGGCAGTTGCCGACCTCGTCCTGTGGCAGGTGGATGGCGCCGTGAAAAGATGTGTCCGGGTTGAGCGCAGGCTCGATCTTGCGCGCGTCCTCCGGGCTGATTTCCTTGAACGGGACACCGGCCTCGCGCAGCACCTGCAGGCCGGCTTGCATCTGGGCCTGGTCCTTGGCCGAGCGCAGCAGCACCAGATGGCCCTCGCTGCGGTCGAATTCGAGTTGCAGGTCGGCGCTGATCTGGTGCAGCCGCTCGCGGCTGAAGGCGGCCAGCCGCTGCATGCGCTGGCGGTTGGCCACAAAGGTCTCCGGCTGGCAGGCACGCCAGCTTTTCCACATCCAGCCCAGTTCCTGGCGCGACAGCGGCCAGCGGATGCGCACCGGCGCATGGCGGCTCAGAAGGTGGCTGATGATCTTGAGGGGCATGCCCGGTGCGGCCCAAGGCGTGGTGTAGGCCGGTGCGACCAGACCCGCATTGGCAAAACTGCCTTCTTCGGCGGCGGCCAGGCGTCGCTCAAAAACGGTGACTTCGTGACCATCCTGCGCGAGTTCGTAGGCGGTGGTGACGCCGATGATGCCGGCGCCAATGACTGCAATTTTCATGAATTCCTGTTGTTTTTAATGCTTGGCTCTTGCGTCATCTGCGCAAGCAGCTATTGTTTTTGTAGCAAATTTTCGATTTGCAGTGCCAGATTCAACACGCCATCATCGCGCATCGCGCCGTGCCAGAGCATCAGGCCGACCGGCAGCTCGTCAGCCGTATGGCAAGGCAGCGAGATGGCGCAGCCGTCCAGCATGTTAACCACGCTCGGATTGCGCAGCAGCAGGCCGTTGATGCGGAAGAAGGCTGCGTCACGCGCGGCGTCCAGCGCCGCATCCTTGCCTTCACCGGGCGCGACTTCCGAGAGGGGTGGCGCCACGACCGGCACGGTGGGCGAGAGCACGGCATCAAAACCTTGCAGGGCCTGTTCGACGCGAGCGATCCAGTCGCGGCGCATCTGCATCAGTTCAAGGTAGTCGGCCGCGCTCATGGTGGCGCCGCGCTGGATGCGGCTGGCGACACGCGGATCGTACTGGGCCGCCTTCTGCTGCAACAGGCGGCGATGCCAGGCGTAGCTCTCGGCGGCGGCAAAGCTGCCGTTGGCCTGCATGCCGGCCAGTTCGCCCAGTTCGGGCAGGGCGATTTCTTCGATGTGGGCCCCGGCGGCGCGCAGGGCCTGCAGCGTGCGCTCGAAGGCGCGGGCCACGGTTGCATCCACGCCGTCGAGCATGAGGGTCGGTGTAACGGCCAGTCGGTAAGCCGAGAGCGGGGCTGCGCTGCGTGTGACGCATCGTGCCGCCAGGATCTCATGCGCCAGGATGGCATCGCGCACCGAGCGCGTCATGGCACAGGCGGTGTCCAGCGTGCTGGACAGGGGGAGGGTGCCGTCCAGCGGCACCAGCCGGGCGGTGTTCTTGAAGCCGACCAGGCCCTGCAGGGCGGCCGGGATGCGGATCGAGCCGCCAGTGTCCGAGCCCAGGCCGATGAAGGCAGCCCCCGTGGCCACCGAGACGGCCGCGCCACTGGACGAGCCGCCGGGAATGCGGGGCACGTCGGTGGCCACGGCGTTGGCCGGGGTGCCGTAGTGCGGGTTGACGCCGACGCCGGAGAAGGCGAATTCGGTCATGTTGGTGCGGCCGATGAACGCCGCTCCGGCGGCGCGCAGCCGGGCCACGGCCGCGGCATCCTGACGTGCCGGCGGCGCATCCGCCAGCACCACAGACCCGGCGCGGCTGGTCTCGCCGGCCATGTCGAACAGGTCCTTGACCGACACGGCCAGCCCGGCCAGCGGCTGGCGCCCGGCGTCGGCTGCCAGGGCGGCGGCGCGTGCCTGGCCAAAGCTGGTCTGCAGGAAAGCGTGCTGGTTGCGCGGCGACGGGACGATGGCGATGGCGCGCTCGATTTCGGTGCTTGCGCTGGTCTGGCCGGCCAGCAGGCGCTGGCGGGTGGTGTGGAGGTCTGCAAGCATGTGATGAAGAGGGTGGCTGTGCTATACTCTTTGGGTTTTGCTGATGGGCCATTCCGGTCTGCTAGCGAACAAATCGCAAACCGGTCCATCCAGGTGTTGCATCGGGTGCTCTTCAGGCGCCTGCTGCAAAGAGGGCCGGATTTTAGACCCAACCTTTGGAGTTAACCATGTCCGTTACCATGCGAGAAATGCTGGAAGCCGGTGTCCATTTTGGCCACCAGACCCGCTTCTGGAATCCCAAGATGGCCCCGTTTATCTTCGGCCATCGCAACAAGATCCACATCATCAACCTGGAAAAGTCGCTGCCGATGTTCCAGGAGGCTTCCAAGTTCGTGAAGCAACTGGCTGCCAAGCGCGGCACCATCCTGATGGTGGGTACCAAGCGTCAAGCTCGTGAGATCGTTGCCGCTGAAGCCCAGCGTGCCGGCGTGCCCTTCGTTGACCAGCGTTGGCTGGGCGGCATGCTGACCAACTTCAAGACGGTCAAGACCTCGATCAAGCGTCTGAAGGACATGAAGGCCCAGCAGGAAGCTGGCCTGGACAGCATGAGCAAGAAAGAGCAGCTCATGTTCGCCCGCGAGCTGGAGAAGCTGGAAAAAGACATCGGCGGCATCCAGGACATGAACACCCTGCCGGACGCGATCTTCGTGATCGACGTCGGCTACCACAAGATCGCCATTGCCGAAGCCAAGAAGCTGGGCATTCCGCTGATCGGTGTGGTTGATACCAATCACTCGCCGGAAGGCATTGATTACGTGATCCCTGGCAATGATGACTCGTCCAAGGCTGTGACGCTGTACGCGCGTGGCATTGCCGACGCCATCATCGAAGGCCGCGCCAACGCTGTGGAAGACGTGGTCAAGGCCGTGTCGTCCGAGGCTGGTGACGAGTTTGTGGAAGTGAGCGAGGCTGCCTGAGCCGGTCACGACCCGAAGAAAGGGGCGCATGCCCCTTTTTTTTAGTCCCTGTTTGAATTGAACTGAACTGCACACGGAGAAACAAGATGGCTGCAATTACCGCAAGCATGGTCGCTGAACTGCGCGCCAAGACCGATGCCCCGATGATGGAGTGCAAGAAGGCACTGACCGAAGCCGACGGCGACATGGCCAAGGCGGAAGAGGTGCTGCGCGTCAAGCTCGGCACCAAGGCCGGCAAGGCTGCTTCGCGCGTGACGGCTGAAGGCGTGGTCGCCAGCTTCATCGACGGCACCACCGGCGCCCTGATCGAAGTCAACTGCGAAACCGACTTCGTGACCAAGAACGACAGCTTCCTGGGTCTGGCCAAGGCGGCTGCCGAGCTGGTTGCCAAGCACAACCCGGCCGACGTGGCTGCCCTGGGTGCACTGGCCTATGCGCAAGACGGCTTCGGCCCCACGCTGGAAGATGTGCGCAAGGGCCTGATCGGCAAGATCGGCGAGAACATGAGCTTCCGCCGCTTCAAGCGTTTCGCCTCCGGTGCCAAGCTGGCCGCCTACCTGCACGGCACCCGCATTGGCGTGGTGGTCGAGTTCGACGGTGACGAGACCGCTGCCAAGGATGTGGCCATGCACGTGGCTGCCATGAAACCGGTTGCCCTGACCAGCGCTGATGTGCCGGCCGACCTGATTGAAAAAGAGCGTGCGGTTGCTGCCGGCAAGGCCGAGGAAGACCGCAAAGCTGCTGAAGCTGCCGGCAAACCGGCCCAGCCGGCCGACATCGTCGCCAAGCGCATTGAAGGTGGTGTGCAGAAGTACCTGAAGGAAGTGTCGCTGTTCAACCAGCCTTTCGTGAAGAACGACAAGCAGACCATTGAACAGATGCTCAAGGCTGCCGGTACCACGGTGAAGGCGTTCACCCTGTACGTGGTGGGCGAAGGTATCGAGAAGAAGGTGGACGATTTCGCTGCTGAAGTGGCTGCCCAGGTGGCTGCTGCCAAGCAGGCCGGTTGAACGCCAATCCTGTAAATTCCGCACTACCCACCAAGTCCATCGATCACTGTTTCAAGGAGAGTCCCTCATGTCCAAACCGGCCCACAAGCGCATACTGCTGAAGCTGTCCGGTGAGGCCCTGATGGGGGACGATGCCTTCGGCATCAACCATGCCACGATTCAGCGCATGGTGGAGGAGGTGGCGGAAATCACCCGCCTCGGTGTGGAGGTGGCCGTCGTCATTGGCGGCGGCAACATTTTCCGCGGTGTGGCTGGCGGCTCGGTCGGTATGGACCGGGCCACCGCCGACTACATGGGCATGCTGGCCACCGTGATGAACGCGCTGGCGCTGGCCGATACCATGAACAAGGCCGGCCTGACGGCCCGTGTCATGTCGGCCATCGGCATTGAGCAAGTGGTTGAGCCTTATGTGCGGCCCAAGGCACTGCAGTACCTGGAAGAGGGTAAGGTGGTGATCTTCGCTGCCGGCACCGGCAACCCTTTCTTCACCACCGACACGGCGGCTGCCCTGCGCGGCGCCGAGATTGGTGCCGAGGTGGTGCTCAAGGCCACCAAGGTGGACGGCGTCTACACTGCCGACCCGAAGAAAGACCCGGCTGCAACGCGCTATACCCGCCTGTCATTCGATGAGGCGATGAACAAGAATCTGGGCATCATGGATGCCACGGCCTTTGCGCTGTGTCGCGACCAGAAGTTGCCCATCAAGGTGTTTTCCATCTTCAAGCACGGTGCGCTCAAGCGCGTGGTGATGGGTGAGGACGAGGGCACACTGGTGTATGCCTGAGCAGGGCTGAAGACGCAGCACAGGAGAGAACAATGACGATCGCAGACATCAAGAAGACCATGGAAACCAAGATGGACCAGTCCATCGAGGCGCTCAAGAGCAATCTATCCAAGGTTCGCACCGGCCGCGCCAGCCCGGCGTTGCTCGATTCGATCCACGTGGAGTACTACGGCTCCATGGTGCCGCTGAGCCAGGTTGCCAACGTGGCCCTGCTCGATGCCCGCACCATCAGCGTGCAGCCGTGGGAAAAGGGCATGGGCGCCAAGATCGAGAAAGCCATTCGCGAGAGTGATCTCGGCCTGAACCCGGCCTCCATGGGCGACCTGATCCGTGTGCCGATGCCGCCCATGAGCGAGGAGCGCCGCAAGGAGATGACCAAGCTGGTGCGCAATGAAGGCGAGAACTCGAAGATCGCCGTGCGCAACCTGCGTCGTGATGCGAATGAGGCCGTGAAGAAACTGGTCAAGGACAAGCTGGCATCCGAGGATGACCAAAAGCGTTCCGAAGCCGATATCCAGAAATTGACCGACAAGCATGTCGCCACCATCGATCAACTGGTGGCAGCCAAGGAACAGGAAGTGATGGCCGTCTGAGACGGTTGTCTGCTTGCCTTCTCTCATGACATCGTCCAGCGGGATTCCGCACCACATCGCCATCGTCATGGATGGCAACGGTCGCTGGGCTGCCAAGCGCTTCATGCCACGCTTGGCCGGGCACCGGCAGGGTATGGAGAGCCTGCGACGCTGCATCCGCGCCTGCGTGGACCGCGGTGTAGCCGTATTGACCGTTTTCGCTTTTTCCTCTGAGAACTGGAATCGCCCGGCGGACGAGGTTTCGGGCCTGATGGAATTGCTGGCCACGGCGCTGGCCAAGGAAGTCCCGAAACTCCAGCAGGATGGCGTGCAGGTGCATTTTGTGGGGGAGCGAAGTGGCCTGTCCGACAAGGTGCGTGCCGGTCTGGCACAGGCTGAAGCGGCCACCGCGTCGAATGGACGGCTGATCCTCAATGTCTGCTTCAACTACGGCGGACGCTGGGATATGGCCCAGGCCGCCGCGAAACTGGTGGCCCAAGGCAAGCCGATCACCGAGGGTGAATTGCAGGGCGCCATGGCATTGGCGCATGTCCCCGATCCCGATCTCATCATCCGCACCGGTGGCGAGCAGCGCCTGAGCAATTTCCTGCTCTGGCAGGCGGCCTACGCCGAACTCTTTTTCAGCGACAAGCTCTGGCCCGAATTCGATGAAGCCGAGCTGGATCGTGCCATGGCCGAATTCAGTCGGCGTGAGCGGCGCTTTGGCCAGACGTCGGCCCAGGTCGCCGCTGGCGACCAGAAAGTCGCCTGAAGGCCCCACCTATGCTCAAGCAGCGCGTCATCACCGCCCTTGTCCTGCTGCTGATCCTGCTGCCGGCGCTGTTTTATCCCTCACCGGAGCCGTTCAGCGCGCTGGCCTTGGTCCTCATTGCAGCCGGGGCCTGGGAGTGGGGGCGGCTGAACAGCTGCAGCCAGACCGTTTCATTATTGGGCGCCTTGGTCTGTGTGCTGTTGTGCGGCTTGAGTTGGAATCTGGGGCTGCTGTACCGTTCCGTGCCCCTGGTCTGGTCGGTGGTCGGTGGCCTGTGGGTTCTGGCCGGTGGCTGGTTGCTGCGCAAAGGGGTGCCGGTCTGGCCATCGATTCCCGCCGGTTTGCGTTGGGCTGCCGGGTTGGGGGCGCTGTGGGCCACCTGGCTGGCGGTGGCTCAGGCGCGTGTCATCGGCATCAATTTTCTGCTTTCCGTGCTGGCCTTGGTCTGGATGGCCGACATCGCCGCCTATTTTTCCGGGAAGGCGTTTGGTGGCCGCTTCAGCCGCGGCAAACTGGCGCCTTCCATCAGCCCGGGCAAGAGCTGGGAAGGCGTCTGGGGTGGCATGGCCGGTGTGGTGTTGTTGGCGCTGGGCTGGCGCTGGGCAGATCAAGCCTGGCAGGTAGCCGAGCCGAGCCTTTATAGCCGTCTGGGTACCCATGGCGTCTGGTTTCTGCTGTTGGCTGTGTTGTTCCTGGCCACCATGAGCGTGGTGGGTGATCTGGTGGAGTCGCTGATCAAGCGCAGCGCCGGCGTCAAGGACAGCAGCGGCTTGCTGCCTGGCCATGGCGGTGTGCTGGACCGTGTTGATGCTTTGCTGCCAACGCTGCCGCTCACCATGATGCTGATCTCTTTTGCGACCCCATGAAACAACGCCTGGCGATTCTGGGTTCAACCGGCTCCATCGGGACCAACACGCTGGACGTGGTGGCGCGTCATCCGGAGCGTTTCGAAGTTTTTGCACTGACGGCTGCCACGCAGGTGGACTTGATGCTGCAGCAATGCCTGCAGTTCAAGCCGCGTTTTGCCGTCATGGCCAGCGTGCCGCATGGCAAAGAGCTGGCAGAGCAACTGGCCACACAGGGTTCCACCACGCGGGTGCTCAGTGGCGAGGTGGCACTGGCCGAGATGGCCGGGCATGACGAGGTGGATGCCGTGATGGCGGCCATTGTCGGTGCTGCCGGCTTGGCGCCTTGCCTGGCCGCGGCACGCGCCGGCAAACGCCTGCTGCTGGCCAACAAGGAAGCGCTGGTGGTTGGTGGCGAGGTCTTCATGCACGCAGTGCGCGAAGGTGGTGCCACGTTGCTGCCGATCGACAGCGAGCATTCAGCCATCTTCCAGTCGCTGCCGGAAGACCCGCTGACCTGGGCTGGGCGTGTCGACAAGATCATCCTGACGGCGTCCGGTGGACCATTCCGCACCCGGGATCCGATCACCCTGCGCGATGTCACACCGGAGCAAGCCTGCGCCCATCCGAACTGGGTGATGGGGCGCAAGATTTCGGTCGATTCGGCCACCATGATGAACAAGGCGCTGGAAGTGATCGAGGCGCGTTACCTGTTCGGCTTGGCGCCGGATCGGCTGGAGGTGGTGATTCATCCGCAAAGCGTGATTCACTCCATGGTGCAGTACAAAGACCATTCCGTGGTGGCGCAACTGGGCACGCCTGACATGCGGGTGCCGATCGCCTATGGTCTGTCCTGGCCTGAGCGCATGAGTTCGGGCGCTGAGGCGCTCGATTTCCGAACTCTGGCCGAGATGAGTTTTGAGTCGCTGGAGACGCGCGGCCACCCAGAGCGGTTTCCCGGCATCCGGCTGGCCTGGGATGCGCTGAACGGGCCAGTCGGCACCACGGCGGTGCTCAATGCGGCCAATGAGGTGGCGGTAGCGGCTTTCCTGGAGAGGCGAATCCGTTTCGACCAGATCCATGCCGTCAATGTTGAGACGCTGGCGGCGGTGACAACGACGGTGCCGCAATCGCTGGCCGACCTGCTGGCACTGGACGCCGAATCGCGCGTCGTGGCGGAGCAGGCCGTTGCACGGCTCGGTGTTTAGAGGCGAGCGGGCAGCATGTTGACGCTGTTTGCCTTCATCCTTGCGCTGGGGGTACTGATTGCCGTGCATGAGTATGGCCACTACCGCATGGCGGTGGCCTGTGGCGTCAAGGTACTGCGTTTTTCCATCGGGTTTGGCCGTACGCTGTTGCGCTGGCAGCCGCGCGGCTCATCCACCGAGTTTGTGATTTGCGCTTTTCCTCTGGGGGGCTATGTGCGCATGCTCGACGAGCGCGAAGCGCCGGTGGAGGAGCAGGAACGGCATCTGGCCTTCAACACCCAACCCTTGCGTTCGCGTGCACTGATCGTGGCGGCCGGGCCGCTGGCCAATCTGCTGCTGGCAGTCCTGCTGTACGCGGTGGTCAACTGGAGCGGCGTGCAACTGCCGGCGGCGGTGCTGGGTAGCCCGGTGGCCGGCTCGATGGCGGAGCGCGCCGGCTTGCAGGCCGGCGAGCGGGTGCTGCATGCCGGCTTCAACGACGACGACTTGCAGACCGTGGATTCCTTTGAGGATGTGCGCTGGTGGTTGACCCGTGGTGCGCTCGAAAGCCACGATGTCCGCTTGGCCTTGGCTGGTACGACCGGGGCTGAGAGGGAACTAGTGCTGCCGCTGGCCGGGATGGGCGCGCAGGAGGCGGATGCCGATCTGTTCCGGCGTATTGGTCTGGTGGCGCCGTATGGTCGAGCTGTGATCGGTGAGGTCATGGCAGGCGGCGCGGCCGAGCGCGATGGCCTGCGTCAGGGCGATGTGGTGTTGCGCATGGGCGGGCAGGTGATCCAGGATGGTGCGCAGTTGCGTGATCTGATACGGGCCTCGGTTGTGAGCGGTGAGGCCGTTGCCGCGACCTGGCGCATCCAGCGTGACGGGCAGGACCTGACAGTGCTGGTCCATCCCGAGGTGCGGCAGGAGGGTGATCTGCGCGTGGGTCGGATTGGGGCGTTCATCGGGGCAGCGCCTGAATTTGTCACGGTGCGGCACGGTCCGCTGGATGGGCTGTGGCGGGGGGCGGTCCGGACGTGGGAGGTGTCGGCGCTGACCCTGCGCATGATGGGACGGATGCTGATCGGCGAGGCGTCGTTGAGGAACCTGAGCGGTCCGCTGACCATTGCCGATTACGCCGGCCGCTCGGCCAGCCTGGGATGGACCCCCTATCTGACCTTCCTGGCGCTTATCAGCGTCAGCCTGGGGGTGCTGAATCTTCTGCCGCTGCCGGTCCTCGATGGGGGGCACCTGATGTATTATCTTTGGGAAGGGTTGACAGGCAGGAGTATCTCTGACGCGTGGCTGGAACGGCTGCAGCGCGGCGGTATTGCGATTCTGGCCACCATGATGACAATCGCCTTGTTCAACGACTTGGCCCGCTTGTGGGGCTGACAGCCCTGTGGCAAGCAGCTAAGACCCGATAATTTCAAGACAAAAAATGCAAATCAAGCGCTTTTTTCTGCGTACGAGCACCGCTCTGGCAGTCCTGTTTTATGTGACACACGCTGCGTGGGCAGTCGAGCCGTTCAAGGTGCGTGACATTCGTATTGAAGGTCTGCAGCGGATCGAGCCGGGGACGGTCTTTGCGTCCATGCCGGTGCGGGTCGGCGACACCTACAGCGACGAAAAGGGCGCGGCGGCGATCCGCTCGCTGTTCGGCTTGGGGCTGTTCAAGGACATCCGGCTGGAGGTCAGTGGCGATGTGCTGGTGGTGATCGTCGAGGAGCGTCCTACGGTGGCAGATGTTGAATTCATCGGCACCAAGGAATTCGACAAGGATACGCTCAAGAAGGCGATGCGCGATGTCGGGCTGAGCGACGGACGCCCCTTTGACAAGGCCTTGCTCGACCGGGCCGAGCAGGAACTCAAGCGCCAGTACATCAATCGGAGCCTGTACGCCGCCGACGTGGTGACAACGGTCACACCGATCGAGCGTAACCGTGTGAACCTCACCTTCACGGTGACCGAAGGGGATCTGGCCAGGATCAGTGAGCTCCGGATTGTCGGCAACAAGGCGTTCTCCGAATCAACCTTGCGCGATCAGTTTGATCTCGATACTGGTAACTGGATGAGCTGGTATACCAAATCTGATCGTTACTCCCGCACCAAGCTCAATGCGGATATCGAGACCCTGCGTTCCTATTACCTGGCGCGTGGATATCTGGAATTCCGCGTCGATTCGACACAAGTGGCCATCTCGCCCAACAAACAGGATATTTCCATCACGATCAACGTGAGCGAAGGCGAGCGCTTCGTGGTGTCGGGCGTCAAGCTGGAAGGTAACTATCTGGGGCGAGAGGACGAGTTCAAGGCCTTGGTCTCGATTCTGCCTGGGCAGGCCTACAACGCCGATCAAGTGGCCGAGACCACAAAGGCGTTTACCGATTACTTCGGTAAATTCGGTTTTGCCTTTGCACGTGTGCAGTCGCGCCCCGATATTGATCGAGCCAACAATCAGGTGACGCTGGTGTTGCAGGCTGATCCGTCGCGTCGTGTCTACGTCCGTCGTATCAATGTGGCAGGCAACAATCGCACGCGTGACGAAGTGGTGCGGCGTGAGCTGCGCCAGTTCGAGGCGTCCTGGTATGACAGCGAGAAGATCAAGCTGTCGCGCAATCGCGTGGACCGATTGGGTTATTTCACAAGTGTGAGTTTGGAACCCAGCGAAGTGGCAGGTTCTGCTGACCAAGTTGATCTGACGCTCAAAGTTGAGGAGAAACCAACGGGTAGCTTGACTCTAGGCGCTGGTTTTTCCAGTAACGATGGTCTGGGGTTGTCGTTCGGTATTAACCAGCAAAATGTCTTTGGATCAGGCAATTCGTTGGGTTTGCAAGTCAATACGAGTCGAATCAATCGCCTTCTTGTCTTGAATACTACCAACCCTTACTTTACGAAAGATGGTGTGTCGCGCACTATCGACATTTACCATCGCGTGTTCCGGCCTTATTATGACGAAACTTCGTATTCGCTGGAAACCACAGGTACGAGTTTGCGGTTTGGTGTGCCAGTTTCTGAACGGGATACGGTTTACCTCGGTGCAGGCGTCGAGCGCACTAGCATTGTGACGGGAAGTTATTTGCCAGTAGCTTATGCGAATTACGCCAATGAATTCGGTTATGCAAGTAACGCTGTGCCATTGACAGCTGGTTGGGCTCGTGACAACCGCGATAGTGCGCTGGTCCCGACAAGCGGTAATTTTCAACGCGCCACAGCAGAGTGGAGTGTTGCCGGGGATGTGCGCTATATCCGCGGCACTTATCAATACCAACAGTACATTCCGTTGAGCAAGCAATATACATTCGCCTTTAATGGCGATCTTGCTTGGGGGCAGGCGACCGAAGGCAAGACCTATCCTATCTTCAAGAATTTCTACGGGGGCGGTCTGGGTTCAGTGCGCGGTTTTGAGGCCGGCAGTCTGGGGCCGCGCGATGCAAGTTCAGGTTTGGTTTTAGGCGGACCCAAGAAAGTTAACCTGAACTTCGAGTTCCAAGCACCATTCCCCGGGGCCGGTAACGACCGTACCTTGCGCATGTACGGTTTTGTTGATATGGGCAACGTCTTCGGTGCGGATGAGAGTGTTGTTTTCGACCAGTTCCGGTCTTCTGCCGGTGTTGGTATCAGCTGGATTTCGCCTATGGGGCCCTTGCGTCTGGCGTTTGCAACCCCCCTGCGCAAGTTTGATAACGATAGAATTCAGAATATTCAATTTCAGATCGGAACCACTTTCTAATGAAACACTTTTCCCGTCACATCAGCCTGGGTTTGCTGCTGGCTTTTCTGGCCGTGGCATCCGTGCAGGCGCAGGACTTTCGCTTGGGGTATGTGAACCTGGATCGCATCATTCGTGAGGCGGGTCCGGCCAAAAATGCTCAGGCCAAGTTGGAGCAGGAGTTCTCCCGGCGTGAAAAGGAATTGCAGGAACAGGGTGCCACCCTCAAGAGCGCGGCCGACAAACTGGAACGTGAAGCACCGACCCTGTCGGAAACCCAGCGCGCCACGCGCCAGAAGCAACTGGTCGAGCAGGATCGTGACTTCCAGCGCAAGCGTCGCGAATTCCAGGAAGACCTCAATGCCCGCCGCAATGAAGAGTTGCAGCAGGTGTTTGAGCGTGCCAACCGTGTGGTCAAGCAGTTGGCTGACGCCGAAAAATACGACCTGATCCTGCAAGAGGCCGTTTACGTCAATCCCAAGCACGACATCACCGACAAGGTGATCAAGGCCCTGAATTCGGCCAAGTGAGCTTTTGCGGGTACAGCGCGTGTGGCATTGCGACTAGGCACCATTGTTGAGGCGCTCGGGGGCGAGCTGCATGGCGATCCCGAGTTGCAGATTGCAGGCCTGGCACCGCTTGAGTCGGCAACGTCACAGCACCTGAGTTTTCTCAGTCATCCCAAGTATCAGCAGCAGCTGGCGGCCTCGAAAGCCGCTTGCGTGATTGTCAGCCCCCAGATGCAGGCCCAGGCCTTGGTACGTGGCAGCTGCATCGTGGTGGACCAGCCATACCTGTATTTTGCCCGTGTGACGCAGCTCTGGCGCCGCGAACATCGGCAGGGTGCTGGGCCGCGCATCCATCCCAGCGCCGTCATCGATCCAGCCGCCCATGTTGATCCTCTGGCGCGCATTGGCCCCTTGTGTGTGATTGAGCGTGGTGCGCGCATCGGTGCGCATACCGTGCTGGCTTCACGTGTGACGGTGGGCGAGAATTGCGTGCTGGGCGAGCGTTGCATCCTGCACCCGGGGGTGGTGATTGGTGCCGATGGTTTTGGCTTTGCGCCGAACGGACCGGCCTGGGAGAAGATAGAGCAGCTTGGCGCAGTGCGTATCGGCAATGATGTCGAGATTGGTGCCAACACCTGCATCGACCGCGGTGCCCTGCAGGACACCGTGATCGAGGATGGCGTCAAGCTCGACAACCTGATCCAGATCGGGCACAACGTGCGTGTCGGGCGCAATACCGCCATGGCCGGTTGCGTCGGGGTGGCGGGCAGTGCCAACATTGGCGCCGGTTGCACCATCGGCGGCGGTGCCGTCGTGCTGGGGCACCTGACCCTGGCCGATGGCGTGCATGTCTCGGCTGCTTCGGTGGTGACCCGCTCCCTTCTCAAGCCGGGCCACTACACCGGCATGTTTCCCATCGACGACAATGTGGCCTGGGAAAAAAATGCCGCCACCCTCAAACAGCTGCATGCCATGCGCGAGCGCGTCCGGGTGCTGGAACACAAGATCAAAGAAACGAATCAATCATGATGGACATCCACCAAATTCTCAAGCAACTGCCGCACCGCTATCCGTTTCTGCTGGTCGATCGCGTGCTGGAGATTGAAAAAGGCAAGCACATCAAGGCATTGAAGAATGTCACGATGAACGAGCCCTTCTTCACGGGCCATTTTCCGCATCGGCCGGTGATGCCGGGGGTGCTGATGCTCGAAGCGCTGGCGCAGGCAGCAGCATTGCTGGCTTTCGACACGCTGGGGACGACCCCCGACGACAAGACGGTCTATTACTTTGCCGGCATTGATGGTGCGCGTTTCAAGCGCCCGGTCGAACCGGGTGATCAGCTGATCCTGGATGTCGAGCTGGATCGCATGAAGGCCGGCATCTTCAAGTTCACGGCGCGTGCCAGCGTCGGCGAAGAGCTGGCGGTGGAGGCCGAGCTCATGTGCACCATGCGCACCATTGCGTAAGCACGCGGGGGTCGCAACGTGACGCTCATCCATCCCACGGCCGTGGTGGCACCTGAGGCCGAGCTTGACAGCTCGGTCACGGTCGGGCCCTACACGGTGATTGGTCCTCATGTGAAGGTGGGGGCCGGTACGACCATCGGCGCGCATTGCGTGATCGAAGGCCACACCACCATCGGGCGCGACAACCAGATTTTCCAGTTCAATTCGCTCGGCGCCATTCCGCAGGACAAGAAGTACGCGGGTGAGCCGTGCGAGCTCGTCATCGGGGACCGCAACACCATTCGTGAGTTCTGCACCTTCAACATCGGTTCGCCCGGGGACGCTGGTGTCACGCGGGTCGGCAACGACAACTGGATCATGGCCTATGTCCATCTGGCGCACGACTGCGTGGTTGGCAACCACACCATCTTTGCCAACAACTCGCAGTTGGCCGGCCATGTGCATGTGGGCGACTGGGTGATCCTGGGTGGTTTCACGGTGGTGCACCAGTTCGTCAAGCTCGGGGCCCACAGCATGACAGCCATGTGTTCCCTGCTGTTTGCCGATCTGCCGCCTTTTGTGATGTGCCAGGGGCAGCCGGCCCAGGCGCGTTCCATGAACTTCGAGGGGCTGCGCCGGCGCGGTTTTTCGCCTGACCGCATTGCTGCGGTGAAAGCCATGCACAAGGCCCTGTACCGTGACGGCTTGACGCTGGAGCAGGCGCAAGCGCAGATAACCGCGCTGACCCAGCGGCATCCTGAAGCGGCCCCCGATGTCGCCATGATGTTGGCCTTCCTGGCGCAAACCACGCCGCAGCGCGGCATCGTCCGTTAACCCATGGCTGCCGTGCCTTCGCCAGCGGCCGCCTCGGTGGCTGCTGCGTCTGCCATTGCGTCGCCCCGCGTGGCGATGGTGGCCGGTGAGGCTTCCGGCGACCTGCTGGCGGGCCTCTTGCTCGATGGCTTGAAAGCGCGCTGGCCAGGCGTGACGGCAGCCGGCATCGGCGGTCCCCAGATGAGCCGCCGTGGTTTTGAGGCCTGGTGGCCGAGCGACAAACTGGCCGTGCGCGGTTATGTCGAGGTGCTGCGCCACTACCGTGAGATCGTCGGCATCCGCGAGCAACTCAAGCAACGGCTGCTGCAACAGCGGCCCGATATCTTCATCGGTGTCGATGCGCCTGATTTCAACCTCGACCTCGAGCGCGACCTCAAGGCGGCCGGCATCCGGACTGCGCATTTCGTCTGCCCCTCGGTCTGGGCCTGGCGGCCCGAGCGCATCGAGAAGATCCGCAGCAGCGTCGACCACGTGCTGTGCATTTTCCCTTTTGAGGTTGAGCTGCTGGCGCAGCATGGCATCGCCGCCACCTATGTCGGGCATCCCTTGGCCAATGTGATCCCGCTGGTGCCGGACCGTGCGGCGGCGCGTGTGGCACTCGGTTTGCAGGCGGATGACACAGTGGTGGCCATCTTGCCGGGTAGCCGGAAATCCGAAATCGAGTACCTGGCTTCCCGATTTTTCAAGGCCGCAGGCCTCGTGAAGCGGGCGCAACCAGCTATCAAATTCATAGTGCCTGCTATGCCTGGCCTGCAAGCACGGATTGTGCAGGCCGCGCAGGCGGCTGGCATGGCCGAGGAACTGCAGATCGTGACGGGTCAATCCCATATGGTGCTGGCGGCTTGCGACGTGACGCTGATTGCCAGTGGCACGGCAACCCTGGAGGCGGCGCTGTTCAAGCGCCCGATGGTGATTGCCTACAACATGAACTGGCTGTCCTGGCAGATCATGCGACGCAAGCAGCTGCAGCCCTGGGTCGGCCTGCCCAACATTCTGTGCCGCGACTTTGTGGTGCCCGAGCTGTTGCAGGATGCGGCCACGCCGCAGGCACTCAGCGCTGCCGTACTGCAGTGGTTGGCTGCCCCTGAGAAAATGGCGGCCGTGCAAGAGAAATTCACCGCGCTGCATCACGAACTGCAGCGCGATACCCCCCAACTGGCCGCCGATGCGATCGAGCAAATTCTTCAAGGCTGAGCAAGCCACCCTGATATGGGATACCCCCGGTCTGGTGGCCGGGGTGGACGAGGCCGGTCGCGGCCCGCTGGCCGGCCCGGTGGTGGCCGCAGCCGTCATCCTGGACGACCTGAATCCCATCCAGGGCCTAGCCGATTCGAAAAAGCTCTCACCGGCCCGACGCGAGAAACTTTACGACGAGATCCGCGCCAAGGCGCTGTGCTGCTCGATTGCCGAGGCCAGCGTGGATGAGATCGACCAGCTCAACATCTTGCAGGCCACGATGCTGGCCATGCGGCGTGCCGTTGAGGGCCTGCGCCTGAAGCCGACCAAGGTGCTGGTGGACGGCAACCGCCTGCCGGTGCTCGACGTGCTGGCCGAGGCCATCGTCAAGGGCGATGCCAAGGTGCCGGCCATCTCGGCAGCCTCCATCCTGGCCAAGGTGCACCGCGACCGCTGGTGTGCGCAGTACCACGAGCAGTTTCCGCAGTATGGCTTTGCCGCCCACAAGGGGTATGGCACGGCCGAGCACATTGCGGCCTTGCGCGAGCACGGTGCCTGCCCGCAGCACCGCAAATCCTTCGCGCCGGTGTCGGGAGTCCTGCGATGAGTTCGGCGGCCAATGCGCAGCACATCACCTCCAGGGACAACCCGCTGCTCAAGGAGCTGCGTCGTCTGAGCGAGGACAGCACGGCTTATCGCAAGCTGGGCCGCTTCTGGGTCGAGGGCGACCACCTGGGGCGGGCTGCACTGGTGCGGGGCTGGCGGCCAGGCATTGCCGTTTTTTCTGAGTCATTTTGGCCCTCAGCCCCCGTCGAACTTGCGCAATCTGCTATCAAAAACATAGTGATCCCGGATGCGCTGTTTGCCGGCATCAGCGGCCTGGAGTCGCCCGCCGGCATGGGTTTTGTCTTTGACCTGCCGGTTGCCGCCGCGGTGCAGTCGGGTGTGGCTTCGGTCATCCTGGACCGCGTGCAGGACGCCGGCAACGTCGGCTCCATCCTGCGCAGCGCCGGCGCCTTCGGTTTCCGTCAGGTGATTGCACTCAAAGGCACCGCCGCCCTCTGGAGCCCGAAGGTGCTGCGTGCCGGCATGGGCGCGCATTTCGGCCTGCAGCTGGTCGAAGGCGTCGAATTGCCCGCACTTGATGCCTTGGCGGTACCCATCATCGTGACCAGTTCGCATCTGGGCGCGCTGATCCAGCAGCAGCACCTGCCCATGCCCTGCGCCTGGGCGCTCGGGCACGAGGGGCAGGGCGTGGGCGAGGCGCTGATGGCGCGTGCCGCCCTGTCGGTGCGCATCGGCCAGCCCGGCGGCGAGGAGTCGCTCAATGTGGCGGCCGCGGCAGCGATCTGCCTGCACGCCAGTGCGGTCGCGGCTGCCGCGATCTGATGCCTGTTTTTTGGGCGGGCAGAATGTGTGCCGCAAGTTGGAGCGAAGTCGAGGGACATAAGCCCTAGGCTATAATCGACAACTGTTCAGAAATCCAGCCGCCCCAGCGCATTTCAAGCCGAACCCCTCTCAAAAGCAGCAGCCAGGACTCGTTTCTTGTGAATGCGTGGGCGCGCCCGTAACCAACGGAGTACCCAGTGCTTTTGTCTCTCAAGGGAACCACCCCCCACGCCATCCTGGCGCTCGCAGACGGCACGGTCTTTCTCGGCAATTCGATCGGTGCCACCGGCACCACCGTCGGCGAAGTGGTGTTCAACACCGCCATCACCGGCTACCAGGAAATCCTCACCGACCCGAGCTACTGCCAGCAGATCGTGACGCTCACGTATCCGCACATCGGCAACTACGGCGTCAATACCGAGGACATCGAAGCTGACAAGGTCCATGCCGCCGGCCTCATCATCAAGGACCTGCCGCTGCTGGCATCCAACTTCCGCTGCACCGAAACCCTGTCGCAGTACCTGGTGCGCGAAAAGACGGTGGCCATTGCCAACATCGACACCCGCAAGCTGACGCGCCTGCTGCGCACCAAGGGCGCACAAAACGGCGCCATTGTGGCCCTGGCCGCAGGTCAGGACGTGACGCAAGCCGTCATCGACCAGGCGATTGCCGCCGCCAAGGCGGCGCCGAACATGGCCGGCCAGGACCTGGCCAAGGTGGTGTCGGTGTCGAAGTCCTACGACTGGACCCAGACCGAATGGCAACTGGGCGCGGGCTACGGCACGCAGACGGCACCGAAATTCCACGTCGTCGCCTACGACTTTGGCGTGAAGAAAAACATCCTGCGCATGCTGGCCTCGCGCGGGGTCAAGGTCACCGTGGTGCCGGCGCAGACGCCGGCGGCCGAGGTGCTGAAACACAAGCCGGACGGCATCTTCCTCTCCAACGGCCCCGGTGATCCGGAACCGTGCGACTACGCAATTGCCGCCGTGCGTGAGCTGATCGAGACCGGCATCCCGACCTTCGGCATCTGCCTGGGTCACCAGATCATGGCCCTGGCCTCGGGGGCCAAGACCTTCAAGATGAAGTTCGGCCACCACGGGGCCAACCACCCGGTGAAGGATCTCGACACCGGCCGCGTCAGCATCACCAGCCAGAACCACGGTTTTGCCGTGGACGAGAAATCGCTGCCGGCCAACCTGCGCCCCACGCACGTGAGCCTGTTCGATGGCACGTTGCAGGGTCTGGCCCGCACCGACAAGCCGGCGTTCTGCTTCCAGGGCCACCCGGAAGCCTCGCCCGGCCCGCACGACATTGCCTACCTGTTCGACCGTTTTACCGCGCTGATGGAAAAGGCCAAGGAGAAGAAGAATGCCTAAGCGCACAGACATCAAATCGATCCTGATCATCGGCGCCGGCCCGATCATCATCGGCCAGGCCTGTGAGTTCGACTACTCCGGCGTGCAGGCCTGCAAGGCCTTGCGCGAAGAAGGCTACAAGGTCATCCTGATCAACAGCAACCCGGCCACGATCATGACCGACCCGGCCACGGCCGACGTCACCTACATCGAGCCCATCACCTGGCAGACGGTCGAGAAGATCATCGCCAAGGAACGTCCGGACGCCATCCTGCCCACCATGGGCGGCCAGACCGCGCTGAACTGCGCATTGGACCTGTGGCACAACGGCGTGCTGGAGAAGTACAAGGTCGAGCTGATCGGCGCTACGCCCGAGGCCATCGACAAGGCCGAGGACCGCCAGAAGTTCAAGGAAGCCATGACCAAGATCGGTCTGGGTTCCGCGCGCTCCGGCATCGCCCACAGCATGGAAGAAGCCTGGGGTGTGCAGAAGCAGGTTGGCTTCCCTACCGTCATCCGCCCCAGTTTCACGCTGGGCGGCACCGGCGGCGGCATTGCGTACAACGCCGAAGAGTTCGAGATCATCTGCAAGCGCGGCCTGGAAGCCTCGCCCACCAACGAGCTGCTGATCGAAGAGTCGCTGCTCGGCTGGAAAGAGTACGAGATGGAAGTCGTGCGCGACAAGGCCGACAACTGCATCATCATCTGCTCGATCGAAAACCTTGACCCCATGGGTGTCCACACCGGCGACTCCATCACCGTGGCGCCGGCCCAGACGCTGACCGACAAGGAATACCAGATCATGCGCAACGCCTCGCTGGCGGTGCTGCGTGAGATCGGTGTCGACACCGGCGGCTCCAACGTGCAGTTCTCGGTCAATCCGAAGGACGGCCGCATGATCGTGATCGAGATGAACCCGCGCGTCAGCCGTTCCTCGGCGCTGGCTTCCAAGGCCACCGGTTTCCCGATCGCCAAGGTGGCGGCCAAGCTGGCCGTGGGTTACACGCTGGACGAACTGCGCAACGAGATCACCGGCGGTGCCACGCCGGCGTCCTTTGAGCCGTCGATCGACTACGTGGTGACCAAGATCCCGCGTTTTGCCTTCGAGAAATTCCCCACCGCCGACAGCCGCCTGACCACCCAGATGAAGTCGGTCGGCGAGGTGATGGCCATGGGCCGCACCTTCCAGGAGTCGTTCCAGAAAGCCTTGCGTGGCCTGGAAGTCGGCGTCGACGGCATGAACGAGAAGACCCAGGACCGCGAGGTGCTGGAGAAGGAGCTGGGCGAGCCCGGTCCCGAGCGCATCTGGTACGTGGGCGACGCGTTTGCCATGGGCCTGTCGGTGGACGAGGTGTACGACCTCACCAAGATCGACAAGTGGTTCCTGGTGCAGATCGAGGAGATCGTGAAGATCGAACTCGACCTGGACAAGCTGGCCGCCGAGAAGGGCGACAAAGCCCTGGCTGCGCTCGACGCGACCACGCTGCGCACGCTGAAGAAAAAAGGTTTCTCTGACCGCCGCCTGGCCAAGCTGCTCAAGACGAGCGAAAAGGCCGTGCGCGACCAGCGTCGTGCACTCAAGGTGCGTCCGGTCTACAAGCGCGTGGACACCTGCGCGGCCGAGTTCGCCACCAACACCGCCTACATGTACTCGAGCTACGAGGACGAGTGCGAGGCCGAGCCGACGGCCAAGAAGAAGATCATGGTGCTCGGCGGCGGCCCCAACCGCATCGGCCAGGGCATCGAGTTCGACTACTGCTGCGTGCATGCCGCGCTCGCCATGCGCGAAGACGGCTACGAGACCATCATGGTCAATTGCAACCCCGAGACCGTGTCGACCGACTACGACACCTCGGACCGCCTGTACTTCGAGCCGCTGACACTGGAAGACGTGCTGGAGATCGTCGACAAGGAAAAGCCGACCGGCGTGATCGTGCAGTACGGCGGCCAGACGCCGCTGAAACTGGCGCTCGGCCTGGAGGCCGAAGGCGTGCCGATCATCGGCACCTCGCCCGACATGATCGATGCCGCTGAAGACCGTGAGCGCTTCCAGAAGCTGCTGCACGACCTCGGCCTGCGCCAGCCGCCCAACGCCACCGCCCGCACCGAAGCCGAGGCGCTGGAGAAGGCCGCCGCCCTGGGTTACCCGCTGGTGGTGCGCCCGAGCTACGTGCTCGGCGGCCGCGCGATGGAAATCGTGCACGAGCAGCGCGATCTGGAGCGCTACATGCGCGAAGCAGTCAAGGTCAGCAACGATTCGCCGGTGCTGCTGGACCGCTTCCTGAACGATGCCATCGAGTGTGACGTCGACTGCCTGCGCGACCCGGAAGGCAAGACCTTCATCGGCGGCGTGATGGAGCACATCGAACAGGCCGGCGTGCACAGCGGCGACTCCGCCTGCTCGCTGCCGCCCTACAGCCTGAGCGCCGAGACCGTGACCGAGATCAAGCGCCAGACGGCCGCCATGGCCGCGTCGCTGAACGTGGTGGGCCTGATGAACGTGCAGTTCGCCATCCAGCATGTGGACGGCAAGGACGTGATCTACGTGCTCGAAGTGAACCCGCGTGCCTCGCGCACCGTGCCCTTCGTTTCCAAGGCCACCGGCATCCAGCTGGCCAAGGTGGCCGCACGCTGCATGGCCGGCCAGACGCTCAAGCAGCAGGGCATCACGCAAGAGGTGACGCCGCCGTACTTCAGCGTCAAGGAAGCCGTGTTCCCCTTCGTCAAGTTCCCTGGCGTGGACACCATCCTCGGCCCCGAGATGAAATCCACCGGCGAGGTCATGGGCGTGGGCAAGACCTTCGGCGAGGCCTTCGTCAAGTCGCAGCTCGGTGCCGGCACCAAGCTGCCGCGTACGGGCACGGTGTTCATCTCGGTCAAGCAGAGCGACAAGCCGCGTGCGGTTGAGGTGGTGCGTGGCCTGCTGGCCCTGGGTTTCAAGGTTGTGGCCACCAAGGGCACTGCCGCTGCCATCCAGGCCGCTGGCCTGGAGTGCACGGTCGTCAACAAGGTGACGGAAGGCCGCCCCAATGTCGTGGACATGATCAAGAACGAGGAGATCGCGCTGGTCATCAACACGGTGGAGGAGCGCCGCAACGCGATCGTCGATTCGCGCCACATCCGTACCTCGGCCCTGCTGGGCCGCGTGACCACCTTCACCACCATTGCCGGCGCTGAAGCGGCGGTGGAAGGCATGAAGTACATGGACCAGCTGGACGTGATTTCAGTGCAGGAAATGCACGCCCAACTGGCATAATTGCCGCAACCTGCCGGGGGCAGGCTGGCGCACAACGCGCCGGTCTGCCCCCGTTACTTTTGACCACTGAAGAATTGACCTGTTATGGCCACCATTCCGATTACCACCCGCGGCGCCGAGAAGCTCAAGGCTGAGCTGCACCGGCTGAAGACGGTTGACCGTCCTGCGGTGATCAATGCCATTGCCGAAGCGCGCGCCCAGGGTGACCTGAGCGAAAACGCCGAATACGATGCCGCCAAGGACCGCCAGGGCTTCATCGAGGGTCGCATTCAGGAAATCGAGGGCAAGCTGTCGGCGGCCCAGATCATCGACCCGTCGGCCGTGGACGCTGGTGGCAAGGTGGTGTTTGGTGCCACGGTGGAGCTGGAAGAAGAGTCGACCGGCGAGGCCGTCAAATACCAGATCGTGGGTGAGGACGAGGCAGATCTCAAGCTTGGCCTGATCAACATCAGCAGCCCCATTGCCCGCGCCCTGATCGGCAAGGAAGAGGGTGATACCGCCGAGGTGCAGGCGCCCGGCGGCATCAAGCGCTACGAGATCGTGGCCGTCAGCTACCTCTGAGGACCATGCGTTTTTCCACCCGCCTGCAACTGCTGCGTGAACTGGCGCCAGCCTGGCTGGCGGCCTTGTGGTGGGGTAGCCTGAGCACCATTGGTTTTCTGGTGGTGCCCATGCTGTTCGTCTACCTGCCGACGCCGGCCATGGCCGGGAGCATGGCGGCCAAGCTGTTTACCGCACAGACCTGGGTGTCGTTGAACTGTGGTCTGTTGCTGCTGCTGTTCTTGAGGCCGAGTCAGGCTGAAAGCCACGCCAATACTGCGCGAGCAGCTATTGTTTTCATAGTGGCCGGTATGCTGATGGCGCTGCTGTCCGAGTTTGCCGTCGCTCCGCGCATCGTGGCGCGCGAGAATCTGGCGCTGTGGCACCGGGTGGGGAGTGGGCTGTATCTGTTGCAGTGGCTGTGCGCCGGAGCCGCCTTCTGGCGGCTGGCAGCATCCAGCCGCCGTGCTCAGGTCTGACTGCGTTTCTTGACGCTGGTCTGCTTTTTGGGTTTGGCGCGCTTGACGGTGCCGCCTGCCGTCAGGCGCTGGTTGCCCAGCACACGCAGCATCTTGACTTCGGGGCGCTGGCCGCCACGTTTGCTGAACTTGAGCACCTTGACGTCGCGCGGGCCGGGCATGCGGTCTTCGTCTGCAGCGCGTTCCTTGACCGGCTTGGGGCGCCACAGCACCAGCAGTTTGCCGATGTGTTGGATCGGCGCGGCGTTGAGTTCGTCGGCCAGGGTCTGGAAAATGGTTTCCCGCTCGGTACGGTCGTCGTTGAAGACGCGCACCTTGATCAGCCCATGGGCGTTGAGGGCGGCGTCGGTTTCTTTTTTCACGGCGGCCGTCAGGCCGTCGCCGCCGATCATGACGACCGGGTCGAGGTGGTGGGCCTCAGCGCGGAATTCCTTGCGCTGGGCGGGAGTGAGTTGAATCGCTGGCATGTCGCTATTATCCGCGGTAAGCGGCCGAATCGCGCTGTCTGGCGCTGTGAAAGAGCAAATGAAAGTCAAAACCAAGAGCAAGAAGGTCAACAAGGCCTGGCTCAACGACCATGTCAACGACACCTACGTCAAGCTGGCGCAGAAGGAAGGCTATCGCGCGCGTGCGGCCTACAAGCTCAAGGAGATCGACGAGACGCTGCACCTGATCAAGCCGGGGCAGGTGGTGGTCGACCTGGGTTGTGCGCCCGGCGCCTGGAGCCAGTACGTGCGGCGCCGGCTGGCGCCCGGCGGTGCGGCGGTAGGCGAGCTCAAGGGGGCCATCATCGGCCTGGATATCCTGCCAATGGAGCCGATCGAAGGCGTGCAGTTCCTGCAGGGCGACTTCCGCGAACCCGAAGTGCTGGCGCAGCTGGAGCAGCTGATGCAGGGCCGGCAGGCCGATGTGGTGGTGTCTGACATGGCGTCCAATTTGTCGGGCATCGAGTCGGCCGATGCGGCCCGCATGGAGCTCCTGATCGAGTTGGCGATCGATTTTTGTCAGAACCACCTCAAGCCCGAGGGCGCGCTGGTGGCCAAGGTGTTCCATGGCAGCGGCTACAACACGGTGCTGGGCCTGTTCAAGGACACTTTCCGGATCGTGAAACCGATCAAGCCCAAGGCCTCGCGTGACCGTTCGTCGGAGACCTTCTTGGTCGGCATCGGACTCAAGGCAGTTGCCAACGCGGCTTAAGGTTCGATAACTGCTGCCCGGTCACCTGAAATCCCTTGTCGTGCCAATGGATGAAACAGGCAAAATCAATCGCGCCGGAGCTTGAAAGGCCTAAAATGGCACTCAACTATGGGTTTCCCCGAGCCTGGCCTCCCAGGTTCGTCTATTGGAGCTGCACTTGAATAATCAGTGGTTCTCGAAAGTTGCCGTCTGGCTTGTCATCGCCTTGGTGCTGTTCACCGTCTTCAAACAGTTTGATACGCGGGGTGCTGGCGGTGCCGGTTCGCTCGCTTATTCCGACTTCCTGGAGGAAGTGCGCAGCAAGCGTATCAAGAGCGCCGTCATCCAGGAAGGCCAGGGCGGCACGGAAATCGTCGCCGTGACCACGGACGACCGCCGCGTCAAGACCACCGCCACCTATCTGGACCGCGGTCTGGTGGGTGACCTGATCGCCAACGGCGTCAAGTTCGACGTTAAACCGCGTGAAGAAGGTTCCCTGCTCATGACCTTGCTGGTCAGCTGGGGGCCCATGCTGCTGCTGATCGGCGTCTGGATCTACTTCATGCGCCAGATGCAGGGCGGCGGCAAGGGCGGCGCCTTCAGCTTCGGCAAGAGCAAGGCGCGCATGCTCGACGAGAACAACAACCAGATCACCTTTGCCGACGTCGCCGGTTGCGACGAAGCCAAGGAAGAGGTGAAGGAAGTTGTCGACTTCCTGAAGGACCCACAGAAATTCCAGAAACTGGGAGGCCGCATCCCGCGCGGCCTGCTGCTGGTCGGCCCCCCGGGCACCGGCAAGACCTTGCTGGCCAAGGGCATTGCCGGCGAGGCCAAGGTGCCGTTCTTCAGCATCTCCGGTTCTGACTTCGTCGAGATGTTCGTCGGCGTCGGTGCCGCGCGCGTGCGTGACATGTTCGAGAACGCCAAGAAGAACGCGCCCTGCATCATCTTCATCGACGAAATCGACGCTGTCGGCCGCCAACGTGGTGCAGGACTGGGCGGCGGCAACGACGAGCGCGAGCAGACCTTGAACCAGATGCTGGTCGAGATGGACGGCTTCGAGACCAACTTGGGCGTGATCGTGGTCGCGGCCACCAACCGACCGGACATCCTGGATGCGGCCTTGCTGCGCCCGGGCCGTTTCGACCGCCAAGTCTACGTCACGCTGCCCGACATCCGCGGCCGTGAGCAGATTCTGAACGTTCACATGCGCAAGATCCCGATCGGCCAGGACGTCAATGCCAGCGTCATCGCCCGCGGCACGCCCGGCATGAGCGGTGCCGACCTGGCCAACCTGTGCAACGAGGCAGCGCTGATGGCAGCGCGCCGCAATGCGCGTGTGGTCGAGATGCAGGATTTCGAGAAGGCCAAGGACAAGATCCTCATGGGCCCGGAGCGCAAGAGCATGGTCATGCCGGAGGAAGAGCGCCGCAACACGGCCTACCACGAGTCCGGCCACGCCCTGATCGGCAAGCTGCTGCCCAAGTGCGACCCGGTGCACAAGGTCACCATCATCCCGCGTGGCCGCGCCCTGGGTGTGACCATGAGCCTGCCGGCGCAGGACCGTTACAGCTACGACAGCGAATACATGCTGAACCAGATCAGCATGCTGTTTGGCGGCCGTATCGCCGAAGAAGTGTTCATGAAACAGATGACCACCGGCGCCAGCAACGACTTCGAGCGCGCTACCCACATTGCGCGCGACATGGTCACGCGTTACGGCATGACCGACGCGCTGGGCCCGATGGTTTATGCCGAGAACGAAGGCGAAGTGTTCCTCGGCCGCTCGGTCACCAAGACCACCAACATGAGCGAGCAGACCATGCAGAAGGTCGACGCCGAGGTGCGTCGCATCATCGACCAGCAGTACGCCCTGGCGCGCAAGCTGATCGAGGACAACAGCGACAAGATGCACGCCATGGCCAAGGCTCTGCTGGAGTGGGAAACCATTGACGGCGACCAACTGGACGACATCATGGCCGGCAAGGAGCCGCAGCCGCCCAAGGACTGGACGCCGCGCGCACCGAGTTCGGATGGCGGCAACGGCTCGGGCGGCAGCCCGGCCGTGAAGACCGATCCGTCGCCGACGGCGGCTTGAGATCACTGCAAGTTTGCAAAACGGGGCTCACTGCCCCGTTTTGCTTTGTGTATCGCCTGAATTGACATCTTCATGATCTGGTTAACCTCCCGCTTTGCCATTGACCTGTCCCGGCCGCAGGTGATGGGCATCGTCAATGTCACCCCCGACTCCTTTTCCGATGGCGGGCAGCATGCCACCACCGCAACCGCGCTGGCCCACTGCGAGCAGCTGCTGAAAGAGGGCGCCGACATCCTGGACATCGGCGGCGAATCGACCCGCCCGGGCGCACCGCCGGTGCCGCTGGCGGAAGAACTGGCGCGTGTGCTACCGCTGGTGCGCGAGGCCGTGAAGCTCGGTGTACCGGTGTCGGTCGACACCTACAAACCGCAGGTCATGCAGGCGGTGCTGGACCTGGGTGCCGACATCATCAACGACATCTGGGCCCTGCGCTGGCGCGACTCGGCCGACCCGCTGGACGGCCGTCAGGTGGTGGCGCAACACCCGCGCTGCGGCGTGTGCCTGATGCACATGCACCGTGAGCCGCAGACCATGCAGGCGGCGCCCATGGAGGGTGACGTGGTGCCGCAGGTGCTCTCATTTTTAGAGCGCTTGGCGCAGGAGCTGCAAGGGCTGGGGGTCGAAAAGTCCCGTATCGTGCTGGACCCCGGCATCGGCTTCGGCAAGACGGTGGCGCAGAACTTCGCGCTGCTGGCGCGGCAACAGGAATTGCTCGCCGCCGGCTACCCGCTGCTGGCCGGCTGGTCGCGCAAGTCCTCCATCGGCGCTGTCGCCAGCCCGCCGCCGGGCACGGCCCTGCCGGCAGGCGTGCACGAGCGTTTGGTGCCCAGCGTGGCGGCGGCGCTGCTGGCGGTGGAACGCGGCGCCGCCGTCGTGCGGGTGCACGACGTGCTGGCCACGGTGCAGGCACTCAAGGTGCTGGACGCTATAAAATGAATAGCGTCTGGCGCATGAGCCACAAGAACAGAGATCAAAAATGAGCAGAAAATATTTTGGTACCGACGGCATTCGCGGCACCGTGGGCCAGTCGCCCATCACCCCTGATTTCGTGTTGCGCCTGGCGCACGCCGTGGGCCGTGTGCTCAAGCGCAGCGAGGCGCGTCCGCTGGTGCTGATCGGCAAGGACACCCGCATCTCGGGTTACATGCTGGAAAGCGCGCTGGAGTCGGGTTTCAATTCGGCCGGGGTCGACGTCATGCTGCTCGGCCCACTGCCCACGCCCGGCGTGGCCTACCTCACGCGTGCCCAGCGCGCTTCACTCGGCGTCGTCATCAGCGCCAGCCACAACCCCTATGCGGACAACGGCATCAAGTTCTTCAGTGCCCAGGGTACCAAGCTGTCCGACGAGTGGGAACTGGCCGTGGAGGCCGCCCTGGATGAGCCGCCGGTATGGGTGGACTCGGCCGCCCTGGGCAAGGCACGGCGCCTCGACGATGCGGCCGGGCGTTACATCGAGTTCTGCAAGAGCACCTTCGCCAACGACCTCACGCTCAAGGGCCTCAAGATCGTGGTCGATGCCGCACACGGTGCGGCCTATCAGATTGCCCCCAAGGTGTTCCACGAACTCGGCGCCGAGGTGGTGGCCATCGGCTGCGCACCGGACGGTCTCAACATCAACCACGAAGTCGGCGCCACCCATACCGATGCGCTGGTGGCGGCGGTCAAGGCCCACCATGCCGACTACGGCGTGGCGTTCGACGGTGATGCCGACCGCCTGATGATGGTCGACGCCTCGGGTCGCCTGTTCAACGGCGACGAACTGCTGTACCTGATGGCGGATGAGCGGATCGGGCGTGACGAGAACGTCCCCGGTGTGGTGGGCACACTCATGACCAATATGGCGGTGGAAGTGGCGTTCAAGAAGCGCGGCGTGCAGTTCGTGCGCGCCAAGGTGGGCGACCGTTATGTGCTGGAAGAGTTGCACAAGCACAAATGGCTGCTCGGCGGCGAAGGCTCGGGCCACCTGCTGGCGCTGGACAAGCAGACCACGGGCGACGGCTTGGTGTCGGCGCTGCAGGTGCTGCAGACTTGTGTGCGCAGCGAGCGCAGCATGGCACAGCTGCTGGCCGATGTGACGCTGTTCCCCCAGACCCTGATCAACGTGCGCCTGCAGCCGGGCCAGGACTGGAAAGCCAACACCCGGCTGGCCGAAGAGACGAAGGCGGTGGAAGCCGAACTGGGCGACCACGGCCGGGTGCTGATCCGGGCCAGTGGCACCGAGCCGCTGGTGCGGGTGATGGTGGAGGCGCGGGACGCGGCGCAGGCCCAGGCTTGCGCTGAGCGGCTAGCGAAGACGCTTAGGAACTGAAACTCTTCGGCCAGCTGCTGATAGGAAGCGTTTCTGCGGTCGATAACAGATGAGTACCTCTGTTGACGCTTTCTCGTCGCTCAATTCGAATCAATGCATTCTTCTGAACGCCTTCGTCCAATATGGCGTTGATTTCCTCGTCGTTGGTGGGTACGCGATGCGTTGTCATGGTCGCGATCGGCAAACTCACGACCTCGACCTAGTCGTGTCACAGTCAGCGGCCAACTTGACCGCTGTAGATTTTGCAATCAATTCTCTGCCGGGAACATCTTCTGTACTCCCATCAGAGGTGCTCAAGCGTACCGATAGCAAGCTTACGCGCTTCGATGTCGAGGTTTTCGGATCAATGCGAGGCCTTGATTATGAAAGCATGAGAGCCACTGCAGTTTGGGCCTCATGGGGTGGCATAAACCTTCCCGTACTAAATCGAGATTGGTTGAAGCAGTCCAAGCGACTTGCCGTCGAGTCCCCGGAGCGGCTCGAAAAAAGAGAAGTTGATTTCGGTGATCTGGCATTCCTTGAGAAGCAGCGCTAACCCATCATCCAAGCCGACCACAAAAGCTCGCCCCCTCAATTCATACTGGGTTCCGCACTGCTGGCGTGTTAGCTAGCCTTCAAAATTGCCATTCGGTTCTGTTTTGACGAGGTTCCGATAGCAGTTTTATCGGGTCGTCAGATGCGCCGCCCCTGCGCATCCACCACCGCTTCCCCATCTTCCTTACTGAACGCCCCTTGCTGCGGCTGCGGCAGGATGTCCAGAACCAGTTCGGACGGCCGGCACAGGCGCGTGCCCAGCGGCGTGACGACGATCGGGCGGTTGATCAGGATGGGGTGGGCCAGCATGGCGGCTATCAGTTCGGCATCGCTGCGCGCAGGGTCAGCCAGTCCAAGTTCGGTGTAGAGCGCTTCCTTGCTGCGCATGACCTCGCGCACGCTCAGGCCGCTGGCCGCGATCAGGGCCAGCAGCTGTTCGCGCGTCGGGGGTGTCTTCAGGTACTCGATGACCTGCGGCTCGGCGCCGCTATTGCGGATCATGGCCAGCGTGTTGCGCGAGGTACCGCACTTGGGGTTGTGATAGATCGTGATGTCAGTCATGGCGAAATTGTGTCAACGAATCAGCGGCGTTCGTACCAGGCCTTCGAGTTGTTGACGAGGCGTACCACCAACAGCATGACGGGCACCTCAATCAGCACGCCGACCACGGTGGCGAGCGCGGCGCCCGAGTGGAAGCCGAACAGGCTGATGGCGGCGGCCACCGCCAGCTCAAAGAAGTTGGAGGCGCCGATCAGGGCCGAGGGGCAAGCGATCTCATGCTTTTCGCCGACGGCGCGGTTGAGCCAGTAGGCCAGCGCGGAGTTGAAAAACACCTGGATCAGGATCGGCACGGCCAGCAGGGCGATGACCAGCGGCTGCTGCAGGATGGCCTCGCCCTGGAAGGCGAACAGCAGCACCAGCGTGGCCAGCAGGGCGGTGATGGACCAGGGGCCGATCTTGGCCATGGCGGCGTCAAAGGCGGCCTGACCCTTGGCCAGCAGCGCCTTGCGCCACAGTTGGGCCAGGAAAACCGGCACCACGATGTACAGCAGTACCGAGGTCAGCAGCGTGGCCCACGGCACGGTGATGGCGGAGAGGCCGAGCAGGAAGGCCACCAGCGGTGCGAAGGCCACCACCATGATGCTGTCGTTCAGCGCCACCTGCGACAGCGTGAACAGCGGGTTGCCGCCGGTGAGGCGGCTCCAGACGAACACCATGGCGGTGCAGGGCGCGGCGGCCAGCAGGATCAGGCCGGCGATGTAGCTGTCCAGTTGGTCGGCCGGCAAGTACGGCGCAAACAGCTGGCGGATGAACAGCCAGCCGAGGAAGGCCATGGAAAACGGCTTGACCAGCCAGTTGACGAACAGCGTGACGCCGATGCCCTTCACGTGCTGTCGCACCTCGTGCAGGGCACCGAAATCCACCTTCACCAGCATCGGGATGATCATGACCCAGATCAGCACGCCGACCGGCAGATTGACCTGGGCCACTTCCATGCGGCCGATGGCCTGGGCCACGCCGGGCAACAGCTGCCCGAGCGTGATGCCGGCCACGATGCACAGAAAGACCCACAGCGTCAGGTAACGTTCGAACACGCTCATGGGCGCGCCGGCCGCCTGCTTGGCGGTCACTTCACATTGGACGCTCATGGTCAGTCGGCCTTGCTCAGGTTGCGCGCCGTGGTCTGGATCAGCTGCTTGGCCAGCTTCTCGGGCGGCAGGTTGACCAGCAGGTCCAGGCGGCGGCGGATGGCCAGCAGGGTCTGGCGGAAGGCCTCCAGCCGCTGCGCGTCCGTGCCTTGCATTTCGGATGGATCGGCATAACCCCAGTGCGCGGTGGCCGGGTGGCCGGGCCAGATCGGGCAGACCTCGCCGGCCGCGTTGTCACAGACGGTGATGATCAGATCCATCTGCGGCGCATCGGGTGCTGCGAACTCGTCCCAGCTCTTGCTGCGCAGGCCCTCGGTGGTAATGCCGGCACTTTCCAGCACCTGCAGGGCCAGCGGGTTGGGCTGCTGCTGGTCACGCGGGCTGCTGCCGGCCGAGAAGGCCTTGAAGCGGCCCTGGCCAATGTGGTTGAGCGTGGCTTCGGCCAGGATGCTGCGCGCCGAGTTGTGCGTGCAGAGGAACAGCACGTTGAGGGTGGGTGCGGTTGAAGTCATGTTTGAAATGGCTGGTCGCGAAAATATATTCAGCAGCAGGCCTTGGCGCCGTTGTTGGTCTGGCCGGCCGTGGGCGCGCAGCAACCGCTGCTGGCCTTGTCAATTGCTACAGTTTTAGGAGCTTTTGGCGTACAGCAGGCGGGGGCTTGAGCCTGATTTGGCTCGGAACTTTTCTGGCTGAAGACCGGGATGCTGTCCAGCGTGTGGAACTGTTCCCAGGCAATGCCTTGCGGGTCGGTGACCCAGTACTTGTCGCTGCGTGCGTAGCAGCAGGTGGTTTCGCCTTCGTCGAGCAGGGCCATGTCGGCCTGGGTGGCCTGAGCCTTGAGCACCTGCAGTTCATCGGCGGATTCGACCTGGATGCCCAGGTGGTCGACGCCGGGTTTGTCGCCGCGGGTGGAGATGGCGAAGTTCACCGGCGGATCCTGCAGCATCCACTTGGCATAGTCATCTTCGGTACGGGCCGGGGCCTGGTTGAACATGGCCGAATAGAAGGCGATGTTCTGTGCCAGGTTGTCGACGTGGACATGGACGTGAAAGCGTTTCATGGAGAACTCCTTGGAAAATGGGTAAGGGGAAAAATCAGCAGGTGGCGCAGACGGTCTTTTTCTTGCGTTTGGGGCTTACCTCGCACGCGGCACCTTGACAGCAATGCTCGGTGAGGTAGCCCAGCAAGGCATCCATCTGTCCGAAGTTGGCGCGGTAGACCAGGTAGCGGCCGTTGGGTTCACTGCTGACCAGGCCGGCGTTGGCCAACTCCTTGAGATGGAAGGACAGGGCGCTCGGACTCACGCCCAGCGTTGCCGCCAGTGCGCCGGGCGTTTGCCCCTCCGGGCCGGCCCCCACCAGCGCACGGAAGGCGCGCAGGCGTTGCGCCTGGGCCAGTGCTGCCAGCGACTTGATGGCGTCGGATTCCTGCATGGCGATGTTTTTCATATTTCAATGATAGTTGAACTATTGAAATGATGCAAACCAGCGCTGTCGCCACGGTCCATGTCATGTTTCTGACATTTTTCTGCCATGAAGACGTCACGGGGGGCTTCCACACTGACGTCATTGCGGATTCCGCAGGAGAAGAACATGGGTCAAGGATTTGGTGGTCATTACGACGCAGTTGAGGGCGTCAACAGCAGTGCCAATGCGCACATTGGTGGGGTCGACAGTGCGCGGCGCGAGGTCTTCAAATGCACGGCAGCGGCCGTGGCCATGCTGGTGGGTTCGCACGCGCTGGGCGCGACGGTCCCGCGCGGCAAGCCGCTGGGTTTCACCGGGGTACCGGTGTCATCGGCTGATGCTCTGAATGTGCCGCGCGAGTACGAGGCGCAGGTGCTGTACCGCTGGGGTGATGCGGTAGGCGCCAAGGCCGGCTCGCCGGTCTTCAAGACCGACGGTTCCAACAGCTGGGAAGAGCAGAGCCTGCAGGCTGGCATGCACCACGATGGCATGGCCTTCTTCCCGATTGACGGCAATCCGCGTCACGGCCTGCTGGCGATCAACCACGAATACACCGACGATGGACTGCTGCACGCGGATGGCATGCAGAACTGGTCGGCCGACAAGGTGCGCAAGTCACAAGCCGCCCACGGGGTGAGCGTGATCGAAATCGTCGAACGCCAGGGCCAGTGGCGCGTCATGCCGGGCTCGCGTTATGCGCGGCGCATCACCGGCAACACACCAATGGCTGTCAGCGGCCCGGCGCGTGGCCATGCGCTGCTGAAGACGGCGGCTGACCCCGCCGGCACCCGTGTGCTGGGCACGCTTAACAACTGCGCGGCAGGCCGCACCCCCTGGGGCACTTACCTGACGTGCGAGGAGAACTGGAACGGTTATTTCTCGTCGCAGGAGAAGCCCAACACCGACGAACAGCGCTACGGCCTGCGCCACAAAGGCTGGGGCTACCGTTGGCATGAATTCGACGAACGTTTCGACGCAGTCAAGCACCCTAACGAGCCGCACCGCTTCGGCTGGGTGGTGGAGATTGATCCGATGGACCCGACGCAGACGCCCGTCAAGCGCACGGCGCTGGGGCGCATCAAGCACGAAGGCGCCACCACCACGCTGACGAAGGATGGCCATGCCGTGGTCTACATGGGTGACGACGAGCGCTTCGAGTATGTCTACAAGTTCGTCTCGCGCGACAAGGTGCGCCCTGGTGGTTATGCCGCCAACAAGGACCTGCTGGATCACGGCACCTTGTATGTGGCACGTTTCGACGCCAAGGGTTATGGCCGCTGGATTCCCCTGGTCCATGGGGAAAACGGTCTGACGGCAGCGCATGGTTTTGCCGACCAGGGTGAGGTGCTGATCAAGACGCGCCAGGCCGCCGATGCCGTGGGCGCGACCAAGATGGACCGCCCCGAGTGGATTGCCGTGCACCCCCACACCGGTGAGGTGTTCGTCACGCTGACCAACAACAACCAGCGCGGCCAGCCCGGGCGTGAGGTCGATACCGCCAACCCTCGGCCCGACAACATCATGGGCCACATCATCCGCTGGCGTGAAGGCCAGGGGGGCAGCGGCGATGCGGCCGCCACCGAATTCCGCTGGATGCACTTTGCCCTGGCGGGCGACCCGAACGCCGAGAAACCGGAGCACCGCGGCAACATCCAGGGCGACATGTATGGGAGCCCGGATGGCCTAGCCTTTGACGACAGCGGCCTGCTCTGGATTCAGACCGACATCTCCACCTCGGTCATGAACAAGGGCGCCTACAAGTCCATCGGCAACAACATGATGCTGTGCGCTGATCCGGCTAGCGGCGAGACCAAGCGTTTCCTGACGGGTCCGGCCGGATGCGAGATCACCGGCATTGCCTTCACGCCGGATCGCCGTTTCATGTTCGTCAATGTGCAGCACCCGGGCGAGACCGCCAGTGAGCGCAGCGATCCCAGCAAGCCGCTGGCTATCAGCAACTGGCCGGATGGGCCGGCTGGCGGCCGGCCGCGCTCGGCGACCGTCGTCATCCGTCGCAAGGACGGCGGCATTGTCGGCACCTAGAACTTACTGGCCCCGTTTCCTCCGGGGCCTTTTTTTTAACCTGATACCCATAAAGCAAGGAGTACATGATGAAAGAACTGCCTAACCCGACTTTCCCGCTGTCGCCCGTTGTCATGCCCAGGGGGTCACTTCACCGACCTGATCAGCAAACCCTGGGTACTGATAGCCAGCCAGTCGCGCCTGCTGGGCGTGGCGGCATTGAAGTGGCGTGGGCCCAACACCAGGACGACGTCCGTGCCGCACAGCGACTGAGGTACCAGATCTTTGCCGGCGAGATGGGGGCGCGGCTCAATACCGATGTGCCGGGCCATGACATCGACCTGTTCGACGACTATTGCGAGCACCTGCTGGTGCGTGATCAGGCCACGCGCGAGGTCATCGGTACCTACCGCGTGCTGACACCGGCGCAGGCCAAGCGTGTCGGCAGCACCTACAGCGACCTGGAGTTCGACCTCACGCGCCTGCGCATGCTGCGCGAACGCATGGTGGAGCTGGGCCGCAGCTGCGTGCACCCGGAGCACCGACACGGTGGCGTGATCATGGCCCTGTGGGGTGCGCTGGGTGAGTTCATGGTGCGCAACCAGCTCGACACCATGATCGGCTGTGCCAGCATCCCGATGCTGCATAACGGCGTGCTCAGCGGCGATGTGGCGGCCAGCATCTGGAAGCAGCTCAAGGAAACGCATCTGGCCTCCGTCGAATACCACGTGCGGCCGCGCCTGCCGCTGCCGGTGGAGGAGCTCAATGGCGATCTGCAGGTCGAGCCGCCGGCGTTGATCAAGGGCTATCTGCGCCTGGGCACCAAGGTGCTGGGCGCGCCGGCCTGGGACCCGGACTTCAACAGTGCGGACCTGCCCATGCTGATGCGCCTGCAAGACCTGCCGGCACGCTACCGCAAGCACTTCCTCGGCGCCTGATGAAGAAGACCTTCGACCCGATGAATCCGTGGCTGGCCGGCATGGCCGGGCAGGATGATGGTGACGAAGAAGATCACCCGCGCCATGGGCGTTTGCGTGCCATCTTCATCTCCGACCTGCATCTGGGTACACCAGGTTGCCAGGCGAACGAGCTGTTGGCTTTCCTGAAAGCCCATCCGAGCGACTACCTCTACCTGGTGGGCGACATCGTCGACGGCTGGCAACTGCGTCGCCGCTGGTACTGGCCGCAGGCACACAACGACGTGGTGCAGAAGCTGCTGCGCCGCGGGCGCAAGGGCTGCCGCATCATCTACGTGCCGGGCAACCATGACGAATTCGCACGGGGTTTCATCGGACACCAGTTTGGCGGCATCGAGGTGGTGGAAGATGCCGTGCACGTGACGGCCGACGGGCGCCAGCTCTGGGTGATGCACGGCGACTACTTTGACGGCGTGATCCAGTGTGCCAAGTGGCTGGCTTACGTGGGTGACAACCTGTACGAGTTCACGCTCAAGCTCAACCGTTACCTGAACCACCTGCGCGCCAGGTTCGGTCTGCCTTACTGGTCGCTGTCGGCCTACCTCAAGCACAAGGTCAAGAAAGCCTTGAACTACGTCACCGACTTCGAGGTGGCGGTGGCCAACGAGGCGCGCCGCCTTGGCCACCAGGGCGTGGTGTGCGGCCATATCCACCGCGCCGAGATGCGCGATATCGACGGCATTCTCTACTGCAACGATGGCGACTGGGTGGAAAGCCGCACCGCCCTGGTTGAACACCAGGACGGCCGGCTGGAGCTGCTGCACTGGGGGGCGACCCACGCCGTACCGGTTCAACCCCACGCAACAAGGACGGTCTCCGCATGAAAATTGCACTGATCACGGATGCCTGGGAGCCCCAGGTCAATGGCGTCGTGACCACGCTGGTGGAGCTGGTCAGGGAGGTCCAACGTGCCGGGCATGACATCAGCGTGGTGCACCCGGGGCAGTTCCGCACGCGGCCCTGTCCTGGTTATCCCGGCATCGATCTGGTGGTACGCCCGGCCAAAAGCCTGCGCGAGCAGCTCGATGCGCTGGCGCCGCACGCCATCCACATCGCCACCGAAGGGCCGCTGGGCTGGGCGGCGCGCGCCTACTGCCTCAAGCGCGGCCTGGCGTTCACCACGGCGTTTCACACCAAGTTCCCGGAGATCCTGAACGCCGCGCTCAAGGTGCCGCATGCCTGGGGTTACGCCCTGTTCCGCCATTTCCACAAGCCCTCATCGGGCGTGATGGTGCCGACCCAGGGGGTGCTGCGCATGCTGGAGCAGCGCGGCTTCCAGCGTCTGCGTGGCTGGACCCATGGCGTGGACATGGACCTGTTCCCGTTTCATGAGGAAGTGCAGCTGCATCCGGCACTCGGCTTGCTGGCGCGCCCGATATCGCTGTTTGTCGGCCGCGTGTCGTATGAAAAGAACATCGAGGCCTTCTTGCAGCTCGATGTGCCGGGGACCAAGATCGTCTGTGGCGTCGGCCCGCTGGAAGCTTCGCTGAAGGCGCGTTATCCCCATGTCCGCTGGCTTGGCATCCTGCCGCGTGACGAGTTGGCACGTGTTTATGCTGCTGCCGATCTGTTTGTCATGCCCAGCAAATCAGAGACCTTTGGGCTGGTCATGCTGGAGGCCATGGCCAGCGGCACGCCTGTGGCAGCCTACCCGGTGGATGGGCCGCTGGAGGTGCTGGGCCACAGCGAGGGCAAAGTGACCGGCGGCATCCTGGATGCGGACCTGAAAAGTGCCTGGTACCGGGCGCTGGCCGTGCCGCGCCATGAGGCGCGGGCGCGGGCGCTGGAATTCAGCTGGGAGCAGTCCAGCCGCCTGTTTCTTGACCATCTGGTCCCCGTCCGTCAAGATGAATCTAGGGCAGGTTTGGGACAGGCGCGTGAAACTGTCACGTCTTTGTCATCAAATGTGTAAAGAATTCGCCACTGAAACGTAATAAAACCGTCAGGATCCGATGTTGTCTCCCGTCAGTGAAACGAAATCGAGCGTTGAGTCGAAACCGCTTACCCTGCTGGACAGGGACCATAGCATTCTGGCCTTCAACTGGCGCGTCTTCGACTGGGCTTGCCGCAGCGATGTGCCTTTGCTGGAACGTCTGCGTTATTTGTGCATCGTTTCATCCAACCTGGATGAGTTCTTTGAGGTGCGGGCCGAGCCCCACCTGAGTGCCAAACAGGGGCATGACCAGGAAGGGCTCTACACGGAAGAGTCGTTTGATCAGCTTTCGGCCGCCATCCATGAGCTGGTGGATCGTCAGTATGCGTTGTACAACGACGAGCTCATCCCGGCGTTTGAAAAGCAGGGGATCCGGATCCTCTCGCATGGTGAGCGCAATGTCGCGCAACGGCGCTGGGTCAAGCAGTATTTCGAGAGCGATGTCCGCCCGCTGTTGATTCCGGTCGGGCTGGACCCTTCGCACCCGTTTCCGCAGGTGGCGAACAAGTCGCTGAATTTCATTGTCCGGCTGGTCGGGCATGACGCTTTCGGGCGCGAGAACGATGTGGCCATCGTCAAGGTGCCGCGTGTGCTGCCGCGCCTCATCCGCCTGCCGGACAAGTTGTGTGGCAAGCGCACGCTGTTTGTCTCGCTCTCCAGTGTGATCCGTGCCCATCTGGCCGAGCTGTTCCCGGGGCGGGAAGTGAGTCAGTTTTCGCAGTTCCGTGTGACGCGCCACTCCGATCTGGCAGTGGACGAAGAAGACGTGAAGAACCTGCGTACCGCCTTGCGTCAAGGGCTGCAGCATCGCCATTACGGGCAGGCGGTCCGGCTGGAGGTCTCTGCCGGCTGCTCCGAGTACCTGGCCAGTTTCCTGCTCAAACAGTTCGGCTTGCCCGAAGGTGCACTCTTTCGCGTTCACGGCCCCGTCAATCTGGTACGGCTGAACCAGCTGGTGGACCTGGTCGATGAACCCCATCTGCGTTTCCCGCCGTACAAGGCGTCTTACCCTCGACAGCTGGGGCGTGACCAGCCGATCTTCGAGCAGCTCAAACGGGGCGATGTGCTCATCCATCAGCCTTACGAGAGTTTTGATGGTGTGCTGGCTTTTTTGCGTGAGGCGGTGGATGACCCGCAGGTCATGGCCATCAAGCAGACCATCTACCGCACGGGTTCGAACTCCGAGCTGATGGAGCTGCTGCGCGAGGCCGTGCGGCGTGGCAAGGAAGTCACCGTCGTGCTGGAGCTCAAGGCCCGTTTCGACGAGGAAGTCAATATCAACTGGGCCGAGAAGCTCGAGTCCATCGGGGTGCAGGTTGTGTACGGCGTGGTGGGGCTCAAGACCCATGCCAAGATGATGCTGGTCACGCGGCGCGAGGGCAAGCACTTCAAGCGTTATGCGCACTTGTCCACCGGCAACTACAACCCGGTGACGGCCCGCTTCTATACCGATATCAGCCACCTGACGGCCGATGCCGCGCTGACGGCGGACATCGAGCACGTCTTCATCCACTTGGCTGGACAAAGCCGGCTGCCCCGCATGAACCGTCTGTGGATGGCGCCGCTCCAGCTGCACCGCAAGCTGCTGGAAAAGATCGAAAGCCTGGGGGTGGCCGCCGCAGCCGGCCAGCCGGCCCGCATTGTGGCCAAGATGAATGCGCTGACCGATGAAGCCTTGATCCGTGCCCTGATTGCGGCCGGCAAATGCGGCGTCAGGATTGATCTCATCGTCCGTGGCGCGTGCATGCTGCCGGCGCAAGTGCCCGGCGAAACCGACAACATCCGGGTCCGTTCGATCATCGGACGTTTTCTGGAGCACGCGCGAGTCTTCTACTTTGGACAAGGGGAGACCGAGGAACTTTACCTGTCGAGTGCCGACTGGATGAACCGCAACATGCTGCGTCGGGTCGAACTGGCCTGGCCGGTCATGGACCCGGTGCTGCGTCAGCGTATCGTGGACGAATGCCTGGTGGCGGGACTGCATGACAGCCTCGATGCCTGGGACCTGCAGCCTGACGGCCGCTATGTGCGTACGCACCCGTCCGGGGTGCGGCAGGCCATCAGCGCCCAGAACGCCTTGATGGCGCGTTATGCCGCGCGCGAGGCTCGCGGCAAGGCTTGATCATGGACCTGGTCTTGTGGCGTTATGCGGAAGCCCACGACTGGGTGCCGGGCTGCAACGACCTGGAGCGTTCACTCACGCCTCGGGGCGAGAAACAGGCCGCGCGCATGGCCAGCTGGCTTGACCGCCAATTACCCGAAGGTGCCCGCGTGCTGGTCAGTCCGGCACGCAGGACGGAGCAGACCGCGTTGGCCTTGGGACGCAAGTACAAGCTGCGCGATGAACTCGCGCCTGACGGTTCGGTGGCACAGCTGCTGGAGCTGGTGCAATGGCCGCAGGCCAAGACCACGACCTTGATCGTGGGCCATCAGCCGATGCTGGGGCAGGCCATTGCGCAACTGCTTGGCATGCAGGCCAGCGACTGCGCGGTGCGCAAAGGTGCTGTCTGGTGGTTGCGCCACCGGCAACGCGATGGCGTTGCCCAGACCGTGCTGCTGACGGTCCAGTCCCCCGAGGTGCTGTAAGACATCTGGCAGGAGGCGGGCTCAAGCCTTCTTGGGGCGACCGGTCTTGATGGTGGGAACGGCCTTGAGGGCAGCAAGCAGGGCCGCATCGGACATGCCGGTCAGCGCCTTGATGCCGGCGCGCAGCAGCTCACTCTTCTTGACTGGATGTGCCAGTTTGGCGGCACGCAGTTTCAACTCATCAAGCACGACATATTCAAGCTTCGGGATGGTGAAGCTGTCGCGAACCAGTTTCGGCTTTTTCGGTTTGGCGATCTTGGCTTGAGGCGTCACAGGGGCCGGTTTCGCCGGGGCCGCCGGTGCGGCTTTGCGCAACTGGGGCGCCTTCTTGGCCGCCAACGGGCTGGATTTGACTGGGGCTTTGGCCGTCTTGGTCGTTGTGGGTTTTCTGGTGACAGTTGCCATGTGTTGGGTTCCTCTCTGAAAATTTGAAAACAGTTTATACCGTTGTTTTTTCACGCACAAGCGCTGAACGATGGCACTGATGCGACCGTCATGAAGATGTCATGAAACATTCATCTTCAGCAAGCAAAGTAGGGGGGGTGCCAAGGGGGGCTGGCTTTTGCCGGCGGAGATGTTTTGGAAGAACTGTTGGAAGACTGGCCAGAAGTTGCGATAGCAATGGAGCAGCACGAGATGAGCGATCCGATTTGCCTGCTGATGGGGAAGGTCCTGCCGGACGTGATCAGGGGAGATGGCCCGTTGGCTCAACTGATCCGCAACGATGGCTTGCACTCCGTCTTCCAGCCGATTGCGGACCTGAAGGACGGAGCCATCTATGGCCATGAAGCGCTGATCCGCGGACCGCATGAATCCACGTTGCACAGCGCTGATGCCCTGCTGCAGGCGGCGCAGGACGAGGGGCTGTTGCATGAGCTTGAATTTTTCTGCCTTTTCACGGCGCTCAAGCAATGGGGGCAGCTCAAGCAGCCTGGGCGCCTGTTCCTGAACATCAGCGCCAATGCCTTGCTCAGTCTGGTCGAGCAAGGCGGATGCACCTGTTTCAGCAAGTGTGTGCGTGATCTAGGCGTATCCCCGCGCATGGTGGTGCTGGAGATCACCGAGCACGAACGCGTCGCCGACATGCAGGCGCTGGCGGAACTGGTGAAGGAGTTGCACAGCACAGGTCTGTTCCTGGCGCTGGATGATTTTGGTGATGGCCGTTCCAGCCTGCGCCTGTGGTCTCAGATCAAGCCGGACATCGTGAAGATCGACAAGTATTTCAGTCGCAGCATCAGCGGTCATGCCGACAACCTCAAGACGCTCCAGGCGCTGATGCAGATCGCCGAGATTTTCGGCACCGCCCTGGTGGCCGAGGGCATTGAGAATGAAGACGACTTACGGGTGCTGCGCGACTTGGGGATTGCCTATGGCCAGGGCTATTTTCTGGGGCGGCCCTCCAACGTGGTGCTGCCCAGCATTCGCAGCGATGCGATCGACGTGCTGCAGGACTCGCGTGTGGCCGTGATGCCCGAGCAGCGGCATATTTCCCGTCTGGGGCACCTGCGGCACCTGTCGTTGATACATGCGCCGTGCGTCAGTCAGAAGACCAGCAACGATGAAGTGGCGGCCATTCTGATGGCCCGTCCGGAATTGCATGCCATTGCCGTAGTGGACAACAACCAGCCGGTGGCCATCATCAACCGTCAGCATTTCATGGATCACTATGCCACCCTGTATTTCAGGGAGATCTTTGGCAAGAAATCCTGCATGCAGTACGCGAACCATTCACCACGCCTGATTGAGCGCAACCACGACATTGATGAGCTGATCGGCATTCTGACCTCGCAGGATCAGCGCTACCTGACGGATGGTTTCATCGTGACCGAGAACGGGCGTTATATCGGTCTGGGCACGGGCGACCAACTGGTGCGTTCGGTGACCGAGCTGCGGCTGGAGGCGGCACGTCATGCCAATCCGCTCACGTTCCTGCCGGGCAATATCCCGATCAGCCTGCACATCAAGCGTCTGCTGGAGGGAGGCGCGGAGTTTGTGGCGTGTTACCTCGACATGAACAACTTCAAGCCCTTCAATGACCATTACGGCTATTGGCGTGGTGATGAGATGATCCGCTTGCTGGCGCAACTGGCCGTGACCCATTGCGACCCGCAGCGTGATTTTGTGGGCCATGTCGGAGGCGACGACTTCCTGATCCTGTTCCAGAGCGAGGAATGGCGGCGGCGCTGCGAGCTCATCGTCAGCGAGTTCGCCTTCAAGGCCCGCGACCTGTTCGACGAGGCCGCTCGTTTATGCGGCGGCATTCATGCTGAGGACCGGCATGGCGTGATGCGATTCTTCCCCTGCACGACGCTTTCCATTGGTGCGGTTCGGGTGGGCGCACATGCCTTGCGGGACGAAGAAGAGGTGGCCACCCTGGCCGCGTTGGCCAAGCATGAAGCCAAGATGAATGGAGGCGGGCTGTTTGTCCGCGGCGAGCCGGCGTTGGAGCGTGTCTGACTAATTGCGTTCGCTGAACGTCAGCGTCCAGGGTGTCTTCTGCCAGGCCAGCAGCTCTTCATTGAGCAGATGGGCGGATTGCGGGTAGGCCTCGCGCCAGCCCGGCCGGCAGTTCAGGGCCAGGCGGTGGGGCTGATTGAATTGCAGCATCATGCCTTGCAAGTCGGGATCCCGGCGTGCATGGCACAACAGAACCGCCAGACGCAAGGCCAGCAGTTGTCTGACGAAGACATCGTCTTCGAAGTCCATGTCCAGCTTGCGAAGTTTGCCCCGGTGTCCCAGCACCAACAGGCTGAGCCGGTGCAGTTCGGGCATGGTGAAGCCGGCGGCGTCGGTGTTGTCCAGAATATAGGCGCCGTGCTTGTGGTAGTCGCTGTGCGAAATCACGCTGCCGATTTCATGCAGCTGTGCTGCCCAGCCGAGCTTGCGCTGGTGCCGGTCCATCACGCTGGCGGGGAATTCACTCGCCATCAGGCGAAACAGGTGGCGTGCCGCCTTGCTGACCCGTTGTGCCTGGGACAGATCAATATTGAATTTGCTTGACAGGCGATTGACGCTGGCATGGCGCTGATCGGTCTGTTCCTGTTCGCGATCAAGCAGGTCGTACAAGGCGCCATGTCGCAGTGCACCCTGGGCCACGTGCATTTCCTTGATGGACAGCAGATCAAACACGGCCCGCAGCACGCTGACTCCGCCGCCAATCACCGCACGGCGGTCTTCTTTCATGCCTTCCAGGCGGACCTTGTCAGCGCTTTGCGCCTTGAGCAGGCGTTCCAGCAGCCAGTCGAGACCGTCGCGGGTCACGCGACCCTCCGGCCAGCCGGCTTCCATCAGGATGTCGCTGACAGCGCCGACGGTGCCGGAAGAGCCATAGGCCACCTCCCATGCGTCCGGGCGGAATGTGTTGAGGGCCTCGTCCAGGACGGCTTTGGCCGCCACCTCGGCGGTCTCGAAGGCCTGCGCGGTAAAGAGGCCGTCGGGAAAGTAGCGCATCGACCAGGCAACGCTGCCGACACGAAACGACTCCATGAAGCGGGCTTCGTAGGCGCGCCCGAGGATCAGTTCGGTCGAACGGCCACCGATGTCCACGACCAGCCGATGTTCGTTTGACTGGGGCAACAGGTGGGCAACCCCCTGGTAGATCAGGCGGGCCTCTTCGTGACCGGAGATCACATCAATAGGAAAGCCCAGGATCTCGGTCGCCCGTGCCAGGAATTCATCCCGGTTGCGAGCTTCGCGCAGGGTCTGGGTCGCCACGGCGCGTACCTGGTGCTTGCGGAACCCAGCCAGGCGCTCGCCGAAGCGGGCCAGGCAGTCCCAGCCGCGCTGCATGGCTTGCCGCGACAGGTTGCGGTTCTCGTCCAGGCCGTTACCCTGCCGCACGGTTTCCTTGAGGTACTCGGTTCGCTGGATCTGGCCATGGTCGAGGTAGCCGATTTCAAGTCGAAAGCTGTTGGAGCCGAGGTCTACGGCGGCGAGGCGGGTTCCGTTTTGCATGGTGTCAATTCATTCTGGTCGGGCAGCATAGCATTGGCAACCCCCAGCCCTGAGAGGTGCTTCAGCCAACAATGCGGCCATCCTGGCTCAGCATGCTCTGCGTCACATAAGGGCTGCCACGTCGTTGTCCGTTGAAACTGATGCGAAAACCGCCCAGGTCCAGTGGTGTGCGGCGCTGGAAGGCCTGCAATGTGTTTTGCCGGGTTGGCGTGGCTTCAATGGTTTGCAATACTTCCTGCGTGTAGCGTGCGGCGATGAAACCAGCCAGACTCAAGGCGGTCGGGGCTTCGTCAAACAGCCGTGCGAGCGTTTCGCGGTAAGCGCGGACCACAGGCAGGCCGGCATTCACCATGGGCACGACCTGAGTGGCCACCACGGGCGTGTTGCGGGTCGCGCCGAGTTGCGCCATGGTCTGCAGGTTGACGTCGGCCAGCGCAATGACGTAGCGCTGGCGAGTTTGTTTCTCCATGCCTTGGGTGAACTGGGCCAGTTCGGGGGTGCCACCGAGGAAAAGCAAGATGGCCGGCGTGTTGTTGTTCAGGCTCATGCCGGCTTGTCGTAAAGAGGAGCCGTTGAGCGGATAGTTCGTGAGCCGGAGCTTCAGGTCAGCCGCGGCGCGCTCGACATCGGTGCGGTACAAGGCGTTTTCTTGTGCCGTGGCGTAGACCGCGCCGAGCTCCGCTACGCCATTGGCTGATAGCGATTTCAAGGCATGGGCAATCTGCTCTTGGCGGGAGGCGAAGATGCAGAAGGTCTGCTCTCCTTGCCCATCCGCGTTGTGCAACCAGGGGGCGGCATGGGCGAGGTCGAGTTGCTCCTGACGCAATAACTGCACCAGTTGTGTGGCGGTCTTGTCACCCACGGTGCCGCAAAGCGCAAGACAGTGGGTCTGCATCCGGATGCTCTCCAGGGCGGCTCGCAGACTGGGCATGCTGCCGTCCACTTCGAGCACCGTGTGCTGGACCGGTCTGCCGCGTATGCCCCCCCGGGCGTTGATGTCCAGCCAGGCCGCTCGCGAGCCGATCAGGAAGTCGCGTGAGACGTCCTGCTGTGTTGCCGAGGTGTCCACGATCTGAGCAATGCTCATACCGCGAGAGGGCGGGAGTTGCTTGAGCGCTTGCGCCCAGGCAGGCTGCGCCGTGAAAAAGGGGAGTCCGGCGGCGCTTGTCAGCAGGTGGCGCCGGTTCAGAAATGACTTGGACATGAGCTCGAACTCCCTGGGGAACCTCCGCAACGTGGCAAAGGCGAAGCGACGATGGTAGGGATGGTGTGTGACGGATTGATGAATTGGTTTTGTCAATTTCGTGACAAAATTGCGACAAATCGAGTGATGTCGTTTTCATTCTGTGTCACATCACTGACATAAAAAGTTCTTAAATTCGTAGCTGGTTATCCAACCAACAATCCTCAAGGAGCTTTTGATGACAACGACTTTCAATCGCACGATGCTGGGCCTGACAGCTGCGACCCTGATGACTGCAGCCGGCGTGGCCGCAGCCCAGGACGTGACGGGTGCCGGTGCCAGCTTCCCGGCCCCGCTGTATGCCAAGTGGGCAGCCGACTACAACAAAGCCACGGGCGTCAAGATCAACTACCAGTCGGTCGGCTCCGGTGCCGGTATTCGCCAGATCGATGCCAAGACGGTTGATTTCGGTGCTTCCGACATGCCGCTCAAGGACGATGAGCTGGCCAAAAAGGGCCAGCTGCAGTTCCCCACCGTCATTGGCGGCGTGGTGCCGGTCGTGAACATCCAGGGCGTGACACCCGGTCAACTCAAGCTCAACGGCCAGGTGCTGGGCGACATCTACCTGGGCAAGATCGCCAAGTGGAACGATCCCGCCATCAAAGCGATCAACCCCAGCCTGAACCTGCCGGATGCCGCCATCGCCCCGGTGCGTCGTGCCGACGGTTCTGGTACCACCTTCCTCTTCACCAACTACCTGAGCAAGGTGAACACCGAATGGAAGGCCAAGGTTGGTGAAGGCACGGCCGTCAACTGGCCCACCGGTGCGGGTGGCAAGGGTAATGAAGGTGTGGCTGCTTTTGTCGGTCGCCTGCCCAACTCCATTGGCTACGTGGAATATGCCTACGTCAAGCAGAACAAGATGACCTATGCGCAGATGCAGAACAAGGCCGGCAACTTCGTGTCGCCCGATGACACCGCCTTCAAGGCGGCCGCTGCGGGTGCCGAGTGGGCCAAGAGCTTCTACCAGATCCTGACCGAGCAGCCTGGCAAGGATTCCTGGCCGATCACGGGTGCCACGTTCATCCTGATGCACAAGGTGCAGGACAAGCCGGCCCAGGCAGCAGCCACGCTCAAGTTCTTCTCCTGGGCCTACAAGAATGGCGACAAGACCGCTGACGAGATGGACTACGTGCCGATGCCTGCCAGCGTGAAGACCGCTATCGAAAAGTCCTGGAGCGAGATCAAGGACGCTTCCGGTCATTCGGTCGCCTTCAAGTAATTCTCTTCTAACCATTGCCGCGCCATGAGTTCTTCTTCGTCTGTCACCTCCGTTCGCACGGGACCCTGGGCTGATGCCTTGTTTGGCTGGCTTGCCAAGGGGGCGGCTTGGTTGACTCTGGCGCTGCTGGTCAGCATTCTGGCGTCGCTGCTGGTGGGCGCCTGGCCTGCCATCGAACGCTACGGCCTGGGTTTCCTGGCCAATTCGGTCTGGGACCCGGTGCAGGAGAATTTTGGCGGTCTGGTGATGATCTATGGCACGCTGGCCACCTCCATCATCGCCTTGCTGATTGCCGTGCCGGTGAGCTTTGGCATTGCCCTGTTTCTGACGGAAATGTCACCGGCCTGGCTCAAGCGCCCGTTGGGCACGGCCATCGAGTTGCTGGCGGCTGTTCCGTCCATTGTTTATGGCATGTGGGGTCTGTTGGTTTTTGGCCCCATCTTGGCCAAATATGTGCAAACCCCGCTGCAGTCGCTGTTCAGCGGCGTGCCTTACCTTGGGGCCCTGGTGTCAGGGCCGCCGGTGGGTATCGGCATCTTGTCGGCCGGCATCATTCTGGCCATCATGATCATTCCGTTCATCGCCTCTGTCATGCGCGATGTGTTCGAGGTCACGCCCCCCCTTCTGAAGGAGTCGGCCTACGGCCTGGGTGCGACGACCTGGGAAGTGGTTTCCACCGTGGTTCTGCCTTATACCAAGGCCGGTGTGGTCGGTGGCATCATGCTGGGCCTGGGGCGTGCCCTGGGTGAAACCATGGCCGTGACCTTCGTCATCGGCAACATGAACCAGCTTGACTCCTTGAGCCTGTTCCAGGCTGCCAACAGCATCACATCAGCCTTGGCCAACGAGTTCGCGGAAGCGGCCAGCGGCATTCACCAGGCTTCACTGATCTACCTCGGGCTGGTGCTGTTTTTCATCACCTTTGTGGTTCTGTCCCTCTCCAAACTGCTGTTGCTCCAGCTCAAGAAAAACGAGGGCGCCAAGTCATGACCGATATCGACGACATCCGCCGTGCACGTTATGCCAGCCGCAAGCGTGTCAACATCATCGCCCTGACGCTGTCGCTGGGGGCCATGGCCTTCGGCCTGTTCTGGCTGTTCTGGATCCTGTGGGAGACATTCCGTCTCGGTATTGGCGGCATGACGGTTGCCACGCTGACGCAGATGACGCCGCCACCCAACGAAGCCGGGGGGATTGCCAATGCCGTCTATGGCTCTTTCCTGATGGTGCTGCTGGCCACCTGTGTGGGGACACCAATCGGCATCATGGCCGGCATTTACCTGGCTGAATACGACCCCCGCGGCTGGCTCGCGTCGGTCACACGTTTTGTCAACGACATCCTGCTGTCGGCACCGTCCATCGTGATTGGCCTGTTCGTTTATGCGGTGGTGGTCGCACGTTTCAAGTCTTTTTCCGGTTGGGCCGGCGTGATCGCACTGGCACTGATCGTGATTCCGGTGGTGATCCGCACCACCGAGAACATGCTGCAGCTGGTGCCAGCCGGCATGCGCGAGGCAGCCTACGCGCTGGGAACGCCGAAGTGGAAAGTGATCATGAGCATCACGCTGCGTTCGGCGCGTGCGGGTGTGGTCACCGGAGTGCTGCTGGCAATTGCCCGCATTTCGGGTGAAACGGCGCCGTTGCTGTTCACCGCCCTGAACAACCAGTTCTGGACCTCGAACCTGAACGATCCCATGGCCAGCCTGCCGGTCACGATCTTCAAGTTCGCCATGAGCCCCTACGAAAACTGGCAGCAGCTGGCCTGGGCCGGCGTGCTGCTGATCACCATCACCGTGCTCGGGCTCAACATCTTGGCGCGTGTGCTGACGCGCCACAAGGATTGAGTTCATGTACGTCAGCGAATTTCACCCAAGGCAACCTATGGACAACACCACTCCTGCCGAAACATCCGCAGCGAAGATTTCGGTTCGTGACCTGAACTTCTTCTATGGGAAGTTCCATGCGCTCAAGGGCATCAACCTGGACATCCCGCAGAACAAGGTCACGGCTTTCATTGGCCCGTCCGGTTGCGGCAAGTCCACCTTGCTGCGCGTCTTCAATCGCATGTTTGAGCTGTATCCGGATCAGCGGGCCGAAGGCCAGGTGTTGCTAGACGGCGAGAACCTCCTGACCAGCAAGCAGGACGTGGCCCTGCTGCGCGCCAAGGTCGGCATGGTGTTCCAGAAACCGACGCCGTTCCCGATGTCGATCTACGACAACATTGCCTTCGGCATCAAGCTGTTTGAGTCGCTCAATGCCACCGACATGGAAGATCGTGTCGAATGGGCCTTGCGCAAGGCTGCGCTGTGGAACGAAGTGAAGGACAAGCTCAAGCAGAGCGGCTCCAGCCTGTCGGGCGGTCAGCAGCAGCGTCTGTGTATTGCGCGCGGCATCGCGATTAAGCCTGAGGTGCTCCTGCTCGACGAACCCTGCTCGGCGCTGGACCCGATCTCCACCGCCAAGATCGAAGAGCTGATCACCGAGCTCAAGGATGATTACACCGTGGTGATCGTCACGCACAACATGCAGCAGGCTGCGCGTTGCAGTGATTACACGGCCTATATGTACCTGGGTGATCTGGTGGAATTCGGCTCGACCGAGCAGATGTTCTTCAAGCCGACGCGCAAGGAAACGGAAGACTACATCACTGGCCGATTCGGCTAAGGAGAAGGAACATGCCCGAAAAACACCTATCGACCCAGTTTGACAGCGAACTCAACACCGTCTCCACCCGCGTCATGGAACTGGGTGGCCTGGTCGAGTCCCAGGTCCAGCAGGCCATCCATGCCCTGGGGCAGTTCAACGCCGAAGTGGCACACAAGGTCATCGAGACGGAAAAGCGTGTCAATGCGATGGAAGTCGAGATTGACCGTGAGCTCTCTTCCATCATTGCACGCCGCCAGCCGACGGCACGTGACCTGCGTCTGCTGATCGCCGTTTCCAAGTCCACCGCCAACCTGGAGCGGGCGGGCGACGAGGCGGAAAAGATGGCGCGCATGGTGCTTTCCATCATCCAGAGCGGCACGCCGCGCAACCTGCCGGCTTCCGAGCTGCGCGTTGCCGCAGACCTGGCTTCCGGTCTGCTGCGCAAGGCACTGGACGCGTTTGCACGCCTGGACACCGTTGCGGCGGTGTCCATCCTGAAAGAGGATGACCTGATCGACAAGGAATTCGACAACTTCATGCGCGTGCTCATCACCTACATGATGGAAGACCCCCGCATGATCTCGCCGAGCCTGGATCTACTGTTCCTGGCCAAGGCGATCGAGCGTGTTGGCGACCATGCCAAGAACATTGCCGAACTCATCATCTACATCGTCAAGGGTGCAGACGTACGTCATGCTTCCATCGAAGAAATCGAATCCGTCCTGAAATGAAGCATCAGCCAGCAGTCCTGATCGTGGAAGACGAGCCGGCCATTGCCGAACTCATCGCCGTCAATCTGCGTCACAACGGTTTTCGCCCGACCTGGGCCATGGACAGCGACAGTGCCCAGCGTGAGCTGGATGCCGTGTTGCCCGACCTGATCCTGCTTGACTGGATGCTGCCCGGCGAGAGCGGCCTGACGCTGGCCAAACGCTGGCGGGCCGATGCACGAACCAAGGCCGTGCCGATCATCATGCTGACGGCACGAGGAGACGAAGCCGACCGGGTCGCAGGCCTGGACGCGGGCGCGGATGACTACCTGGTCAAACCCTTTTCCACCAAGGAAATGCTGGCCCGCATTCGCGCTGTCCTGCGCCGCCGTGCGCCGGAGCAGACTGGTGGTGCGGTGACGCTGGGCGGCCTGACGCTGGATACAGCCACGCACCGCGTGACTTTCCAGGAGCAGCCCCTCAAGCTCGGACCCACCGAATTCAAGCTGCTGCAATACCTGATGAGCCACGCCGAACGTGTGCACAGCCGCGGTCAGTTGCTGGACAAGGTCTGGGGCGACCATGTCTTCATCGAAGAACGAACGGTGGATGTCCATGTCAAACGCCTGCGGGAAGCCTTGGGTGATGCCTCGGTCATGGTGGAGACGGTGCGTGGTGCTGGTTATCGTTTCACGGTGCAGCCGGTGGCGGCTGCTGTCAGCCTGACAGGGCGGGACTGAGGGCCGCTGTCTTGTTGTCACAGCCCTGAGGCGGCGCCATGTTCTTGCGGCTTTTTTCCTTCCTGCTGATTCAATGCATTGGGGCGCTGGCGGGAGCCTGGGTGGCGCCGGATGATCTGCAGATCCGGGGGGCCTTGGCCGGTATGTCTGCGGCCGGCTTGCTGTGGGTCTTGCTCGATTTTTCCCGCGGGCTGAAGCTGCTGAACTGGCTGCGTCATGCGGATGTGTCCGATGTGCCTCTCCACTATGGCCTGTGGGGCGAGGTGGCGGACCGCGCGCGTCGTCTGGTGCGGACGCGTGAACAGCAGATCCGCGAGAGCGATGCCCGTTTGCAGGACTTCCTCGCGGCGTTGCAGGCGTCGCCCAATGGGGTGGTGCTGCTCGATGATGAGGGGCGCATCGAATGGTTCAACCAGACCGCGGCGGATCATTTCGGACTGGATGTTCAACGCGACCTGCTGCAGCACTTCGGCAATCTGGTGCGTGACCCCGGTTATGCCGCCTATGCTGCGGGCGGTGATTTCCTGCACGAGGTGACCATGCCCGGCCGTGGCCACAGCGCCTCGCGTCCGATCCGGCTCTCGGTGCACCTGCATCCTTACGGCGATGGCCGTCGCTTGCTGCTATCGCGCGATGTGACGGCGCTGGAGCAGGCCGAGGCCATGCGGCGCGACTTCGTGGCCAACGTCTCGCATGAGATTCGTACACCACTGACCGTGCTGACCGGTTTTGTCGAGACCCTGCAGAGCTTGCCGCTCAACGAGACCGAGCGTGCACGTTATCTCGATCTGATGGCCCAGCAGGCGGAGCGCATGCAGACCTTGGTGAAGGACCTGCTCATGCTCTCCCGGCTGGAAGGGAGTCCGTTGCCGGGGGCGGGCGAGTGGACCTCGGTCCGTTCGCTGTTGCAGCAACTGGAGCAGGAAGGGCGTGCCTTGTCGACGGTATTGACCCCGCCGGAGGGGCCGATGCAGGTGCTGAGCTTCGATGTGACGGCGCAGGAAGACATCGCCGGGACGTCGACCGAGTTGCACAGCGCCCTGTCCAATCTGGTCGGCAATGCCATTCGCTACACCCCGTCGGGTGGGCAGATCGCTGTCGGGTTCTTGCGCCATGAGGACGGGCGTTACGAGATCTTTGTGCAGGACAGCGGCCCCGGCATTGCCCCGGAACACATTCCCCGCCTGACCGAACGCTTCTACCGGGTGGACCGCAGCCGTTCGCGCGACACGGGAGGCACCGGACTGGGCTTGGCCATCGTCAAGCACGTGGCGCAGCGCCATAACGCTGAATTGAAGATTGAAAGCACCCTTGGCAAGGGGTCACGCTTTGCCATGGTGTTCCCGGCCAACCGTGTTCGCTCGGCATGACCGGGCTGGTGGGTGCGAGTCGGACGAGTTGAGCGCTTCAGCTCCTGCGGGCAGGCGACCGCCGCAGCGAAAAATGCCGCGAGGTGCTATCAGCCGGGACGGTGTTCGCGTCGCAGCACCTGCCAGATCATGAGCCAGAAAATCAATGCCGCCAGTGCCAAGGCCACCATGCCGGCAATCCAGAAGGCGGCGGGTGTCTGCATGGCGGGCCAGGGTCCGAGGCCATGGTAGGCCAGCTGGTAGCCGCCGTACAGCCCGAGTCCCCACAACAGAATGCCGTAGATCAGGAAGGGTGAGAGCGTGATGCGAAAGCAGCGCAAGACGAAGACGCCCAATGCCTGCAGACCATCAAACAAGTGGAAGGCGGCGATCCAGAACAAGAGCGGGACGGCCAAGGCAATCACCTCCGGGCTGCGCGCATACAACCGTACCAGCGGGTCGCGCACCACCATCAGCAGACCTGCCAGCAGCACGGCACAACCCAGCACCAGCCTGAACCCCAGCCCCACCGCATGCCGTGCCTGATGCGGCTGATCCGCCCCGAGCCAGTAGCTGGTGCGTGCGCTGGTGGCAATCCCGATGGCCAGTGGCACCATGTAGAGCACGGCGGCCAGATTGGCGGCGATCTGGTGGCTGGCGGCGGCGGTGGTACCCAGGCGCGCGATAAACAGGGCCATCAGCGTGAACGAAGTCACCTCCACCAGAATGGTCAGCCCGCTGGGCACCCCGACACGGGCGAAGGCGGCCAGCGTGGGGGCGTGTGGTTTTTCCAGGCGGTGCCAGAGGCGGTAGGGCTGGTAGAGGGGGCGGGTACGCAGCAGCCACAGGGCCAGCGCCAGCATCAGACACTGCACCACCAAGGTGGCCAGGGCACAACCGACAACGCCTTGCGGTGCCAGCCCGAAGCCGCCAAAGGCAAACCAGATCGAAAGCGGTACTTTGACAAACAGCGAACCGATCTGTAGCCAGGTCACCAACAACGGTTTGCCCAGGCTTTGATTCAGCGTGCTGTAGAGGCGAAACAGCAGTGCTGGCGGCAGGGCCAGGGCCAGCACGCCCAGGTAATTCAGCACCTCGCTGCGCAAGGCAGTTGGCACCTCGGCCCAGTCGAGCAGGGAGGCCGGTTGCAGCAGGATCACCATGCCAAACACCATCAAGGCGCCGCACAGGTAAAGCGACTGGCGGAACGAAAAACCGAGTTGCCGGGGTTTTTGGGCGCCGTGCAATTCGGCCCAGACCGGCAGCAGGGCCTGCAGCACGCCCATCAGCGCCACATAAACGCTCATGTAGATGGCCGAACCGACCGAGAGCGCCGCCAGCGAGGCCTCGGCATAACGCCCGGCGACGATGGTGTCCGTGACGCCAAAGGCCATGGTGGCCAACTGGCCGACCAGCACGGTGCCAGCGTGACGGGAGATGGTTTTCAGTTCGGACACGGTCTCAGAAGCCGGCGCGGCTGGCGCGCTGATAAATCACGAGATCTTCCTCTCCCTCGCGCGGATGGCCCAGGGTCTGGTGCTCCCGCCATTGCGCCGGATTGACCACGCCAGGCAGCATGAACGAGGCATCCTTGTCGATCACCAGCCACGCGCAGCCTTTGGATGTGCCTGCGGCCTTGAGCAACAACGGTGAATAGAAGCGGAACGCGGTGTACAAGCCCGGCTTGAGGCCGAAGGTTTCAATGCATTCGGCCGGCTTGACGACGGCCTCCACGCGCCGCACCAGCGGCTCATAACTGCGCGCGAAATCAAGCAGCGGCATCCACAGCGTGGTCAGCAGCAGCCAGCACAGTGCGGCACCGCCGGCTGGCAGCACCAGACTTTTCCAGATGGCGGCGCGGTGGCGTCCCACGCGCCACTTGACGAGCCAGGCCCAGGCCAGCGTGGCAAGAGAGGCGAACACGAAAGGCAGGAGGGTGAAGCCGGCCTCGAAGCCGGGCGCCAGCCGTGCCACATTGGCGGCCGGTTGTGGCGGGAAGCCGGTCTGCATGGCGATCCAGACCACCCAGATGATGAAGGCGCAGCCGGTGAAGAACAGCAGGGTGAACCAGTCGATCAGGGCTGAGACGTTGCGTTCCAGGGTTGGCAACGCGAAGGCTGCCAGCGTGGCCAGCGACGGCAGGGCGAGCAGCAGGGCGCGGTCGCTGGCCGGTGTCACCAGGGTGGCAGCGACGGTGACCAACGCAAACCACAGTGGCAAGGCAAGGTGGCGACGCACATGGGTACTGAACAACTGATGGCGCCAGCGCCACAGCGTCCACAGCACCAGGGGCCAGGCCGGCCAGGTGAACCACAGCAACAGACTGCCCAAACCATGCCAGATGTCCCATTTCAAGGGCGGCAATTCGATGCGCCAGTGCCACAGATCAAGCGCCGTTGCCAGACCGGCGGCCATCAATGTCAGCAATGCGATGCCCCAGGCCCAGCGCCGGTCCCAGCGCATGGGTGGGCCGTCTTCTCGGCTGGTGTGGCTGCGGTCGAGCAGGTGGATGACCATGCTGCCGAGACCGAACAGCACGGCCATGGCCGGGGCGCCGGAGAGCGTGAGGCCCAGCAGGGCCGCCGTACCGGCCAGGATCGGCCCGAAGCGACGGTAGGGCATGGCTGCCACGGCATAGAACGCCAGGGCGCTGAAACACAGTTGGGCCACGGCTGGCGTGGTTTCGTGCGACAGCTGGGCCAGGCCCAGGCAGGCGATGAAGGCCAGCAGGCCGCCGTCGGCCATGGCGCGGGCATAGTCGGTCGGCCGGGCTTCGCCACCGAAGGCAAAGGCCACCGGTTGTGCCAGCGGACTGCGCGCTAGGTAGTAGATGCCTTGCCAGACGGCAGCAAGGGTGAGCGTCAGCAAGGCCATGAAAGGGAGGCGGGCGGCGAAATCGGGCGCGATCCAGCCGGGTGCGAGTTTCAGGGCCCAGGCCCCCAGCCAGTAGGGCAGCAGGGCGTTGACGTCGGGTTGCTGGCCCATGAGGCGCGGGTCCAGCCAGGACGTGCTGTTGCCGGCGAGTTCCAGCATGTAGCCGAACGCCGTGATGTCGGCGCTGCGCCAGGGATCGCGCCAGACAAACCCTGGCAGCACATAGGCCAGGCAGAACAGCAAGAGCGCGGCACGTGGCAACCGCCGCACGGCGGCTTGGGCAACGATGGCGGGGGTGGGCTGGTTCACGCGGTCAACTTCGGGTGGTCAGGAAAACAAAAGGGCAGCACGGAAACCCGGGCTGCCCTTGGCGGGAATCGCTGGCCAGTTTACTTGGCAGCGGTCTTGCCGAAGCGGTTGCGGAACTTCTCGACGCGACCGCCCATGTTGTCCACGGATTTCTGCGTGCCGGTGTAGAAGGGGTGCGACTCGCTGGTGGTATCCAGCTTGAACAGCGGCAGTTCGCGGCCGTCTTCCATCTTGATCATTTCCTTCGTGTTGGCGCAGGAACGGGTCACGAATTTGAAACCATTGGACATGTCCTGGAAGCAAACTTCGCGGTAATTGGGGTGAATGCCTTCTTTCATGATTCTTCCTCAAGGTGCGGGAGCCGGGCCAGCCTATCTGGCCTACTTTCCGCAGAAAACGTCGAATTATACAAGCAAATCAAGGACTTGCAGGGGTTCTTGGGGCTTGATGCGAGGGCACCCGCGGAACCGGCTTTGCCGGGCCGCTGGGTGCGCCCCCTGCAAGGGGGGGGCGGAGTGACACGCAGTGCGCGCAGCCTGGGGGTGTTCAACCACCCCTTCTCATCATGTCGAAGAACTCGTTGTTGGTCTTCGTGGCACGCATCTGCTTGAGCACCATCTCCATGGCCTCGATTTCGTCCATGTTGTAGAGGAACTGGCGCAGGATGCGGGTCTTCTGCAGGATTTCGGGCTGCAGCAGCAGTTCTTCGCGACGGGTGCCGCTGCGGTTGAGCTGGATCGAGGGGAAGACGCGCTTCTCGTACAGGCGGCGGTCCAGGTGGATTTCGGAGTTGCCGGTGCCCTTGAATTCTTCAAAGATCACTTCGTCCATGCGGCTGCCGGTGTCGACCAGGGCGGTGGCGATGATGGTCAGTGAACCGCCTTCTTCCACGTTGCGGGCGGCACCCAGGAAGCGCTTGGGGCGTTGCAGGGCGTTGGCGTCCACACCGCCGGTCAGCACCTTGCCGGAGGACGGCACCACGTTGTTGTAGGCGCGCGCCAGACGGGTGATGGAGTCCAGCAGGATCACCACGTCCTTCTTCAGCTCGACCAGGCGCTTGGCGCGCTCGATCACCATTTCGGCTACGTGCACGTGGCGGGCGGCGGGCTCATCGAAGGTGGAGGCAATCACCTCGCCCTTGACGGTGCGCTGCATCTCGGTCACTTCTTCCGGGCGTTCGTCGATCAGCAGCACCATCAGGTAGCTGTCGGGGTAGTTGGCGGAGATGGCGTGGGCGATGTGCTGCATCATCACGGTCTTGCCGCTCTTGGGCTGCGCCACGATCAGGGCACGCTGGCCTTTGCCGATGGGGGCAATGATGTCGATCACGCGGCCAGTGATGTTTTCTTCACCCTTGATGCCCCGCTCCAGCTTCATCTGCTCCTTGGGGAACAGGGGGGTCAGGTTTTCAAACATGACCTTGTGCTTGTTGCCTTCGGGCGGGCCACCGTTGACCTTTTCCAGCTTGTTCAGGGCAAAGTAGCGCTCGCCGTCTTTCGGGGTGCGCACTTCGCCTTCGATCATGTCGCCGGTGTGCAGGTTGAAGCGGCGCACCTGGCTCGGGCTGATGTAGATGTCGTCCGTGCTGGCGGTGTAGCTGGAGTCGGGGCTGCGCAGGAAGCCGAAGCCGTCGGGCAGGATTTCCAGCACGCCGTCGGCAAACACCTGCTCGCCGCCCTTGGCGCGCTTCTTGATGATGGCAAACATCAGCTCTTGCTTGCGCATGCGGCCGGTGTTCTCAATTTCAAGCTCTTCAGCCTGCTTGAGGATTTCAGATACGTGCAGTACCTTGAGTTCGTTTAAGTGCATGGATAGAGCCCCAAAGGGGAGAGATATCAAAAAATCCGGGGGAGGTGGGGACAGGGCAGACAGAGGGCCTTGCCAGCCGGGAACTCGAACCGGCTCCAGACATGGAACCGGCGTTCAGGTTTGATTATGACAGGAAATGAGGCCCAAGGACCAAGGCCCCTGTGCAGGGTGCCACGCTGGCGGGGCCGCCCCCGAAGTGGCACGTTGGGCCTCGGGGCGACCCGGTGGCAAAACCGGGCCGCTGCTGAGGGGGGCTCAGGCCAGTTGCTGGTCGATGAAGGCGGTCAGCTGGGCCTTGCTCATGGCGCCGACCTTGGTGGCAGCCAGCTGGCCGCCCTTGAACAGCATCAGGGTCGGAATGCCGCGAATGCCGAACTTGGCGGGGATGTCGCGGTTCTCGTCCACATTCATCTTGGCGATCTGCAGCTTGCCCTGGTAGGCGCTGGACACTTCGTCCAGGATGGGGGCGATCATCTTGCAGGGACCGCACCACTCGGCCCAGTAATCGACCAGCACGGGCTGGGCCGATTGGAGCACGTCGGCTTCGAAAGTGGCATCTGAAACATGTTTGATGAGGTCGCTGGCCATGAGGGCTCCTTTGACAGTTTGGCAATACAGCTAAAGTTGCGGCATTGTGACAGAAACCAAGTACCCCGACAGTGGGCCGGTGCTATGAACACCATAGCGTTCACCGCTCGCTTCCCCTTCGTGCTCGATCCAGCCCTCTACCCGGTCCTGGCCTGCTGGCTGGCGCCCGAGCAAGGCTGGCTGGCCCGCATCGCCGCCCACATGCGCGCACGCGGCGCACATCCGGCGCGCACCGTGGTGCTGTTGCCCTACGCCCAGCTCATGCCGCTGGCCGCTCGCCTCTGGGCGCAGGCCCACCCGGACGGTTTTGCACCGCGTTTCGAGACCACGCAGAACTGGCGCCGCAGCCTGGGCGGCTTCACCCCGGCGGCCACCGACATCAGCTTTGATGCGGCCCTGGACGTGCTGACCGCGCGTGCCATGCTGGAGCGCACCAGCCTGGGCGCGCAGGCCGATGCCGCCACACCGCTGCTGTTGGAGGCGGCACAACAGCTCGGTGCCCTGGCGGCGGCCGTGCCGCCCGCCGAGCGCGCCGCCTGGGGCGCGCGGGCGCGTAGCGCGGCGCTCACCGGCATGGACGCGGGCGCGTTGGCACTGGAAGCGGCCGTGGCCCAGATGGCCGTGGCCTGGGCCGCCAACTCGGCCTATGCCAGTGACGTGCTGTTCGAGCCGCATGTGATCGAAGCGACCGACTGCCTGATCGCACTGCAGGGTTTCCAACCCGACCCGCTGCCGGCGGTCTTGCAGGCCGTGTGGGGTGAGCGCATGGCGGTGCTGTCGCTCGACGGTGAACTGGCGCAGGCCGGTACCGTACCGGCGTTCCACAAGACCCGGGACGCCCAGGACGAGGCGCAACGCGCCGCTGCCTGCGTGCTGCAGCATGTCAATGCCGGCCGCATGCCGGTGGCGCTGGTGGCGATCGACCGCGCCCTGACGCGTCGCGTGCGCGCCATGCTGGCCTCGCGCGGGCTGCAGATCCGTGACGAGACCGGCTGGAAACTCTCCACCAGCCGCGCCGGCGCCCACGTCATGGGCGCACTGCGTGCCTGTGCCTGGAATGTGGCCAGCGATGCCGTGCTCGACTGGCTCAAGAACGCGCCGGCTTTTGATGCTGTGGCCGTGCGCCAACTGGAAGCACAACTGCGTCGCCAGCCTGTGCGTGAGTGGCGCGGCGTGCCAGCGGCACTGGATGCCAGCGAGCAGCCGGCGCTGGCGGCGCTGCAGGCCGAGGTCGAAGCGCTGCGCGAGAGCCTGCAGCGGCCACGCACGCTGCCGCAATGGCTGCTGGCCCTGCGCGAACTGTTGCAACGCAGTGGCCAGTGGTCGCTGCTGCAGGACGACGTGGCCGGTGACACCGTGCTGGCCACACTGCGCCTGTCAGAGGCGGGTATCGCGCTGCCGGCCGATGCACTGTGGGCTCAGCGTCGTTTGTCGCTGATGGATTTCACGCGCTGGGTAGACCAGGCATTGGAGGCCGCGAGCTTCACGCCCGAGTACCCGCTGCAGGAGCAGGTGGTGATCCTGCCGCTGGCACAGCTGTTGGGCCGGCCTTTTGGCGCCGTGGTGTTGCCGGGGTGTGACGAGGTGCGGCTGAACCCTTCACCCGAACCGCCTGGGCTGTGGACGGCAGCGCAGCGCGCCGCGCTCGGCTTGCCGGGGCGTGAGGCGCTGGAGGCCGCCTTGCGTGCGGCCTGGCAGCATGCGCTGTGCACGCCGCAGGTCGATCTGCTCTGGCGTGCCGGTGACGATGGCGGCGAACCCCTGTTGCCCAGTCCGCTGGTGCAGGCGCTTCATCTGCAGGTGGGCGACGGCCAGGCGCTGGACCCGCGTGCACAGCTCGAGGTGGTGCCGGTGCCCGTGGCGCGTCCGATGCCGGCGGCGCCGCAGCTGGACGTGGCACGCCTGTCGGCCAGTACCTACAGCGATCTGCGCCACTGCCCCTACCGTTTCTTCGCCCTGCGCCAGCTGGGCCTGAAGGAGGTCGAGGAACTGGAAGGCGAACTCGACAAGCGCGACTTCGGTCTCTGGCTGCATGCCGTGCTGCAGGCTTTCCACGAACAACTCAAGACGACCGTGCAGGCCGATGCGGCGGCACGGCGCGTGCTGATCGATGCCGCCGCCACGCAGGCAACCGTATCCATGCGTCTGGCTGAAGAGGAGTTCCTGCCGTTTCAGGCTGCCTGGCCGCGGGTGCGCGAAGGGTATCTCGAGTGGCTGGCCGGGCACGAGGCCGAGGGGCTGCACTTCGAGGAAGGCGAGCGCTGGCAGGAGCAGCCGCTCGGTGCGCTCACGTTGGTGGGCCGGCTCGACCGCATCGACCAAACCGGCAGCGGCGAGGTGATGGTGATCGACTACAAAACCGAGTCGCCCACCGTGACGGCCAAGCGCATCAAGGAGCCGTTTGAAGACACGCAGCTCGCCTTCTACGCGGCGCTCCAGCCGCACGACACCCTGCGTGCCGCCTATGTCAATGTGAGCGAGAAGGAAGGCAGCAGGACTTTTGAGCAGAAGGATGTGGTGGCGGTGCGCGATGCGCTGGTCGAGGGCATGGCGCATGACCTGCAGCGCATTGCCGAGGGAGCGCCTTTGCCGGCGTTGGGTGAGGGCGATGCCTGCGAATTCTGTGCGGCGCGCGGTCTGTGCCGCAGGGATTTCTGGAATGAATAGCTCCACCCCGTTACGTCTCACTTCGTGTAGCCGTCTCCCCCTCAAGGAGACGCTCCCAGTGGCCCGGCAAAGCCGGTTCCACGGGAGCCCTGGTGTGAAGCTGCGGGGGGGGCGGTGTGTATCGCTGTTTGCGCAAAGATGACTGATATGCAAGCTGCCTACGAGTTGAACGGCAAACCCGTTTCCCGTGAAGACTTCTACGCCATCGCCTGCGACCCGCGCCGCAGCGTCGCGGTGGAAGCCTGTGCCGGTGCCGGCAAGACCTGGATGCTGGTCTCGCGCATCCTGCGCGCGCTGCTTGAAGGCGCGGCGCCGCACGAAATCCTGGCCATCACCTTCACCAAAAAGGCCGCCGGCGAGATGCGCCAGCGCCTGACTGAATGGTTGGAGGCTTTTGCCACGGCAACACCGGAGCGGCTGGAGCAAGAGCTTCTTATACGCGGAATCGGGCCACAAGCCGCACGGGAATTGCGCGAGCCGCTACGAAATCTGTATCAAACCCTGCTGGCCCAGGGCCGGCCAGTGCAGATCCGCACCTTCCACAGCTGGTTCGCGGCGCTGTTGCGCACGGCACCGCTGTCGGTGCTCGACGCACTCGGTCTGCCGACCGCTTACGAGCTGCTGGAGGACGACGCACAGGCCGTGGCCCAGGTGTGGCGGCCCTTCCATGCGCGCCTGTTGCGCGAGCCCACGGCACGGCAGGACTACGAGGCGGTGGTGGCCACGCACGGTCGCTTCCAGACCGAGCGTGCATTGGAGGCGGCACTGCAGCGGCGCGTGGAGTTCGCGCTGGCCGACGCGCAGGGTGAGGTGCTGGCTTCGGTACCGCATTTCAGCGAACACTTTCCCGAGTTCTCGGGCGTGGACGAACCATTGGCCATGCTGCTGGCCGAGGGGCCGCTGCGCCAGCAACTGGTATTGGCGGCGCAGACGCTGGGCCGCACCAGTCAACCGAGTTTCAGTGCCAAGGGCAGCGAGCTGGAGCAGGCGCTCACGGCCAACAATGCCGACGGCGTGCTGGCTGCACTGTTGACGCAGAGCGGCACGGCGCGCAAGTTCGGCGACAAGGTGGCCGGCATCGAACAGGTGCGTGCGGTGCAGGAACAGGTGCTGGCCGTGCTGGCCGCCGAGGCGCAACACCAGGCCTGGCTTTACCAGCAGCGCATGACGCGCTTGACGCGCTTGCTGATCGACGAGTTCGCCGCGCTCAAGCGCGAGCGCGGCTGGGTCGACATGAACGACGTCGAGCGCGCCGCGCTGCACCAGTTGTCCGACCCGGTGCTGGGCGGCTGGGTGCAGGAACGGCTCGATGCGCGCACGCGCCACCTGCTGATCGATGAGTTCCAGGACACCAATCCGCTGCAGTGGCAGGCGCTGCATGCCTGGCTCAGCGGCTATGCCGGCGCCGGTGGCGGCGCCGAGGCACCAAGCCTGTTCATCGTCGGTGATCCGAAGCAGAGCATCTACCGCTTCCGCCGAGCCGAGCCGCAGGTCTTCATCGCCGCACAACAGTTTGTGCGCGACCTCGGTGGCGACCTGCTGAGTTGCGACCACACACGCCGCAACGCGCCCGAGGTGCTGGCGTTGGTCAACCAGGCCATGGGGCAGGCGCAAGCCGATGGTTTGTACCCTGGCTTTCGCCACCACACCACCGAATCGGCGGAGGCCGGCGGTGCGTATGCCCTGCCGCAGATTCCGCGGCCCGAGAAAGCGGAGGCCGAAGAAGCGTCGGCTGGCTGGCGCGACAGCCTGACCATGCCGCGCGTCACGCCCGAGGAAACATTGCGCACACTGGAGTGCCGCCAGGCGGCGCAGTGGCTGGCCACGCAGATCCAGCAAGGCCTGCATCCGAAAGAGATCATGGTGCTGTCGCGCAAGCGTGACCGTCTGGCCGTGATGCAGGAGGAGTTGCGTGTCCTGGGCATTGCGGCGCAGCAGCCCGAGAAACGCGACCTGGGCCAGGCACCCGAGGTACAGGACATCGTGGCCCTGCTTGATGCGCTGGTGTCGCCGGCACACGACCTGTCGCTGGCGCGGGCGCTGAAGTCGCCATTGTTCAGCGTCAGCGACGACGAGCTGGTGCAGCTGGCGCTGCTGCAACGTCAGTACAAGCGGCCGTGGTTCGATCTGCTGCAAAAAGAGGAGCTGCTTCCGCAGGTATTGCAAGGGTTGGGCCCCGTTTTGATGCGATGGCAAGGCTGGCTCGACACGCTGCCGCCACACGATGCGCTGGACGCCATCTTTGACGACGGCGATGTGCTGGCGCGTTTTGTTGCTGCCGCGCCGGTGCCGCTGCGCGAGTCTGTGGTGGCGAACCTGCAGGCGCTGCTGGCGGCGGCGCTGCAGGTAGACGGCGCGCGCTACGCCACGCCCTATGCCCTGGTGCGCGCGCTCAAGGCCGGCGGTGTGCCGGCGCCCACGCTGGCCGATGCCGATGCGGTGCGCTTGCTCACCGTGCACGGCGCCAAGGGGTTGGAAGCCGCGCTGGTGCTGTTGCTCGACACCGATGCGCCGCCACCGAAGGCGCAGACCATGAGTGTGCTGCTCGACTGGCCGGGTCAGGCCGAAGCGCCGCAAAGTTTTGTCTTCCTGGCCAGTGAGAGCAATGTGCCGCCCAGCGTGGCGCAGGCCCTGGCGACCGAACAGCAGGCGCGCCAGCGCGAGGAGCTCAACGCCCTGTACGTGGCCATGACACGCGCACAGCAGCGGCTGGTGTTGTCTTCGGTGCAGCCGCATCAGGCCAATGGTGCCAGCTGGTGGCAGCGGCTGCAGGCCGGCTGCACGGCCATTGAGGTGCCGGCGGCACCTGTGCCGGTCGCTGTTATGCCAGCGCAGGTCGTGCCGATCTGCTTGCCAATTCTGCCTTCCGTTCTTGCCCAACATGCGCCAGCCGCTATTAAAACAGGAGCGGCTCAGGGGCTTGCAGATAAGCCAACGCCCGAGTCGCTGATTGGCCAGGCCATGCACCGCCTGCTGGAATGGGCCGCGCTCGATGCCCAGGGCTGGACACCCGAGCAGGTGCAGCGCGCGGCCGCCGAGTTCGGCCTCGACGCTGCGCAGGCCCGGCAGGCCGCTGCCATGGCGCAGCGCATCCTTGCCGGGGCTGGTGCCTGGGCCTGGCATGCCGGCGCGGTGGATTGGCACGGCAATGAAGTGCCGGTGACGGTGCAGGGCAGCGTGCGCCGCATCGACCGGCTGGTGCGCCGCAAGACAGGAACGAATGGGGGAGAGTGGTGGGTGCTGGACTACAAATCGGCGACGCAGCCGCAAGGCCGTCATGAACTGCTGGCACAGTTGGGCAGTTATCGCGCCGCGGTGCAGGCCGCCTGCCCCGGCGAGACTGTGCGCGCGGCTTTTCTGAGCGCCGCGGGCACACTGGAAGAAATTGATTCATGAAGCACCCCCTGAGCCGCTGCGCGGCTTCTCCCTCTCTCGCCTGCGGCGGGAGGGGGGCGGCGCCGATGACCCGGCCAAGCCGGTTCCATGGCGCCCTTGGGTGGGGCGATTTCATGGCTTACGTGTCGCGCTTTGGCGCAGTGGAAAACTGAAATGCAGAACAAGAAAGTAGCCGTGATCGGCGGTGGCCCGGCGGGCCTGATGGCGGCCGAGGTCCTGAGCGAGGCCGGCGTGGCGGTGGACCTGTATGACGCCATGCCCTCGGTGGGGCGCAAATTTTTGCTGGCCGGCAAGGGCGGGCTCAACCTCACGCATTCGGAATCGGCCGACCGTTTTGCCGAGCGCTATGGCGAGCGGCGCACGCAGATCGAGGCCTTGCTGCGCAGCTTCGGGCCCCAGCAGCTGCGCGAATGGGCGCACGGCCTGGGCATCGAGACTTTTGTCGGTACCTCGGGCCGCGTCTTTCCTGCCGACATGAAGGCGGCACCGCTGCTGCGTGCCTGGCTCAACCGCCTGCGCCACCCAGTGCACGGTGGCGCGGGTGTGCAGTTCCACATGCGGCACCGCTGGCTCGGCTGGGCCGAGGATGGCCGCACGCTGCGTTTCGACACCCCGCAGGGCGAGGCGCGCGCGCAGGCCGATGCCGTGGTGCTGGCGCTCGGTGGTGGCAGCTGGGCGCGGCTGGGCTCCAACGGCGCCTGGGTGCCGCTCTTGGCTGCGCGCGGCGTGGCGGTGGCGCCGCTGCTGCCGGCCAATTGCGGTTTCGACGTCGCGGTACAGCGCCACCTGCCAGCGCAAGGCCAGTCCCTGCCGGTGCAGGCGGTGCCCGCGGCGGCGGGCTGGAGCGAGTTTTTTGCCAGCCGTTTTGCCGGCCAGCCCTTCAAGACCGTGGCGGTCTCATTCACCAATGCCCAGGGGCTGACGTTCCAGCGCAAGGGCGAGTTTGTCGCCACCGCCACCGGCGTGGAAGGCAGCCTGATCTATGCCGCCTCCAGCCTGCTGCGCGACGAGATCATTCGCACCGGCCACGCCACGCTCTACCTGGACCTGCTGCCCGACTTCACGCCGGAGCGTGTGCTGGCCGAGGTGGCGCACCCGCGCGGTTCCCGTTCGCTCTCCAGCCACCTCAAGAGCCGGCTGGGGCTGGACGGCATCAAGATGGCACTCCTGCACGAGTTGCTGAGCAAGGATGAGATGCACGATGCGACCAGGCTGGCGGCGGCCATCAAGGCCTTGCCCTTGCGGCTGGTGGCAGCGCGGCCGCTCGACGAGGCCATCAGCAGCGCCGGTGGTGTGCTGTTCGAGGTGTTGAATGACGACCTGATGTGCGCGGCGCTGCCGAGGCTGTTCTGTGCCGGCGAGATGCTGGACTGGGAAGCCCCCACCGGCGGCTACCTGCTGACGGCCTGTTTTGCCAGCGGGCGTCAGGCAGGCGCGGGGGTGCTGCGCTATCTGGCCGCTTGATCGGCTGAATCCACCGGCCTTGTCCACGGCGCCTGGGGCGCGAAAATCAGAGCCGGATCTGGTAATCGGAGTGACCGTTGGACGGTTTCGGGGGCAGGGCCACGGCGCCAAAGCGCTGGTAGATGTTGATGGCCCCGGTGTTTCGCGGTGAAACGTCTTCCAGCGTGAAGGTGCTGCACTGGCGGGCCCGGGCGGCGCCGATCAGGGTGCCGACGACCGTGGTGCCAAAGCCGCGCCGGCGGAACGCGGGCACGGTGACGATGTTGCTGAGCCGGAAGTCGGAACCCTGGATGAAGCCCAGGCACTCAAGCACTTCAAGCTTGTCGACAGACAGCTTCACGGTGTAGGTGGGTTCACTCTCGTCTCCCCAGAAGTGCAGATGGATCTCGATCTTGTTCAGGTCCAAGGTCTTCTTGCTGAACGGCCACATGTGTGCTCCCCGTGATTTTGGATGTCTGTCAGGTTGGCCTGCATGGTAGACAGCAAGACGCTTTCGGGTCAACTCGGGGAAGCTTGTTTGCGCGCCATGTGCTGGCTTCTTGATAAGCTCTCGTTCCCGTTGTGGGTTGATGCCAAGTGAAGTGAAGAAAAATGTGCCTTAAACAGACATGCCTGCTTGCCGTGCTGATTGCCGCCAGCACTGGCGCGTCAGCCGAATGGTTCAAGGTGTCCGAAGGTGACACCGATGGCGGGTACAGGATCTACCTGGACCCGCAGTCGGTCCGCAAAGCAGCCGACAAGGCGAAGGTCTGGACGATGACCGATTACACCGAGTACCAGTCGACGCCGGGAGGCGTCCAGTACAAGTCCATCATGGCGCAGCACGAGTACGACTGCAAGGAAGGGATCTGGCGGACGGTTCTTCTGACAGCCTACAAACAAGGCATGGCGGAGGGCCGGGTGGTCCACGCGGAGAAGCAGCCCAGCAGTTGGGCCCCGGTGATTCCAGACACCTCGGCAGACGTCAAGTTCAAGCTGGTGTGCAAGTACCTGTAGGCGGTCGCCGGTCAGCGGATGTGGGGGGGATGCCGAAGAAGGCCGGAAGTCCGAGAAGCCCGCATCGATACGGGCTTGAAAGATGTAAGGTGACGGACCTTGACCCCGGCACTGACTCCACAGTTAGGGCTGCTTGGTTCCCCACCTGACCCGGTTGGCCGCTTCACCATGCGGGAAGGCCCGTCACTTCCAATTGTAAGGGCAGGGGGGCGGTCTTCAAGGCCGCCCTCGAGAAAAAAGTGACCCGGTCCACACCGTAGAATCCCCGCATGTCCTATCTCGTGCTCGCCCGCAAGTACCGCCCCCGCAGCTTTGCTGAAATGGTGGGGCAGGAGCACGTGGTGCGTGCGCTGAGCAATGCGCTGGAAACCCAGCGCCTGCACCATGCCTACCTCTTCACCGGTACGCGCGGCGTGGGCAAGACCACGGTCTCGCGCATCCTGGCCAAGTCACTGAACTGCCAGGGTACGGACGGGCAGGGCGGCATCACCGCCACCCCCTGCGGCGTGTGCAAGGCCTGTACCGACATTGATGCCGGCCGTTTTGTCGACTACACCGAGCTCGATGCCGCCTCCAACCGCGGCGTGGACGAGGTGCAGGCCCTGCTGGAGCAGGCGGTCTACAAGCCGGTGCAGGGTCGCTTCAAGGTCTTCATGATCGACGAAGTCCACATGCTGACCAACACCGCCTTCAACGCCATGTTGAAGACGCTGGAGGAGCCGCCCGAATACCTCAAGTTCGTGCTGGCCACCACCGACCCTCAGAAGGTGCCGGTGACGGTGTTGTCGCGCTGCCTGCAGTTCAACCTGCGGCCGATGGCGCCCGAGACGGTGCTGGAACACCTCACCAAAGTGCTGCAGGCCGAGAACGTGCCGGCCGATACCCAGGCGCTGCGCCTGCTGGCACGTGCCGCGCGCGGCTCGATGCGCGACGCGCTGTCGCTGACCGACCAGGCCATCGCCTTCGGTTCCGGCCAGCTCGAAGTGGCCACGGTGCGCCAGATGCTGGGCAGCGTGGACCGCTCGCATGTGTTCCGGCTGATCGAAGCGTTGGCGCAGGGCGACGGCAAGACGGTGGTGGAAACCTCCGAAGCCTTGCGCGTCAACGGCCTGAGTGCCGCCTCCACGCTGGAAGAAATGACGGTGGTGCTGCAGCGCATGGCGGTGGTGCAGGCGGTGCCGGATTCGGTGGACGAGTCCGACCCGGAAGCGACCGAGATGGCGCGCCTGGCTGCACTGATGCCGGCCGATGAAACACAGCTGCTCTACAGCCTGTGCCTGCATGGCCGCGGCGAACTGGGCCTGGCGCCCGACGAGTACGCGGCACTCACCATGGTGTTGCTGCGTTTGCTGGCCTTCAAGCCCGGTGCAGTCACCACGGCTGAAAAAAAAACACTGAAATCGGCTGAAGCGCCGGTGGCGACGGCGCCTGCGGCCCCGGTGGCGGCTGTGCCTCGTGCTGCCGTAACGACCCAGACGGCCCCGGCGACTTCCGCACCAGCAGCGCCTGCCGCCGCCCGCCCGCTACCTGTTGCCCCTGTGGCAGCAAGGCCTGCACCGACCCCGGTGGACACGTCGGAGCGCACGCCACCGGGTCAGGTGCTGCCGGTGGTGGATGCTGCCAAGGCCATGCCGCCTGTTGCGGATTCAAGATCAAATTCAAGCGTTAGTGCCGTCGATACGGCGCCGGATGCTCCTAAAGTTGTAGCGGTTCCGGTGCGTGTGGCACCCGAATCGCGTGCCGATGCGCCCGTGAACGGCGCCAGCGGCACACCGCTGGTGCCGACTGAAGAAGGCGGCTTCTGGCACCTGACGGTGCAGCAGCTGGTGGCGGCCGAGGCCGTGACGGCGCTGGTGCGCGAGCTGGCGCTGCAGTCGCAGCTGGTGGCACGCGACGGCGAGCACTGGTTGCTGCGCGTGGAGCGCGAGTCGCTCAATTCACCCACCAGCCGCGAGCGGCTGCAGAACGCACTGCGCGCGGCCGGCCATGCGGCCACCTTGAGCGTGGAGATCGGCCGCGTGAGCGACAGCCCGGCCAAACGCAACGCGGCAGCGGCCGCAGAGAAGCAGCAGGCAGCCGAGAAACTGATTTACGAAGACCCCTTCGTGCAAACCATGATGCGTGACTTTGGCGCGAAAATCGTGCCTGGCAGCATCAAGCCCGTCGACCCCACTATTTCACCAAACTCGTAAGGACAGACATGTTCAACAAAGGACAACTCGCCGGCCTCATGAAGCAGGCCCAGGCCATGCAGGACAACCTGAAGAAGGCGCAGGACGAACTCGCGTTCATCGAAGTCAGCGCCGAATCCGGTGCCGGCCTGGTCAAGGTTGTCATGACCTGCAAGCACGACGTCAAGCGCATCACCATCGACCCCAGCCTGCTGACCGACGACAAGGACATGCTGGAAGACCTGGTGGCTGCCGCCTTCAACGCCGCCGTGCGCAAGGCCGAGGAGACCTCGCAGGAGAAGCTGGGCAAGCTCACGGCAGGGATGCCAGGCCTCCCCGGCGGCATGAAGTTCCCTTTCTAAGGGCTACTGCGCGGGCGTGATGCGGCGTTGCGGGGCCCGTCGGGAAATCCTCATGGACGTTCCAGTCCATTGCGGTTTCCCGCCACCCGCGCCTTGCCTGACGCCCGCTCGCGACGCCCCGAACCATTGTTGGTAAACCCATGTCCGACGCCCATTCCCTTGATGCCTTGATTCAAGCCTTGCGCCGGCTGCCAGGTGTGGGCGTGAAGTCGGCCTCGCGCATGGCGCTCCATCTGCTGCAGCAGGACCGCGAGGGCGCGCTGCTGCTGTCGCGTGCATTGCATGACGCCGCGCAGCATGTGCACCACTGCGCGCGCTGCCACACCTTCACCGAAGCCGAGGTCTGCGCCACCTGCTTGGACCCGGCGCGCGACACCAGCAAGCTGTGCGTGGTGGAAACACCGGCCGACCAGATGGCGCTGGAGCGTACCGGCGCCTACAAGGGGCTGTACTACGTGCTGATGGGGCGCCTGAGTCCGCTCGATGGCATTGGCCCGAATGACATCGGCCTGAAGCAGATGCTGGCGCGCGCCAGCGATGGCACGGTGCGCGAGGTGATCCTGGCCACCAATTTCACGGCCGAGGGTGAGGCCACGGCGCATGTGATCGGTGAGGCGCTGAAAAGCCGCGGCGTCGCCTTCACGCGCCTGGCGCGCGGCGTGCCGATCGGCAGCGAGCTGGAGTACGTGGACCTGGGCACCATCGCCCATGCGCTGGTGGACCGGCGCTGATGCCCGGCTTGTTCGGCTCGTTCGCAGCGGTCAGCCCATCAGGGATAATGCCCGCGACGCCAACTTCGAGACCAACATGACCTTTGCCCGTTTCACCCTGGCTTATTGGTGCGTGCTGATTGCCGCCATCCTGCCCATCGTCTGTGCCGGCATTGCCAAATGGGGCATGACAAGCAAGCCGCGGCGTGAAGGCGGGTATGACAACGACAACCCGCGTTCCTGGCTGGCGCAGCAGACCGACTGGCGTGCCCGGGCCAATGCGGCGCAGCAGAACAGCTTCGAGGCACTGCCGTTTTTCATTGGCGCGGTGATCATTGCCCACCAGCTCGGCGCCTACCAGGCGCGGCTGGACCTGCTGGCCTTTCTGTTCGTGTTCCTGCGCCTGCTCTACATCATGATGTACGTGGCGGGCCTGTCCACGGTGCGCTCCATGGTCTGGACACTGGCGTTTCTGGTGAACATCGGCATCCTGTTCATCGGCTACCGTTAGAGCGCTGAGCTTAGGTTCTATCCCTTAAGTGAAAACCCGCTCGGGATGTTTCCCGATGCGGGTTTTTTCATGGCTGGGTAGGCTGTGGCCATCCTGCAGCCTTGACACATGATGACCCGTCTGCCCCCTTTACCCCTGAGTCGCCGCACCTTCGGTGTCGGGGCCATGCTGGCGGCGGCCTCGCTGGCGGCGCCGGTCGTGCGGGCCCAGCCCAAGCTGGAGAAAAACCGGGTTGCGATGGCCGTCGGTGGCAAGGCCTTGTTCCATTACCTGCCGTTGACTGTTGCCGAGCAACTCGGCTTTTTCAGGGACGAGGGGCTGGAGGTCGAGATCCACGACGTTGCCGGCGACGCGCAAGCGCTGCAGGCGGTGCTGGGCGGTATGGCCGACGTGGTGAGTGGCACCTATGAACACACCATCAACCTGCAGAACCGGGGGCAGTTCTTTCAGGCCTTCGTACTGCAAGGCCGTGCGCCGCAGGTTGTGCTGGGCGTGTCGATGAAGACCATGCCCGGCTTCAAGACCGTGCATGAACTCAAGGGCCGGCGGATTGGTGTCGTGGCGCAGGATTCATCCACCAGCATGCTGGCCCATGTGGTGCTGTCGCGCTACGGGATCCGGGCCAGTGAGGTGAGCCTCATCGACGTCGGTACGGCGGCCGGTGCGCTCGCGGCCTTGCGCTCGGGCCAGATCGACGCCATCAGCAGCATCGACCCGGTGATGACCCTGCTGGAGCAGAAGGGCGAGGTGCGCATCATCTACGACACGCGCACGCTCAAGGGCACGCAGGAGGTCTTTGGCGGCCCGATGCCGGCGGCCTGTCTGTACGCTTCGCAGGAGTTTTTGAAGAAGCACCCGAACACCGCCCAGGCCATGACCAACGCCATCGTGCACGGCCTGAAGTGGCTGCAGACGGCGGGGCCGCGTGACCTCATCAAGACCGTACCCGAGGCCTACCTGGTGGGTGATCGCGGGCTCTACCTGTCTTCCTTCAACAAGGTGCGCGAGTCGATTGCGGTCGACGGCATGTTCCCGGAGGACGGCGGCAAGATCGCATTGCGCGCGCTGGCCAGCCTGGATGTCACGCTCAAGACGGAGAAGATTGATCTGGCCAGGACCTTCACCAACCAGTTTGCGCTGCGTGCCAAGGTGAAGTTCAAGGCCTGAGGCCGACGTGGCGGTGCACCTGCCGGGTCTCTGGCCGAGCGGTGCCGCTGCGCTTGCGGGCCTTGCTCTCGGCGGGCAGGCCGCGCGCCAACGCTGGGGTCAATCCATTTGCTATAAAAACAATAGCCTGCCGCGCCCCGTTGAAGGGGCGGACGGCACTTGTGGCTTGAATCAGCGGCGGGCCACTTTGGTGGCCGGGGCTTTGGCTGGCCTGGCGCGTGGGGTTGCCTTGGCCACGACGCGGGTGGCGGTCTTGGCTTTGGCCATGGCGCGTGGCTGCACCGGCAGGAACAGCACCACCTGCTGGCCGGCCTTGAAGGCGGCCGAGGCACTGACCTTGTTCCACTCGGCCACGCTGGCCGGGGTCTGGCGGTAGCGCTTGGCGATGCTGGCCACCGACTCGTGCTTGCCGGCCTTGACGACGGTGCGGCGCAGCACGACTTCGGGAGCAAAGGCCACCTGGCCGTTGTCGGCGATGCGCTCGGTCACGTCGTTCTCATGGTGGGCATAGCGCGGCACCAGCAGGGTGGAGCCGGCGCGGATCAGCATGCGCGGCGGGATGTTGTTGACGTTGCGCAGCTCGGCCTCGCTCATGCCGGCACGTTTGGCGGCATCGGCCACCTTCATGGTGCTGGGCGCGACCCACACCGTCCAGCTGGCCAGCCGTGAACTGTAGGCTTCCAGATTGCGCTGGAAGCGGGTGGCGTTGTCCCAGGGCAGCAGGATCTGGGGCGTGCCCGCAGCCAGGATCACCGGCTTGTTCAGCGAGGGATTGAGCGCCTTGAAGTCCTCCAGCGGCACCTCGGCCAGCTTGGCGGCCAGGGCGACATCGATGTCGCGCGTGATGGTGACGCTGTCGAAGTAGGGGTGGTTCTCGATCAGCGGCAGCTGCGCATTGAAGTCCTGAGGACGGGCCACGATGTTCTTCACGGCCTGCAGCTTGGGCACGTAGAAGCGCGTCTCCATCGGCATGTTGAGGTCGAGGTAGGTGGTGCCGACGCCGGCGCGCTGGTTCTTGGCGATGGCACGTCCGACACTGCCTTCGCCCCAGTTGTAGGCGGCCAGCGCCAGGTGCCAGTCGCCGAACATGCCGTAGAGCTTCTGCAGGTAGTCGAGTGCCGCGCGGGTGGAGGCCAGCACGTCGCGTCGGTCATCGCGGAACACGTTCTGCTTCAGTTCAAAGTACTTGCCGGTGGCGGGCATGAACTGCCACATGCCGGCGGCCTTGGCACTCGATACCGCTTGCGGGTTGAAGGCGCTCTCGATGAAGGGCAGCAGGGCCAGCTCGGTCGGCATGTTGCGCCGCTCCAGTTCCTCGACGATGTGGAACAGGTATTTGCGCGAGCGCTCCGTCATGCGGAAGATATAGTCGGGCCGGCTGGCATACCACTGCTCGCGGTCGCGCACCAGGTCGCTGTCGAGTTCGGGCATGGCAAAGCCGAGGCGGATGCGTTCCCACAGGTCGGCCGGGGCAGTCAGGGGAGCGACCCCGCCGCGTGCAGCGGTGTTGCGGGCCTGGATCGGCGACAGGTTGCCGGCGGGCAAGGTCGGCGCACGACTGCTGCTGCGGGGTGTTCCGGCATCCGCCGATGCGGTGGGGTTGGCAGGCGCCATGTTGGCGCAGCCGCTCAAGAGGAGCAGGCCGGCCAAGGCCGCGGAGATGAGGAATTTCATTTGAACTGGTTCTTCCATTCACGCAAGGCGCCAAACACAGCGGTCTCATGGCGGGCGGCCGCATCGAAGGTCTGCACGGCCGCCGTGACGCTGGGTTGGCGCGAACGCAGAAAAGGGTTGATCTCGCGTTCCAGCGCGATCGACGAGGGCAGGGTGGGCAACTGGCGCGCGCGCCGGGCTTCGCACTCGGCCGTGTAGCGGGCGAGCGCCGCATTGTCCGGCTCGACGGCACGGGCAAAGCGCAGGTTGCTCAGGGTGTATTCGTGCGTGCAGCAGACGCGGGTGGTGCCGGGCAGGGCTGCCAACTGGTCGAGCGAGGCCAGCATCTGCGCCGGCGTGCCTTCGAACAGGCGGCCGCAGCCGCCGGAAAACAGGGTGTCGCCGCAGAACAGCAGCGGGCTGCCGTCCATGTCGGCGGCATAAAAGGCGATATGGCCGGCTGTGTGGCCGGGCACGTCCAGCACCTGGAAGTCGATGCCAATGGCCTGCAACTGGTCGCCGCCACTGAGGCGAACCAGCGGTTCGGGGATGTCTTCCGCTGCCGGCCCGTACACGGTGGCGCCGGTGGCTTCGCGCAGCGCCGTCACGCCGCCGACATGATCGGCATGGTGGTGGGTGACTAGAATGGCCTGCAACTGCAGGTTCTGATCCTGCAATGCCTGCATCACCGGTTGTGCGTCTCCGGGGTCGACGACAAGGGCCTGATGCCCGTCGTGCAGCATCCAGATGTAGTTGTCGGCCAGAGCAGGAAGTGGAATCAAGACCATGAGCAATGGGATTATAGGTTTGCAGGACTGGTTTGGGGCCCCGCCGGGACGCTATCTGCTCGACTGGGAACACCGCCAGTTCGAGCAGGCGGTGGCCGACATCTTCGGCTACCACGCCCTGCAGCTGGGGCTGCCGGCACTGGATGCCCTGCAGGCCAATCGCATGCCGCATCGCTGGCTGGCCATGGGCGAGCCGATGCAGGCCCGGCCAGCGTCACTCGGCCAGCGCCCCCTGGCCTTGCTGACCGATTACGCGGCCCTCCCGTTCCCGGCGTCCAGCCTCGATCTGGTGGCGCTGCCGCACGCGCTGGACAGCCACCCTGATCCGCATGCCACCTTGCGTGAGGTGGCGCGCGTGCTGGTGCCCGAAGGGCGGGTGGTGATCAGTGGTTTCAATCCGGCCAGCCTGTGGGGGCTGCGCCGGCAACGCGACCGCTTGTGCCGGCGTCTTGGCTGGGGTGAGCCTTTTTTGCCGGAGTTACCCCAGTTGATCGGCTACCGCCGCCTGCGCGACTGGCTGCATCTGCTCGACTTCGAGATCGAAGACGGCCATTTCGGCTGCTACCTGCCGGCGGTGCGTGCCGAGAAGTGGCAGCGCCGTCTGGAGGGGCTGGACCGCCTGGGCGCGCGCTGGTGGCCGATTTTTGGTGCCGTGTATTTTCTGGTGGCGGTCAAGCGCGTGCACGGTGTGCGCCTGCTCGGCGCCAGCTGGAAGACGGTGCCCAGCCGGGCCAGTGCCACGGTGCCGATGGCCAACCGCAGCAGCGACAATCACGTGATCACGATGAATGGGAAAACCGATTGAACCACGTTGAAATCTATACCGATGGCGCCTGCAAGGGCAATCCTGGCCCAGGTGGCTGGGGTGTGCTGCTGAAATCCGGCGCCACCGAAAAAGAGCTGTTTGGCGGCGAGCGTGAGACCACCAACAACCGCATGGAACTGATGGCGGTGATCATGGCCCTGGAGGCACTCAAACGCCCCTGCCATGTGTTCCTGCATGCCGACAGCCAGTACGTGCTCAAGGGCATGACCGAGTGGCTGGTGGGCTGGAAAGCCAAGGGCTGGAAGACGGCCTCCAAGCAGCCGGTGAAGAACGTCGATCTGTGGCAGCGGCTGGACACCCTGGTGGCGAACGCCGGCCACAAGATCGAGTGGCGCTGGGTCAAGGGTCACAACGGTGATCCGGGCAATGAGCGGGCCGATGATCTGGCCAACCGGGGGGTGGAGCAGGCCATGCGGCAGGCCTAGCCCGTGTGTAAAGAGCAGGCAAAGTTGCCCGTTTCGGCCAATGGGCTAGGGACATCACGCATGCAGTGACCATGGGGGGCTGCTACATTGGCAGATTGTTCAGAGAGTGTTCCTGCACGAGAAGAAATCAGCGTTCATGGCATCCAAACTTCTTTATCCAGTCGTTGCCGCTGTCGGCATCGTGGCGGCTTCCGGGGCCGCGTGGTGGTATCAGCACCGGGCTCCATCCTCCGATACGCCTGCGCCAGGCGCAGCCGCCGGCCCGGCACCAGCCTCCAGTGCTGCAGCCGGTGCCAGCCGACCGGTCACGGTCGAGGTGGCCCGGGTGGAAATCAGCAAGCTGGTGGATGACGTGCAGGCGGTCGGCAGCCTGCGCTCGCGCCAGGGGGTGGTGCTGCGGCCCGAGGTCAGCGGTCGTGTGACCCGCCTCAATTTCCGCGACGGCGAACGTGTGCGCCGTGGTCAGCTGCTGGTGCAGCTCGACGACCAGTTGCCGCAGGCCCAGGTCAAGCAAAGTGAGGCGGAACTGTCGATTGCGCGTGCCAACCACAAGCGCAACCAGGAGTTGCTGGCGCAGAACTTCATCAGCCAGCGCACGGTGGACGAGAGTGCTGCCAACCTGGACGTCGCCCTGGCCAAGCTGGCCCTGGCGCAGGCCACGGCGGCACGCCTGAAGATCGTGGCGCCGTTCGACGGCATCGCCGGCATCCGTGCGGTCAATGTCGGCGACTACCTGAAGGACGGTACCGACATGGTCAACGTCGAGGACATCGATGTGGTCTATGTGGATTACCGCCTGCCCGAGCGTTTCCAGACGCAGGTGAGCAAGGGCCAGAAGGCCGTGGTCGAGATCGATGCCTTGCCGGGGCGCAAGTTCGACGCCCTGATCCAGGCGGTTGACCCCCTGATCGATGCCAATGGCCGCTCCATTGCCGTGCGCGCCACCATCGACAACCGCCAGCAGGTGTTGCGCCCGGGCATGTTCGCCCGGGTTACCACGGTGTTCGGCGAGCGGGAGCGGGCCAAGGTGATTCCGGAGGAGGCCATCGTGCCGCAGGGCGGGCGCCAGTTCGTGATCAAGGTGGTCAACGGCGCGGAGAAGGACAACCAGGTCTCGAAGCGGGTGGAGGTCAAGGTCGGCATCCGCCGCCCGGGTCGGGTGGAAATTCTCGACGGCCTGAGCGAAGGCGACACAGTGGTGACAGCAGGCCACCAACGCTTGCAGAAAGATGGCACGGTGATCAAGGTCATCGACACCGGCCGCCCCCCGGCGGCCAAGCCTTGAACGCCTGAGGCACGGAGCGGTTCATGCAATTGCCTGAAGTAGCCATTCGCCGGCCGGTGTTCGCCACCGTGCTGTCACTGCTGGTGTTGCTCATTGGCGCGGTCAGCTTTACCAAGCTGCCGGTGCGCGAGTACCCCAAGATCGACGAGCCGGTGGTGACCGTCTCGGTCAAATACGCCGGCGCTTCGGCCGAGGTGGTGGAGTCGCAGGTGGCCAAGCCGCTGGAAGACTCGATTGCCGGCATCGACGCGGTGGACGTCATCACCTCGATCTCGCGTGCCGAGCAGGCGCAGATCACGGTGCGTTTCCGCCTGGAGAAGGACGCCGATGCCGCGGCCGCCGAGGTGCGCGACCGCACGGCGCGCGTGCGCAACAAGCTGCCGCAGGCGATCGAGGAACCGGTGATTGCCAAGGTCGAGGCCGACGCCTTCCCGGTGATCTGGCTGGCGTTCTCCAGCGACACGCTCAATGCGCTGCAGATCAACGAGCTGGTCAACCGCATTGTCAAGCCGCGCCTGCAGACCGTGACTGGCGCGGCCGATGTGCGTATCTTTGGTGAGCGCAAGTTCGCCATGCGCGTCTGGCTCGACCCCGACCGGCTGGCGGCCTACAAGCTCACCACCCAGGACGCCGAGGATGCCCTGCGCCGCAGCAACCTCGAAGTGCCGGCCGGGCGTATCGAGAGCCGGCAGCGCGAGTTCTCGGTGACGTCGAATACCGACTTGCGCACGCCGGCGCAATTCGGCGAGATTGTGATCAAGACTGTCAACGGCTTTCCGGTCAAGCTGCGTGATGTCGCACGCATCGAAGAGGGGGCTGCCGAGGAACGCACCTCCGTGCGCCTGAACGGCCGCGAGGCCATCTCGGCCGGTGTGATCCGCCAGGCCACAGCCAACCCGTTGGTGTTGAGTCAGGGCGTGCGCGAGATGATCCCCAAGCTCAAGGCCGACCTGCCGCCGGGCATCAGCATCGACGTGGCCAACGACAACTCGATCTTCATTGACCGTTCGGTCAAGGGCGTCTACAAGACCATCATCGAGGCGGTGGTGCTGGTGGCGCTGGTGATCTTCGTCTTCCTGCGCACCCTGCGTGCGTCCATCATTCCCATCGTCACCATCCCGGTCAGCCTGGTGGGGACCTTCGCACTGATGGCGCTGGCCGGCTTCACCGTCAACACCCTGACGCTGCTGGCGCTGGTGCTGGCCATTGGCCTGGTGGTGGACGATGCCATCGTGGTGCTGGAGAACATCTACCGCCACATCGAGGAAGGGCTGGACCCCTTCAGCGCGGCCATAAAGGGCGCCAAGGAAGTTGGTTTCGCCGTGGTGGCCATGACGCTGACGCTGGCCGCCGTTTATGCGCCTCTGGCCTTCACGCCCGGGCGTACCGGGCGGCTGTTCATCGAGTTCGCGCTGGCTCTGGCGGGGGCGGTGGTCGTCTCCGGCTTCATTGCCCTGACGCTTTCGCCCATGATGTGCTCGCAGCTGTTGCGGCACAACGCCAAGCCCTGGTTCTTTGACCGCTGGATGGAGAAGGTGCTGACCGGCATCAGCGATGGCTATGAGCGGCTGTTGCGCCGCGTCCTGGGGATGCGCTGGGTGGTCCTGCTGGTGATGGCCGGCGTCGGCCTGGCGATCTGGGCCATCCTGCCGGGCATGAAGCGCGAGCTGGCCCCGCTGGAAGACCGCGGTGTGATCCTGAACGTGATCAATGCCCCGGACGGTGCCACGCTCGACTACACCGAAAAGTATGCCAATGCGATCGAACGCATCGGCGCGCCTTACCCGGAGTTCGACCGCATCTTCACGGTCACGGGCAATCCGACGGTGAGCCAGTCCAACGTGTTCTTCCGCGCCATCGACTGGGAGCAGCGCAAGCGCACGACGCTGGAGATGGCGCGCGAGATGCAGCCCAAGATCAATGCGCTGCCCGGTGTGTCGGCGTTCCCGATCACGCCGCCTTCGCTGGGACAGGGGTTCCGCGAGCGGCCGGTCAATTTCGTGATCCTGACCTCTGACAGCTACGAGAATCTCAGCGGTGTGACGCGCCAGTTCCTGGAAGAAATCGGCAAGAACCCCGGTTTCCTGACGCCGGACGTTGACCTGCGCCTGAACAAGCCGGAACTCAAGATCGACGTCGATCGTGAGAAGGCGTCCGATCTCGGCGTCGGCGTCGATGTGGTGGCGCGTGCCATCGAGACCATGCTCGGTGGCCGGCAGGTCACGCGCTACAAGCGCGAGGGCGACCAGTACGACGTGATCGTGCAGACCCAGTCGGTTGGCCGTGACACGCCGGACGACATCGAGCGGATCTTCGTGCGCGGCCGCAACGACACCATGATCCCGCTGGCCTCGCTGGTGAAGGTGCGCGAGGCGGTGGCGCCACGCGAACTGAACCACTTCAGCCAGCGCCGCGCCGTCACCATCACGGCCAATCTGGCGCCCAATTATTCGCTGGGCGAGGCGCTGGATTTCCTCGACCAGGTCAGCGCCCGAGCGTTGAAACCCGGCTACACGACGGATGTGAACGGCACCTCGCGCGAGTTCAAGAGTTCGCAGGGCTCGCTGACCATTGTTTTCGTCCTGGCGCTGCTGTTCATCTTCCTGGTGCTGGCGGCACAGTTCGAAAGTTTCATTGATCCCTTCGTCATCATGCTGTCGGTGCCGCTGTCCATGATCGGTGCCTTGCTGGCGCTGCAGTGGAGCAACGGTTCGCTCAATGTGTATTCGCAGATCGGCCTGATCACGCTGGTGGGCCTGATCACCAAGCACGGCATCCTGATTGTCGAGTTTGCCAACCAGATGCGCGAGCAGGGCATGGACATGTTCGAGGCTGTGGTGAAGGCTGCCAGCCAGCGCCTGCGCCCGATCCTCATGACCACCGGTGCCATGGTGCTGGGCGCCGTGCCGCTGGCGTTGTCCACCGGTGCCGGTGCCGAAAGCCGTATCCAGATCGGCTGGGTGATTGTGGGTGGCATGACGCTGGGCACACTGCTCACCATCTTCGTGGTGCCGACCATGTACACCCTGCTGGCACGCAAGCACGCGCCGGGTGCCAACAAGCAGGCCGTGGCGGACGAGGCGCTGCCCCACGGCACCGAGCCTGCCAAGGAAGGCGCGACCCACGCATGATCAAGGCTGCGGGCGCCGAACAAGGGCTGAGCAGCGCGGAAGCCGCCCGCCGCCTGGCGGCGGACGGCCCCAATGGCTTGCCCGGCGGTGGTGCCCGCACCTGGCGCCACATCGTGTGGGAGACTATGCGGGAGCCCATGTTCGGGCTGCTGCTGGTGGCCGCCTGCCTTTATCTGGTGCTGGGCGATTTGCAGGAGAGCCTGAGCCTGGCGTTGATGGTGCTGGTGGTGCTGGGTTTGACGCTGTACCAGGAAGGCAAGACCGAACGCGCCATCCAGGCGCTGCGCGATCTCTCCAGCCCGCGGGCCCGTGTCATTCGCGATGGCCGCCAGCAGCTGATTGCCGGCCTTGAGCTCGTTTGCGGCGACATCATGCTGCTGGCCGAAGGCGACCGTGTGGCCGCCGATGCCGAGTTGCTGTCGGGCGGCGAGTTGCAGGTGGACGAATCGCTGCTCACTGGGGAGTCGGTGCCGGTGCGCAAGCAGCCCGGGGCCGGTGTGGCGGCTGCCGTACCTGGCGGGGAGGACTCGGCAGCGCTGTATGCCGGCACGCTGGTGGTGCAGGGGCAAGGCTTGGCGCGGGTCACGGCGACCGGGGGGCGCAGCCAGATGGGGCAAATCGGTGCGGCGCTGCAGACCGTGCAGGCCGAGGAGTCACCGCTGCGCCGGCAGACCAACCGGCTGGTGCGCCGGCTGGCCTGGGTGGGCCTGTCCTTGAGTCTGCTGCTGGTGCTGGTCCAGGGGGTGTTGAATGGCGACTGGCTGCAGGCGCTGCTGGCTGGCATTGCGCTGGCCATTGCCATGCTGCCGGAAGAATTCACCGTGGTACTAACCGTGCTGCCGGCGCTTGGCGCCTGGCGCCTGTCACGCGAGCAGGTGCTGACGCGCCGCATTGCGGCCATCGAGACGCTGGGCGCGACGTCGGTGTTGTGCGTGGACAAGACCGGCACCCTCACCGTCAATCGCATGCGCGTGGCGCACCTGTATGCCAACGGGCGCGATCTGGCGCTGGACGAGGTGCAGGGTGCCGAGCTGGCCGAGAATTTTCATGCCTTGGTCGAGTTTGCCATCCTGGCCAGCCAGAGCGATCCCGTGGATCCGATGGAACAGGCGTTTCACCGCCTGGGTCAGCAGTTCCTGGCGCAAACCGAGCATCTGCATCGCGACTGGACGCTGGCGCAGGAGTATGGTCTGACGCCCGAGCTGCGTGCCATGGCGCGGGTCTGGAAGGCGGTGGAGGGCGAGGCCCATGTGGTGGCTGCCAAGGGGGCGTCCGAGGCCATCGTCGATCTGTGCCACCTGGATGCCGTGCGCCAGAAGGCGATTGCCGCCGCCGCCGATGCCATGGCGGCCTGCGGCCTGCGCGTGCTCGCGGTGGCCCGTGCGCGTTTTGCCGGCCCACCCTGGCCGGCGCAGGAGCACGACTTCGACTTCGAATTCGTCGGCCTGCTCGGCCTGGCCGATCCGCTGCGTGAGGAAATCCCGCAGGCCATGCACGAATGCCATGCGGCCGGCATTCGGGTGGTGATGATCACCGGCGACTATCCGGTCACGGCGCAGGCGATTGCCCGCCGGGCCGGCCTGCCGGCCGACGTGGTGCTGGGCGGTGATGAGCTGGCGCAACTGAATGACGCCGAGCTGCAGCAGCGCCTGCGCACGGTGAGCATCTGTGCGCGCATTGCGCCGTCGCAGAAGCTGCGCATCGTGCAGGCCCTGCAGGCCGATGGTGCGGTGGTGGCCATGACCGGCGACGGCGTCAACGATGCGCCGGCGCTCAAGGCCGCCCACGTGGGTGTGGCCATGGGCGGGCGTGGCACCGACGTGGCGCGCGAGGCGGCCGCCATCGTGCTGCTGGACGACAACTTCGCCTCCATCGTGCGCGCCGTGCGGCTGGGGCGGCGCATTTTCGACAACCTGCGCAAGTCCATGTCCTACATCCTCGCCGTGCACGTGCCGATTGCCGGCATGGCGCTGTTGCCGCTGCTGCTGGGCTGGCCGATCGTGCTGTATCCCATGCACATCGCCCTGCTGGAGCTCGCCATCGACCCGGCCTGTTCCATGGTGTTCGAGAACGAGCCGGCCGACAGCGACGTGATGCAGCGCCCGCCGCGCGACCCGGCTGCGCCGCTGTTCGCCGGCCGCACCCTGTTGCTGGCCCTGTTGCAGGGCCTGGGTGTGCTGGTTGTGGTGATGGGGGCGCAACTCTGGGGAGCCCAGCATCTGGACGAAGCCCAGGCGCGGGCACTGGCCTTCACCACCCTGGTGCTGGGCAATCTGGCATTGATCTTCTCCAACCGTGCCGGGCCCAGCGGCCTGCTGGCTTCGCTCAAGGTGCCCAACCGCACGCTGTGGTGGGTCTGCGGCCTGACGCTGGGGCTGCTGGCGTTGGCGCTGTACCTGCCACCCCTGACGCAGGTGCTGCACATGGCGCCGTTGCCGGTCGGGTTATGGGCGCTGGCGCTGGCGGGCGCTGCGGTGGGCCTGTGCTGGTTTGAAGTACTGAAGTGGGTTTCGCGCCGGATCTGAGGGTCAGATCACGCCGTCGAACATCATCACGTCGACTTCGTCACCCGCGGCCACATTGCCCTGGCTGTGGTGCAGCACGATCAGGCCGTTGGCCTGCACCATGGAACTGAGCACACCCGAACCCTGGTTGCCGGTGGTGCGCACCTGCAGACTGCCGTCGGCGCCGTAGCTCACCGTACCGCGCTGGTATTCGGTGCGGCCCGGTTTCTTGCGAATGGCCTCGGCACTGCGCGCGCGCAGCAGCGGCGGCGCCTGGCGGCTGCAACCCATCATCTGCAGCAGAGCCGGGCGCACGAAGGCGAGGAAGGTCACCATCACGGCCACCGGGTTGCCCGGCAAACCGAAGAGTATGGCCCCCACGCTCCCCGCTGCGCGTGGTTCGCTGCCCCCCGAGGGGGCTGTTTCGCCTTGGGGCGGCCCGGCGGCGAAACGACCGGTCTCACGCTGGTCTTCTGTCACGATGCGGCCCACCGCCATGGGCCGGCCCGGCCGCATGGCGATGCGCCAGAAGGCCACGTCGCCGAGTTGTTTCATCATGGTTTTGGTGAAGTCGGCTTCGCCCACGCTGACGCCGCCGCTGGTGATGATGGCGTCCGCCTCGGCCGCCGCACGGCGGAAGGCAGCTTCCAGCAGCGCCGGCTCGTCGCGCACCACGCCGAAGTCGATCACCTGACAGCCCAGACGGGTCAGCAGGCCGAACACGGTGTAGCGGTTGCTGTCGTACACAGCGCCTTCGCGCGGGGCTTCGCCTAGGCTCAGGATCTCGTCGCCAGTGGAAAAGTAGGCCACCTTGAGGCGGCGCATCACCTGCACGGTTTTGATGCCCAAACTGGCCGCCAGACCCAATGCAGCGGGCGTGAGGCGCTCGCCTTTTTGTAGCGCTGGCTGGCCGGCCATGACGTCTTCGCCCAGCTGGCGGCGGTTGTCGCCGGGCTGCAGCAGGCCGGCCGGGAGGGTGATGGCATCACCTTCAGCCTTGACGAACTCCTGCGGCACCACGGTGTCCAGGCCGGTGGGCATGATGGCGCCGGTCATGATGCGCACGCACTGGCCGGCGCCCACGCTGCCTTGCCAGGCCTTGCCGGCGAGTGCCGTGCCGACCGACGTCAAGGTCAAAGCTTCGCCAGCACGCAACTGGCGGCCGTCAAAGGCGTAGCCGTCCATGGCCGAGTTGTCGTGTGGCGGCACGCTGACCGGCGAGATCACGTCCTGTGCCAGCACACGGTCCAGTGCGTCGAAGATGCCGAGCTCTTCGGTGTCGGTGACCGGTGTTACCAGGCGGCTCAGGAATTCGTTGACGGCGGTGGCGCTCAGGGCCTGCGGGTCATAACCCTGCAGTTCGGCGGCAATCTGCTCAATGGATTTCATGTCAGGATCGTTCCAGCTGCTGCAGCTCGGCCAGCGTGTTGGCATTGGAAAAGGCCAGTGGATCGTCGCCGGGCCGGTCAAAGGGCACGACCACCGTCTTGTGCAAGGCCGTCCAGGCGTCGATCTTGCGTCCGCCCTTGTGGGTGAAGTCCACCAGGCTTTCCAGCAGTTCCACACGCAGCAGGCAGAACACCGGCTGGGTGCGCAGCATGATCTGGCCGTCCTTGTCCTGCTCTGGCGCGGCCGCCATGGCAATGTCCGCCTCCTCACGTTCCAGCGCCTCGGCCAGGCGCGCTACGAGGTCGAGCGGAAAGCGCGGCGTGTCGCACGGTACCGTGGCCAGGTAGGGCGTTTCGCAGCGCTCCAGCCCGGTCAGGAAACCGGCCAGCGGACCGGCGTAATCGGCCAGCACATCGGGCCAGACCGGCACACCGAAGGACTCGTAGGCCGCCAGGTTGCGGTTGGCATTGATGATGACCTGGCCGGTCTGCATCTGCAACCGCAGCAGGGTATGCAGGGCCATGGGCATGCCGTTGAGGTTCTGCAGCCCCTTGTCCACGCCGCCCATGCGGCTGCCGCGCCCGCCGGCCAGGATCAGGCCTGTGATGTCTTGTGTATTGATCATTGCTTACCGAAAAGAAGATGGTTTTGCCGCCGGGCCGCCCCAAGGCAAAACGCGGCCCCCTCGGGGGGCAGGGAGCCACACGCAGTGGGCGACCGTGGGGGCCACATACCTATCCTCCGATGTAGCTCATCTCGACACGTCGCTGGGACGCATGCCCGGTGTCCGGCGGTTGGGCGGCACGCAACTCGGAGTAGCGGTCGTCGCGGGCACCCCAGATGTGGCCGATGGCCGAGATGATGTCCGCATCGCTGGCCTCGCCGCGGATCAGGCTGCGCAGGTCGTGGCCCTGGGTGGCAAACAGGCACAGGTAGAGTCGGCCCTCGGTGGAGAGGCGGGCACGGTTGCAGTCGCCGCAGAAGGCGTGGGTCACGCTGCTGATGACGCCGATCTCGCCGGCGGCCCTGTCGTGCTTGCCCTCGGCATCGGCGAAACCCCAGCGCTCGGCAGTCTCACCCGGGGCGCTGGGCTCGAGTTGCACCAGCGGCATTTCGGCCTGGATCAGCTTGACCACTTCGCTTGATGGCAGCACCTCGTCCATGCGCCAGCCGTTGGTGGCGCCGACGTCCATGTACTCGATGAAGCGCAGCACCATGCCCGAGCCTTTGAAATGCCGCACCATGGGCAGGATCTCGTGCTCGTTGGTGCCGCGTTTGACCACCATGTTGATCTTGATCGGCCCCAGACCGGCCGCCTTGGCCGCTTCGATGCCGGCCAGCACGTCGGCCACCGGGAAGTCGACGTCGTTCATGCGGCGGAATACCGCGTCGTCCAGCCCGTCCAGGCTGACGGTGATGCGCCGCAGGCCGGCGTCCTTCAGGGCCTGGGCCTTGCGTGCCAGCAACGAGCCGTTGGTGGTGAGGGTCAGGTCGAGTGGTTCGCCGTCCACGGTGCGCAGGGCAGCCAGCTGTTCGATCAGGATTTCGATGTTCTTGCGCAGCAGCGGCTCGCCGCCGGTCAGGCGGATCTTGCGCACGCCATGGGCGGCAAACAGCCGCGCCACGCGGGTGATCTCCTCGAAGCTCAGCAATGCGCTGTGCGGCAGGTAGGGGTAGTCCTTGTCGAAGGTTTCCTTCGGCATGCAGTAGTTGCAGCGGAAATTGCAGCGGTCGGTGACGCTGATGCGCAGGTCGCGCAGCGGCCGGCCCAGGCGGTCGGCCAGCAGGCCGTTGGCCGCCATGCGGGTGGCCGGATCAAAGGCGGCCGCAGGGGCGCTCAGCGTGGGAATGCGCTGGTCAACCAGGGGAATGACGCGTTCGGACATGGCCCTTATTGTCGCCTGTCCGGGAAGGCCCTGCGGACTGTGCAGAATCGGGGGCTGCAGCCATGAAAATAGTCGTTGGCCGGATGCCATCAATGAACCTGAAACGCCTGATCCCTTTGAACTGCCTGTTCGCCACGCTTGGCTGGACGGCGCCACTGTGCGCGCAGGAACTGGCGGCTGTGTCGGAGAAAGACTACCTGGGCGAGGTGCCGATCGTCCTGTCGGTGTCGCGCCTGCCGCAGCGGCTGGACGAAACGCCAGGCGCGGTCACCATCCTCGACCGCCAGATGATCCGCATGAGCGGCGCGCGCGACGTGGCTGATCTGCTGCGGCTGGTGCCGGGTTTCCGGACCAGCACCGCTTTTGAAAGCAACACGCCGCAGGGCAGTTACCACAGCAGCCTGAGTGACTATTCCAACCATGTGCAGGTGCTGGTGGATGGTCGTTCGGTCTATTCCGTTTATATGCAAGGCAGCACGGGGCCCGGCTTGCAGACGGTGGCGATCGAGGACATCGAGCGCATCGAGGTGCATCGAGGTTCGAATTCGGCGGCTTACGGCGCTCGTGCTTTCCTGGGCACCATCAACATCGTGACGCGTGACCCGGTGGATACCCAAGGCGCGCAGGTTCAGGTCGCCTCGGGGGAAAACGGCATCCAGGACGCGCTGGTGCGTCTGGGTTGGGGCGATGAGCGAGGCAGTTTTCGTCTGGGCGTCGATCGCCGTGCGGACCTCGGCTTGAACGGCGCCAATGGGCCCAACCGGGTCCATCGCCTCAATTTGCGCGGCGATGTGCGGGCCAACGCCAATGACACGGTCCAGGTGCGTGCCGGACAGACGGTGATCGATGCCGGGGTGGGTTTTGCGGATCAGGATGGCAATGCGTTGCGGACCCGCTCGATTGACACCTCGTTTGTCCAGCTCGACTGGCAGCGCAATCTGGGGCCGGACGAGGATCTGGCGCTGCAGGTGTCGCACACAGCAGAGCGCATCCGGGACAACTTTCCCTACAAGCCGCTGGTCGGCATGACCATTGATTTCGGCGGTCATGCCAGCAATGACAACCTGTCGCTGCAGCACACCTTGCGCAGGGGGCCCGACTTGCGCCTGCTCTGGGGCGGGGAGTTGCGGCGCGAAACCGTCGTTTCCCAGCCGCTCTACAACACCGGCTCCGAGTTCGTGACGGACTTCGTGCGGCTGTTCGGCAATGCCGAGTGGCGGCTGCGCCCCGATCTGGTGCTGAACGCCGGTGGCCTGTTCGAGCGTAGCAACATCGGAGGCGAACACCTGTCGCCGCGCCTGATGCTGAACTGGCACCTTGCCGAGGGGCATACCCTGCGCTACGGCCTGACGCAAGCCTTCCGTCCGCCGAGCACCTATGAGAAATACGGCAATGTGCGCTACTACCTGAACGGTGCCCTGATCGACTCGACCACGGTCGCACGCGGCAATGTCGCTGCGGAAAAGGTCCAGACGCGCGAGATCGGCTATCTGGGTGAGTTGCCCGCTGCCGGGCTGAGCATTGATGTACGGGTGTTCGAGGAGGAGGTGCGGGACTTCGTGAAGGCGCGAAACTACGACTTGCCGGGCAGCGGCGGCAACAACAAGGCGGTCGACTACGTCAACGACGAGAACTTCAACATCCACGGTGTCGAATACCAGCTCAGATGGCATCCCTGGCGCGACGGGCAACTGATCTTCAGCCAGTCTCTGGTGGACAGCAGCCAGTCGATCAGCGGCACCTATCCAGCCCGGCCCTACAACAGCATGGGGCTGATGCTGATGCAGAAGCTGCCGCAGGGCGTGGAGGCCAGCCTGATGTACCACCAGGTGGATGCCAGCCATTTCCCCGGCACCGATGCCCAGGCCCCGGCCATGAGCCGCACCGATCTGCGTCTGGCCAAGGCCTTGCGCCTGGGCAACCGGCGGGGTGAGATCTCGTTCGTCGTCCAGAACCTGGGCCCGTCGTACCAGGATTTCCTGCCCAGCTTCTATTTCCGCCACCAGGCCTATGTGATGCTCAAACTGGAAAACTGAACCCGCAGACATGATCCAGCTTGTGCGGCGTTTGCTGCTGACCTTTTTCCTGCTGTTCTGCGCCATGGCTTCTGTCCACGCAGCGGAGTGGGCCGTCGTGATCGTGAGCAGCGAGCGCAGTGCGTCCTATCAGGAAGCGGCGGACGCCGTGCTGGAGGAGTTGGCCCGCGGCAATGTGGCGCGGCGTGATGTGCACCAGATGACGGCGGCTGAATGGAGCCCCGAGGCGGGGCAGGGCGCGCGCCTGTTCATCGCCCTGGGCGTGGAGGCGGCGAGCGTCCTGGCGCGCAGCGATGTCAGGGCACCGGTCTTGTGTGCCTTGCTGCCGCGTTCCAGTTTCGAGCGTGTGCTGCGCGACAGCGGCCGCCGGGTGTCCAGCCAGTTCACTGCGCTCTATCTCAACCAGCCGCTGACACGCCAGCTCGATCTGGCCCGGCTGGCCCTGCCCCAGGCGCGGCGTGTGGGGGTGCTGCTGGGCAGCGAGTCGGCGTCGCAGCAGCCCCTGCTGGAAGAGGCGGCTGGAACGCGGAGCCTGAAACTGGTGAGTGAACGGGTGCAGCCGCAGGAGCCTGTCTTCAACGATCTGAAGAAAATTCTGGCCGATGCCGATCTGTTGCTGGCCTTGGCCGATCCGCAGATTTATACAACAGCAGCACGATCCAGAACATCCTGATCACCTCGTTCCGTGCGCAGGTGCCGATGCTGGCCTTTTCTCCGGCCTACGTGCGCGCCGGTGCATTGCTGGCGGTGTATTCAACGCCCGCCCAGATCGGGCAGCAGGTTGGCACGATGGCGCGCAGTTTTTTCCAGGGGCGACCGCTCGGCCTGCCGCAGTACCCGCAGAATTTCAGCGTCAGCGTCAATGAATATGTGGCCCGCTCGCTGGGCTTGCATCTGGAGCCACAAACCCTGGCGGAGCGCCTGCGTCGGTTGGAGAAGGGGTCATGAAGTTCTTCGATATCCGCGACCGGGTGCTGCTGGCGGCCTTGCTGCCGGTAACGCTGCTGGCCTTTTTGCTCTCGGCCGTCTTTTTGCTGGGGCGGGTTGGCGATATCGACGAGGCCCACAACCAGCGTGCCCGGTCGCTGGCGCGGCAGGTGGCCAGCGCCAGCGAATACAGCATGTTCTCCGGCAACATCGGCAATTTGCAGGCGATCGCAGCAGGTGCCCTGCGCGAGCCGGATGTGCGCTCGGTGGTGATTCAGGATGCCCAGGGGAGCGCGCTGGCCCGGGCCGGCAAGGCCGGCTATGCCGGGCTGCCGTTGCTGGGCGACAGCGAGAGCGAGTGGAACGATGACACCACGCACCACGACATGCTGGTGCAACCGGTGACTGTGACGCCGCTCCGGCTGGATGATCTGTTCGATGGTGCTGCGTCAGCACCGCGGGAATCGCCCCAGGTGCTCGGCCATGTGGTGATCGAGATGTCGCGCCAGACGGTGGTGTCCCGCGAGCGCGACATGCTGATGGTCGGCCTGGCCGTGACGCTGGGGGGCTTGCTGCTGGGCGGCTTTCTGGCGGTGCGCATCGGGCAGGGGGTGATCGATCCGATCCTGCGGGTGTCCGACATGATCGAACGCCTTGGGCGCGGGGAGCTTTCTGCGCGCGGGGAAGTGCGGTCGGACGATCCTTTGCGCGACCTGCAGCAGGGCTTGAACCAGATGGCCGAGCGCCTGGAGCACGGACGCGATGAGCTGGAGCAGCGGGTGGATCTGGCAACACTGGAGTTGCGTGAGAAAAAGGAGGAGGCCGAGATGGCCACGCTGGCCAAGTCGCGTTTCCTGGCGGCGGCCAGCCACGATCTGCGCCAGCCGACCCATGCCCTGGGGATGTTTGTGGCCCGGCTGGCGCAACTACCGCATGACGCAGAAACCCGGCACCTGATCGTCAATCTGGAAGCATCGGTGCGTGCCATGCAGGATCTGCTCGACTCGCTGCTGGATATTTCCCGGCTCGATGCCGATGCCGTCAAGGTTCACCTGCAAGCGTTCCCGATCATGGACCTACTGGAGCCGCTGCGCGGCGGCCTGTCGCCTGTGGCGGCAGACAAGGGCTTGCGTCTGCGCGTGCGTCCGTGCCAAGCTTGGGTGTTGAGTGATCCGATCCTGCTCAGCCGCATTTTGCTCAATCTGGTGAGCAATGCCTTGAGTTATACCCATCGTGGTGGCGTTCTGGTGGCTTGCCGCATGACCCGTGGCGGCAGCCATCTGCGCATCGAAGTCTGGGACAGCGGGATCGGGATTGCACCTGAGCACCAGCAGGACATCTTCAAGGAGTTTTTCCAGATTGCCAATCCCGAGCGCGATCGCAGCAAGGGGCTGGGGCTGGGGCTGCACATCGTGGACCGTACCGCCAAGCTATTGGGGTACGCGTTGCGCTTGACGTCCATCCCGGGCCGCGGCACGCGCTTCAGCATAGAAGTACCGACCACGGCGCCCACAGGTCGCGCCGCCAAGGCCTCGGTGTCGTCGGACGCACTGTCGTCAGGTGGGCTGGACGGGCTGCACGTGTTGGTCATCGAGGACGACAGTGCCTCTGCGCAGGCCTTGTCGGGTTTGCTGACCTCCTGGGGGTGCACCGTGGTGGCCGTGGAAGATCTGCAGAGCGCGTTGTCTGCCGTGTCGGCCACGTTTGTGCCGCAAGTCATTCTCAGTGACTACCGCTTGCGCAACCGGACGACGGGGATGGAGACGCTCTCCCGGCTGCGTGCTGCACTGGGTCATCAGGTGCCGGCCTGCCTCATGAGTGGCGACACCGATCCGGTCTTGATGCAGGCTTGCCGTGAGGCCGGGGTTCCCTTGCTGCACAAGCCGGTCCGACCGGCGAAGCTGCGTACCTTGTTGCGCCGGCTGGCGCAGGGGGATGGCACGTCGGGTACAGCGTAGGGCGGCCGGGTTCCTGCCGGTGCCCTGGCCTTAATCGGTGTCGCTGGTCTGCGAGCGCACGTAGCCGTGGCGGTTGGCCGCCAGGACTGCCTGGGTGCGTGTGGTCACGCCAAAACCGCGCAGGATGGCGGTCACGTGGTTTTTGACGGTTTCATCGGACAGATTGAGCATGCGCCCGATTTCCTTGTTGGCATAACCGTCCAGCAGCAGGTACAGCACCTCTTCCTGGCGCGGTGTGAACTGGGGCGTGGGTTGGCCCGCTTGCAGGCCCGCCTCCGATGGGTCGGCCATGGCCGCCATCACTTCCGGAGGGACATAAACATCACCAGCGAGTACCAGACGGGTCACGGAGAGCAGTTCCTCGCTCATGCCTGACTTGGTGAGGAAAGCGGCGGCGCCCTTGTTCATGACCTGGCGTATCACGCGTGGATTGACCGAGCCGGAGAGGACGATGATGGGCAGTTCGGGGTGTTTCCGGGCGAAAACGTCGAGTGCATCCAGTCCATTCATGTCGGGCAGGTGGTAGTCCAGCAGGACCAGGTCCAGGTCGGTGTGCTGGTCTGCGAGCTCAAAGGCGCGACCGCACAGACCGGCTTCCAGAACGTCAACGTCCGCATCAAGTCCTTTGAGGACTTGGCGCAGGCCTTCGCGAACCAAGGCATGGTCGTCAACGACGAGAATTTTCAACTTTCTCTCCGGCATTCGTCAGGGGCAGCTAGCATGGTAGCTGAAGTTCGATGCCCTGTCGGGCAAATCACGCGCCGCTGCCGCCGTCAGAGTCGCCTCAGCGCCACTGTCCTTGCTGGGTCGGGGCAAAACCGTTGTCAAGATGGCTGAGATCCGAGGGGGCGAGGTCGAACTTCGGCAAGGCCGTGGCCGACGTCCAGTAGCCGGGCTCCGGCATGGACGTGTATGGGCACTCGCAGGCGGGGGAAAAACGCCAGACCACGGTGTGCCGGGAATGGTCGGTGGCGGGGTCGAAGCGCTGCAGTGCCTGCAGCAGTTGCTGCTGGATCAACGGGGCATAGCGCAACAGCCCTTCGTGCCACTGATGGATCAGCACCTGGATCTGCAGGACCGGATCGCCGACGCTGCGGGAGCGTGTCAGGATTTCGCAGCCCACCCACTCCGGCGGAATGCCATTCATGCGCAAGGTGTCGCGCAACACAACCCGCACCAACTCGCGGTGGGTGGCGGTATGTTGCTGGGTGCTGAGCGGTAGTGAGGACGATGGCAGGGACGCAAAATCCGTCGCTGTGTCGTCCCGCTGCTTTCGCCCGGCGCGTCCGATTCCGAAAAATCCGAACATGTCAATGTTTCCCCTGAGTGTCTTGGCTGGCGCAGCCCGATGTACCCCGGGTCTGTCCGACATGGCTCCAGTGTAAGGGAATCGGCGATTTGGCAAGAAGCGCCGCTGCGGTGGGCGATCAGCGGCGGCCAGGCTGTGTCCGGGACGCAACTCCGGGTTGACAGGATGTGAATCCGCGAGTTCGAGAGCCGACGAGCCAGCGCCAGTGCGCAGACACAGTGAACGGCGCGCTGATGCACATGCCGCCGGCATTCCAGATGGGCTTGCCGAGGCCAAGGACGGGGCGGTCTGTCGGTGGTTTGCCGAACAGGGACGTTTTAAGTCATGGGTGCCGTCAAATCTGCGCGAAATGCTATCAAAAATATAGCAACAAAAAGCGTGATCCTGCGGCAAATAAAAA
>NZ_BCWP01000013.1 GCF_001592265.1 Curvibacter delicatus NBRC 14919 | reverse complement strand
CCAACTTGTTGGCCGCGACGATACCAAGCACCTCTGCCTCGCTGAAACGTCGCGCGTTGCTGGGACTATACCAATCGAAATTTGTTACCAGCGAGGTCTCCGGCCCAAGATCCGCATTCCAGAAGCACTTCAGAAAATTCCAATAAATAAACCGCTGGATGTCATAAACCCCGCCTTTGATCCCCAGGGCGGGGATATCCGGCGCCTCGAAACTTACCTTGAGCTCGCTGAGCCTACGACCCAGTTCGGTGAGTTGCTGCGACATTGCCCAGAGTTCATCATGACTGAGATGTGCGCAGGCAGTTCGGAAGTAGTCGTCCAGCAACTCCCGTGGCAAGGCCTTTTTTGCATAGAAGTAGCATGCCAGCTGCCCTGTTTTTTTGTCACAGATACGCGCAAGTTCAGAAAATGTCCTCTCAGGATTTTCCGTGTGCATGATGACTTGATCGCAGCTGACGTAGCTGATGCAGCCGTCCCTCAGCTTGGTATCTGCAATATCACCCTGCATGAAGAACAGGTTGGGTAGATGCCTATAACGTTCTGCTGCATGACGGGCATCATTCGTGCGCTGGAAGAATCTCCTCTGCTTATCCCCAGGTTCATTCTCATTCACGCGCAAGACCTCTGCAAGGTTATTCAACTTAAGTTTGACAGGGCATTGCATTGCGAAGTCGACCAAATCGTTATCCATGAAGGGAACACGATTTTCCAAACCATGCGCCATGGAGAGCTTGTCCTCCACCACAAATAGGCCATGGAGGAAGGTCTTCGCCTCAAAGTACAGGGAATGATTGATGTAGTCTTCGGGGCGGTCCAATTCATTGTCGTGTGTCGCAAAAACATCCCGAAAGATGTCGCGCGTCCATACCGCCTGTACTTCCGGCCATACCGGAGCGAACATTTGTTTAATGTACCGGTTGTCGACCAAGCGCTGCCAGTACAAATAGTACTGATCAATGAAATGTTCGAAGTTCTGACTCATGGCCGCCCTGTAGTAGCGCCACGGATATCCCCCAAAGAGTTCGTCGCCGCCACTACCAGAAAGGACAACCTTGACAAATTTGCTGGCCAGCTTTGCGACGTAGTAGTTGGGGTAGCTCTGCCCCACGCGCGGCTCTTCCAGATGCTGAGCAAGTCGCGGCAAGCACCGCTCCATATCGCCGGCCTTGAGCACCATCTCATAGTGCTCGGTCTTGAATCGGGCCGACATGGCTTCGGCCTTTATGCGCTCGTCGTAGCCAAGCTCTATGCCAGACGCGGAGCTCAGATCAAACCCGCAGGTGAAGGTCTTGAGATTCGGGAATGATTGAGCGGCGATAGCCGTGATCGAGCCGCTATCCATCCCCCCGCTGAGGTAAGCCCCCAACTCGACATCACTCACCAACTGGCGGTTGACAGCCTGCCGAAATAGACGATCCAGCTCCTCGAGATACTCTTCCTTGCTCGCCGGATGATCTGGCTCACGAAAGCGATAGTCCCAATACCTGCTGACTTTGAAACTGGCCTCCTGCGGGCAGACTACAGCGTAATGGCCAGCAGGCAGGATTTGAATATCTTCAAGAAGCGTTTGATCCGTAAAGATGTTCTGAAACGTGAAATACTCAAGCAGCGCCCGCTTGTTGACCTTACGCTCGAAAGCGGGCTGCGCAAGAATCGCTTTTTGCTCCGACCCGAAACTGACGACTCCACGTTGCCTGGCTATATAGAGCGGCTTAATGCCGTACCGATCCCTCGCGAGCAGCATGCAGCGTTCTTTGCGATCCCACAATGCCAGTGCGAACATGCCGTTGAACCGCAACAACGCGTCAGTTCCCCAATGCGCGAACGCATAGAGCACTACCTCGCTGTCGGTTTGGGAGCGGAACCAATATCCAGCTGCCTCCAACTCGGTTCGTAGCTCGCGATAGTTGTATATCTCACCGTTGTAGCTAAGCACATAACGATGATCCGAACTGATCATCGGCTGATGGCCGAGAGGTGAGAGGTCAATAATCGCGAGTCTTCGGTGCCCCAGGCCGACGTTGCCCTCAATCCAGTGTCCTTCGCCGTCAGGCCCGCGATGCGCAATGGCATCCGTCATCCGCTTGAGAATGACGGGGGAGACGGCATCTCCATTTAGGTTAATAACACCTGTGATACCGCACATCAGCCGCTGTACCCCAGAACATTTTCAATCACGTACTGCTGCTCCGCCTCCGTCATTCCGTGGAACAGAGGTAAGGAGATGCTGCAATCATTTGCAGCAAATGCCATAGGGAAATCTGCTGGCTGGAGGTCGTACTTCTCGCGATAGAAGGTCAGCATATGCACCGCATGGGTCGCGGGACGCGTGGAGATACCCGCCCGCTGCAGACGATCCATCCATTCGTTTCTCTTGGCGTTCACCCGTTTGACAGACTGGGTATCGATCGGTTCAGGCTGGAACAGACAGGGATAACTCTGAAACCCATGGCCATATCCCTCAGGATGGACTGGGGTCTTGAGCCAAGGCAGCTTGGCAAACGCCTGATCATAGACGGCAGCCAATCGCCGGCGTTCGTCGATGATCGCCTGCGCCCTGTCCATTTGTGCCGCGCCCAGCGCGGCCTGCAAATCCGTCATGCGCTGGTTGTAACCTGCATCCGGATGATCGGCCAGGAGATAGGGACGGGCGCCCATATGACGCTGCAAGTCTGTCATGGCCGCGCCATGATCCCGCAGACGCCGCAGTTTTTCGGCCAGCGCTTCGCTTTGCGTCGTGATCATCCCGCCTTCGCCCGTGGTGATGGCCTTGCGGGGGTGAAAGCTGAAGCATCCGGTGTCACCAAATGTACCAACATGCTGCCCCTGATAGGTGCTTCCGAAACCGCACGCGGCGTCCTCAACCACCCACAGGTTGTGTTTGCGCGCCAGTTCCATGACCGGCCCCATATCGGCCGACAAGCCGAACAAGTGAACCGGCAGGATGGCTTTAGTGCGAGGTGTGATCTTGCGAGCCGCGTTGTTGACGTCGAGATTGAAGGTATTGAGGTCAATATCGCAGAAGACCACCTTGCCACCCAAATGCTCAACCACGTTGGCGGTCGCGATCCAGGTAAAGGCCGGCACAATGGCCTCGTCGCCCGGGCCAAAACCCAGTGCCGCCAGCGACAGGTGCAGGGCGGTTGTGCAAGAGGTCACGGCGATGGAATAGCGAGCTCCGGTGAAGGCCGACCACTTCTCCTCGAATTCGCGCACCTTCGGCCCCTGCACCAGCCAACCGCTGCGCAGCGGCCCCAGCACGCTCTGGATTTCCGCCTCGGTGAGGTTGGTCCGCGCAATCGGGACATTCATCTTGACGCTGCTGCTCATGCGGGCAATCCCACGGCGGCGCGACGAGCTGCGACTTCTGCCTTGTGGCTGGCGCGCCACTCGATCAGACGGCGCAGCCCTTCCTTTAGGTCAATGGTTGACGTGAATCCGATCTCCTTGGATGCCTTGACGGGGCTGCCGATACGGTTGCGCACCAGCGTTGCCTGACTGCGCGGAGCGTACTTGATCGGCTGCTTGCTACCGGTCAGGACGATAAGCATCTCCGCCAGCTCTTTGAGCGAAGTGCGCTTGCCTGTGCCGACGTTGTAGAACGAATCCACCGCCTCCGACTTCATTGCACACACATTGGCTAAGCCGCAGTCCTCCACGGCCACAAAGTCGAAGGCTTCGGAGCCATCGCCCATGATGGTCGGGCTCTCGCCCTTGTCGATGGCGTCAAGCATCTTCATGATCACGGCGATATAGGCGCCGTGATAGTCCTGCCGGGGGCCATACACGTTCATGTAACGCAAGCCCACATAGTTGAGACCGTAACCTCGTCACCTGGCCCAACACCCAGCGCCATCAGTGCGATCTGCAGTGCATCCGTGCCATTGGCCACGCTGATGCAGTACCTGGCGCCCGTGTAGGCAGCCAATTTTTCCTCCAGCTCAGCCACTTCGGGACCGAGGATGAACTGACCGTGTTCCAGCACGCGCTGAATCGCGGCGTCGATCTGAGGCTTGAGCCGCCGGTACTGACTCTTTAGGTCGATGAATTCCATTGTCAGGCCTGGATCCGATGAAGAGAGCTATCCTTGAGCACATAACGAGCCCCTGTATGGGAGCAAACAGCTTCAGCGTCACCCCTAAGAGGTAGCGGCAGCTGTTCACCGAACTCGCTCATCCAGCCGATCTGGCGAGCCGGCACCCCCACCATCAACGCGTAGGCGGGCACATTGCGATTTACGACGGCGCCGGCGCCGATAAAAGCATATTCACCAATAACAGCACCGCACACGATAGTTGAGTTGGCGCCCAGCGTAGCCCCCCTCTTGACAAGAGTATCGCGGTATTCGTTCTTACGCTCGATGAGCGAACGAGGGTTGTAGACATTAGTGAACACCATGCTAGGACCGCAGAACACACCCTCCTCCAATGTCACGTTATCGTAGATGGAGACATTGTTCTGAATCTTGCACTTGTCGCCAATGACCGCCTTGTTGCCAACAAAGACGTTCTGACCGAGCGAAACCCCTTTGCCTATGCGGGCTCCACTACAGACGTGCACGAAGTGCCATATACGCGAGCCCTCACCTATCTGCGCACCGTCGTCAACAACAGCGGAGGCGTGGACGGAGTAGTTCATCACTAGTACTCCAGCGGCAAGGAAACCGTCTTGCCATCCCGGGCAGAGAGATAGGCCGCGATCAACAACTCAAGCGACTTCAAACCCTCACGGCCATCAGTTTCCGGCTCGGCCTCGCCGCGCAGCACGTCAATTACATTCTGGTAATACAGCGGGTGCCCGAAGCCGTAAACTGATGTGGTTTCGTAGTTGGCCACTTGTATATCTTTGTCGTAATCCTTCGGCTCCGCGAACTCCCACAGCTGGATTTCATTGACGGCCACTCCGCCGACGCGAATCGAACCCTTGTCGCCAAGTATTGTGATGCTACCCTCAAGGTTCCGCGGATACGTAAGCATGGTGACACTCATGGAACCCAACGCTCCATTACGCCACCTCACATTCAGTACGCCGGTGTCTTCGACTTCGATATCTCTAGACGTGCTCATCATGCACTGGACCTTCTCGACCGGGCCGATAAGCCAATCGAGCAAATCAACATAGTGGCTCGCTTGGTTCATGAATGCACCGCCATCAAACTCCCACGTCCCTCGCCATTTCGCCTGATCGTAGTAGGACTGCGGTCGAGTCCAGAAGACATTCAAGTGGACCATATGAATCTTGCCAAAGCGCGCCTCCTCAACTGCGCGCTTCAGAAGCTGAAGCGTGGTGTTTCGTCGATTCTGCTTGACCACAAAGAGACGAACACCGGCCTCATCACACGCCTTAACCATACGCTGCCCATCTTGCCAGCGGGTCGCCATCGGTTTCTCAGTCATGACGTGAACGCCATATTTCGCCGCCAGCACCGCTTGTTCAGGATGAATGCCGCTTGGGGTACAAAGCGCCACGAGATCGAGCCGCTCCGTCTTTAATAGCTCCTCCATTGACAGATACCCCTGCACACGATGCCGCTCGATGTGCTCAGCCAACGTGTTTGGGTCTGTATCACAGACGGCAACTAGCTCAACATCCTTGATATGAGAATCGATTGAACCGAAGTGATTCTTTGAAATTCGACCACAACCAACAATGGCCATTCGAATTTTTCTATTTTTTATTTTCTCTTTCATCGTTTCCTCACAACCGAAGATCGGCCTCCTGAGCATTCAGAACATATTTGAGGTCATACAGAACGCAGGTCTCCTTGCCCAGCCTACGGATCTCGGTCGCCCCCATAGCCTTGAACTGCTGATGAGCCACCGCAAGCACTATCGCGTCGTACTGCCCCGACCTTGGGGTATCGATTGGCGTCAACTCGTATTCATGTTGCGCACTCCCGATCGAAACCCAAGGATCATAGACATCGACATCGCAGTTGTAGTCCCTCAGCTCCTTCACAATATCAACGACTCGGGTGTTCCTCAGATCAGGGCAGTTTTCCTTGAATGCGAGTCCCATGACCAAGATCTTCGCTCCGTCAACTTGTATCCGCTTCTTGGTCATCGCCTTTACAAGCTGACTCACCACGTAGCCTCCCATACCGTCATTCAAACGGCGGCCCGCCAAAATGATCTCCGGGTGATAGCCAATGGCTTGCGCCTTGTGGGTCAAATAATATGGGTCAACACCTATGCAATGCCCTCCAACCAAACCAGGGCGAAACGGGAGGAAGTTCCATTTGGTGCCCGCGGCCGCAAGGACAGCCTCGGTATCAATACCCATCCTGTTGAAAATGAGCGCCAACTCATTGACAAGTGCGATGTTGAGATCTCGTTGGGTGTTCTCTATGACCTTAGCCGCTTCGGCAACCTTGATGCTTCCTGCCTTGTGGGTGCCGACTGTGATGATTTCGTTGTAAAGCGAATCGACAAGATCGGCGACATGAGGGGTCGAGCCTGACGTCACCTTCTTGATCGTGGTGACGCGATGATCTTTATCACCTGGATTGATTCGCTCGGGACTGTAGCCGCAAAAAAAATCTCGATTGAATTTCAGACCAGAGTGTTTTTCCAGAACCGGCACGCAATCTTCTTCCGTACACCCCGGATAAACGGTGGATTCGTAAATGACGATATCTTGGGGCTTAAGCACCTTAGCGACAGTCTCGCTAGCTTTAATCAGTGGAGTGAGATCCGGGCGCTTGTATTCGTCAATAGGCGTAGGAACGGTAACGATAAAGCAATTGCAGTCGCGCAAGTCCTCTAGGCTCGTGGAGTAGACAAGATGTCTAGCGGCTTCAAGCTCGTCCCGAGTGGTCTCGAGAGTGGTGTCATTACCAACCTTCAGTTCACTTATGCGCTGCTGACTTATGTCAAACCCAACAACCGATCTGTTGCGACCGAATTCGACGGCAAGTGGTAGCCCCACGTAGCCAAGACCAATAACAGCGAGTTTGATGTCCTTGGATTGCATCCTTGTCCTCTTAAACTTCAAAATAATCTCGATACCAAGAGACAAAGCGGCCAATACCTTCTTCCACTGTTGTTGAAGGCTTATAGGCGAACTGCTCAACAAGATCGACAATATCCGCGTAGGTATCTGGCACATCGCCCGCTTGGAGAGGCACGAGTTCCATTTTTGCCTTCACACCCAGCGCGCGTTCCAGCGCAGCAATGAAGTCCAGCAATTTTACGGGCGAATTGTTACCTATGTTGTAGACGCGCCACGGCACATTGCTTGTTCCAGGATCCGGCTTATCCCCCATCCAACCCAGATTCTTCGAGGCCGCTTGATCCAAGACACGAATAACGCCTTCAACAATATCGTCGATGTAGGTGAAGTCACGCCGGTGCTCGCCATGGTTGAACACCTGTATTGGATCCCCAGCGAGCATAGCCTTGGCAAACTTGAATAACGCCATATCGGGGCGTCCCCATGGTCCGTAGACCGTAAAGAACCGCAGCCCAGTTGCAGGCAACCCATAGAGATGACTATAACTGTGCGCCATCAGCTCATTCGCCTTCTTACTGGCAGCATAGAGACTCAGTGGATGATCCACGTTCTGATGAACAGAGAAGGGCATGGCCGTATTGGCACCGTAGACACTGGAACTACTTGCGTAGACCAGATGCTCGACGCCGTTATGACGACACCCCTCTAAGATATTCGCGAAGCCGAGAATGTTGCTATCAATATAGGCCAACGGGTTCTGAATGGAGTACCGAACGCCCGCTTGAGCCGCAAGATTCACAACGCGCTGCGGCTTATGCGCGGCAAAACACTGCTGTACCGCCCAACGGTCCGCTAGGTCAATACGCAGATGGGAATAGCCGTGGTGCTGCGCGTAGCGAGCCAGCCGAGCCTCCTTGAGGGCAGGATCGTAATAATCATTGTGGTTGTCAATACCGACAACTTGGTCACCACGCGCCAAGAGACGCATCGTCAAGGCCGATCCGATGAAGCCGGCCGAACCAGTCACTAACACTTTCACTATAAATCGCCTTCCCGCCTATTAGAAAGATTGACATCGCCCCAATTCCCTGAAATCAGCACAAGTGCCAGCTTGACCGCAGCTCTCATAGGGCCCATATCCCAAAGCCGTCGGTGCAGACAGTATTACCAAGGCAGACCGGCTTCGCCCCCCTGTGCATACAGCCACTTCAGACTCAGAACGCCCCCACAAGAAAGAAGCAACACTTACTCCAGCACACAACAGTAGCAGCAAAGATTCCGGATTTTGATCCAATCAACGCCTGCTGGTCGACGCAAGCAACTGGCATCTTCGCTGCCGCAGTTGCAGCAGACAATGCACTTTGCTTCTAAAAATTCATTCGTCGGACGATTTGCGCCCATAAGCATCGTCAAACCGAATGATGTCATCCTCCCCCAAGTAAACGCCGCTCTGAACTTCGATAATTTCCAGTGGAACCTTACTGGGATTGGCCAAACGATGCACCCGTCCGATAGGAATATAGGTGCTCTGATTTTCGTGCAGGATCAGGACTTGGTCGCCGTTAGTTACCTCTGCTGTGCCGCTGACGACCACCCAGTGCTCGGCACGATGACGGTGCATCTGCAAGGAAAGCGCGGCCCCAGGCTTGACGGTTATGCGTTTGACTTGGTGGCGCGCTCCAAAATCGACACTATCGTACCATCCCCATGGTCTCGCGACCCTCCGATGCTGCACTGCCTGCGAGGCATCGAGCTCCTCCAGCTTGACCACAACTTCCTTGACGGCTTCGGCATGAGCAGCGTCAGCCACCAGCAGCGCATCCGACGTGTCGATGACCAGCAGGTTCTTCGTGCCCAGCGTCACTACGGGACGCTGTCCACCTGCATGGATGTAGGTGTCGCGCGCATGCAGATGATGCGCCAGTTGCACATCGCCGCCAGCGCGGTTACCCTGTGCATCTGGGGCGGCCAGCTGCGCTACGGCGGTCCAGCTGCCCACGTCGCTCCAGACACCAGCAAAGGAAAAGACGCTGACGTTGCGCGCCTTCTCCATCACAGCGTAGTCAATCGATTGGCCGCGACAAGTGGCAAAGATCTGCGCATCGGGGCGCAGGAACAGGCCATCACGCTGCGGCAGACGCATGGCCTGTCGGCATACGTCCAATATGTCCGGCGCATGAGCCTGCAGTGCTGCCAACAGATCCTGGGCGCGCATTAGGAATACACCGGCATTCCAGAGATATTGGCCACTGGCCAGGAATTCAAGTGCCTTGTCGTGCGATGGTTTCTCGACGAAACGGGCCACAACGAAGCCGTCACCGACTGCGGAGCCCTTCTGGATGTAGCCATAAGCCGTACTGGGGAAACTTGGCTGCACGCCAAAGATCACCAGCTGGCCGGCCTGCGCCGCAAGAACCGCGCCCTGAACCATGGCGCAGAAGGCTTGGTCATCCGGGATGTGATGGTCGGCCGGACAGAACAACAGCAGAGTATCGCCCGGCACCGCCAGGGCCGCCAGCGCCATGGCAGCGGCCGTGTTCTTCGCCTGGGGTTCGAGAATCTGCCGCACAGACAGTCCGACCTGCGTTGCCACATCGGCCACCAGGAAACGGTGCTCCTCTGCCGCCACACAAGTAATGGATTCCGGCTTGCCTTTGGCCAGCGGAGCAACACGCTCCATCGTCAACTGCAGCAGTGATTTATCCCCGAGCAAGGGGATGAACTGCTTAGGGAACGCCTTACGGGACAACGGCCACAGGCGCGTACCACTGCCTCCACAGAGAATGACGGGGTGAATCATTTTTGAATTTTATAGGTCAACTTAGACATACTTTTCAGCCGCAGCAAATGAACACCCCATCGCATCCTTCTCTGACAACTGGAGGCCCATGGGCACGGGCCATTCGATCGCGAGCTCAGCATCGTTCCAGATAATGCAACGCTCATGCTCCGGCGCATAATAATCAGTCGTCTTATAGAGAAAGTCGGCTGACTCGCTGGTCACCAGAAAGCCATGCGCAAAGCCGGGAGGAATCCACATCTGTCGGCAGTTATCCTCCGTGAGCATCGCTCCCGTCCATCGACCGAAGGTAGGAGACGATCTGCGAATATCAACAGCGACGTCGAATACAGCCCCTCGAACCACACGGACCAGCTTGCCTTGCGGCCGGAGAAGTTGGTAATGAAGTCCACGCAGCACACCATGCGCCGAGCGGCTATGGTTATCCTGCAGGAACTGGACATCCTGCCCCACAGCCTGGCTGAAGGCACGCTGGTTGAAACTCTCGAAGAAGAAGCCGCGACTATCCCCAAACACAAGAGGTTCGATGATGAGAACCTCCGGGATTGCTGTTGGCACGACCTTCATGGCAGTTCTCGTTATCGCACATGGTCCGCCAGCAGCTGCAGCAGATATTGACCATAGCCGCTCTTGGCCAATGGTTGCGCCAGCCTCTGCAGTTGCTCGTCAGTTATCCATTCATTGCGCCATGCGACTTCCTCCGGGCAGGCAATCTTCAGCCCTTGTCGATGCTCCAGTGTGGCGATGAACTGGCCAGCCTCCATCAGACTCTCATGGGCTCCGGTATCCAGCCAGGCGTAACCGCGCTTCATGATCTGAACGTGCAGGCGACCATGCTCCAGGTAGTGCTGATTCACCGCGGTGATCTCAAGCTCACCACGGGCGCTGGGTTGGACAGCCTTGGCGACATCCACCACCTGGTTGTCATAGAAATACAGCCCTGTCACCGCGTAGTTGCTTCGAGGTTGCTGCGGCTTTTCCTCGATGCTGTGGGCTTGGCCTTGTGCGTCAAAGGTCACAACGCCATAACGTCTCGGGTCCCGCACATGGTAAGCAAAGACCGTGGCTCCATCCACTTGCGCACCAGCATCCCTCAGCAGGCTCTGCAGATCGTGACCATAGAAGATATTGTCGCCCAGCACCAAAGCACAGGGATGGTTCTCGATAAATCGCTCGCCGATAATGAAGGCCTGCGCCAACCCATCAGGCGAGGGCTGCACCGCGTATTGCAGATAGATGCCCCATTGGCTGCCATCGCCGAGCAACTGCTGGAAGCGTGGCGTATCCTGTGGCGTACTGATCAGCAGGATGTCACGTATCCCCGCCAGCATCAGGGTGCTCAGCGGGTAATAGATCATTGGTTTGTCGTACACCGGCAGCAGCTGTTTGCTGATGGCCAGCGTGGCTGGATACAAATGCGTACCCAGACCTCCCGCAAGGATGAGCCCTTTACGTTGCGTCATGACTTTGGACCTTCGAAGAGTTCTGCCAGCATGCGCGACACACCCAATCGCCAGTCGGGCAAGCTTAACCCAAAGGTCGCGCGCAACTTGGCGGTATCCAGTCGCGAATTGTGCGGCCGGCGCGCCGGCATAGAGTAGGTCGAACTGGGTACGGAGACCATATTATCCGGCCGGAGCTTGAATACTCCCTCAGCGCGGATCGCATTTTCCAGCACAAAACGTGCATAGTCATACCAGGAAGCTTCTCCACTGGCGGTCAGATGGTAAATACCGGACTGCGCAAGATTGTTATGTCCAACCGGCGGAAGCACATGGCGCAGCGCATGCGCCGTGACATCTGCCAACAGGTCGGCTCCGGTAGGGGCCCCGATCTGGTCATTGACCACTGACAGCTGCTCACGTTCGCAGGCAAGGCGCAATATGGTTTTGGCAAAGTTATTGCCACGAACAGCGTAGACCCAACTGGTGCGAAAAATCAAGTGGCGGCACCCACTGGACACAATCTGCCGCTCCCCTTCCAGCTTGGTTTGGCCATACACGCTCAGCGGAGCAGGGGCATCTGTCTCACGCCAAGGCCGGTCGCCACTACCATCGAACACATAGTCGGTGCTGTAGTGCACCAGCCAGGCTCCCAGTTGCTGCGCTTCGCGCGCCAGCACGTCGGGCGCCTGCGCATTCAAGGTGCGTGCTAACTCAGGCTCGCCCTCGGCCTTGTCCACCGCTGTATATGCTGCAGCATTGGCAATGACCTGGGGCTGCACGCGCCGCACGGTTTTCGCCAAGCCCTGCAAATCACTCAAATCACCGCACAACCCCTCGGCACCGTGCCGATCCAACGCCACCACCTCGCCCAGCACACTCAGTGCTCGCTGCAACTCCCAGCCGACTTGGCCGCTTTTGCCCAAAAGTAGGATCTTCATGTCGGCCTCAGACGTCCTGCCAGTCCATCCACTGACGGCAGCTGCCACTGGTGACGCTGGAGACCCAACCCTGGTTATCGAGATACCATTGCACGGTCTTGCGAATACCGGTCTCAAAGGTTTCTGCCGGCTTCCAGCCCAGTTCGTGCTCCAGTTTGCGCGCGTCGATCGCGTAGCGGCGGTCATGGCCGGGCCGGTCTTTTACATAGGTGATCTGTTCGCGATAGGACTTCTTGTCCATGCGTGGCCGCAGTTCATCAAGCAAGGCGCACACCGTGTTGACAATCTCGATGTTCGGTTTCTCGTTCCAGCCACCTACGTTGTAGACCTCGCCCAAGCGGCCTGCCTCCAACACACGACGGATGGCACTGCAATGGTCTTTGACATACAGCCAGTCGCGGATCTGCTGGCCGTCACCATAGACCGGTAGCGACTTGCCCGCCAAAGCATTGACGATCATGAGCGGGATAAGTTTTTCCGGAAAATGGAAGGGCCCGTAATTGTTGGAGCAGTTGGTGGTCAATACCGGCAAGCCATAGGTATGGTGATAGGCGCGAACCAAGTGGTCACTCGAGGCCTTGCTGGCCGAGTACGGACTGTTGGGCGCGTACCGGTGCTCTTCGGTAAATGCCGGCTCACCCTTTCCAAGAGAACCGTAAACCTCATCAGTGGACACATGCAGGAAACGGAAGCTCGATTTGTCCTCGGCCGCCAACCCGGTCCAGTAGGGCCGCACAGCCTCCAGCAATCGAAAAGTGCCGACAATATTGGTCTGGATGAAATCCTCGGCCTCTTGGATGGAGCGATCCACATGCGACTCGGCCGCGAAGTTCAGCACCGCGCGCGGCCGGTGCTCACTCAGCAGCCGCTCCACCAGCGCCGTATCGCCGATATCACCGCGCACAAAGACATGCCGTGCATCACCTTGCAGGGATGTCAGATTCTCCAGATTGCCGGCGTAGGTGAGTTTGTCCAGGTTGACGACCGGCTCATCCGATTGCTTCAGCCAATCCAGCAAAAAATTGGCGCCGATGAAACCAGCACCGCCCGTCACAAGGATCATGAAGTTCCCAGTCCAATAAAGGGGCACTAGGCCACCCGTGTTACCTCCGGGATTATTCCACGCCCCCTACCCAAGCGGGCATACCAGGATTACAGTCCGAACATCCACCCACCACCGCAAGGAGCACCCGATGGCCAAGAAGCCCACACAGGCAGCCCAATCTGCCCGCACCGCCCCCCTTTTGCCGGACGCCATCAAGGACTCCGCCCATGAGATCTGGCTGGCTGGCCTGGCGGCCTTCAGCAAGGCGCAGCAGGAAGGCAGCAAGATGTTTGATGCGCTGGTACAGGAGGGGCTGACGATCCAACGCAAAACACAAAGCGCTGCGGAGGAGAAGATCAGCGCAGCGACACAGAAAATGAACCGCATGGCCGATGAGATCGGCACACGGGCCACCGGCCAATGGGACAAGCTGGAGTCCATCTTCGAAGACCGGGTTGCCCGCGCGCTGAAAAGCCTGGGCGTCCCCACCGCAGGAGAGGTGGATGCACTCGCCGCACGCCTGGCCGCGCTTGAAAAAGCGGCACAACCCCGCCCTGCTCGGACGGCATCCGTCAAAAAAGCCCCCGCACGCAAACGCCCCGCTGCACGCAAGACCTCCTGAGATGGCAAAGAAGGCGCCTCGTCGGACGGCGCAGCGCATTCAAGAAGCAGCACTGACGCTGTTCAACCGTTTCGGTGAACCCCATGTCTCAACGGCGCTGATCGCCAGCGAGGTCGGCATCAGCCCCGGCAATCTGCACTACCACTATCCGGCCAAGGACAAGCTGGTCGGCGCCCTGTTTGCGCAATACGAACAGGCCTTGGCCGAACTGCTCCCGGCGGGCGGCGGGGTACAGGACGTGGAAGACACCTGGTTCTTCATGCACAGCCTGTTCGAACTGGTTTGGCAATACCGATTTCTCTACCGCGACCTCAACGACCTGCTCAGCCGCAATCGTCTACTGGAAACCTCCATTCAGGTGTGCATGACAACCCAAGTTGACGCCATGCGCGCCATGTTGGAGAGCCTGCGCGCGGCCCATGTGCTTAACATTGACGAGCGCGAACTACCTGTCACGGCCAACTGCCTGATGGTGATCCTGACCTATTGGCTCAGCTTCGAGTACGTGCGCGATCCCCGCCATGCATTGGAGCCGGAAAATGGCCAAGTGGCTTTGCTGCGCGGCGCACAACATGCCCTCGGCCTGCTGGCTCCTTTTCTGGCGCCGTCGCAGCGCGCGCATTTATTGCAACTGCGGGATGCTTACACTACGACCTCTCTCCAACCATTTTTACCATCTGCATCATGAGTGATCTCCAAACCCGTTTCGAAGCTGCTGTCGCCAACTCCAAGAACCTGAGTGAGCGCCCTGACAACCCGACGCTGCTGAAGATCTACGCCTTGTACAAGCAGGCCACGACCGGTGACGTCGAAGGCGATCGCCCGGGCTTTTCGGACTTTGTCGGTCGCGCCAAATGGGATGCCTGGAATGGCCTCAAGGGCAAAACCGCCGAAGAAGCCATGCAGCTGTACATCGATCTGATCGAATCACTGAGCTGACCCCGACCCCATGCTCTACAAGTTCAAATCCCCGGCCGCAGCCGACCTGATCATGCTGGAGCCGCATGGCCGTCGCGTGTTGCAGATCATCGGCAAGCCGGTGGATGTGAAACAGGGCATCCTGCAGCCGGTTGACATGCCGGTTGCAGCTGCTGCGCTGGAGGCTGCCATCGTGCACGAAGAAGCACAGCGCAAGGCGGCCGAAGCCGAGGCCGCGGCGCGCGGCGAGGAGTTGCCACCCCAGGAAAGCATCTCGTTGCGCCAGCGCGCCGCCCCCTTCATCGAGATGCTGCGCCGCTGCGAAAAGGCGGACAAGGCAATCGTCTGGGGCGTCTGAATTGACTCACCCCCAGGCTACACGCACCTGAGAGACCTCATCGGGAAACGCCGTGGAACCGGCTTCGCTGGGCCACTGGCGTTGTCCCATCGAGGGGAAGCGGCGTCGGCCGCCCAGGGGGGCCTCCAATTAAGGGGGTTAATCCACCTTCGCCCCAGAGTCCTTGACGACCTTCGCCCACTTCTTGTGTTCGGCGTCAATCAGCTTGGCGAATTCGGTCGGCGTGTTCCCGCTGGGAATAGCCCCCTGCGCCAGCAGTTTCTCCTTGATCGCCGGGGTGTTGAGTGACTTGGCCACTTCCTGCTGAATGCGGTTGACAATGTCCTGCGGCGTGCCTGCGGGCGCGAGCAGGCCGAACCAGCTGCTCGCCTCGAAGCCCTTGAGATGCCCCGCCTCCTCCACCGTCGGCACATCCGGCAAGGCCGCCGAGCGCTGGGAGCTGGTCACGGCCAGCGCCTTGAGCTTGCCAGCCTTGATCTGCGCCATGCTGGAGGGCAGGTTGTCGAACATCACATCCATGTTGCCGGCCACCATGTCCAGCAAGGCCGGGCCGGAGCCGCGGTAGGGGATATGGGTCATGAAGATGCCGGTCATGGACTTGAACAGCTCGCCCGCCAGATGGATTGACGTGCCGTTGCCGCTGGAGGCCATGTTGAGCTTGCCCGGGTTGGCTTTGGCGTACTTGATGAAATCGGCCACGGTGTTGATGCCCAGCGCCTTGGCCTTGTCGGCATTCATCTCCATCACATTGGGCACGGCAGCCACCAGCGTGATCGGCACGAAATCCTTTTGCGGGTCATAGGGCAGCTTGGCGTACAGCGCCTTGTTGATGCCGTGCGTGCCGACCGTTCCCATCAGCAAGGTATAGCCGTCTCCCGGCGACTTGGCCACGATGTCCGCGCCGACATTGCCACCCGCCCCGGCGCGGTTGTCCACCACGAACTGCTGGCCGAAGGCCTTTGAGAGTTCGGGTGCTACCGCGCGCGCCAGAATGTCGGTGGTCCCGCCCGGTGCAAACGGCACAACGATACGCACCGGCTTGTTCGGCCAGCCACTTTGCGCCAGACTGGAGCCAGCTATCAAAAAGTGAGCTGCCCCCGCAATCAAGGCAAGGGAAAGACGGCGATTTTTCTTGAAACTGTCGAAAGCAGGCATACAACATCTCCGGTTGGTCTTTGCTTTCCAGTGTAGACAGCCTCGTAGCCCTTGTGTCCTAGGGTTTGTCTCCAGAGCGACCATGAAAAAAGCCACCCGAAGGTGGCTTTTGCATGGACGTTGAGACAGATCAATCGGCATAGACGCCGGCCGCCTTGATCACCGGACCCCACTTGGCGATTTCTGCCAGCACGAACTTCTTGTGTTCTGCCGGTTCAACGCGCTTGTCGGTCACCACCACGGCACCCAGGCCCTCCTGCTTCTTGATGAACTCGGGATCCTTCAACGCGGCCTTGAGCGCCGTGTTGATCTTGGCCAGCACATCCGCCGGCGTGCCCTTGGGGGCGTACAGGCCGTGCCAGATGCTGACATCAAAGCCCTTCAGGCCGGACTCCTGCAGCGTCGGCAGGTCTTTCAGTGCCGGCGTAGTCAGGCGCTTGGCCGTGGTCACGGCAAAGGCCTTCACCTTCTTGCCCTCAATCTGCGACGTGGTGTTGGTGGTCTGGTCGCACAGCAGATCGATCTGGCCGCCAATCAGGTCGGTGATGGCCGGCGCCGTGCCCTTGTACGGCACCGTGGTCATGTCGATGCCCAGCGCGTTCTGGAACATCAGGCCGCACAGATGCGAAGCGGCGCCCAGGCCGGCATTGCCCAGGTTGATCTTGCCCTTGTTGGCGTTGATCCAGACAGACAGTTCCTTGTAGTTGTTGGCCGGCAGGCTGGGCCGGCCGATCAGGGTCATGGGGACTTCATTGACCATGCCCAGGAACTCGAAATCATTCTCGACCGAGTAGGGCAGCTTGCGATACAGCGCGGGGCTGGTCGCCATGCCGATATGGTGCAGGAACAGGGTGTGGCCGTCCGGTGCGGCCTTGGCGACCTTGTTGGCGCCGATGGTGCCACCGGCACCTGCTGCGTTGTCCACCAGGATGCTCGCGCCACCCAGCGGCTTGCGCATGGCTTCAGCCAGGTCACGGGCCACGCGGTCGGTCGGGCCGCCGGCCGAGAACGGCACCACGATGGTGATCGGCTTGGCGCCGGGGAAGGCCGTTTGCGCGTGGACTGCGAACGCCGTCACGGCGGCGGCAAGAATCAGCAAGCGTTTCATAAGGACTCCTTCTCAGAATAATGCCGAAAGTTTAATCGCTCGCTTTCGGCTCGCTCAGTGGGAACTACGTAGACCGGCCTATTTGTAGCTGCGCGCGTCCTCAATCACCTTGCCATCGTTCGGCAGGCTGTCCGGCAGCACCAGCTCCACCTCGCCACGCAGCTTGGTCACATCGCGGATCACCTGGCCAATGCGTGCCACCAGTCCGTCTGGCGCATCACCGCGCGTCTCCACTTTCAGGGTCATGGCGTCGTTGGCCATTTCACCCGTCACCACCAGCCGGGCCCGGCCCACCTCGGGAAAACGTTTGACGATCTCGGCCACCTGGCCCGGGTGCACGAACATGCCACGCACCTTGGTGGTCTGATCAGCCCGCCCCATCCAGCCGCGGATGCGGGTGTTGGTGCGCCCCGTGGGGCACGCGCCGGGCAGCGTGGCAGACAGATCACCGGTGCCGAAACGGATCAGCGGGTAGTCCGGATTGAGCACCGTCACCACCACCTCGCCCACCTCGCCCTCGGCCACGGGGTCGCCCGTGCCCGGGCGCACAATCTCCAGAATCACCCCTTCGTCGAGCACCAGCCCCTCGCGGGCCGACGTTTCGTAGGCAATCAGGCCCACATCCGCCGTGGCATAACACTGGTAGCCGGTGATGCCGCGCTCGGCGAACCAGTCACGCAAGCTGGGCGGGAAAGCCTCCCCGCTGACCATGGCCTTGGTAAACGAGAGACGGACGCCCGACTCCTGTGCCTTCTCGACCAGGATCTTCAGAAAACTCGGCGTGCCGGCATAGGCCACCGGCTGCAAGTCGGCCATGGCCGCCAACTGCTGCTCGGTATTGCCCACGCCACCCGGGAACACGGTGCAACCCAGCGCCTGTGCCCCGGCCTCCATGATCCAGGCGCCCGGCGTGAGGTGGTAGCTGAAGCAGTTGTGCACCAGATCGCCGGCCTCGAAGCCGGCCGCCGCAAAGGCGCGCGCACTCCGCCAGTAGTCCGCCGCATGGCCCTCGGGCTCGTAGATCGGGCCAGGCGACTGGTAGACCCGGCGCGCACCGCTGTTGCGCAACAAGCCGTGCCAGCCGACAGCCGCAAAGCCGCCAAACGGATCACGCCCCGGCACTTGCGCCCGTGCCGCCTGCTGGCGCTCCAGCAGCTCATGCTTGCGCGTCACCGGCAGCCTGGCCAACGCCGCCCGGCTGTTCACCCCCGCCGCATCAACGCCGCGCAGGATTTCCGCCAACGCCGGCGCCGCCTGCTGCGCCCGCGCCACATGGCCCGGCAGCGCAGCCATCAGCGCCGCTTCCCGCTGTGCCGGATCGCGCGTCTCCAGCGCATCGTAATGTTTGCTCATCTTTGTCTTCCCTGTGCAGCAACTCTGCCGTGCATGAAACGGTCGAATCGAGGAACGCCGTGGAACCGGCTTTGCCGGGCCACTGGCGTTGCCCCCTTGAGGGGGAGGCGGCCGAAGGCCGCTTCGGGGGGAAGCGTCATGCCAACCAGCGCTTGCGCCGCTTGTAGCTCTTCACGTCGCGGAAGCTCTTGCGCTCGCCACCTCCGACGCCGAGGTAGAACTCCTTCACGTCCTCGTTGTTGGCCAGCTCATTGGCGATGCCGTCCATCACGACGCGCCCCGACTCCATGATGTAGCCGTAGTCGGCGTACTTCAGCGCCATGTTGGTGTTCTGCTCGGCCAGCAGGAAGGTGACCTTTTCCTTCTGGTTCAGGTCCTTCACGATCTCGAACACTTCCTCCACGATCTGCGGCGCCAGCCCCATGGACGGCTCATCCAGCAGCACCATGCTCGGGTTGGCCATCAGCGCGCGGCCGATGGCGCACATCTGCTGCTCGCCACCCGAGGTATAGGCCGCCTGCGAGGCACGGCGCGTCTTCAGGCGCGGGAAATAGTTGTAGACCTTCTCCAGGTTGGCCGCGATCTCGGCCTTGCTTTTGCGCGTGTAGGCGCCCGTCAGCAGGTTTTCCTCGATCGTCAGGTGGGCGAAGCAGTGGCGCCCCTCCATCACCTGCACCACACCACGCTGCACCAGATCGGCCGGCGACAGGTTCTCGATACGTTCGCCTCGCAATTCGATCGATCCTTTGGTGACCTCGCCACGCTCGCCCTGCAGCAGGTTGGAGACCGCGCGCAGCGTCGTGGTCTTGCCCGCGCCGTTGCCGCCCAGCAGGGCGACGATGCCGCCCTCGGGCACCTGCAGCGATACGCCCTTGAGCACCAGGATCACGTGGTTGTAGATGACCTCGATGCCGTTGACGTTGAGTAGTATGTTTCTGGAGTCCATGCGGATAGCCTTTACCTTTCCCAATCGAGAAGGCTGCTGCTGCAACCCTCTCGGTTGGGGGCTGCCTGCGCAGCCCTTGCCTTCAGTCCGAGGCCACTGGCGTCGTCCCCCTCCTTCCCGCACGCAGCGCGAGAGAAGGGGGAAGCCGTGCAGCTGCTCAGGGGGATGTCCTCAAGACTGGCAATCGCCGGCCGGACGACGGCTCATCTTCTTGTCAGACAGGTACTTGTCGGCGCCGGTCTTGACCATGGGCTTGATGATCTGCTCATCGGCCTGGTACCAGTCGGACGACATGTTCCACTTCTTGCCGTCCCAGGTATGGACGCGCGCCCAGGTCGAACCCATGTGGTCAGCACACGAAGTGCTCAGGGGGCGCATGACGCCGGCAAAACCCAGGGCGTCCAGACGTTTCTGGTCCAGCGCCAGGTTTTCCAGGCCCCAACGCACTTGCTCGCTGGTCATGACCTTGCCCTTGCCGAAACGCTCCTGCGCACGACGCACGGCTTCCACACCCAGCATCTGAATGATCACGCCGCGGGTGTACAGCACAGAACCCACCTCGTCCTTCGGACCGGTGCCGTGCCCTTTGGCATGCACATGCTTCAGGATGTCCTGAATCACCTTGGGTTCTTGGCCGGACGTGTTGAGCGCCAGTGCGTGGTAGCCCTTGGCCCCTTCACCCACGTCCTTGGCGTCCGGCTCGGCGCCAGCCCACCACACGCCATACATCTTGTCGCGCGGATAGCCGGTGGCCTGCGCTTCCTTGAGCGCCGTGGAGTTCATCACCCCCCAGCCCCACAGCAGCACATAGTCCGGACGGCTCTGGCGCACCTGCAGCCAGGTCGCCTTCTGCTCGACACCCGGGGCCGTCACCGGCAGCAGCTGCAGGTCGAAGCCATGCATCTTGGCGCGCTCCTGCAGCAGCGGAATCGGCTCCTTGCCAAAGGGGCTGTCGTGGTAGACCAGCGCCACCTTCTTGCCCTTGAGCTTGTCCACACCGCCCAGGCTCTTGCCGATGTGCTGGATCAGGATGTCGGCACCGGTCCAGTAGCTGCCCATCATCGGGAAGTTCCACTTGAAGGCCATGCCGTCCTGCGAGACGGACAGGCCATAACCCAGCGTCATCAGCGGCATCTTGTCGGCGGGGGCCTTCTCGGTCAGCGCGAAGGTGATGCCGGTGGACTGCGGATCGAACAGCGTCACACCCGGACGGCTCTTGAGGCGCTCATAACATTCCACGCCGCGGTCGGTGGCGTAGCCGGTCTCGCATTCCTCGAAGGTCAGCTTGACGCCGTTGATGCCGCCGTCGCGGGCATTGATCATCTTCAGATAGTCCTGCTTGCCATTGGCCCAGGGTGTACCGTTGGGCGCGTAAGGGCCGGTACGGTAGGACAGCAGCGGGAAGAACTGCTCCTTGGCCTGCGCAAAGGCGCCGGTGGCCAGGCTCGTCGTCCCGGCTGCCACGACGGCAGCGGCGATCACCAGTTTCGAAAGCTTCATGGTTGTCTCCTTTGGATGTAAGTGTTGAAGCACGGGAAATACCAGCGGACAAAGAACTCAGTACGGGAACGGCCACACACGCAGCTTCTGCTTGGCGGTGGACCACAGCTTGGCCAGACCATGCGGCTCCACGATCAGGAACCAGACGATCAGGCCGCCGAAGATCATCAGTTCGGCGTGTGAAACGTCGGCAGTTGAAATCTCGACACCGAACAGGCCAAACAGCGCCGGCAGGAACTGGTTGAGCAGGATGGGCAGCACCACGATGAAGGCGGCACCGAAGAAAGCACCCATGATGGAGCCCAGGCCGCCGATGATGACCATGAACAGCAGACGGAACGACACATCGACCGAAAACGCGGCCGGCTCCCAGGCACCCAGGTAGACAAAGGCCCACAAGGCGCCAGCCACACCGATGATGAAGGAGCTGACCGCGAAGGCGCTGAGCTTGGCGTACATGGGGCGGATGCCGATCACGGCGGCGGCCACGTCCATGTCGCGGATGGCCATCCACTCTCGGCCAATGGCGCCGCGCACGAGGTTCTTGGCCAGCAGGGCCATGACCACCAGGATCGCAAGGCAGAACCAGTATTTGCTCTGGGCGCTGTCGATCGGCAGGCCGAACACCTGCAGCGAGGAGACCGACACCGAGCCCGACGACGAATCATTCGTCAGCCACTTGATGCGCAGGAACATCCAGTCGCTGAAGAACTGCGCTGCCAGCGTGGCCACCGCCAGGTACAGGCCCTTGACGCGCAGGCTGGGCAGACCGAACAGGATGCCGAAGAAGGTGGCACACAGGCCACCGAGGATCAGGGCCGGGATCAGCGGCATGTCCGGCACGCGCACGAAGAAGTTGTAGGCGCCATAGGCCCCCACCGCCATGAAGGCCCCGGAGCCAAGCGAGATCTGGCCGCAATAGCCCACCAGCACATTCACGCCCAACGCCGCCAGCGACATGATCAGGATGGCGCGAAAGGTGTAGTCGCTCGCCAGCAGGGGCACTGCCACAAACGCTACCGCCAGCAGCAACAGGATGACCAGCCGGTCCTGCGCGATCGGGAAGATCTGCTGATCCGCCACATAGGACGTCTTGAATTGACCGTTTTCTCTGTAAAACATCTTTCAGCCTCTTACACGCGGTCAATAATTTTTTCGCCGAACAACCCTTGTGGCCGCACCAGCAGGAACAGCAACGCCAGCACGTAGGCAAACCAGATTTCAATGCCGCCGCCGACATACGGCCCGAGAAACACCTCGGACAACTTCTCGCCGACGCCGATGATCAGGCCGCCGATGATGGCGCCCGGCACCGAAGTCAGGCCACCCAGGATCACCACCGGCAAGGCACGCAGCGCCACCGTGGTGAGCGAGAACTGAACACCAAGCTTGGAGCCCCAGATCATTCCCGACACCAGTGCCACCACACCGGCCACGCACCAGACAATGACCCAGATGCGGTTGAGCGGGATGCCGATCGACTGTGCCGCCTGATGGTCGTCCGCCACCGCGCGCAGGGCGCGGCCGGTCGAGGTCTTCTGGAAAAACAGGCTGAGCGCCGCCACCAACGCAGCGGCAATCGCGGCCGCAATCACGTCTTCCTTGTTGACCAGAATGCCGCCCTCGAACATCGACTCCAGCACGAAGATCGGGTCCTTGGGCATGCCGACATCAATCTTGTAGATGTCGCTGCCGAACAGCGTCTGGCCCAGACCTTCCATGAAGTAGGTGATGCCCAGCGTGGCCATCAGCAGCGTCGCCGCCTCCTGGTTGACGAGATGGCGCAACACAAGGCGCTCAATCAGCCAGGCGACGACAAACATGACCACACCCGCCAGCACAAAGGCCGCGATATTGGCCACGATCGGGTTGTCGATGCCGGTCCAGCCGGGAATCCACTCGGCAAAACGCGCCATGGCCAGGGCCGCGAACAGCACCATGGCCCCTTGGGCAAAGTTGAAGACACCGGAGGCCTTGAAGATCAGCACAAAGCCCAGCGCCACCAGCGAATACAGCATGCCGGCCATCAGGCCGCCAAGCAGGGTTTCCGAGAAAAAAGCCATGTTGAAGTCCCTCTACGCTCAGTGGCTGGTGCCCAGGTAGGCCCGGATCACGTCTTCGTTGTTGCGCACCTCATCCGGCACGCCGTCACCGATCTTCTTGCCGTAGTCAAGCACCACGACGCGGTCGGAAATGTCCATCACCACGCCCATGTCGTGCTCGATCAGGACCACGGTGGTACCGAACTCGTCGTTCACATCGAGGATGAAGCGGCACATGTCCTGCTTCTCCTCCACGTTCATACCGGCCATCGGCTCATCCAGCAGCAGCACCTGCGGCTCCATCGCCAAGGCCCGCCCGAGGTCGACGCGCTTTTGCAGGCCGTAGGGCAACTGACCCACCGGCGTCTTGCGGTGCGCCTGAATCTCCAGGAAGTCGATGATGCGCTCCACCTGCTCGCGGTGACGGATCTCCTCCCGCTCAGCCGGCCCGATGCGCAGCGCCTGCAGCAGCAGGTTGCTCTTGATCTTCAGGTTGCGGCCGGACATGATGTTGTCAAGCACGCTCATGCCCTTGAACAGCGCCAGGTTCTGGAAGGTGCGCGCCACCCCCATCTCGGCCACCTGCCGGCTGTTCATGTGGTGGAAGGTCTGGCCGCGGAAGGTGATCGAGCCCTGCTGCGGCTGGTAGACGCCGTTGATGCAGTTGAGCATGGAGCTCTTGCCGGCACCATTGGGGCCGATGATGGCGCGGATCTCATGTTCGCGCACATTGAAGGAAATGTCGGTCAGCGCCTTGACGCCGCCGAAGGACAGGGAAATGTTCTGGACGTCCAGGATGACGTCGCCCATGGGCCGTTGTTTCATCTCGTCATTCCTCAGGCGGCCTTGGCTACGCTCGGGTAGCACGTCGCATCGCGAATCTGCAGCGTGGCTGAGACGACGCCGGTGCGGCCGTCCTCGAACTTCACCTGCGTTTCAATGAACTGCTCACTGCGTCCGGTGTAGAGCGCGTCGATCAGCACCGCATACTTGTCAGCGATGAAGCCGCGCCGCACCTTACGGGTACGGGTCAGTTCGTCGTCGTCCGGGTCCAGCTCCTTGTGTAGCACCAGGAAGCGGGCAATCTGGGTGTCGCTCATGCCCTCTTCGGCGGCCAGGTCGGCATTCACCTTGGCCACGCAGTCGGCCACCATGTCCAGCACTTGCTGCTTGGCGGCCAGATCGACATAACCACCATAGGGCAGCGCCTGGCGTTCGGCCCAGTTGCCCACCGCTTCGAAATCGATGTTGATGAAGGCGCAGACCTGGTCGCGCGCGTGGCCGAAGCACACTGCCTCCTTGATCTGCGGGAAGAACTTGAGCTTGTTTTCGATGTAGTTGGGCGCGAAGATGGCACCGCTGGCCAGCTTGCCGACGTCCTTGGCGCGGTCGATGATGTGCAGATGCCCGTCGTGGTCGATCACACCCGCGTCACCGGTGTGGAAGTAGCCCTGCTCATCGATCACCTCGGCGGTGGCATCGGGACGCTTGTAGTACTCCTTGAGCACCGAGACGCCGCGCACCAGCACTTCGCCGTTGTCTGCAATCTTGATCTCGATACCCGGCGCCGCCTCACCCACGCTGTTGAGCTTGACCCGGCCGTTCTTCTGGATACAGACGTAAGCGCAAGTCTCGGTCTGACCGTAGAGCTGCTTGAGGTTGATGCCGATGGAACGGTAGAAGCGGAACAGGTCCGGCCCGATGGCCGCGCCCGCCGTGTAGGCCACGCGGATGCGCGACAGGCCCAGCACGTTGCGCAGCGGCCCGTAGACCAGCACATTGCCCAAGGCATACAGCAGACGGTCCGTCAGCGGGACCGAGTGACCATCCAGGATCTCGGAACCGCAGCGGCGTGCCACCGCCATGAACTTCTGGTACAGCCAACGCTTCGGCGCCGCCGCATCTTCCATGCGGATCGACACCGACGTCAGCATGCTCTCGAACACGCGCGGCGGTGCGAAGTAATAACTCGGTCCGATCTCGCGCAGGTCGATGGAGACCGTGGCCGCCGACTCGGGGCAGTTGATGGTGAAGCCCGCCACCAGCCACTGCGCAATCGAGAACAGGTGATCGCCCACCCAGGCCGGCGGCAGGTAAGAGATGGTGTTGTCGTCGGGATTCAGGCCGTCCACCTCCACGCCACCGCGCGCCGAGTTGATGAAGCTGGCATGCGTCTGGCAGACGCCCTTGGGCCGCCCGGTGGTGCCGGAGGTGTAGAGGATCACGGACACGTCGGTCGGCTGCCCCTGCTCGACCGAGTCCTTGTAAAAAGCCGGATGCGCGCGTTCGTACTCGCGCCCCAGCTCGAACAGACGCTCGACACTGATCAGCCCGTCGTGTTTGTAGTTACGCAGACCGCGCGGGTCGTCATAGATGATGTGCTTCAGGCTGGGCACGGTTTCGCGCAGTTCCAGCAGCTTGTCCACCTGCTCCTGGTTCTCGGCAAACACGAATTCGATTTCGGCATTTTCCAGCACGAAGGCCATTTCACTGGCCACCGCATCCTGGTACATCGGCACCGGCACGCCGCGCAGGCTTTGCGCCACCAGAAAGGACAGGTAGAGGTGGGGCCGGTTGTCGCCGATGATGGCGAGGTTGTGCCCCGGCTGGAAGCCCAGCGCCGCCAGGCCGCAGCTCATCAGGCGCACGTCCTCAGCGGCACGCGCCCAGCTCCAGGTCTGCCAGATGCCGTACTCCTTCTCACGCAAAGCGGGCGCTTGCGGGCGCTCGGCGGCATGCTTGAGCAGGAGTCGCGGAAAAGTCGTCTGCATCCCAATTCCTTATCTACGTTTCTCGGCACGGCGCGCAGGCCATGCACTGACATGGCGCGAATAGTAGGCTTCAGTTTGACGTCATGTTGTCGTTCCGACGACAATCTAGGGTAGTCCCTAGGTGGTAATTTCCCTTGCCGTCTGCACCCACGCTTCACCCTGATGTCCCGCGACCCAACCCTGCACCAGCGCCGCCGCGCCCCCACCCCCGTCGAACTGGCCGGCATTCCCTGGCTGGCCTTGCTGACGCCAGCGGAACGAGAGATCGCGGTGGCCGACCTGAAAATCGGCGAAGCCCAGCCGGGTGATCTGGTCTGCCGCATCGGCCGCCCCGTCACCTACTGGTTCGGCGTCGTTGACGGCCTGTTGAAGATGAGCGGCGAAAACGCCGACGGCCAGACCCTCACCTTCGCCGGCCTGCCGCCCGGCGGCTGGTTCGGCGAGGGCACCGCCCTCAAGCGCGAGATCTACCGCTACAACGTGCAGACCTTGCGCAAAAGCCTGGTGGCCGGCCTGCCGGTGGACACCTTCCACCAACTGCTCGACCATTCGATCGGCTTCAACCGCTTTGTCATGAACCAGCTCAACGAGCGGCTGGCGCAGTTCATCGCCGCGCGCGAGATCGACCGCATGAACAACCCGGACCTGCGGGTGGCGCGCAGCCTGGCCGCCCTGTTCAACCCGGTGCTGTACCCCGGCGTGGGCGAGGTGCTGCGCATCACGCAGCAGGAGCTGGCCTACCTGGTGGGCCTGTCGCGCCAGCGGGTCAACGAAGCCCTGGCCGCACTGGAGGCCCAGGGCACGATCCGCGTCGAGTACGGCGGCCTGCGCGTGCTGGACCTGCCGGCGCTGCGCTCCCGCATGTTTTCATGACAAATCCGATTCCGGACCGCGTAAAATATGCGCAATAAGCTACTAAAACTATAGCAAACATGTCCGAACAAAATCCCCCCAACAAGTTCCGCCGCGCGGCCCCGCCGCCCGCGAAAGCGCCCATTCCTGCCGGCCAGACCAACACGGCGGCATACGGCGCCAACGGCACGGTGCGCTTGAACAAGCGCATGGCAGAACTCGGCATGGCTTCGCGCCGCGAGGCCGACGCCTGGATCGCTAAGGGCTGGGTCAAGGTCAATGGCAAGGTGGCCGAGATGGGCATGCAGGTCGCCCCGGACGTGGCGATCGAGATCGACCCCCAAGCCCGCGGCCAGCAGGCGACCCAGGTCACCATCCTGCTCAACAAGCCGATCGGCTACGTCAGCGGCCAGGCCGAGGACGGGCACGAGCCGGCCGTCGTGCTGATCCAGCCGCAGAACCGCTGGCGCGACGACAACGCCCGCTTCTTCTTCAACCCCTCGCAGCTGCGCGGCCTGGCACCGGCCGGCCGCCTGGACATCGACTCCACCGGCCTGCTGGTGCTGACGCAGGACGGCCGCGTGGCGCGCCAGCTCATCGGCGAAGACTCGGTGATGGAGAAGGAATACCTGGTGCGGGTGGTCTACACCGGCGCCGACCCGACGGCCGGCGCACCCACCCAGCTCTCGCGCATCGACGACGACCCGGTCAGCACCAATGTGCAGGCGGTCTTCCCGCCGGTCATGCTGGCGCGCCTGCGCCACGGCCTGAGCCTGGACGGCCAACCTCTGAAACCCGCCCAGGTGGAATGGCAAAACCCGGAGCAGCTGCGTTTTGTGCTGACCGAAGGCAAGAAGCGCCAGATCCGGCGCATGTGCGAACTGGTCGGCCTGAAAGTCGTGGGCCTGAAACGCGTTCGCATCGGGGGTGTCATGCTCGGCAACCTGCCGGTGGGGCAGTGGCGCTATCTGGCGCCGCACGAGAAGTTCTGACGACCTGACCGTCTGACGCTGCCTCGCTCTGCGCGGAGGAAGGCCCCGGCCCGCCCGCAGGGCTTTCCAGCCAACGCCACCTCAGGGTCTTGAAACCTAAAAGAGGCGCCCATAATTCGAAGGTTTGCGCGCACCACCCTTGGTGCCTCACCTTGTTTGAAACCCAAACTGTTGTCTTACCCATGAGCAAGAAAACCCATTCCTTCCAGGCCGAAGTAGCCCAGCTGCTGCACCTCGTCACCCACTCGCTCTATTCCAACAAGGAAATCTTCCTGCGGGAGCTGATCTCCAACGCGTCGGACGCCTGCGACAAGCTGCGCTTCGAGGCGCTGAACAACGCCGCGCTGTACGAGGATGCCCCGGAGCTGGCCGTGCGCGTGACCTTCGACAAGGCCGCCCGCACACTGACCATCACCGACAACGGTATCGGCATGAGCACGCAGGAAGCGATTGACCACCTCGGCACCATTGCCAAGAGCGGCACCAAAGACTTCATGAGTCGCCTCTCGGGCGACCAGAAAGCCAATGCCGCCGAGCAAGGCCAGTTGATCGGTCAGTTCGGCGTCGGCTTCTACTCCGGCTTCATCGTGGCCGACAAGATCACCGTGGAGTCGCGCCGCGCTGGCCTGAAGGCCGAGGAAGGCGTGCGCTGGATCAGCGGCGGCAGCGGCGACTTTGAGGTGGAGGCCATCACGCGCGCACAGCGCGGCACCAGCGTCATCCTGCACCTGCGTGACGATGCCGACGACTACCTCAACGGCTGGAAGGTCAAGAGCATCATCAACAAATACTCGGACCACATCTCTCTGCCCATTCTGATGCAGAAGGAAGAGTGGAAAGAAGGTGAAAACGACCAGCCGGGCGAGATGGTCACCACCGACGAGTGGGAAACCGTCAACAAGGCCAGCGCCCTGTGGACGCGGCCGAAGAAGGACGTTACGACCGAGCAGTACGAAGAGTTCTACAAACAGATCAGCCACGACTTTGAGGCGCCGCTGACCTGGAGCCACAACCGCGTGGAAGGCAGCACCGAGTACACCCAGCTGCTCTACATCCCGGCCAAGGCGCCGATGGACCTGTGGAACCGCGACAGACAAGGTGGCCTCAAGCTCTATGTGAAGCGCGTCTTCATCATGGACGACGCCGAAGCCCTGCTGCCCAGCTACCTGCGCTTCGTCAAAGGCGTGGTGGACTCGGCCGACCTGCCGCTCAACGTCAGCCGTGAACTGCTGCAGGAAAGCCGCGACGTGCGCGCCATCCGCGACGGCAACACCCGCCGCGTGCTCGGCCTGCTGGAAGACCTGGCCAAACATGACGTGCCGGCCGCCGACGCCAGCGACGAAGACAAGGCCAACGCCGGCAAGTACACCACCTTCTATGCCGAGTTCGGCAGCGTGCTGAAAGAAGGCCTGGGCGAGGACTTTGCCAACCGCGAGCGCCTGGCCAAGCTGCTGCGCTTTGCCAGCACCAGCAGCGACACCCCCAGCGTGAGCCTGGCGGACTACAAGGCCCGCATGAAAGAAGGCCAGGAAGCGATCTACTACATCACGGCCGAAACCCTGGCCGCAGCCAAGAACAGTCCGCAGCTCGAGGTGTTCAAGAAGAAGGGCATCGAGGTGCTGCTGATGACGGACCGCGTGGACGAGTGGGCGCTGAACTACCTGCAGGACTTCGACGGCACGCTGCTGCAGTCGGTCGCCAAGGGCGCGGTCGATCTGGGCAAGCTGCAGGACGAGGCTGAGAAGAAAGCGGCTGAAGAGGCCGCCGAAACCTTCAAGCCCACGCTGGCCAAACTGAAAGAAGCACTGAAGGACAAGGCTGAAGACGTGCGCGTCACCACCCGCCTGGTCGATTCACCGGCCTGCCTGGTGGTGCAGGACGGCGGCATGAGCACGCAACTGGCGCGCCTGCTAAAACAGGCCGGTCAAAAGGCCCCGGACAGCAAGCCGGTGCTGGAGGTCAACCCCGAGCATCCGCTGGTGAAGAAGCTCGACGGCTCGGTGCACTTCAACGAGCTGGCCCACATCCTATTCGACCAGGCCCTGCTGGCCGAAGGCGGCTTACCAGAAGACCCGGCGGCGTATGTGAAGCGGGTGAATGCCCTGCTTGTCTGAGCACCTGGCTGAGCGTCAACAGAGAAGCCGTCTTCGGGCGGCTTCTCCCTTTTGTATGCTCTTCTTTCACACCTAGTCGCCGCTCAGCCGCTCAGCCACATCGAAGAACGCAGCAATCAGCGGTGACTGACGACGCTCGCTGCGACAGATGATGTGGACCTGGGTCGCCATCGCGCTGTCGTGGAGCTGCAGCCGGACCAGCCGCGGATCAGAAATGTAGGCCGTCTCCGCGACGATGCCCAGGCCAAGCCCCTGCGCCACGGCTTCGCGAACCGCCTCACGGCTACCCATATCCAGTGCAGCGTGAACGCGAACCCCACGATCGGCGAGTTCCTGCTCGAACACCCGACGTGTGGTCGACCCCTCTTCCCGCATGACAAATCGTTGTCCATGCAGATCCTGCAGTGAGATCGCACCGCGTTGCGCCAGAGGATGGTCCGCACGGGCAAAGACCACCAGACGCTGTTTCCTGTAGGACATGCCATGCAGTTCGGGTACCTCCGCGTGGTTGAGCACCACGCCCACGTCGCCCTGGTAGTCAACGATCTTCGCCGTGATGGTTCTCGAGTCACCGACCCCCACCACCACACTGACCTGTGGATAGGCCTGGCCGAAGGCCTTGAGGATAGGGACAACGTTGTAAGGCCCGATGGCGTGGACCACCAGGCGGCCAACATAACAACTCTTGGCGGCCGCCAGCAACGCATGCGCGTCCTCTTCAGCGCTGAAGGCGCGCCGCGTGTGGTCCAGTAGCGCACGTCCGAAGGCCGTCAACTCCAGCCGACGGCCGCGTCGGTACAGCAGTTCGACGCCATATTCCTGCTCGAGTCGCTGAATGTGCGCCGACACCGTGGGCTGCTGCAGCCCGAGGACGCGGGCAGCCGCGGTCATGCTGCCCCAGCGGGCAGTGGCGTCGAAGGCCTTGAGTGCTGCGAGAAGACTGAGTCCTGACATAGATGCCATCTATAGATGCCGCGATTCTGAGACCGGCAAGTTTCATTTGGATGACATCTTGGCCCGGCAGACTGGCGCTGCATCCATACACAGGAGGCCGACGCGTCCTGGCTGCCCCGGCACAGAAGGGTCGGCTGGACGCACAGAAACCACCCACCGGAAAGCCGCCCATGACCTTGCCCACCCCAGCCCCTCTGCTGACACTGCGGAATGTTTCCGTCGCCTACCCGGACGGCCACCAGGCCTTGCACAACGCCAGCATGCAGGTGAAGCAAGGTGAGTTCCTGGTCCTGCTGGGTGCCTCCGGCGCCGGCAAGTCGACCCTGCTGCGCAGCATCAACGGCCTGGTACGCCCCACGGGCGGCGAAGTCCTGGCCTCGGACCTGCCCGCTGCTGCGCTGTCTGGCCGTAACCTGCGCGAGCACCGCCGCCGCTGCGGCATGGTGTTTCAACAGCACCATCTCATCGGCCGCCTGTCTGTACTGGCCAATGTCCTCATCGGCCGCGTCGCCAGCCGCAGCCTTCTGGGCTCGCTGCTGCCGTGGCGTCGGGAAGACAAGCTCGCAGCGCTGGCCGTCATCGAACGCGTGGGACTGCTCGACAAGGCGCTTGCGCGCGCCGACACGCTCTCCGGCGGGCAACAGCAACGCGTCGGCATTGCCCGTGCCTTGGTCCAGCGCCCCCGCCTGCTGCTGGCCGATGAACCGGTGGCCAGCCTCGACCCTGCCACGGCCGACACCGTACTCGCCCTGCTGCATGAAATCTGCAAGAACGATGGTCTCACCGCCATTGTCAGCCTGCATCAAGTCGCGCTGGCCCGCCGCTACGCGGATCGCATCATCGGCCTGCGGCAGGGCCGCATCGTCTTCGACGGCGAGCCCGTCGCCTTCAATGCCCCCGCCGAAGCACAGCTCTACGCCCCGCCATCCACGTCGTCAGAGCCAATCGCCGTAGACAGCGTCAGATCGACCCCTTCCCTCACTACCCAACCCAAGGAACTGCAACCATGCTGAACCGCCGCCTCGCCATCCGACTTCTCGCTGCCGCACCGCTGGCCGCCTCGCTGCCGCTGCACGCGCAGGGCAAAGACCCCGCCAAGCTGCGTGTCGCCCTGCTGCCCGACGAGAACGCCGCCAGCATCATCCAGAACGCCCAGCCGCTCAAACGCCACCTGGAGCAGACGCTGCGCAAGGACATCGAGATCACCGTCACGACCGACTACTCGTCCATGATTGAGGCCATGCGCTTCGGTCGTATCGAGGTAGCCTACTTCGGCCCCTTCTCCTATGTACTGGCCAAGTCCAAGGCGCCGACCATCGAGCCCTTCGCGGTCGGGGTCGAGCGCGGCTCGCCGACCTACCAGTCGGTGCTGATCGCGACCGCAGGCGGCCCAGTCAAGACCCTGGCAGACGTTCGCGGCAAACCCTTCGGCTTTGGCGACCAGGCCTCCACGTCCAGCCATCTGGCGCCGCGCGCACACCTGCTCAAGAAATACCAGCTCGACGGCGAGAAGGACTACCGCCCCGTCCACCTGGGAACCCACGACGCCGTGGCGCGCGCCGTTCAAGCGGGACAGGTTCCGGCCGGCGCCCTCTCCAAGCCCATTCTCGACAGCCTCATCTCTCGAGGCATCGTCGATGGCAGCCGGATCGTTCAGCTCGACCTTTCCGCCCCGATCCCGAACTACCCCGTCGTCATGCAGTCGGATCTCAACCCGGCCCTCAAGCAGGCGATCCGCACGGCCTTCCTCGACATGAAGGACAAGGACATCCTCAAGTCCTTCCGGGTGGAGGCATTCGCCCCCACAGACGACAAGGCCTACGACGTGCTGCGCGACACGGCATCCATCCTCAAACTGGAACTGGGCCGCATGAAATGAGTGCTCTGACTTTCGAAGCTGTTGTCGCGGCCGAGCGGCAGCGCCTGCTGCACCGGCTGGGCTTCGCAGCACTCATCCTCGCGGTCTGCGCCCTGGCGCTGCACATCACGGGCTTCTTCGACCTGCAGCGTTTCATCGAAGGGGCGCCTGCGATCCGGCAGCTCGGATCGGAGATGGTGCCCCCCAACTTCGACCGCTGGCAACTCTGGATCACACCGCTGCGCGACACCCTGGCCATGTCGATTGCCGGTACCGCCTTGACCGTCGTCCTGTCGCTGCCGCTGGCGCTGCTCGCCGCCCCCAACACCACGCCGCACCCGCTGCTCGGACGCTTGATGCGCGCCCTGCTGGCCGCCTTCCGCTCGGTGCCCGAAATCATCCTGGGCATCATCTTCGTCGCTGCGGTGGGTTTCGGCGCGCTGCCAGGCGTGCTCGCGCTGGCACTGCACTCCAGCGGGATGGTCGGCAAGTTCTATGCAGAGGCCATCGAGCACGTCGATCCCAAACCGCTGGAAGCCGCTCTGGCCGCCGGCGCGAGCCGCTTGCAGGTCATCCTCCATGCCGTGCTGCCTCAGGTGCTGCCGCAACTGGCGGACATCACCATCTACCGCTGGGAATACCACTTCCGGGCCTCGGCCGTGCTGGGCATCGTCGGGGCCGGCGGCATCGGCTTCGAGTTGATGGCTGCGCTGCGGCTGGTGCGCTACGACGAGGTCTCGGCCATTCTGCTGTCCGTACTGGCCTGCGTGCTGGTCGTCGACAGCATCGGTGCCGCCCTGAGGAAACGTCTGAAATGATGAGCGAGCTCTCAAAGCCCAAGATCGTCGTGACCCAGCCCATCCATGCCGAGGTGCTGGAGCGGCTCCAGGCCCACGGCCAAGTCGTGATGAACCCCGGGCCGCATCCCTGGACGGACGATGAACTCTTTGAACACCTCCGCGACGCCGACGGCCTGATGGTCTTCATGCCTGACCAGATCGACCGGCACGCCCTGCGGCACGCACCGCGGCTGCGGTCCCTGGCCTGCGCGCTGAAGGGGCACGACAACTTTGACCTGCGTGCCTGCGCCGAGGCCGGCGTCAGCGTGAGCTTCGTGCGCGACCTGTTGACCGAGCCTACCGCCGAACTCGCCATCGGGCTGGCCATTGCTGCGGCACGCCACATGCTGCCCGGCGACCACGCGGTACGCCAGGGCTACGACGGCTGGCGTCCCACGTTCTATGGCACCGGGCTGCACCAGTCTGTCGTGGCCATCGCCGGCCTGGGCGCCGTAGGACGCGCCATTGTGGACCGGCTCATGGGCTTTGGCTGCGCCGAACTGCTGGGCGTGGACCCGCATTCGCGGGACGCACGGGTGAAGCAGGTCGACCTGCCCACGGCCCTGCAGCGGGCCGACTACCTCATCCTCGCCGTGCCTTTGATGCCGCAGACGCGCCACGTGATCAACGAACAGGCACTTGCGCAGGTCCGGCCCGGCCAAATCCTTGTCAACATCGGGCGCGGCTCCGTGGTCGACGAAGCTGCCGTCGCCCGCGCCTTGGAGAACGGCCGCCTTGGCGCCTACGCCGCGGATGTCTACGAGATGGAAGACTGGCTGCTGCCAGACCGTCCCACACAGGTGCACCCTGGCTTGCTCACAAGCCGACGCACGGTTCTCACGCCCCATATAGGTTCTGCTGTAGGGCGCGTGCGCTTGGCCATCGAACTCCGCGCCGCCGACAACCTGCTGCAGGCCCTGCGCGGAGACAGCTTCAGCGATCTGGTGACGGCCGACGACTGGCAAATCTGACACAGCGCAGGCGGCGCTTGCGCCTTTCACGCTCGTCTTCTGCCCCATATCCTGTTCGACTAGGCTCTGCTGGCCGAAGGCGGGGTGCCGGAAGACCCGGCGGCGTATGTGAAGCGCGTCAATGTCTTGCTGGCCTGATAACCACCCGACTCAAAGAAGTCTGCACGGCCGACCGCAAACACGCGGTCGGCCGTGCGTCGTTTGGAGTCCCGGCCGACACAACACCTAAGACGTCATAGGTATTTTTTCATAGGTACTTACACCCATGGGGAAGCAGCAGGGCCTCGATAAGATGGCCCGCAATGAGCAACATCATTCTGCAAACGCACAAGCTGACCAAAGAGTTCAAGGGATTCACGGCCGTCAGCCAGGTCGACTTGGCCGTGGTGAGCGGCTCCATCCATGCGCTGATCGGGCCCAACGGCGCCGGCAAGACCACCTGCTTCAACCTGCTGACCAAATTCCTGGAGCCGACCAGCGGCAGCATCCTCTTCAACGGCATTGACATCACGCGCGAGCGTCCGGCGCAGATTGCGCGCCGCGGCATCATCCGCTCGTTCCAGATCTCCGCGGTGTTCCCCCATCTGACGCTGCTGGAGAACGTGCGCATTGCCTTGCAGCGCCAGCTCGGCACGGCCTACCACTTCTGGAAAAGCGAACGCACACTGGACCAGCTCAACGAGCGCGCGCTGGCGCTGCTGGCCGAGGTGGGCCTGGAGTCCTGGGCGCAGGAGTTGACGGTCAACCTGTCCTACGGCCACAAGCGCGCGCTGGAGATTGCCACCACCCTGGCCATGGAGCCGGAGCTGATGCTGCTGGACGAACCGACCCAGGGCATGGGCCACGAAGATGTGGACCGCGTCACCCAGCTGATCAAGAAAGTCTCGGCCGGCCGCACCATTTTGATGGTGGAGCACAACATGGGTGTGGTTTCCACCATTGCCGACACCATCACCGTGCTGCAACGTGGCGCCGTGCTGGCCGAAGGCCCGTATGCCGAAGTCTCGCGCAACCCGCAGGTGATGGAGGCCTATATGGGCACCACCGCGGGCGAGTTGCAGGGAGCGCATTGAGATGAAGCACCCCCTGAGCCGCTACGCGTCTCCCCCCTCTCTCGCCTGCGGCGGGAGGGGGGCGGCACCGACGGACCGGCTGAGCCGGTTCCGTGGTGCCCCTGGTCGGGGCCCCTTCATGGCCGCCGCAGCGTGCGCTGGCACTGTGAACCACTGAATCACATGACAACAACGACTCCCGCTCTCGAAATCAAAGACCTGCAGGCCTGGTATGGCGAATCGCACGTGCTGCACGGCGTGGACATGGTCGTGCGCCCCGGCGAGGTGGTCACGCTTCTGGGCCGCAATGGCGCCGGCCGCACCACCACCCTGCGCGCCATCATGGGCCTGACCGGCACCCGCCAGGGTTCGATCAGGATCAATGGCGTGGAGACCATCGAGCGGCCGACCCACCGCATCGCCCACCTGGGCGTCGGCTACTGCCCGGAAGAGCGCGGCATTTTTTCCAGCCTGTCATGCGAGGAAAACCTGTTGCTCCCGCCGCAGCTCAAGGGCACGCAGGGCGGCATGTCGATCGACGAGATCTACGCCATGTTCCCCAACCTGGCTGAGCGGCGCCACAGCCAGGGCACCCGGCTGTCCGGCGGCGAGCAGCAGATGCTGGCCGTGGCGCGCATCCTGCGCACGGGCGCACGGCTGTTGCTGCTGGATGAAATTTCAGAAGGCTTGGCACCTGTCATCGTGCAGGCCCTGGCGCGCATGATCGTCACGCTGCGCGAAAAGGGCTACACCGTGGTCATGGTGGAACAGAACTTCCGCTTCGCCGCACCGCTGGCCGACCGTTTTTATGTGATGGAGCACGGCCGCATGGTCGAACAGTTCCCGGCAGCCGAACTACAGGCCAAGATGCCGGTGCTCAACGCGTTGCTGGGCGTCTGACGCCACCCATCCACTTTCTCGCCGCATTCTTTTCCCCACCACCTCTAGGAGACAACCATGAAAAGAAAACTGACCACCCTCGCCCTCATGCTGAGCCTCGCCGGCCTGGCTGCCGGCACCGCCCAGGCGCAAGACAAGGTCCGCATCGGCTTTGTCACCGACATGTCCAGCCTGTATTCCGACGTGGACGGCAAAAACGGCGCCACCGCCATCCAGATGGCGATCGACGACTTCGGCGGCAAGGTCAACGGCAAGCCGATCGAGCTGCTCTCGGCCGACCACCAGAACAAGGCCGACATCGCCGCCTCCAAGGCGCGTGAATGGATCGACACGCAAGGCCTGACCATGCTGTTCGGCGGCACCAACACCGGCACCGCCCTGGCCATGGCGCAGGTCGCCAATGAGAAGAAGCGCGTGTTCATGGTGAACGGCGCCGGCGGCTCCGCCCTGACCAATGCCCAGTGCACACCGTACACCATCCACTACGCCTACGACACCGTGGCCCTGGCCAAGGGCACGGCCGGCGCGCTGGTGGACCAGGGCGGCAAGAGCTGGTACTTCCTGACGGCTGACTACGCCTTCGGCCACCTGCTGGAAACCGACGCTGCCAACGTGGTGAAGGCCAAGGGCGGCACCGTGGCTGGCGCCGTGCGCCACCCGCTCAACGCTTCCGATTTCTCGTCTTTCCTGCTGCAGGCGCAGAACTCCAAGGCGCAGATCCTGGGCCTGGCCAACGCCGGTGGTGACACCATCAACGCCATCAAGGCGGCGAAGGAATTCGGCATCAACAAGAGCATGAAGATGGCCGGCCTGCTGGTGTTCATCACCGACGTGCACAGCCTGGGCCTGCGCAACACGGAAGGCCTGCTGCTGACCACCAGCTGGGACTGGAACCTGAACGACCAGACCCGCGCCTTCGGCAAACGCTTCTTCGAGAAGACCAAGCGCATGCCCACCGACATCCAGGCCGCCAACTACTCGGCCACGATGAACTACCTGAAAGCCCTGCAGGCCACCAAGACCGAGGACGCCGACAAGGTGATGGCCTACCTCAAGAGCACCAAGCTCAAGGACTTCTACGCCGAAGGCAGCATCCGCCCGGACGGCCGTTACGTGCATGACATGTACCTGATGCAGGTCAAGTCGCCGGCCGAGTCCACACAGCCGTGGGACTACTACAAGGTTGTCAAGAAGCTGCCGGGTGACCAGGTGTTCACCACCAAGGCCGAGAGCAAGTGCGCTCTCTGGAAGTAAGCCACTAAACCGAATCCCCACCGTCCATGGAAATCTTTGGTGTTTCTCTGCCCGCCATGCTGAGCCAGCTCCTTCTGGGGCTGGTCAATGGTTCGTTTTACGCGATCTTGAGCCTGGGGCTGGCCGTGATCTTCGGCCTGCTCAACGTCATCAATTTCGCGCACGGCGCGCTGTTCATGCTGGGGGCAGTCCTGACCTGGATGGGCATGAACTACCTGGGCATCAACTACTGGTGGATGCTGGTGCTGGCGCCGGTGACGGTGGGAATTTTCGGTATCGTGATCGAGCGCTTTCTGCTGCGCTGGATCTACAAGCTCGACCACTTGTACGGGCTGCTGCTCACGCTCGGCCTGACGCTGCTGATCGAGGGCGTCCTGCGCTCGGTCTACGGCGTGTCGGGCCTGGGTTATGACACGCCCGAGCTGCTCGAAGGCGCCACCAACCTCGGCTTCATGATGCTGCCGAACTACCGGGTCTGGGTGGTGGTGGCCTCCATCACGGTATGCCTGCTGACCTGGTTCGTGATCGAGAAAACCCGCCTGGGCGCCTACCTGCGCGCCGGCACCGAGAACCCGCGTCTGGTGGAGGCCTTCGGCATCAATGTGCCGCTGATGGTCACGCTGACCTATGGCTTCGGCGTGGGGCTGGCCGCTTTTGCCGGCGTGCTGGCGGCCCCGGTCATGCAGGTCACCCCGCTGATGGGGCAGAACCTGATCATCGTGGTGTTTGCGGTGGTGGTGATCGGCGGCATGGGCTCGATCCTGGGCTCGATCCTGACCGGGCTCGGGCTGGGCATCGTCGAGGGCTTCACCAAGGTGTTTTATCCCGAGGCTTCTTCGACGGTGGTGTTTGTCATCATGGTCATCGTGCTGCTGACACGCCCCGCCGGCCTGTTCGGCAAAGAAAAGTAAGAGGCTGCGACCCCATGAACTACAAAAAAATCGGGTACGGCCTGTTGTTGCTGGCCCTGCTGGCCGCGCCGTTCGCGGGCGCCTACCCCGTGTTCGTCATGAAGCTGATGTGCTTCGCGCTCTTCGCATCCGCCTTCAACCTGCTGCTGGGTTACACCGGCTTGCTGTCCTTCGGCCATGCGGCCTTCCTGGGCGGTGCGGCCTATGTGGCCGGGCATGCCATCAAGATCTGGCACCTCACCCCGGAAGTCGGCCTGCTGCTGGGCACCCTGGGCGCTGCCGCCCTGGGCTGGGTTTTCGGCGTGCTGGCCATCCGGCGCCAGGGCATCTATTTCGCCATGATCACGCTGGCACTGGCGCAGATGGTGTTCTTCATCTGCCTGCAGGCGCCGCTCACCGGCGGCGAAGACGGCCTGCAAGGCGTGCCGCGCGGCAAGCTGTTCGGCCTGCTGGATCTGCAGAACGACCTGGTCATGTACTACGTGGCGCTGGCCATCGTGGTGGCGGCCTTCCTGCTGATCGTGCGCATCATCCACTCCCCGTTTGGCCAGGTGCTCAAGGCCATCAAGGAAAACGAGCCGCGCTCGATTTCGCTCGGTTACGACACCAACCGCTTCAAGCTGTTGGCCTTTGTGCTGTCGGCCGCGTTGGCCGGGCTGGCCGGCTCCCTCAAGACCCTGGTGCTGGGTTTTGCCACCCTCAGCGACGTGCACTGGACCGCCTCCGGTCAGGTGATCCTGATGACGCTGGTGGGCGGCCTGGGCACCCTGTCCGGCCCCCTGCTCGGCTCCGCCCTGGTGGTGTTGCTGGAAAACAAGATCGGCGAGATGGGCGCCTGGCTGGCACGCCTCAGCGGCATCGAGTGGTTCTCTTCGCTGGGCGAGTCGGTCACTCTGGTCACCGGCCTGATCTTCGTGCTGTGTGTGCTGGCATTCCGCCGCGGCATCATGGGCGAACTCATCGCCCGGCTGGAACGCAAACCCTGAGGCCGCTCAGGCGCTGAGCGGCGCCTCCTGCATGGCCTCCACCTGGTCCTGCAGCATCTGCACCTGGCCCTGCCAGTAATCACTGCTGCCGAACCACGGGAAGTTGAGCGGAAAGGTCGGGGCGTCCCAGCGCCGGGCCAGCCAGGCGCTGTAGTGGATCAGGCGCAGGGTGCGCAAGGGCTCGATCAACGCCAGCTCGCGGCGGTCAAAGTCACGGAACTGCTCGTAGCCGTCGAGCAGGCAGCTCAGCTGACGCGTGCGCTGGGCGCGGTCGCCCGACAGCAGCATCCACACGTCCTGCACCGCCGGCCCCATGCGCGCGTCGTCCAGGTCGACGAAGTGCGGCCCCGGACCGACGCTGGCCGGCACATCGACCGGCGTCCACAGGATGTTGCCTGCATGGCAGTCACCATGCAGGCGCAGCGAACGCACCACGCCGGAATCAGCATCATTTCGGCCTCCAGACCCCGAAAAATAGGCGCAAGCAGCTATCGAATTAATAGCATCCTGGCAGGCTTTCTGCCAGGCCGATTGCACGTCCAGCGGCACCATCTGGTGGGTCAGCAGCCAGTCGTAGGGCTCGCGGGCAAAGGTCTGCAGGTCCAGCGCCGGCCGGTGCACAAAAGGCCGCGCCGCGCCCACCGTGTGCAGCCGCGCCAGGAAGCGGCCGATCCACTCCAGCACCTCGTCGTCATCCAGTTCAGGCGGACGCCCGCCGCGACGCGGGCTGACGGAAAACACAAAACCGCCGTGGTGGTGCAAGGTGGCGCCATGCAACGCCAACGGCGCCACCACCGGCACTTCGGCGGCCACGAGCTCGGCGGCAAAGTCGTGCTCTTCCTGGATCTGCGCCTCGCTCCAGCGTTCGGGGCGGTAGAACTTGGCCACCACGACCTGGCCATCCTCCAGGTGCGACTGGTAAACGCGGTTCTCATAGGAGCTCAGCGCCTGCAGCCGACCGTCGCCGTACAGGCCGACGCTGGCCAGGGCATCCATCACCACATCGGGCGTCAACGTTTCAAAGAGGTGGCGCTCGGTGTTCATGCCCCGATTGTCCCGCATCCTTCTGCCTGATTCAGGCCAGCACCAGCATGAGGCGGCAGTTCCCGGCCTCACGGCGCCACAAGGCAGGACACGTGGGTGAACGTTTTAGACGGGAATACGGCCCCGCTCAATGCAACAATGTGTTGCACAATGCAACCGTCGACCGGCATTCTTCACCCAACACAGCGAGATGAACACCTCACTGGCTCACAGCAAACACACTGCGTTCGTCAAAACCCTTTGGCACATGCTGCACGCGCGGCTGACCCAGCCCTCGGCGCCGGTCATCCTGCCACCCGTCCCCGCCTGGAAATACTGGAGCCGCGTTGCGGGGCACGCACTGCTGTCGATCCTGGCAGCGGTCGCATGCTTCTCGGCCGGACGCTATTTCCCGGTGTCTGAAACAACACCACTGTCATCGCCACAAACGGCGCTGACCGCTCCCGCCGGGCCTGACCTGCTGGCGAACGGTGACCTCCGCCAAGAGGGCCCGGCCCCCGCCGACGTGCCGCAGGACTCGGGCCTCAACAAGGGTTTGGCCGTCCAGAACCTGGTGGCCTGGAACCAGACCGGCGACAGCAGCCGGCTCCGCTACGAGTACACCCTGGTCAATCACGGCCCGCGCTTTGTCGGCAAGGCAACCCTGCTGCTCGGCGGCCTCGTTGACGGTTCGCACGACGTGCTTGAGTATCCCGGCGACCCGAACGATCCGAAATTCAACCTGAATGTGAGCCGCTTTCTGAAGATGGAGGGAAGCATTGCGGTCCCTGCGGGCTTCGCACCGCAGACGCTGCAGTTGCGCCTGAGCGACCCGTCCGGCCCGCGTGTCCACCACGTGACGGTGGTCCGCTCCCGTTGAGCCGGCCACGCCCACCCGCAAGGGGATAATGCCCCTGTCGCCCGAGGGGATAGATCCATGATTTCATTCAAACGCAGGTTGGCCATCAAGATCGGCAGCGTCTCCGTTATGCTCGCCGGCCTGTCGGTCCCGCCCGTCTGGTGGATCGCACGCGAGAACGCGGAAGACAGCATTGTCTCCATGGCGGTGGAAGAGTCGCGGCGCCTGCTGCACCATGAGCCCTTCCGCCCGGAAGGCACCCAGGCGCAGCCGCATGCGCAGGCGGCTGCGCGCGCCCTGGTCGGCGGCCTGTTCGATATCGCCGAGATCTACAGTGCCGAAGGGGTGCTGATGGCCGAGGACATGACCGCAACCGGCCGTACGATCGAGAAGGACATTGCACCCCACGGCCCGCCGGCCTACGAATTCCCGTTCTATGAAAGCCAGCGCCTGCCGGGCGAGCGCTGGGTGTTGCGCGTGTTCGTGCCGCTGCGTGGCGACCAGCAGACCATCACCGGCTATCTGGAAGGCGTGCGCCTGGTGCCGGACTGGCAGCGTGAGCAGCTGCGCACAGAAGCGCTGCGCGTGGCGCTGCTGGTGGCGCTGGCGGCCCTGCTGTGCGGCGCGATCCTCTACCCCGTGATGATCCGCCTCTTTGCCGACAACCAGCGCAAGGCACGGGAGGTGCTGGAGTCCCACATTTCGATGATGGAGGCGCTGGGGCGCGCCATCGCGCGGCGCGACTCCGACACCGGCGCCCACAACTACCGCGTGGCCTGGATCGCGGCCACGCTGGGCGAGGCCGTGGGCCTGCATGGCAGCCGCATGCAGGAACTCATCGCCGGCAGTTTTCTGCACGATGTCGGCAAGATCGGCATCCCGGACGCCATTCTGCTCAAACCCGGTCGCCTCACCGATGACGAAATGATCGTCATGCGCACCCACGTCGGCCTGGGCGAGGACATCGTGACCGGCGCCGGCTGGCTCGAAGGCGGCCGGGCCGTGGTGGCCGGCCACCACGAAAAATGGGACGGCACCGGCTACCCGCGCGGTGTGGCCGGCGAGGACATCCCGCTGGTGGCGCGCATCTTCGCGCTGGCCGACGTGTTCGACGCCCTGTGCGCGCGCCGCCCTTACAAGGAGCCGATGCCGCTGGAGTCCGCCATGCAGGTGCTGGCCGAAGGGTCCGGCAAGCATTTCGACCCGCACCTGGTCAGGGTGTTCTCAGACCTGTCGCAGCACATCCACCGCAGCATCATCAATGCCAGCGAAGACGAGGCCCGGGCGCTGCTGGAGGTCATGGTCCGCAAGCACTTCAGCCTCTAGTGCCCGGCTCTGTTCGCCTTTGACATGCGGGCCGACAACGCCTAGAAAGGCACATCCCAGTCGTCCCGCTTCCGCACATCCTCCTCTACCTTCAGCTGTTCGAACGGCAGGGTCTGCTTGACCAGGATCACGGTGCAGGGAGCCTCCATGGCGACCCGGATCGGCACGGTGGCCACAAAGCGTTGCTTCATCAGCCCGTGCGTGGCGGCCCCCATTACGATCACGCTGACGCGGTTGCCGATGGCGTAATTGAGCAGTGCCTGCGCCGCGTCACCCGACTCGATCACATGGCAGGACGTCTGGTGCCCGGTCAGGTCCAGTGGCTTCATCCATTGCCGCAGCTGCGTCATGTACCGGCGCTGCACGCTGGTTTCGCTGTCTTCCTCGCGTGTGCTGCTGGTCTGGCTGGGTGAGATCACCGTCACGCAGGCCAGCCGCGCGCCCGGGCGGGTCCCGAGCGAACGCGCGGCCGCCTGCCGCAAGGAATACAGCGTGGCATCACTGACATCCTGATGCGGCACAGCCACCATCACGATCGGTACCTCGTCAATCTGCTGCATGGGCAGGGGGCTGGGCTGGTAGTGCATGCCGGCCGCCTTGATCCAGCGCTTGAAATGAACCCAGACCCCCGTGCCCTGCGTCGCGAGGCCGCGTTCTGTCACGTCAACCTGCTCGGGATGCAACAAGTCAAATGCCAGATGCGCCGCTGAGGGATAACGCTGCGCCGCCTCCTGTGCCAGACAGCGCAGCACCACCTCTTGCAACCAGGGCGGCAGTTCCGGCTTGCGCTGGCGTGGCGGCGGCGGGTCCATCCACAGCCGTTGACGCAGGCCGCCGTTGGTTTGCGGCGCACCGAAGGGCAGCTTGCCGGTCAGCAACTGGTAGAGCATGACACCGATGGCAAAGACATCGCTGCGGGGATCGCCGCGCACCCCGACCACCTGCTCGGGCGCGATCCAGGCCGGGGACCCCACCGCCTTGCGCAGCTGCTCGGCCAGCAGGTCCGGGTAGAGCGCGTTGCACGACAGGCCGAAGTCGAGCAGTACCGCGCTGCCGTCGGGCCGGATCAGGACATTGGCCGGCTTGAGATCCAGGTGCACCGTGTTCTGCTGGTGCAGGCTGTGTGCGGCATGCGACATGGCGGCACCGAGCCGCACCACCTCGTCAATCGGCGGCAACGCGGGTTCGTCGAGCCAGTGCTGCAGCGTGCGCCCCTGCACATACTCCATCACCAGATAGGGCGTGCGCTCCAGGTCGCCAGCGGCCACAAAACGCGGCACGTGCGGGCCGGTCAGCACCTGCATGATCTGGTGCTCCACCTCGAAGCTGACGATGTTTTCCGCTCCATCGCCGGCGGTCATGCGCGGCACCTTCATGACCATCGGGAAACCCGGATCGGGCGTGCCATCGGCGTAATGCACACGGTAGATGTGGGCCATGCCGCCCGAGTGCACGCACTCGTCGACCACAAAGCCATCCAGCACGTGCCCGGGCTCCAGCAACTTCATCAAAACTCCTGAGAAGCCCCGCCCATCAGGGCGGGGAGGTAGAAGGCCGGCGCAAAGCGTCGGAATACTTGCTCGATGGCTCTGGTACTGTTAATATATCCAGTATGCTGCTGGTGTACCGCTACAGGGTCAAATCCTTGAATGGCCTGCTGAACAAGCAGGCCCGCGCGGTGAACTTTGTCTTCAACTACTGTAACGATCGCCAAAAGGATGCGCTGCGCTTTGATCGCAAGTGGCTCAGCGGCTTTGACCTCAACAAGCTCACCACCGGCTCCAGCAAAGAGCTTGGCATCCACAGCGGCACGATCAACGCGGTGTGCGAGCAGTACGCCAAGTCCAGATCTCAGAAGAAGCGCCCCTACCTTCGCTACCGCGGCAAGAGGCACCTGGGCTGGGTGCCGCTCAAGGGTCGGGATCTGAGGGAAACACCGGCTGGATTTCACTTCAACGGCCGTGAGTTCAAGGTGTTCAAGAGTCGCACCCTTCCTGCCGGCGCGACAATCAAAGACGGCACCAACTTTTCCCAGGACAGCCGGGGCAACTGGTTTCTCAATGTCTGCGTTGATGTTCCTGCGGCCCCAGCGCGCCCGATCCAAAGCGGCATTGGTATCGATCTGGGCTTGAAGGACTTTGCTACTCTGTCCAATGGAGAGAGGATTGCCGCACCTGGCCTGTACCGGGGTGCCGAGGATGCTCTGGCGCTGGCCCAGCGCGCCAACAAGAAGCGTCGTGTCAAAGCCATTCAGTCTCAGACGGCGAACCGCAGGAGTGACTTTCTGCACAAGCTCAGCACGCGCATCGTGCGTGAGTTTGATCTGATTGCGGTGGGCGATGTGTCTGCTGCCGGACTTGCCAGGACCAACATGGCCAAGTCCGTTCTCGATGCGGGTTGGTCTTGCTTCCGTAGTCAACTGGCGTACAAGGCTGTTAAGCATGGCGCGTGGTTTGAGGAAGTGAATGAGAGTTTCACCACCCAGACCTGCTCGGATTGCGGCGCACAGCCCGATTCGAGGCCGAGAGGTTTCGCAGGCCTTGGAATAAGGAGATGGGTTTGCAGTGAATGTGGCAGCTTGCATGATCGCGATGTGAATGCAGCTAAAAATATCCTGTCTAAGCTCGTTTCCGGTTCTGGACATAGAACCCCTGCAGAGGGAATCCCGGTCCTTTAGGAGCAGGGAGGATGTCAACGTCCCTGCTCCAGTCGACCTGCAAAGTATTCCGGCAGACCGGCCCGCCGTATGGCGGCCGCTGCCACATGATGATCGTAGTCCACGCGGTGGAAGGTGAGCTGCGCACGCTCCGAATCGAACAGGGCGTACATGGCCTTGGGGTTGCCGTCACGCGGCTGCCCGACCGAGCCCACCGTGGCCAGCCAGTGGCGATGGCGCGGCACCGGAACCGCCACGCCGGCAGTCGGCTCGAACTTCATCAAGTCGCCGGCACTGCCTTGGTAATACAGGGTTTGCATGTGGACGTGACCGCCAAATACGTAGCGTACCTCGGGCATGTCACGCACCGCATCCAGGCTCATGGCGGCGCCGCGGCTGTCATAGACGTAGCGCCAGCGCTCAGGCGCCTCCGCCGAAGCGTGTACCAGCAGCATCGCATCGCGCCGCAGGGTCAGCGGCAGCGCGGCCAGAAATGCCTTCTGGGCGGCATCGAGTTGTTCATGGGTCCATTGCGCCGTGCTGTCGCCGATGGTCTTGATCTCGGCCGGCGGGTTCAGCGCCATGTCGTCATGGTTGCCCCGGATCACCCATGCGCCCTGTTCCGCCAGGCCCATCACCCGTTGCATGACGGCCACGGGGTCGGCGCCATAGCCGACAAAGTCGCCCAGCAGCGCCAGTTGCTGCGCCCCTTGCCCCTGCGCGTGCGCGAGACAGGCCTCCAGCGCCTGGAGGTTGGCATGGATATCGGACAGCAGGGCAAGTTTCATGGGAATCACATCACGTTGACAGGCGTCATCTTGCTAGCACTAGCTTGCCAGCAGCTTGCACCGGGGCGGCTGACGCGTCGTTGACACAAATCAATTTACGCCATCCCTGGCACACGGTAGAGTGGCTGCATGGCACGTCGAACCACCTACAGACACCTCATCACGCGGCGCGGGCTGACCTACTCGCTGGCGCTCTGCCTCCTGATTCTGGGATTGGGTGGTCTGGGCTTCTGGCTGGTGGAGCCGGATGTGCACTCCTTCAGTGACGGGTTGTGGCTGGCCTTCACGACCGCGGCCACCGTCGGCTATGGCGACCTGGTCCCCACCACCATGCTGTCACGCGGTTTTGCCGTCGTGGTGGTGCTGCTCGGTCTGGCCGTCCTGTCGCTGGTCACCGCTTCGGTGGCTGCCATGCTGGTCGAAAATGAAGAGCGCCAGATGGAGGGCGACCTTCTGCACGAACTCAGCGCCCTGCGTGCCGAGGTTCAAAACCTGCGCTCAGAGGTCCGGGCCCTCCAGCCTCGACAGCGACCACCCACCACCTGAACCAGACGGAGCAACACCATGCTGGACTACCTCATCATCGGCGGCGGCTCGGCAGGCTGCGTCCTCGCATCCCGCCTGAGCGAAGACCCGTCGGTCCACGTCGCCTTGCTGGAAGCGGGGCCGCGTGACGACAGCGTGCTGATCCATTGCCCCGCCGGCCTGGCCCTGCTGGCCAAGACAGGACAAGCCAACTGGGCGTTCAGCACCACTCCGCAAGCCGGCCTCAACGGCCGCCGCGGCTACCAGCCGCGCGGCAAGGTGCTGGGCGGCTCCAGTTCCGTCAACGCCATGATCTACACACGCGGCCACCGGCGTGACTACGATGACTGGGCGGCACAGGGCAACCCCGGCTGGGGATTCGATGACGTGCTGCCTTACTTCAAGCGCGCCGAGGACAATGCCCGCGGCGCCGACGCCTTCCATGGCACGGGGGGACCACTGCATGTGATGGATTTGCGCAGCCCCAACCGTTTCGGCCCGGTCTTCGCTGCCGCAGCAGAACAGGCAGGCTACCCGGCCAACCGCGACTTCAACGGCGCCAGCCAGGAAGGCGTGGGCCTGTACCAGGTGACGCACAAGAACGGCGAGCGCTTCAGCGCCGCCAAGGCCTACCTGACACCCCATCGCGCGCGTCCCAACCTGCATGTCATCACCGGCGCCCAAGCCACACGCATCTTGCTGGAAGGCAAACGCGCCGTCGGCGTGGAGTACCTGCAGGATGGCACGCTGAAACAACTGCACGCCCGACGTGAAGTGCTGTTGTGCGCAGGCGCCCTGCAATCGCCCCAGTTGCTGATGCTGTCGGGCATCGGGCCGCATGCGCACCTGCTGGACCAGGGCATCGCCCCCCTGCACGCCCTGCCTGGCGTCGGGCAGAACCTGCAGGACCATGTCGACGTGGTGCAGGTAGTCAATGCGCCGGGATTGACCGAGTTGTTCGGCCTGTCCCTGCCCGGTGCGCTGCGGATGCTGCAGGGCCTGCTGGAGTGGCGTCGCTCACGCAGTGGCATGCTGACCACCAACTTTGCGGAAGCCGGTGGTTTCATCAAGAGTCGGCCGGAGGAACCCATCCCCGACCTGCAACTGCACTTCGTGGTGGGCAAACTGATTGATCATGGGCGCACCACGGCCTTCGGCCATGGCTACTCCTGCCATGTCTGCCTGCTGCGCCCGCAAAGCCGGGGCAGCGTGCAATTGGCCAGCAAGGACCCGCTGACGCCCCCCCTGATCGACCCCAACTTCCTTGGCGAACGCGATGACGTGGAACGGCTGGTGCGCGGCTTCAAGCTGTTGCGCCACATCCTGTCGCAACCGGCCCTGGCGGGCTTCGGTGGCCGGGAACTGGCCACCTCGGCAGCCGCACGCAGTGATGCGGCGATCGAACAGTACATCCGCGACCATGCCGACACGATCTACCACCCGGCGGGCTCCTGCCGCATGGGCCCCGGACCCATGGACGTGGTGGATGCCCAGTTGCGGGTGCATGGCCTGCAGGGCCTGCGTGTGGTGGACGCCTCCATCATGCCCAGCCTGGTGGGCGGCAACACCAATGCACCGGTGATCATGATTGCCGAGAAGGCTGCGGACATGATCCGTGCGGACCAGAACCGCTGAGGCCCCGCATAGAATGTCCCGGTGTCCATGTTCAACCTGACCCGCTACTTCTCCACGCTCTCGTTTGCGCTGATTGCACTGGCCGCCGGCCTGCTGACTTTCTATTTCCGGCACATCACCTACGAGCAGTTGCTGCGCCACGAGCAGAATCGGGCCGAAGAATTCACCCAGGTGTTCGAGAACTCGCTCTGGCCCCTCTTCAAACCGGTCATGGAGAACGCCCAGACAGACACACCGGATGTGCTGCAGGAACGCGTTGCCAATGTCCGGCTCCGTGAGACCCTGAGCAACATGACACGCGGCACCAGCGTCATCCGGATCAACATCTATACGCGCAACGGCATCTCCACCTTCTCCACCGACCCGCGACAGGTCGGCGACAGCAAGCGTGACAACCCCGGGTTCCTGTCGGCCGTCAATGGCACCCCCATCAGCGAGCTGACACACCGCAACCAGTTCGCCACCTTTGAAGACACGCTGCAGGACCGCGACGTGATTTCGACCTACGTCCCGATTCACAGCACCGAGAAGGGCCAGGAACGCATCGACGGCGTATTCGAGGTCTACCAGGACGTCACGGCTTTTGTCCAGGAGGCCGACCAGCACCTCAAATGGGTCTCGGCCGGCGTGGCCGGCGTGCTGGCCGCGCTGTACCTGGCCCAGTTCATGCTCGTGCGCCATGCACAGATCATCCTGCGTGCGCAAGCACGTGCGCTGGAGGCAACCAACCATGATCTCGACCGCCGGGTGCAGGAGCGCACACACGACCTGGAGAACGAGATCTCCGAACGTCGGCGTGCCGAGCTGCGTCTTGACTACCTGGCGCACCATGACCCGCTGACCGACCTGCCCAACCGGCTGTTGTTCAAGGAACGCTTGTCGCAAAGCCTGCAGCGCATCCGTCAGCACCATACGCAGCTGGCTGTGTTGTTCATTGATCTGGACCACTTCAAGGATGTCAACGACACGCTCGGCCATTCGATCGGCGATACCTTGTTGACCATCATCACCCGTCGCCTGCAGGCCTGCATCCGCCCGGGAGACACGCTGGCGCGCATCGGCGGCGACGAATTCATCTGCATTCTTGAAAATACCGGTGGACCAGCCACGGCACTGGAGGTGGCCGACCAGTTGCTGGAACTGTTCCGTCAGCCTTTCACGGTCGACGACAAGCAACTCTACCTGTCGGCCAGCGTCGGCATCAGCCAGGCGCCGATTGACGGCATGGAAGTCGACGTGCTGGTGCGCAAGGCGGATGCCGCGATGTACCAGGCCAAGGCCGACGGCCGCAACCGCAGCCACTTCTATACCAACGCCATGACTGCGTACGCGCAGGAACGCATCCAGCTCGAAGGCCTGCTGCGCGACGCCATCACCTCCAACGAACTGAGTGTTCACTTTCAGCCCAAGGTCGACGTGAAAAGTGGCCGCTTGCTCGGCGCGGAAGCCCTGCTACGCTGGGACAGCAGGGAACTCGGCCTCATTCCTCCCACTCGTTTCATTCCACTGGCCGAGGAGACCGGCTTCATCATGGAACTGGGCTTCTGGATACTGTGCGAAACCTGCCGACAGATCGCCCTCTGGGATGAGGCCGGGCTGCATGTGCCAGTGGTGTCGATCAATCTCTCGGTCAAGCAGCTGGAACGCGGCAATCTGCCGGAACTGCTGCGCACCATCATGCGGGAAACGGGCATCACCCCGGAGCGGCTGGAACTGGAAATCACCGAGTCCGTCATCATGGCCATGGAAGATGCCTTTGCCATGCTGGCCGATCTGCGTGCCTTGGGGGTTCGGCTGGCGCTGGATGACTTCGGCACCGGTTATTCCTCGCTCTCCTACCTGCGCAAGCTGCCGGTTCAGACCCTCAAGATCGACCAAGGCTTCATCGCCGGCATTGGCAAGAACCGCAGCGACGAGGCCATTGTGCAGGCCATGGTCGACATCTCCCGCAGCCTGAATCTGTCCAGCGTCGCCGAAGGGGTGGAAACGGCCGAGCAGTTCGCCTTTCTGCGCCGCCTGGGCTGCGAACAGGTCCAGGGCTTCCTGTTCGGCAAACCCGTGTCCGCCAGCGAGTTCCAGGCGCATTGGCAAGCCCAGGCGGTTGTCGACACGGTGGCCGGGTAATCGGCGGGGGCAGGGTCAACCCTGTCGGATAAGTTCCTACAACGCAAAGCGCCAAACCCCGACTTAAATTTCTTGGTCGCTTGTCTACAGTTCACTCACCACATCAAAACCGATGTGAAGCGGGGAAAAAACATGCGAACCAATGCCATTTCACTCAACCCTTTCAGCCTGATGATGGAGCCGGAAAGCGTGCTCCAGGCCATGGAGCGCTCCCAGTCGCTGCGCGGCTTGCGCCGGCGCCAGCTGCGCCCGCTCGACAAACCGCTGATCCCTTATGCCAAGGCGCGGACGGTCTGCAATGATGCGGCCCTGGTGGACGACAGCGACGACGAGCTGGACAACTGAGCCCCTCCGGGTCGGCCGCTGGCCACCCACCTCCGAGCCCGGCCCGCCCCCAGGGATGCCTGGTCTGGCAAAAGCCCCTCGAAGTGCTCGTCAACTGGCTTACATGCTGCGCCGGTACTGACCGCCCACCTCGAACAGCGCGTTGGTGATCTGCCCCAGTGAGCAGACGCGCACCGCATCCATCAGCACCTCGAACACATTCCGGTTTTCGATCACTGCCTGCTGCAAGCGCTTGAGCTGCGCCGGCGCCTCGGCTTCATGGCGCGCATGGAAATCCGCCAGCCGTTGCAACTGGCTCTGCTTTTCCTCTTCCGTCGAACGCGCCAACTCCAGCTTTTCCAGCACGGCATCACCGTGCGGGTTGCGGAAGGTATTGACGCCGATGATGGGCAACTCGCCGGTGTGCTTGAGCATCTCGTAGTGCATTGACTCGTCCTGGATACGCCCCCGCTGGTAGCCGGTTTCCATGGCACCGAGCACGCCACCACGCTCGCTGATGCGTTCGAACTCGGCCAGCACAGCCTCTTCCACCAATTCCGTCAACTCTTCAATGATGAAGGCCCCCTGATTAGGGTTCTCGTTCTTCGCCAGCCCCCATTCGCGGTTGATGATGAGCTGGATCGCCATGGCCCGCCGCACCGAGTCTTCGGTCGGCGTCGTGATGGCCTCGTCAAACGCATTGGTGTGCAAGCTGTTGCAGTTGTCGTAGATGGCAATCAGCGCCTGCAGCGTGGTGCGGATGTCATTGAACTGGATCTCCTGCGCGTGCAGGCTGCGGCCCGAGGTCTGGATGTGGTACTTGAGTTTCTGGGAACGCTCGTTGGCCCCGTATTTCTCTTTCATCGCCACGGCCCAGATGCGGCGCGCCACGCGCCCCATCACGCTGTACTCGGGGTCCATGCCGTTGGAGAAGAAAAAGCTCAGGTTCGGGGCGAAGTCATCGATGTGCATGCCGCGCGCCAGATAGGCCTCCACCAGCGTGAAGCCGTTGGAGAGCGTGAAGGCCAGCTGGCTGATCGGGTTGGCGCCGGCCTCGGCGATGTGGTAACCGGAGATCGAGACGCTGTAGAAGTTGCGTACGCCGTGGTGCACGAAGTACTCGGCGATATCGCCCATCACCTTGAGGCTGAACTCGGTGGAGAAGATGCAGGTGTTCTGCCCCTGGTCTTCCTTCAGGATGTCGGCCTGCACCGTGCCGCGCACGTTCTCCAGCACCCACTCGCGGATCTTCTCGATTTCGGTATCGGTGGGCGCACGGCCGTTGTCGGCCTTGAACTTGTCGATGTTCTGGTCGATCGCCGTGTTCATGAACATGGCCAGGATGCTCGGTGCCGGACCGTTGATGGTCATGCTGACCGAGGTGCTCGGATTGCACAGGTCGAAACCGCCATACAGCACCTTCATGTCGTCCAGCGTGGCGATCGAGACGCCCGAATTGCCGACCTTGCCGTAGATGTCGGGCCGCGGATCGGGATCGCTGCCGTAGAGCGTGACCGAGTCAAAGGCGGTGGACAAGCGCTTGGCCGGCATGCCTTCGCTCAACAGCTTGAAGCGGCGGTTGGTACGGAAAGGATCGCCCTCGCCGGCAAACATGCGGGTCGGGTCCTCGTTCTCGCGCTTGAAGGCAAAGGTGCCGGCGGTGTAGGGGTAGCTGCCCGGCACGTTGTCGAGCATCAGCCACTTGAGGATTTCGCCATGATCCTCGTACTTGGGCAACGCCACCTTGCGGATGGTGGTGCCCGACAGCGATTTGGTCGTGAGCGCCGTACGGATTTCCTTGTCGCGAATCTTCACCACGTACTCGTCACCCGCATAGGCCTGCTGCATCTCGGGCCACTGGGCCAGCAGCTTGAGTTCGGCCGCCCCCATGCGCTGCTCACGCTGCTTTGCCAGATCGAGTGAAGCTTCGGCCGCTTTGGCTTTGCCGGGTTTGTCGACCTCCAGCATGCGCGCTGCCGCACGCAGTTGCTGGATTTCCCGCGCCAAACGGGCCTGGTCGTGCGCGCGCCGCTTGTAGCCGCGCACGGTGTCGGAGATCTCGGCCAGGTAACGGGTCCGTCCTCCCGGCACGATCTGGGTCTGGTTGCTGCTGTGACGCACTGTCACCGACGGCAACTGCCCTGCCTGCAACGACAAGCCCAGTTCCACCAGACGGGACTTGAGCGCCTGATAAAGCGCCGTCACCCCATCGTCGTTGAAACGCGAGGCCATGGTGCCAAACACCGGCATCTGCTCCGGGGGCACACCCCAGGCCTCGCGGTTGCGCTGCACCTGCTTGGCAACGTCCCGCAGCGCATCACTCGCGCCTTTGCGGTCGAACTTGTTGATCGCCACAAACTCGGCGAAATCGAGCATGTCGATCTTCTCAAGCTGGCTGGCAGCCCCGAATTCCGGGGTCATCACGTACATCGGCACGTCCACATGCGGCACGATGGCGGCATCTCCCTGGCCGATGCCCGAGGTCTCGACAATGACGAGATCGAAACCGGCACACTTGGCAGCGGCCAGCACATCCGGCAGCGCGGCGCTGATCTCACTGCCGGTGTCGCGCGTGGCCAGGCTGCGCATGAAGACGCGCGCGCCCTGCTGCCACGGTGCGATGGCGTTCATGCGGATGCGGTCGCCCAGCAGGGCGCCGCCGCTCTTGCGACGCGAGGGGTCGATGCTGATCAGCGCCACCCGCAAGGCATCGTCCTGATCCAGGCGTAGACGACGGATCAACTCATCGGTCAGAGAAGATTTACCAGCGCCACCGGTTCCGGTGATACCCAGCACGGGGACCTTCCTGGCTGCAGCCTGCTTGCGCACGTCATCGAGCAGTGCGGCGTCGGCCTGCCCGTTTTCCAGTGCGGTCATCAGCTGCGCCAGTGCCCGCCACGCCATCTCACCATGACCCCGGATGACCTCCATGGATTTCGGTGCATGCCGGCTGAGGTCCTTGTCGCAGCGCATGACCATCTCGCCAATCATGCCGGCCAGACCCATGCGCTGCCCGTCCTCCGGGCTGTAGATGCGGGCCACGCCGTAGTCCTGCAACTCACGGATCTCCGCCGGCACGATGACGCCGCCACCGCCGCCAAACACCTGGATGTGCTCACCGCCGCGGGCCTTGAGCAGATCGACCATGTACTTGAAGTACTCGACATGGCCACCCTGGTAGGAGCTGATGGCAATGCCCTGCACGTCCTCCTGCAAGGCGGCGGTCACCACCTCATCGACGCTGCGGTTGTGCCCCAGGTGAATCACCTCGGCGCCCATGCTTTGCAGGATGCGACGCATGATGTTGATGGCTGCGTCGTGCCCATCGAACAGGCTGGCTGCCGTGACGAAACGCACCTTGTGCGTGGGGCGGTAATTGGCAAGTGCCTTGTACTCGGCAGACAGATCGGTCATGACTCGGACTCCTCGGTGCGCGCGGCCGTCATGGCGGTCGCAGTGTGCGGCACGTCATTGAATTGACGTTTACGTAAACGTCAATCTTACCGTTTTTCCCAAGAAAAAGGGGCGCCTGCGCGCCCCTTGTTTCAGTCGATCACTGTGCTTATTTGTACAGTACCTGCGGCAACCACAGACCGATGGCCGGGAACTGATACAGCAGGATGATCGCCAGCACCTGGATGCCCATGAAAGGCAGCATGCCGGCAAAGATCTGGTTCAGCGTCACATGCGGCGGGCTGACACCCTTCAGGTAAAACGCTGCCATGGCCACCGGCGGGCTCAGGAAGGCGGTCTGCAGGTTCAGCGCCACCAGCAGGCCGAAGAACAGCGGATCGACACCAAAGTTGTCCAGCAGCGGAATGAAGATCGGCATGAAGATCACGATGATCTCAGTCCACTCCAACGGCCAGCCCAGGATGAAGATGATGACCTGGCTGAGGACCAGGAACTCGGTCTTGGTCAGGTTCATGGACATGACCCAGTGCTCCACCAGCTCCTGACCGCCCAGCAGGGCAAATGCAGCGGAGAAAATGGCCGAACCGACGAACAGCCAGCACACCATGGCGGAGGTCTTGGCGGTCAGGTACACGCTCTCCTTCAGCACATTGAGGGTCAACTGCTTGTAGGCAGCAGCCAGCAGGAAACCACCCAGCGCCCCCACGGCGGCGGCCTCGGTCGGCGTGGCCAGGCCCATCACGATCGACCCCAGCACGGCCAGGATCAGGACCAGCAGCGGGAAGAAGCTGGTGAGCAGCATCTTGAACACTTCCAGCCGCGTGAAGCTCAGGAAGGCGTAGTAGGCCACCAGCACCAGCGCGCCGACACCGGTGCCGATCCAGTAGCCGGCCGGCGCCGGCTGGGTCTGGCTGGCTGCACCGGCCGCATTCGCCACAGCGCCTACGGGAACAGCATCCTTGGCAGCCGCCGCAGGCTCTTGCACCACAGCGGCAGCCTGCGGCGCCTTCTTGTCGTCGTCGGCACCGGGCGGCGGCGCCAGACCATCTTCCTCTTCTTCGGCCCCCGGCGGCGCGGCCAAGCCGCCCTCGTCTTCGGACTTGCGTTCAACGGCATCGCCATCACCCATGGCCTGCAGGCTGGCTTCCTGCTCCTCCACCGGCGGCACCGAGGTCACGCTGGCGTAACTCCACAGCGCGACAACCACGAACAGGATGGCCGGCAACAGAACCACGCCGAGCTGCTTCAGGATGTAGCTGGTCGGCACGTCCTGGTTGCGCTGGCCTTTAAGCGCACTCAGCAGCGACGGCAGGGCACGCGCGCTGTGAGCAGGCGCGATCTTTTCCATCAGTGGCGGCAGCGGGATGAACCGCTCCTCGGCCGACAACGGCGGCGCCATCGACGGCTTGAGCTTGGCCATGATGATCACGTAGCCGATATACAGGCCCGCCAGCATGAGGCCGGGGAAGAAGGCGCCGGCATACAGCTGCACCACCGATACACCGGCGGTGGCACCGTAGACGATCAGCATGACGGAGGGCGGGATCAGAATGCCCAGGCAGCCGCCAGCGGTAATGGCACCGGCGGACATCTTGACGTCGTAGCCTGCACGCAGCATAGCGGGCAAGGCCAACAACCCCATCAGCGTCACCACGGCGCCGACAATGCCGGTCGCGGTGGCGAACACGGCACAGGTCACCAGGGTGGCCACGGCCAGGGCGCCCGGCAGGCGCACCAGCGCCAGGTGCAGGCTCTTGAACAGCTTTTCGATCAGGTTGGCGCGCTCCACGAGGTAGCCCATGAACACGAACAGCGGAATCGAAATCAGCACGTCGTTGCCCATGACCTTGTAGGCCGACTGCACCATCAGGTCGAGCGTCTTGGTGGTGTTCTCCTCATAGGCGATCCAGGTGAAGATCATGCCCATGCCCATCAGGGTGAAGGCGGTCGGGAAGCCTAGCATGATGGCCACCACCACCAGCGAGAGCATCAGCAGGCCGATGTGGCCGTTGGTGATCTTGTCGGCACCGACCAGCATGGCCAGCGCACCGACGATGATCAGCGCCATCAGGCTGAAACCAAACCAGAGTTCTTTGCGGATTTTCATTTGTGGGCGCCTTCCTGAACGACATACTTGTCCAGCGCCTGGATGTCTTCATCTTTCACGTGAACCATTTCCTTGAGTTTTTCGACGTCCACTTCCTCGACGTCTTCCTCGCGCGACGGCCACTCGCCATCGCGGATGCAGATGATGCAGCGGATGATCTCCACCACGCCCTGCAGCAACAGGATGCCGCCCGACAGGGGGATGATGAACTTGAACGGATAGAGAGGCAGCGCTTCAGCCGAGAACGTCTGTTCCCGGATCGCCAGCGATTCGTTGAAAAACTGCCAGCCGGCCCAGGTCAAGGCGGCAATGCCGGGCAGGAAGAAGACGAAATAAAGGATCAGGTCGATGGTCGCCTGCGTCCGTGGTCGGAAAAAACCATACAACACGTCGCCGCGCACATGCCCGTTTTTCGACAGCGTGTAGGCGCCGGCGGTCATGAACAGGGTTCCATACATCATGATCTGAAAATCCAACATCCAGGCGTGCGGCTTGTTCAGGACGTACCGTGAAAACACCTCCCAACTGATCATCAGGGTCAGAATGAGAGCGGTCCAGGCAAAGACCTTGCCTATGAAGGTGGAGAGTCGATCCACCGAGAGCAGTAAGTTCTGCATTGCTTTTCCAGCTTGTAATCGATTGAATACACTGAGGGCGCTGCGGTTTGCACCGCAGCGCCCTCAGGGGCGCAGGCGGGCGCTTCTACTGCTTAGGCTTTCTTGCCCTTGCTGAAGTAGTGGTTGTAGGCCATCTTGAAATCGACCACATAGTCGTTCTGCCATTGGCCAGCACGTGCCGCAAAAGCACGCTGCGACTCAAGCACCTTCTTGAACAGGGGGTTCTCAGCAGACTTCTTGGCAATCACCTTGTCCCAAGCTTCCAGCTGGGCACGCAGGATCGCATCCGGCGTCTTGTAGAACTTGACCTTGTCCTTGGTCTTGAGTTCGATGTAGTCTTTGGAGTTGCGGTCAATCGCTTTCCAGCTCATATCGGCACTGGCCGCCTGCACGGCGTACTCGATGATTGACTTGAGTTCGGCCGGGAGGGTGTTGAGTTTGGTCTTGTTGAACAGGATCTCAAACTGCTCACCTGACTGGTGGAAACTCTGCAGCATGCAGTTCTTCACCACGTCCGGGAAGCCCAGCACACGGTCGGACGATGCGTTGTTGAACTCGGCAGCATCAATCAGACCGCGGTCCAGTGCCGGCACGATTTCACCACCCGGCAGCGGGTTGACGGCCGTGCCCAGTTCGGTGAACACATCCACCGCCAAACCGACGGTACGGAACTTCAGCCCCTTCATGTCGGCGACCTTGGCCACCGGTTTCTTGAACCAGCCCAGCGGCTGGGTGGGCATGGGGCCGTACATGTAGGACGCCACGTCCAAGTTCAGGCTCTTGTAGATCTCTTCGACCAGCGCCTTGCCACCACCGTACTGGTGCCAAGCCAGCACCATGTTCGGGTCCATGCCGAAGGCCGGGCCGGAGCCCCACAGTGCCAGCGCGGAGTTCTTGCCATACCAGTAGGCGATCACGCCGTGACCGCCATCCAGCGTCCCTTTGCTCACAGCATCCAATAGCTGGAATGCCGGCACCACGGAACCGGCGGGCAGCACCTCGATCTTGAGCTTGCCGCTGGCCATGTCGTTGACCTTCTTGGCGAAGTCCAGCGCATATTCGTGGAAGATGTCCTTGGACGGCCAGGTGCTCTGAAAGCGCAGGGTGGTCGCAGTCTGCGCCGTTGCCACCATGGGAGCGGACATGGCACCTGCGGCCAGGGCGGCTCCTTTGAGCAGGCTGCGGCGACGGGGAGTTTTGTTATCGGTCACGGTAAGTCTCCTGTTGTAGAAAAGCTGAGTTTGTTTGCCATCTCGGCGGAGATTCTCGTCTTTGCTCGGCGGCAGACCCTAGGGGTTTTCACCAAGTTCCGCCAGGTGCCTCCCACAAAACAGTTTTCACTTTTCCATACACGTTTGCCCCCAAGCGGCGCCGTCAGCCAAACTGGCGAAAAACGAACACAATGCCGGCAGCGGGACGCCGCCATTGATCGATCCAGAAACGAGGAGACACCCACATGGATAGACGTAATTTCTTTCAAAGTTCAGCCCTGGTGACCAGCGGTGCATTGGCCGGCTGCGCCCTGCCCGGTGTGGCCCAACAAGCCAAAACGCCTTTCCATGTGCCGGCCGTCAATATTCCCATCGTTGGGTCAGACGAGGTGTTCCCGGTCCGCCGCATTTACTGCATCGGCCGCAACTACGCGGCCCATGCACGCGAGATGGGCTCGGACCCGACCCGTGAGCCGCCCTTCTTCTTCCAGAAGCCGACCGACGCCATCCAGTTCGTCCCCGCCGGCACGGTTGTCGACCATCCTTACCCACCCCTCACGCAGAACTACCACTACGAAGCCGAACTGGTCGCATGCTTGGGTGCGGGGGGACGCAACATTCCGGTGGCCAAGGCATTGGATCTGGTCTATGGCTACACCTTGGGCCTGGACATGACACGGCGCGACCTGCAGCGCGCCATGGGCGATCAGAAGAAGCCGTGGGAAATTGGCAAGAGTTTCGACAGATCGGCACCGATCGGCGCCGTCCACAAGGTCTCTCAGACGGGGCATTTCACCCAAGGCGCCATCTGGCTCAAGGTCAATGGCCAGATCAAGCAGAACGCCAACCTGAACCAGATGATCTGGAGCGTGGCCGAGCAGATCAGCAAGCTGTCCGAAGCCAACGAGCTCTTCCCTGGCGACATCATCTACTCGGGCACCCCCGAGAACGTGGGGCCGGTGGTTCGTGGCGATGTGATCGAAATGCACATCGACGGCCTGCCCAACCTCAGCGTGAAAATCGTCTGACGCGCGACACGCCCTTTGCCATGGCCATCGCCATGGCAAAGGTGACAATGAGCGGCGGCACCGCCGCGGGCAATCGACGCTCGCACGTCGGCCCCAAGCATTTTCAACCACCAGACATTGACGCCATTGCGCAAACAGCTATCAAAACAATAGCAAATTGGATTGCCATGGAAACGGCGCCGGCCGGTACGCCTTCTCTAAAATGCCTTAGAGTTCGGCTTCCGGCAGGGCGTTTCTGCCACATCTCTTGCGCACACCATGAAACCCATCCAGCTTTTCGACCCGGCGTCCAGCACCTATACCTACGTGCTGTTTGATGAAGCTTCGCGGGAAGCCCTCATCATCGATCCGGTGGACGAGCAGCTGGAGCGCGATCTGCAGGTGCTGCGCGAGTACGGCCTCAAGCTGGTCTGGGCCGTCGAGACCCACGCGCATGCCGACCACATCACCAGCGCCGGACGTCTGGCCGAACACACCGGCGCCCAGACGGCGGCACCGGAAGCTTGCGGCATTCGTACCGCGGCCGTCCAGCTCGCCGACGGCCGTGCGCTGCACTTCGGCAGCCAGACCGTGCGCGCCTTGCACACCCCGGGCCATACGGCCGGCAGCATGAGTTACCTGTGGCAGGAGGGCGGGCAAGCCCATGTGTTCACTGGCGACACACTGCTGATCAACGGCTGCGGCCGCACCGACTTCCAATCCGGCAGCGCGGAGGCGCTTTACCGCAGCCTGACCCAGGTGCTGTTTGCGCTGCCTGACAACACGCTGGTCTGGCCTGGCCACGACTACCAGGGCCGTACCCACTCGACCATCGGCGCAGAAAAGGCCACCAACGCCCGCGTCGCGGGCAAGACCCTGGCCGAGTTCAAGGCCACCATGGATTCGCTGAATCTGCCGAAGCCGCGCCGTATCGACGAGGCCGTGCCCGCCAACCTGAGTTCCGGCATGCGCCATGACGCCGGAGGTGCCTTGCTGATGACGGTACGGGCCGCGACGGGTTATGCCGGCGATGTTTCACCGCAACTCGCCTACGAATGGTGGAAAACCGGCCAGGCGGTACTGATTGACGTGCGCACCGATGCCGAGCGCGAATGGGTCGGTTTTGTCCCCGAAGCCATCGCCCTGGCCTGGAAACAGTGGCCGGGCATGGCCCTGAACCCCGACTTCGATACCGGCATCCGGGCGGCCGTTCCACCCGGCACCAAGGCCGTGCTGCTGTGCCGCAGTGGCGTGCGCTCCATTGCCGCCGCCAAGCGCGCCTCGGAACTCGGCATTGAGGCCTACAACATTCTTGAAGGATTCGAAGGTGATCCGGATGATCAAGCGCACCGTGGCCGACGGGGTGGCTGGCGTTACCACGGACTGCCGTGGCGTCAAGGTTGAGACAGCCGGCCAACGGCCCCAGCCTTGATAATGCACGTAAAGTGAACGAGAACCATGACTTTCCTGGCTATTGACGTTGGCAACACCCGCTTGAAGTGGGCACTGTTTGACGCACCGCGCCCCGGTGCCAACCTGCTGGCGCAAGGCGCCGAATTCCTCGACAACATTGACAAACTGGCTGAAGGTGCCTGGTCCCAACTCCCCGCCCCGAACTGCATGCTGGGCTGCGTGGTCGCCAGCGATGCCGTCAAGCACCGTGTCGAGGATCAGATGGAAATGTGGGATGTCGCTCCCCAGTGGGTCGTTTCCAGCGCCTTCGAAGCTGGCTTGACGAATGGCTACGACCACCCCGCCCGCCTGGGGCCGGACCGCTGGGTTGCCATGATCGGGGCCTGGCACCGCATGCTCGCCATGGGTGCGCCCCGCCCTATCGTGGTCACGATGGTGGGCACGGCCGTGACCGTGGAAGCCATTGACGCCCAGGGGAAATTCCTTGGCGGCTACATCCTGCCTGGCCACGGGATCATGCTGCGTGCGCTGGAGTCCGGTACGGCAGGCCTGCATGTCCCCACGGGCGAAGTGCGCCCGTTCCCCACCAATACCAGCGATGCGCTGACCAGTGGCGGCACCTACGCCATTGCCGGCGCCATGGAACGCATGGTTCTGCACCTGCGCCAGCATTGTGGCACCGAGCCCTGGTGTGTCATGGCCGGCGGCGCCGGCTGGAAGATGGCCCCCAGCATGGCCGTGCCGTTTGAGCTGGTCGATAGCCTGATCTTTGACGGTTTGCTGCAGATTGCCGCGAGCCGCGGCTTCTGCCAACAGCCCTGATCACTCGTCCGCGGCAAGCCAGGCTTCCGCGAGCCTGACCCAGTAAGTCGCCCCCAACGGGATCAACTCGTCATTGAAGTCGTAGCTCGGGTTGTGCAGTGTGCAAGGCCCGCCGCCGTGCCCCATTTCGCGGTGCACGCCGTTACCGTTTCCGATAAAGCAGTAAGCCCCCGGCTTGGCCTGCAGCATGTAGGCGAAATCCTCGGCGCCCATCGTGGGCTCCTGCGGCAACACCAGCGTCTCGCCGACGATACCAGCCATCACCTTGCGCGCGAAGTCCGCCTCATGCGGCGAATTGATGGTCGGCGGATAGTTGCGGTCGAATTCGAACTCGCAACTCACATCAAATGCGGCACAGATGTGCTCCGCAATCTGGCGCATGCGCTGCTCCACCATGTCCAGCACCTCCAGGGTGAATGTGCGCACCGTCCCCTGCAATTCACAGCTGTCCGGAATGACATTGGTCGCCTCGCCCGCATGGATCATGGTGACTGAAATCACGCCTGCATCAATCGGCTTCTTGTTGCGACTGATGATGGTCTGGAAGGCCTGCACCATCTGACAGGCGACCGGTACCGGGTCAATGGCGTTGTGCGGCAGGGCTGCATGGCCCCCTTTACCGCGGATCGTGATCTTGAACTCGTTGCTGGAGGCCATGACGGGGCCGGCGCTGACGGCAAAGCTGCCTGCCGGCATGCCTGGCCAGTTGTGCATGCCGAAAACGGCCTCCATAGGAAATTTTTCGAACAACCCGTCACGCATCATTTCATGCGCCCCGCCCCCGCCTTCTTCGGCCGGCTGGAAGATCAGGTACACCGTGCCATCAAAATGGCGCTCCTTGGCCAAGTGCTGTGCGGCGGCCAGCAGCATGGCCGTATGACCATCGTGGCCGCAAGCATGCATCTTTCCTTCATGACGGCTGGCGTGCTCGAAGGTATTGAACTCCTGCATTGGCAGTGCATCCATGTCTGCACGCAGACCGATGCCACGTGCCGAAGTGCCGCTCTTGACGATGCCCACCACCCCGGTTCCGCCCAGGCCTCGCACCACCGGAATACCCCACTGCGTGAGTGTCTGAGCGACCAGGTCGGAGGTGCGAATCTCCTCGAAGCACAGTTCCGGATGGGCATGGATGTCACGCCGTATCGCCGCGATGCTGGCGGCCTGACTGACGATGGAATCGATGACTTTCATGTGCACTCCTGACCTGCAAGTCTAGTCGCGTCTGGCACAAGTTGCCAGCGCTGGCCTCCTCAGGTCCGCACCTTGCCGTCGCCCGTCAACATGGACAGTTCGACAAAACTCGACGCCACATGGTCATTCGCACTGAACTGCATCGCGAAGCCCCCGAAGGACTGCGTACCGATCGACTCGATGCCGTGAATGAGCCCCTCGCGGCTCATGCCCTTGGCGCCCGTGCGCTTCAGACCTTCCGTGACAAGTTTCGCGGCGAGATAACCCTCCATGCTGGAGTAGTTGATCTGTGCATCACCACCGGCTTTCTTCACAGCTTCCACAAATTCGCGGGTGATCGGCCGTGCTGCGCTGTAGGGCGAAGGCACCACCTGCGATACAACCACGCCCGCGGCTTCTTTGCCCAGCTCGTCAGCCAGCGCCTGTGTCCCGACAAAGGAAACGTTGTAGAAAGTACCACCATAACCCGCCTTGCGAGCAGCGCGGATGAAGGTTGCGCTGGCTTTGTAAGCACTGACTTGCACCACGGCATCGGGGGCAGCAGCCACCAACGTCTTGACGGCAGCGTTCACATCCACGGAATTCCGTTCCACCGTTGCCTGCGCCACAGGCTTGAGACCAAGCTCGGCCAGTGCCAGGTTCACGCCATCCAACCCCGCCTTGCCGTAGGCATCATTCTGGTAGAACACTGCTATCTTTTTCAGCCCCAGATTCGTCAGTTGCTTGACGATCAGCGCTGTTTCGTCGTTGTAAGAGGCACGCAGGTGGAACACATACCGGTTGAACGGCTCACGCAGCGCCATGGCGCCTGTGAACGGGGCAATGAACGGAATCTGGGCTTTGGTAGTCAAGGGCAAGGCCGCCAGGCTGGTCGGTGTTCCGATGTAGCCAAACAAGGCAAAGACGTCTTCCTCGATCATCTTGCGCGTGTTGGCGACACAACGTTCCGGCTCATAACCGTCGTCCATCTTGCGCAGCTCAATGGATTTACCTCCCACGCCGCCTTGGGCATTGAGCTGATCGAACCAGACTTTCGCCCCTTGATGAAACTGGATCCCCAGCTGCGCCGCGGGCCCACTGAACGGCGCAGACTGCCCCAGAATGATCTTGCTGCTTGTCTGGGCTTTGGCCGTGTGAAAGCCGGAAAGAACAGCCGCAGAGCCCATGACAGTGAATTGGCGACGCGAAATCATTGGAGAGCGAGGAAGTGAAGTAGACGGAAATGCAAGTGTCTGCGCCCCATATGCGAAGACTTGGCAGATACGAAAAAGCCCTCGTATGAGGGCTTTTTTGTTTTGGTTGCGCGAGGAGCTTTGGGTTATGAGAGTTCAAACCTAACGTGTAACTCGTTAGGTTTTAGTCGGTGCCAAATGCTTTTCTTCACACTCTATAAAGGGATTTTATCAGTATTTCAGCACTTTTCTCAATTGCCTAGTGGCGTGACATGACACCTATTTAGCTCTCTCGCGAATCGATTCGATGTCACACCAGATTTCTTGACATTCCAATGATCATGACCATTGGGGTCACCAATAAATCAAACTCCAAATTTGAAAATGTTGACGATCGCCAACAAAAGCTTGACTCGCAAAATTAGTCTGGCAATAATTCGGTCAGGTAGCTAGGAGAACCTGTGTCCTTGTGACACAAACCCAGCCGAAGTGCTTCCCGCATTACCAAGAGTCCGCATGGATTCGGCTAATGGCATCTGTCATTGGTATGGACTAAAGCGTCCAGTTCAGCGCCCAACACCGGGCGAAAAACCACCCCTCCTTTTGGTCCCTGAGCTGGAGCACGTGCGCCTGCATGCACGTGTCATGCAATGTCTATTGAAGCTACAACACCACTATTTAATCCTCCGTCAATTGCGCTTTTGCGCGCTGTAAGCACGCCCACCGATCTAACCGGCGCAGCCCACTCGCTGACCGGCATTTTGTCCTGCATTCAAGCAGCGACGGAGCTATGGCCGAATGAAGCCATCAAGAAGTGGAGCCTGATCACAAAGCAGATGCAGGGCACCTTGAAATTTGCATCGCCTACCTCCAACACAGCACCCCTTCATCTCTTCAACAAACCAGAAAATTTGCCGCCGCAATACGGACAGTTCCTTAACTGGCGCCCCCCGGCATCGAAAGTCGGCCCCGTTTACGAGGCACATGGTCTGCTTGGCCGAGCGTTAATCCATGCCGCCGCACGCAACGAGGTGCTGGCTAAAGAGCTTCTCAATGGCTTGCAGACGCTGAACCTCGCAAGGCAGAACAAAGGGCGGCGGTCGAAAGATTGGACGCTGCTGCTCGACGCCAGTTTCGCGCGTAGCGAAGATTTGAAGAAAATCTTGGAGACGGTGCCGCCGGACAGTCCCACGCTGGGCTTCATCACAACAGCCATCGCGGTGCTTGAGACCTTGATCCCGCCACCGGACTTGATCGTTATTGATCAGAGTGTCGAATCGGGACAGCTTTCCGAAACCGAGTTCCTAGACGAATCCCCCCGGTCACCCGCATCACTCTCGCGAGAGGTGATCAAGCCCGCGGAAATGGCCGATCAAGAGGAGATCACACCGGACATCTCGGCGCGTTTGGCTGCCGCTGACTACGCGGGTTTTGCGGAAAAATTGGGACTCTATCACCGCGACCAGCTACTGTTGGGCGACCTTGCAGAAGTAACTGTCCAGCTTGTGAAATTCATCGAGAGCGGCACACCCCGTGAACGCGGCTTCGCACTCCTGGCAATCTTGTCCCTGGTGACCGGCTGCACCGACGTGATCGCTCTGGAGTTGCAATTCCACCCAGCCCACAGTATTTGGCTTGACCTTGAGCAAGGCGCTTGGGCCTGGAACTTCACGTCCTACCGAATGTCGAAGGGCGACCTCTCCGCGTCTGATGACGTCCAGCCCATATTCTGTCCCTGGCCAGATATCGTCGACGCACCTTTAAGGACCGCAAATGACACCCATCCCGGCGCGCGGAATCTCAAGGACTTGATTCTTACCATCCAAGGTACAGATCATTTTGACCTGAAGGGATATAGGCGGTTTTTGCGCAATTGCGGTCATCCGTCACACCCACCGCACCGCGGACGGTTCGCTCGGTCTCTGCCTCGCGTCTATCTCGAATTGACCGGCAGCGACATGACTTCCGCATTGATGGCAGGATTCTTTGCCGCCACCGCGCCCGCCGCCCTCTTCTACTTTGGGCCGTCATACACAACCATGACCCGTCGCGTGGCCATGGTCTATGAGCGTTTAGGGTTTGGTGCTCCGTCGCGGCTGTTTTCTGATTCTGGACGCGCGGGTTGTCAAAAGGTCCTCGAAACTGCCCAGCTGCAACAAGGCTGGCATGAACTCACCCAGGCCATCAACACAACCCGAGCAGCGGCATTGAGCGCTACCCAGCAGAACGATGTCCAGGAGTCCTGCAACCGCTGGATGGCTTTGTTGTGCGCTGCACTGGTGATTCAGAGCGCTCACCGCGGAACGCGCCTCGAATGTCTGACGGCAGGAGCGCTGTACCTTCATCCCGATGTCATGGTCATTCAGGACAAAGATGAGGGAGGACGGGCCCAGCCCAGGTTGGTGCCCAAAACGGCTGCCATCAAGAAAATCCTGCTCAGCGCCGTCGAATGCCACAGGGTGATGCACCCCCTGGCCTGTCCCCACGCCGCAGGCAGCTTATTCAGCTGGGAAATCACCAATGAAGTTTTTCTGCAGTGGCGAACGCGGGATGGAGTCACGACGTCTGAGGTGTTGAGCACCTCCGCCGTGACATCCATCACCACGGAATTCTTCCGATCCGCTGCTAATTTTGGGCGGAGTCAGTGGGTGACCCACCTGGATGAGAATGACTGTGACCGCTGGTTGATACGGTCGCTAACCGGTCACACGCGCGATGTGACCAGGACCCATGGTCCATACTTGGATATCCCACCGCTGGTTGTGGCCAATCGACTGTGTGTGGAAATGGAAAAAACCGGTGCGCTGATCTTCGGCGAGGCCGAGATCCAAGTCGGCATCACTGATTTGCCCACGATAAATCTTCCGGCAATGAAGCGGCTCAGAACTCATGCGCTGGTCAATGGCCCAGTCCCGGACCCGCGGACCATTCTGGAGCCGCTGAGCGTCGAAACGTTACTTGAATGGCGCGCGGCCGAGCAGATCAGAACGGATCTCCTCGCTGGCAATATCGACGCCCCCTGCAGTGCCCTGGCTGTGCTGCACCTGATGTTCATCGACCATATTCCATGCCCAAACCTTTGCATCTCGGCTGTGACTGAGACGAGCAAGGTCTTAAAGAGCGTTGATCAGCGTGCGGGCTTGAACTGGGCAAGGAGTCATTTCGTTCATCCGACGTGGATGCCGATTCAAGCCACCACGGCCCACCTTCTTGACCGCATGGAGGATTCCGCGATGTCGAGCGCCACTCTCATTGCGCTTACCTGTGCGGCCATACGCAAAACCAAGCACAGCCGGTGGCCAGCATCCGACAGCGCTTGTTGGGGCACGCTCTCTGCGATTGCGGAAGGCTTTCGCAGGCTGACATTCCCGCCTCCGATTTGCGCTGTGTCAAATCTTTCCGTTGCGGCACCGTGCTTGTCTGAGCTCTCACTTCACCGTCTTGCGGGAGCGCCTGTTTCTGCAATATCCCAGACCCCGTCACGCAAGTCAGGCGGTGCGAAATCTGCGCGCAAGGGTGAAGACTCGCGATTTCTGATCGCTACCTTGGGAAAATACGCGTCAAGCGCAGAGCGCCACGGAGAAAAAAGAGCTCGCGCCATCAAGTGTCTCGAAGGTCTGGAGGATCCCGACATTGCATGGTCCCCATTCATTTTCTGGCTGAAAGCGTGGATCGTTGATGAGCTTCGCAGGTCTCGCGATGGCGCAAACGGCTGCTATCAGATCTCCTCGATTCTGACTTACGCGACCACCTTGTTAGTCGCGCAGAAGGAGATCGATTTGTCAGTCGATCCGCAGGACTGGGAGGATGACGAATGGACCACCTGGATGACGCAGATCAACCGCGCCTGCGCGACTGACGAATCTTCGGCACTCGCCGTCAACGATGGTGGAAATCTGAATGACCGAGCGAAACACGCCCTCCACGCCTTGGTAGGCAGTCTTATGCGGCGGCACGAATACGTGCCGCCCGAAGTCCGAGCCAAATTGGAATTTGTAGCAAAAACAATCACCCTCCATGGGTCGGCGTCTGCATGCCTGATCACAACAAAGAACCATGCCCGCGCTATCGACATTCTGAAGGAGTGGAACGAAGACTTCCCCGGCGACTACGCCTTGACCGCATTTCGCCCCATCGTCAGTCAAATGGCGCCTCTCCGAGCCGGTGATGTCTCAAGCCTTACGACGCGCTGCTTAACGCCCAGTGGAGGCTTGGTCATCGAGCGCGTCGGCTACGACGTCCATAAAACCGAGAACGCAATCAGGGTGGTGCCTCTGACACAAGAACAGGCGAGCCAGTTGCGGGGAAAAATGAACGAACTCCAGGCGTACTTTGGCGAGCGGCCGCTGCTGCTTCGCGGGGACGGCTCCACGGCAAGTGGCCTGCGCGATCAGCGCCTTTCCACCGATTGGGCTGCTGCGCTGAAGGATGCCACCGGCGATAGGCAGGCCAGACCCCACAGCGTACGCTCAGCGACACTGCAGGAAATTGCGTGGCCTGGCTGGCAAGCACTCGCCCTGAAGATCCTGAATTCCGAGGCAGGTCCGCGCGAATGCCGGGATTGGCTCGACGAGCAAGAGAAGGATTGGACGCGTCTTTCCAGGGCTGTCGCCATGGCCGGCCAGGGGGATCTTCGCGCGGCCCTTGGCAACTACCTCGCCGGCTGGCCCCTGATTTACGCCATGGTGGCAATGGCCAGCCTGCATGAAAAGGTGCCAGGTCCAGGATTTTTGAAGCAGCTCGGCATTTCGCCCGCCACCTTGCGCCAAGCGCGGTCCAGGAGTAATCGCCCATGAATGACGAAACCTCCTCAGCCAACGCATTTGACGTGTGGCGTTGGGTGACCAACCAGACGCACAAGCAGAATTTTCGACGCGGGGAGGTTCCGACGCCATCCCCCGCGCCGGCGGCAATTGACAGGCCGGCATCACCTATGGCCGTCAGTGACCCCATAAGTGCCACTATCTGTGACCCCACTTCTGCAGCCAATGACCAGGAACGACTGACCTATTTGACCGTGCGGTCACTGGGTCTGCGCCAGGAAATGGCTGTTGAAAAGACTGGAATTCGGCTCCGAGTGGCAGCAGACCTGGAAGCAGCTTTGCCTCCCGAGAGCATGATCGCCACCGCAGTCAGACGTGGCAGACAAGGTCCGCAGGCCAGGGGTCAGGCCGCCAACATCAACATGGCACTGTCTGAGACAGGATTGATCCTGCTTTCGTGGTTGCGGGGGATGGAGCCAATGGACTATTCGATGATCAGGCAAATCTTCTTCAGGGATGAGCCTCAACGCCATCGTTTGCCAGACAAGGTGATTTATTGGCGGCGAATCGCCGAATCATTGCCGCCAGCGCTGTCCGTCCACGTTCGGATTGGCGCCAAGCATCTGACGCCCGTTGAGATCAGCCACATGACCGCCCTCGCCCCCGCCGTGAAACTTGTGCCAGACCCACGCATCGGCGAGCGTCCCGTCATTTCCCTGTTCCCGCGTAATGCGCAAAACCTGGTGGTCAGCGCAAGGTTAACGGCCGTCGCGCGCAGCTACTGTCTGGCAATTGATGCCCTTGTCCAGTTTGTCAACACAGGAGGTCGTGATGCTGGCTGAATTTTGTCCCTCGCACGGTGCGTTTTGCAGAACGACTTACGCCGACCTGCACATTTCACCAGAAAAGCTTTTTACCACTACGGAGATTTTGATGACCCAAAGCATTGATCTGGCCACCCATGCCAGTCTGATTTCGCTTCAGCATTCAATTGATTTGCTACGTCATGCAATGCGCACCCTCGAAGGCTACAAAACGCATCCTGGCGATGCGACTCTAATCGGAGTGCCAGCCGACCAGATCCGGTCTTTGGAAATAGTCCTCGCGCGGACGGAAACGAAACAGAAAAATTTTATCGACGGGCATGTTGTTGCAGCTGCGGAGGCCGAGACGGTGGCAAGGCGCTCCGCCTTGGCCCGTCTAAAACCGATCATAAATAAAGCAAAAACCGATGTACTTTCAGCCGAGGAACTGTTGACGGCGTTGAATGATGAACCCGATCCGAAAGTCGCTCGCGGACGCTTTCTCTCTCTCAACGGGGATTCCCTGACGGTGCGCGACGAACAGGAGATTCTGACATTTCCCGATGCCAGGCCACTGCCCAAAAAATACGCGGCGGCAAATTCGCACACCCTCACGGTGATAGTCACAAGTGTTGACGTGACGTCTGCAGATGCGCATTTCACCCTGATTGATAAATTCTTGCCCAGCCCATTGTTTACCAAGGATGACGTGGGATTCAGAAAAGTCATCACCCGCATAGCTGACTCGGGAGATTTGCGTTGCCTGAATCTTTGTATGGCGTACGGGGTGTCTGTGCCGGTTGAGCTGGCAATTTCCGTCAACATTGGCGGTGCAGGTCTGGGATACACCGCGACTTTGATTCGTCTGGTCAATCGGGCCGATACGATGAATTCACTTAAGAAGACAATGGAAACGGAAAACCAGAGTTTGTTTGATTAGTGTTGTGGCTGCCGCGATCATCGCGTTCCGTAAGGTATCGTTGAAGGTCAACATAATTTACGGATTAGTTCTAAATCAGTTCGAGGCGCCGCTGGCCTTTGAAACGTACTGCGCCAGTGCCAGGATTTGCGCCTCGCTCAGGCTGGCCTTGTAGGACGGCATTTGCCCGATGCCATTGCGCAGCGCTTTGGCCACGCGCTCGGCGTCGGGTTTGAGCTCGTCCAGCACAGGGCCAATGGCGCCGCTGGCCCCCGCATCTTTCAGGGTATGACAGACCGCGCACGCCGGTACGGCGGCCTGCATGAACAGTTTTTTACCCAGTGCAAGCCGGGCGGCATCATCCTGAGCCCAGACCGGCAAGGACACAAAGGCTGTCAGACAGAACAAGCCGGCCAGCGTGTGGCGCGCTGCGGCAAGGCATAAAAAGTTCAGCTTCATGGGGCCTCGGTTCAGAAATGAAAAGGATGCAAGCAGGTGCCTCAGGCCACCTTGACCGTCACTGCGTGGTCGGACCAGCTGGTGTTGTTGTAGCCGGCGGCATTTTCCAGGCGTTGCTGCGGCTGGACATTGCCCAGCGCGTCCGTGGCGCGGCTGGCCAGCACATGCTGCCCGGCAGGCAGCCGGGTCTCCAGCACAAACTGCCGCCAGGCATATTTGCCCAGATCGGGACCCACAAAGCGCGCATCGACCCAGGTCTTGCCGCCGTCAACGGAGACTTCGACACGCCTGACCGCATGCAGGCCCCCAAAGGCCACACCACTGATCTGCACACGCCCTGTCCCAAGAAGCGCGCTGTCGGGGCCCGGCGAGTTGATCCAGGATTTCACGCTCATCTCCTGCACCGAAGGCTGGTTCGGATCGCCCTGGCCGCCCGGTGGGGAAATGCGATAGCCGTGCGACATGATCTTGGCGTCGGTTTCCCGCGCGGTGAACGCCAGCCGCTTGATGTACTTGATGTTGTTGACACCGGTGTAGCCGGGCACGATCAGACGCAGCGGTCCGCCGTGCGCGAGCGGGATCGCCGCCCCATTCATCTCCCAGGCCAGCAAGGCATCGGCCATGGCCGAGGCAGGAACCGAGCGCTCGACGATGATGCTTTTTGGATCCAGCCCATCGGGCAACTTTTCGCCGCCCGTGCCGGTCATGAAGCGCATGCCGCCCGCCACACCGCCCAGCGCCTCGGCCACAGCGCGCACCGGCACCCCACTCCAGACCACGCAACCGGCCGCGCCAACGGTCCAGGGTGTTCCACTGGGTTTGCTGGGAAAGAAACCGCGGCCGTTGCCGGAGCACTGCAGCACCATGGCCACGGTTTCAAGCCCCAGCGTTTTGAGCTCGCGCAAGCTCACCTTGCGCGGATTGCCGACCCCTTCGATGCTGATCTCCCAGGCATCCCGGTCGGCCACGATCGAGGCATCGGGCGCGGGCAGGTTGTTGCGGATGTAGAGTTGCTCGGCCGGCGTGATGACGCTGGTGCCAAAGGCGCTGCGCTTGGTCTCGATGGTGGTGGCGCTGTGCACGATCGTGCTGTTGGCATCTTTCCAGGCAACGTAAGCCGGCAGCGTTTTGGCCTGGGCTGCTGCGCCGGTGCTCCAGCTGGCAAGGCCCAGGGCGGCCAGGGCGCTGGCGCTGCCCGCCAACAGGTGGCGACGGTTGAGCGCCGAGGGCACCATCGCTGGGGCGATTTGACGAGGGGCTTGCGTGTACATGTTTTGTCTCTCTTTTGATTAATAGCGACATGGAACGGGAAAGGCACTGGGGTCGGGCGGACGCCGAGAGTCCGCTCAAGGTCTCAGATAAATCGCAGCCAGCACAAACGCGGCCATCCACAGGGTTTCAACCAGCAGCAGGGTGAACGGTTTCCAGCCTGCACGGGCCAATTGCCGAAACGAAGTCTTGATGCCCAGAGCCGCAATGGCGACAACCAGGCAAATGCGTGACACATCACTCAGGCCCTGCTGAACGACCACCGGCACACCGCCCATGGAGTTGAGCGCCACCAGGGCCACAAATACCCACAAAAACCAGGGGACCAACGCCTGCTTGGCCACGGCCGTGCCATCCTCGGACTGCTCACGCTCTTTCTTGAACATGCTGGACACCATCACCACGACCACGGCCAGCATGGACACCCGGAACAGCTTGACGATGGTGGCATAGTCACCCGTTTCATGGTTCAACATGTAACCCGCGCCGACAACCTGGGCCACGTCATGAATGGTACCGCCGATGAACAGCCCCGCCAACTCCGGCGGCAGGTGCAACACTTTAGCGATCAGAGGGTATGCCACCATGGCCAGGGTGGACAGCACGGTCACCGTCACCACCACCATGAGGGTGAAGCGCTCACTTTCCTTGTTGCGCGGCAGCACCGATGAAATCGCCAGCGCGGCGGAAGCACCGCAAATGGCGACCGCACCGCCCGACAACACGCCCTGCGCCCGCGTCAGGCCCAGGCGCCGCCCTAGCAGGCTGCCGCACAGCATGGTAGTCACCACGGCGGCAATCACAATGGCGGCGGTCGACCAGCCCAATCCGGCAATCTGGGACGCGGTGATGCGCGCACCCAACAAACCAACACCGAGGCGCAACACGGTACGCGAGCAGAACTCAATACCCGGTTTGGCTTTCGGATCCTGACTCAGGTAGTGAAACGCCACCCCAAAAAACAAGGCGTACAGCAATTGCGGACCACCATGCAGGGTGGATACAAAGGTGGCGGCCATGGCGATCACGCAGGACAGGGCGGCACCAGGGAGAAAGAGCAGCAGTTGCTGCAGAGGCGAACCAAGTTGAGCCATGGGCACGACGTTTTTTTTGGCATCGGGGGTTGCACTCATGTCATTTGCCCTGTGCTTGCGGTCCGTGCATGCATCAAGGAAAGAAACGTGGCTGCCAGCGCGATCACTGTGCAGACCATCAAGCTCGGCAGATTGGCGGTGAAAAAAGCGTGAGCGCCTGGCACGGATTTCGCGGCGCGGGCGTGCGGGATCACCCTGCGATGGCGCGCACGGGCGCGAGTGTCGCTTCGGTCACCTCGATTCCCTGGCTGGTGGCCTGATCGGCCAGGTCAAAGCGGCGATAGCCCGGAACGCGCACACCGTCGTCCACCAGCATGGCACAAATTAGCGCCTCAACCCGCTCGACGTAGGTGGCAGAACCGGCCAGAGCACCCGGATCGATCGCTATAAAAACCTGGCCCAGCTTGGGCTGGTTGCCTTCCTTCACAAAAAAGGAATCGGCCTCAGCGCCGAATTGCGAGCCGGTAAGCGCAGTGACCAGCAGTTCCACAATCAAGGCCAGCATCGCCCCCTTGGTGCCGCCCGCCGGCAGCATGGAGCCTTCCAGGCCTTTGGCCGGGTCGGTGGTGGGATTTCCCTGGGCGTCCAGCGCCCAGCCCAGCGGGATGGGCTCGCCCTTTTTGGCCGCCACCATCAGCTTGCCGCGCGCCACTTCTGACAACGACAGGTCGATGGTGACCGGCTTGGCGCCCTGGCGCGGAAACACCGCGGCAATGGGGTTGGTGCCGAAGATAGCGCGCTTGCCGCCCGCAGCCGGCATGGCGGCAGGTGAGTTGCCAAAGGCCAGTCCCACCAGCCCAGCGGCGGCGACCGCCTCCAGGTGGTAGGCCGCGGCGCCGAAATGGTGGCTGTTACAGACGGCACCAATGGCAATGCCGCAGTTTTTGGCGCGGGCAATCGCTTCCTTTACCGCCAGTTCGCAGGCCGGGAAGGCAAACCCATTACCTGCATCCACCAGCACCGCGCCAGCGCGCTCGGCCTGGATGCGCGGCTGCGCATTGCCTATTACGCGGCCTGCTTGGATATGACCGGCGTACATGGGAACGCGCGAGAGGCCATGTGAGGCCAGACCCTGCGCCTCGGCCGCCACCAGCGCGCGGGCGGTGGGCGCGGCTTGGACGGCGGAGGCACCGGCTTTCTCCAGCGCGCGTTGGGTCAGGGTTTGCAGTTGGTCAAGGGTGTGAAGTGCCATGGTCAGACCCCTAGAGCTTTCGCCACTTCGGCGGCGATCAGGGTGGAGACCCGCTCGTTGGCTTCGGCGGTGACGCCGGCCACGTGCGGCGTGAGGATGACGTTGGGGCAGCCGACCCAGGGGTTGCCAGCTTTCAGCGGCTCAGGCTCGAACACATCGAAGGCCGCGCCGCCCAGCGCGCCAGTCTTGATGGCGGCGGAGACAGCGGCCTCATCAGTAATACCGCCGCGCGCTGTGTTGATAACGATGGCGCCCTTCTTCATCTTGGCGATGCGTTCGCTTGAGAGTAGGTTCTTGGTTTCCGGTGTCAGTGGCACATGCAGGCTGACGGCGTCAGCCTGGGCCAGCAGTTCCTCCAACGTAGCGCTCTTTACACCGGTCTGCGCCCACACCGCGTCATCTCTCTTCAGCATCGGGTCATGCGCAATCACCTGCATGCCCAGGCCTTGCGCCAGGCGGGCGGTGAGCCGGCCAATACCGCCAAAGCCGATCAGGCCCAGCGTCTTACCTGATATTTCACGGCCACTGGAGAGTGCCGCGCGCGGCCAGGCGCCGGCGGTAACCTCTGCGCTGGCCTGGTACACGCCGCGCAGCAAGACCATGGTGGTGCCAATCACATATTCGGCCACAGCCAGCGCATTGGCACCTGTCGCAGGGATCACCTTCATGCCGCGGGCTTCGCAAGCCGGCACGTCGATGTTGTCCAGCCCTACGCCCAGTCGGCCGATGACGGTGGCTTTCCTACACGCCGCCAGCAGCTCGCCGCGCACCTGGGTCCGGTTGCGCACCACCAGTGCGTCGCAGTCCTGCACCAGGGCGACGAGGCGGGCCGCGTCATCGACCAACGTGGGGTCATAGACGACGTTGAATTGGGGCTTGAGCGATTCGACCGCAGGCAAGTCCATGAACTCGGTGATGACGATTTTCTTCATGATGGGCTAAAGAAATAACCGGTGAACCGGCTATGAAACACAGATGTTGGTTGCTTCAGCTTTAATCGCTGAAGCCGACCTATTGATCAAAGGGTACGAAAGCACTCTTGCCTGAAGCGCACGGCTTCTTGGCCGAACCGTTAGTTCGCCTTAATGTTGCGTTCCTTGACGATTTCGCGCCAACGCGCCACGTCTTTCTGAATGACGGCACCGAATTCGTTCGGCCCCATGCCGGTGGGCGTAAAGCCCATGCCGGCCACGCGCTCACTCACATCGGAAAGTTTGACGGCCTTGATCGCCTCGGCTGCGACCCTGTCGACGATGGACTTGGGCGTGCCGGCCGGCATCACCAGGCCCGTCCAGTTCTCGATTTCCATACCTGCCAACCCGGCTTCAGAAAAGGTTGGTACGTCTGGCAGCAGGGCGTGTCGCTTTACCGACGTAACGGCCAACGCACGCAGCTTGCCGCCCTTGATGTAGGGAAGCGATTCAGGCAGGTTGGAGACAATGAAATCAAGCTGACTACCCAGCAGGTCGTTGAGCGACGGGGCGCCGCCCTTGTAGGGAACATGCTGCACATCGATCTTGGCGTTCAGCGCCAGAAGTTCAAGCCCCAGGTGCGGCGGCGTGCCGTTGCCCGACGAACCGCCATTGAGTGATTTGGCCTTGGCCTGCGCCAGAAATTCCTGCAGATTCCTGGCCGGATTACTCGCGTTGACCACCAGCACCAAGGGACTTGTCGCCAGATGAGCAACCGGCGTCAGGCTTTTTTCCAGGCTGTAGGGCAACCCAGGAAACAACGACTGGTTCACCGCATGGGTCAGCGTGATGGCCAGCCAGGTGTAGCCGTCGGCTGCCGACTTGGCCGCCATGTCGGCGCCCAGGTTGGCGTTGGCGCCCGGCTTGTTATCGATCACCACGGGTTGCTTGAGCGGCTCAGTGAGCTTCTGCCCGACAAGGCGTGCCATCACATCGGTGAGTCCGCCTGCGGCGAACGGCACAATGTAGCGAACCGGCTTGTTCGGGTAGTCAGCTTGGGCCAGGGCGCCCAGCGGAACGGCCGCCAGGGCGGCCGCCATGACGTGAAGCGCGTTGCGGCGAGTATTCATGCGACTCTCCAGAAAAACAGTGGGCGACAAAACATTGATTGGATCCAGCACGCGGGGAGCCGCGTGCCATTCAATTGACGCGCGGCTAGTCGCCGCGCGTTCGCGGGGTTTACGCGCTCTCGAACAAACGGGTCATCACGAATTCACGGTGGCCCAGCGCTTCAGCGGCGGTGAAACGACCATTGATGGTTCGCATCATCACTTCCAGCAGCTGATCGCCGGTCTGGTCCATGGTGCGCTCGCGTTGCAGCAAGCCTGAACAATCAACATCGACGTGCTCGCTCATGGTGCGCACAGTGCGCGGATTGGCGCAGATCTTGATGACCGGCACGATGGCGTTGCCGATCACGTTGCCCTGGCCGGTGGGAAAGAGGTGGACCACGAAGCCCGAGGCCGCGCACAGCGTGACCATTTCGGCGGCGGCGGAGGACGAGTCCATGAACCACAGGCCGGGGTGGCTGGGGCGCTCTGCCTTGTCGAGCACACCGTCGACGGTGCACTTCCGGCCAATCTTCTGGATGTTGCCCAGGGCTTTTTCTTCGATGGTGGTCAGCCCGCCCGCAATGTTGCCCTTGGTGGGCTGCGACTCGGACAGGTCGGTCGTCTTGTTGCGCTGGATCATGTCCTGGTAGCGGTTGAACATCTTCATGAAATCCTCGCGCACCTTGCCATTGGCGCAGCGCTTGGCCACGATCTGCTCGCCGCCCGTCAACTCGGACGTTTCACCAAACACCAGCGTGGTACCCAGCGCGTGCAGCTTGTCGAATGCATCGCCCACGGTGGGATTAGCGCCGCAGCCGGAGGTAGTGTCGGACTCACCGCACTTGGTGGACACCCACAGCTCGGAAATCGGGCATTCCACGCGATGCTTTTCGGTGGCCCACTGCACGTATTCCTTTGCAGCCTTGGACGCCTTCATGATGGTCTCGTGATCGCCGTGACCTTCGATGCCGAAGCCGATTACTGGTTTTCCGGTCGCAGCGATCCCGTCTACGACTTTCTTGGTCCAGCTGTCTTCAATGCCGATGACAACGACAGCCGCCACGTTGGGATTGCAACCAGCACCGATCAGGGTTGCGAAGTGCAGGTCCAGGTCGGCGCCAAATTGCAGGCGGCCGTAAGGATGGGGGATGGCCATCGTGCCCTTGACGGCATAAGCCACGGCCTCAGAAGCCGCGTTGGACAAATCGTCCAGCGGAAGAATCAAGACGTGATTGCGCACGCCCACACGGCCGTTTTCGCGGCGGAATCCCCAAAAGGATGAGTCTTTGGTTAGAAATGACATGACGATAGTCCTTGAAACGTTATCTACGAGGGCTTACCAGCGCTTGGTCTTGATGTTCTGTACGTGGGCGTGTTCACCGGTCTTGATGGCAGCAACCACCTTGCCAATGTCGGTCCCGTACTTGATGACCGTGTCGCCTACAGCAAGGTCTTTCATGGCGACCTTGTGACCCAACGGAATGTCGGACGCGCAGGGAATCTGAATGGTGCGGTCCTCATCGAGGATGAGCGCGGTGAGGGTCTGGCCGGCTTTGACGCCTTCAGTGACCACGACCGCGACGCTGTCGTTGGGGTCGTGCAATACGCAGTGAATCATGCTTGCTCCTTCAAAAAAATTTGGGGACGTGTCGATCTTTCGAATCACAAAGTCAACTATATCATCTATATGACTTATTGGCGATATTAGTGTTTCCTCTCTTGAAAATAGAAAAAAGAACGCCTTTTCGCCAGGTGGCGCGCGGCGCCGTGCGGACCGGCGGCCCACTTCACACAAACAGAGACCTGGCAGCCCTGAAGGCTGGTGAAACCTTGCTGCAGCGAATCAGGGCCGTAAAACGATCTTGGCCGCTGCGGTACGCCCCTTGTCGAGGTCTTCGAAGGTACGCTGCCCCTCCGCCAGCGGCCGCTGTTCGACCCAGGCAAGGTCGCCAAACACGCCCGCATGCAGAGCCGCCACGGTGGCACGCAGATCGGCCGTGGTGTAGGTGTAAGTTCCCAAGAGCGTGATTTCTGCGAGCGTGAGTTTGCGCATGTCGATTTCGCTGGCCCAGTCTTGCAGGCCCACATGCATGATCACGCCGCCGGGCTTGATGGCGGCCAAGGCTTGCTGGCGCGTCACCTTGGCGCCCACGGCATCGAGCACGTAGTCGTACTGGTTTTCGGCGGGCGCCTGCTGGCGTGGATCCAGGGTTTCGCAGCCGACATAGGTCTGCAAGGTCTCGCGACGTAAAGGATTGGGCTCGCTGATGGTGAGCCGGACAACACCGAGGTGCTTGAGCAGCAATCCTGCCAGCATGCCGATGGCGCCGCCGCCGATCACCAACACGCAGCACTCGTGCACGGGCCGCGGCAGGACACGCATGGACAAGTTGATGGCATGCCAGGCGGTGGCCGCCGGCTCGGTGAGGGCGGCCGCCACATCGGACATGTCCTGCGGCATGGCGATCAGCGAAGCGGCCGGAATGCTCATGTACTCCGCATAAGCCCCGGGGCGTGTCATGCCCACCATGGTGCGGTCGGAGCAGAGGTTGTTACGGCCCTGCACGCAGTAGTCGCACACGCCGCAAGTAATGAGCGGGTTGCCGGTAAAGCGCGTGCCCGGCGTAAAACCGGGCACGGCCGACTCGGTCACCGTACCCACGAATTCATGGCCCAGCACCAACCCTGGCTTGCGGCGTGGGTCGTGCCCATTCCAAGCATGCATATCGGAGCCACAGATGCCGACGGCGTCGATTTTCAGCACCACTTCGCCGTCGGCCAGCTCAGGTTGCGGGCGCTCCTGCAATTGGAGTTCTTTCGGTTGGGTGTAAACGAGGGCTTTCATCAATCCATCCTTTGTAAGTTTTAACGCGCAGTGAAGCCGCCATCCACCATCAGCGTTTGCCCAGTGATATATGCGCTGGCGTCACTCGCCAGGAACACGGTGGCGCCGTACAGGTCAGTCAGTTCGCCGTTGCGGCCAATGCAGGTTTGCGCGGCATTGCGCTGCGCCAACTCGGCGTTGTCGAACACAGCGGCCGTGAGCGCCGTCGGGAAAAATCCCGGGCCAATGGCGTTGCAGGTGATACCGTATGGCGACCATTCCTGCGCGATGGCGCGCGTTAGTTGCACCACACCGCCTTTGCCAGCACCGTAGGGCGCGCTGTTGGCAAATGCGCGATAACTTTGCAGCGAGGCAATGTTGACTATGCGGCCCCAATGGCGCTCTTTCATGCCGGGCGCAAGCACCTGCGTCATGAAAAAAGGCGCAGCAAGGTGCAGCGCGATCTGCGTGGCCCAACTCTCGGGCGTGACCTCGGTAAATCGCTGACGCATATTGATGCCGGCCGCGTTGACAAGGATATCCACCGCACCAAACGACGCCTCGGCCGAGATCGCGGCCTGCCGCGCAGCTGCCGCGTCGGCAAGATTCGCAGCCAGCGTGCTGACCGCGATACCCTCGGCTCGCAGGCGCGCGGCGGCGGCATCCAGCTCGCGTTGTCGGCGCGCCACCAGCAGCACCTGCGCGCCCGCCAGACCCAGCGCGCGTGCCATGGCCTCACCGATGCCGGAATTGCCGCCCGTCACCACCGCACGGCGGCCCGATAGGTCAAACAACTTCTCAATCTTCATACGGACACCGACTCGCCCAACTCAAACGTTTCGCCAGGAAAGTATTTGCCCAGCCGGTCGTCGGCAGTACGTGCATGGGCTTCCATGCCTTCCAGGCGCGAGATGCGAGCGGTGACTTCCCCAATGTCGCGCGCGCCTTCGCGTGTCATTCGCTGCCACGTCAGGGTCTTCATGAACTTGTGCACCGAAAGACCGCCCGAGTAGCGCGCTGCCCCCTTCGTCGGCAGCACATGGTTGGGACCACTGGCCTTGTCACCAAAGGCCACCGTGGTCTCTTCACCCAGGAACAACGAGCCGTAGGAGGTGAGGTTGGCCAGCCACCAATCGAGATCGCGGGTGTGCACTTCCAGGTGTTCGCTGGCGTAGCGGTCCGAGACTTCCACCACCTCCTCGCGGGTGTCGCAAACGATCACTTCGCCGTAGTCGCGCCAGGCGCTGGCGGCAGCATCGCGCGCTGTCGGCGGCAGCTTGTCGATGAATACCGGCACCAGCTCCATCACCTTCTCGGCCAGCGTCCTGGAGGTACTAAAAAGCCACGCCGGCGATTCATGGCCGTGTTCGGCCTGGCCTACCAAATCGCTGGCGACAATCGCCGCATCGGCGCTGTCGTCGGCAATCACCGCCACTTCTGACGGGCCGGCAAACACGTCGATGCCCACCTTGCCGAACAGCGTACGCTTGGCTTCGGCGACGAACTTGTTGCCGGGGCCGACGATGACATCCGCGGGCTTGCCCGAGAAAAGGCCGTAGGCCATGGCGGCAATCGCCTGCACGCCGCCCAGCGTCATGATGACGTCGGCGCCGGCCCGGTCGAACGCATAGAGCACATACGGGTGCATCGGCCCGCCGCGGAACGGTCCAGAACAGGCGATGATGGTCTTCACACCGGCGGCCTTGGCGGTGGCCACGCCCATGTAGGCCGAGGCGATGTGCGCGTAGCGGCCGGCGGGTGCGTAGCAACCGGCCACATTGACGGGCAGCACGCGCTGCCCGGCAGTAACGCCGGGGTGCAAGCCCACGGAGAACTCACGCATCGAGTCGCGCTGCGCGAGCGCGAAATCACTCACTTGCTTGATCGCAAAGTCGATGTCACGCCGCACCTGGGCAGGCACCTCGGCGCTGCGTCGCTCTATCTCCGCGCGCGGCACCACGATGTCGCCCTCCCACTTGTCGAGCTGTTTGGCGTAGGCGCGGACGGCGTCCTCGCCTTTGGCGTCAATCTCAGCCAGCATGGTGGTCACCACCTGCTGCGCGCTGGCAGTTTCGGTGTCCGGCGTCTTGTCGGCTTTTTTCAGGTAGGTCACGGTCATTTCAATCTCCTTTAATTACGGTAAACAACAGCCACTTGTGCGAAAACCAAGCGAATATGTAAGCGCTTACAAATAGGGCTTAAAAAAAGCGGAAGCACGTCAACGCTGGGCGTTTATGCACTTCCGGCGGTTTATTTGGCGCGGTTGGCGAATTCGCGCAGTTTTGGGTCAGCGTTGACGCGCTTCATGTAGGCGTCGGTGATGTACTCGCTGCTCAGCGGAATTGTGTTAATGGCGCCGGTGCCGCGCATAAAGGTGGAAATCTGACCGAACCAAGTATCCATGTCGGAATTGCCGCGGCTGCGGTCCATGCGAGCGATCTGCTGCTCCAGACTGAAGGTTGGGCGCTTGGCAAATTCCTTCTGCAGAGAGACGTCGGTGATGTTTACACCGCCTTGCTCATAAAACTTACGCATCATCGCCACGGCTTCGGGTCGGTTGGCATTCATCCACGACCAGGCACGCAGATAGACCGCGAGGAATTTGGCTACACTCTCGGGGTTCTGTTCGGCGTATTCGCCGCGTGCAATCAGGGCGCCCGGTACGATGGCACCGCCGTCCTTGCCCGAGCACAGTTGGGTGGCGCCGGCTTTTTCTTCCACCGCGTAGGTGTTGGGCGCCCACAGCCCGGCCAGGTTGGCCCCGCCAGAGGCCAGGGCCGAGATGATTTCGGCCTGGCCCATGTTCTTGATAGTGACGTCCTGCTTGGTCAGGCCATATTTCTTCAGACACGACTGCACCGCATAGTCTCCGGTGGAATTGCTGGTGAGCAAGATTGTCTGGCCTTTCATTGAAGCCGGGTTCTTGGCGATCTGGTCGGCCACCGTCTTGCTGACCATCAACGCGTTGGCGTCGGATTCGTCATTGGTCAGGCCAATGGTCTTGACCCCAAAGCGCACATGGCCGAGCACGGCAGGCACCGAACCGGTGCCGCCCACGTCCCATGACTTGGCCGCAGCAGCGGCCATCTGCGGCACACCGGCGGGAAAGATGCTGAACACGGGCTTGAGCCCCACTTCGGCCCACCAGTTCTTCTCGGTGGCGACGAAGAAGGGCAAGGCCCAGTACAGCGCCGGCTGGTAGCTGACCTTGATTTCGACCAGCGGGGCCTGTGCCTGTGCGCCCACAGTGGTGATGGCGATGAAGGCGGCCAGCAGGGTTTTGCGCAATGGGTTTTTCATGAAAGTCTCCTCAGAACGGTTTGGTGGACAAAAAAACGGAAACGTCAGTGGACGTCTTTACCCTGATGCTCGCGCAGCAGTTTCCAGATCTGGGTGCGAAGGTGAACAAAGGACGGCTGGTCCATCACATCCTCGATGCTCGGCAGGGCGTCCCAGCCCTCGGCTTCGCGGACGGATTTGATGTCGATGATTTCCCGGATGGTGCCGGGCCGGCGCGACATCACCACCACGCGATCAGCCAGGTACACAGCCTCCTCCACCGCATGGGTAATGAACAACACGGTGCGGGGATGGCGCCGTGCCAGGCGCACCAGTTCTTCCTGCATCACCACGCGGGTTTGCGCGTCGAGCGCGCCGAAAGGTTCGTCCATCAGCAAGACCTTGGGGTCCAGCACATAGGCGCGGGCAATCGCCACCCGCTGCTGCATGCCGCCCGACAGCTGGTGCGGGTAAGCTTTTTCGTAGCCCTTAAGGCCCATGAGTTCGATGTAATGCTCGATGCGCTTTTTCCGTTCCACCGAGGCGATACTCAAAGAGTGCAGCCCAAACTCGATGTTGTCCCAGACGGTTTTCCAGGGGAATAGCGCGAACTGCTGAAAAACCACCGCCCGGTCCGGTCCGGGTCGGGTGACCACTTCGCGGTCCACCATTACGTTGCCGCCACTCGGATGCTCGAGGCCCGCAGCCATACGCATGCAAGTGGTCTTGCCGCAGCCCGACGGCCCCACGACGGCGACGAACTCGCGGTCGCCCACCTCCAGGTTTACCCCTTTGAGAGCAACAAAGTCTTGGTTGCCCTGACGGAACGTACGCTCCACGTTGTTGAATTGGATGATGGCCATAGGTCTCCTTGACGGAACGTTGTTTAGAGGCCGCTTTACAGTCCGCGGCGGGTTTCAATGAATTGCTGTACGCGCCGCAGCAGCACGTCAATGACAAGGCCGACGATGCCAATGGCGATCATTCCGCTCATCACCGTGGCGGTGGAAAGGCCCGCCTGCCCCTTGACCATCAAATAGCCTACGCCGCTGGACGCCACGATCAACTCAGCGCCTACCAGTGATTGCCAGGCCAGACCGGCCGAGATGCGCAGGCCCGACACAATGGACGGCACCGCCGCCGGCAGCATGACCTGCGTGATGCCGCGCCATGGCCCCGCTCCCAACATGCTCGATGCCTCGATATACTTGCGGTCCACGTATTTGGCGCCGCGGTAAGTGTTGATGAGCACAGGCGGCAGCGCACCCATGAAAATGATCAGCACCGGCCCCCCGATGCCAGTGCCGAACCACAGCGCGGCAAACGGCACCCAGGCAATCGGGGCAACAAAACGTACCGCTTCAAACAAGGGTCCGACAATCTTGTCAATCCAGCGAAACCAGGCCATTAGCAAACCCAGCGGGATACCAACGCACACAGCCAGAATGAAGCCCATGGCGAAACGCTGCAGGCTGGAAACCAGGTGAATTTGCAGCGTGTGGCCGGCAAAGGGCTCACGGGTCAACTGGACCAGCCGCTCTAGGATCTCCCATGGAGCCGGCAGAAAAGTGCGTGGCATCCATCCTGACGCCGCCATGGCGGACCACAAGAAGACGAAACCGACAGCGCCCACCACAGTTAGCGCCCAGAAGCGGCCCGCAGGCAAACGTGGCTGCAACATTATTGACTCCTCCAGGGCATGACGCGCCTCTCAAGCCAGCCCAAAACCAGTGTCATCAGCCAGCCGCATAGGGCCACGCTGATCATTCCGACGAGGATCATGGGTGGGTAGATGTCTTGGGATCCCTGGTTCAGAATTTGCCCCAGGCCCGCGATGGCCCCCACCAGTTCAGCCGCGACCAGCGTGGTCCACGACGCTTGCAGCGACAGGCGCAGGCCGGTGAAGATGCTGGGTAGCGCGCCCGGAATCAGAACCTCTTTGCAGTATCGCCAGCCGGTGATGTTTAGCATTGCACTGGCCTCGAACAGAGGACGGTCGATCTGGCGAACACCGCTGAAGGTGTTAATGACCGAAGGCACAAAGGCGGCCACGAAAATCACCATCACTTTTGCCGCATCACCCAAACCGAGCCACACAATGGCCAGTGGAATCCAGGCCAGCGGCGGTATGGGGCGCAGGAAAAGAAAGGCGGGATTGGCCAGCGCCTCTACCGTGCGACTGGCGCCCATAGCCAGCCCCAAGGCCACACCCAGTGTGGAGGCGACCACAAAACCGATCGTCACCAACCGTATGCTACGCAGCACATGCTCGTGCCAGCGCGCGTTACTATAGCCTTCAACCAAGATCTGCCGCCAGGCGGCGAAGGTCTCGGCTGGCGTGGGAAAACGCATACTGGAAATCAGACCCGTGGCGTCAGTCAGGCCCCACCACACCACAAGCAGGGCACCCAGCACCACGGCCACGCGCAGTGCCGCCCGGCCCATCGCAGGAAAACGTGAACCGGCGCGGTCTAGCCAGCGAGCCGTAAGTGGAACCGTATGCGCAGTTGTCAAGGAAGTCTCCTGCAATGTATTTGTAAGCGCTTTCATTATTTCCTTTTATCGCAGATGCTGTCAATCTGCTAAAAGCACTGACTTATAAGCGTTAACCCGAGGACTGTTTGCCCGGATTTGATCCTGCAAGCGCGTACATTTAATCCTGCATGACCACCACCGACAATAGCCATCCCACAATTGACGATGTCGCCCGCATGGCCGGCGTTTCGACCGCCACGGTGTCGCGTGTTTTGAACCGACCAGAGTCGGTGAGCGAAGCCTTGCGCAAGAAAGTTACGACGGCGGTTTCGCGGCTAGGCTACGTGCCGCATGCTGGCGCGCGCGCCCTGATGCTCCGGCGCTCCGGCACGGTGGGCGCGGTATTCCCCACCGTGGACAACGCCATCTTTGCCAAGGCCATCGATGCGCTGCAGCGCCGCCTGGCGCTCTCGGACATGCAGCTTTTAATCGCCACCAGCGGCTACGACATAGAGAATGAAATGCGCCAGGCCATCAACCTGGTAACGCGTGGCGCCGATGCGCTGGCGCTGTGCGGCTTCAGCCAGCATGCCGAGTTGCTGCGCTTTATGCGCCAGCGCGACCTGCCTTGCGTGCATGTGATGGTGTACGAACCGGACGGCGAACACATCAGCGTCGGCTTCGACAATAGCGCGGCCATGGCCCAGGCGACTCAATACCTGATTGACTTGGGGCATCGCCACATCGCCATGCTGGCCGGTGTGACGCGAAACAATGACCGTGCCACGCAGCGCGTCGAAGGCGTGCGCCGGACACTGCAGGCGGCAGGACTGGACTTGCCAAGCAAGCGCCTGGTGGAGCGCCCCTATGCCCTGGCCGATGCGCGAGAAGGACTGCGCCAACTGATGGCGCAAAAGCCAGCTCCCACGGCGGTGATCTGTGGCAACGACGTGCTGGCCTTTGGTGCCATGCTGGAAGCGGCCAGCCTGGGCTTGCAGGTTCCATCCGATCTCTCCATCGTAGGGTTTGACGACCTGGAGATGGCGCGCCATCTGCGACCCGCCCTGACCACGGTGCGGGTTCCAACCGAAGCCATGTGGACGACCGCCGCCGACCGTCTCGTGGCCGCGATTCGCGGCGAGGCGTTTCCGCGCAGCACGGAAATCGACGTGGCGCTGGTGGTGCGCCAGTCAACCGGGCCGGCGCACTCAAGCACACCAGGCTGATTTAGGGCGGCATTCACCAGTTTTCCACGGTGCGCGACGCCTTCTTCGCCTTAAAGCCAGCCCTCAGGACATAGTCAGGCCGCGCCAAAGCAGGCTTGTACTGCCGACAATCAGCAGCAGCCACACGGCCTGCACCGCGCGCTGTGGGGGCATGTGTGCATGCAGATGACTACCCGCCAGATAGCCTAAAAGTGCACAGGGCAGCAACGCAAATGCGAGAGGCAGCAGGCCGCGTTGCAAGTAGAATCCGCTGCCGGTGAAGAGCACGAGCCGGATCAAGGCGGTACCGAAGATCAACACGCCAATGGTCGCGCGCATCACGGTTTTGTCGGACAGGCGCCGTGCTAGGTAGATCATGTAGATCGGTCCGCCGGTGCCATACAGCGCGGTGAAGGCGCCGCCGATCACGCCGGCAGGCATGGCCCATCCCGGCGAAACGGGTGCAGGCGCCACCTTCCTTTGCAGGCTCCAACTGGCATAGCTCAGCACGAAAGTGCCAAGCACCAGCAACAGCCACCGTTCGCTGGCCTGCACAAGCAGCGTCACGCCGGCCGCCATACCGAGCAACAGAAACGGCAGCAAACGCAGCAGCTCTTGCTTATCCAGGTGCTTACGATTCTTCAGGCCGAGCAAAAAGCCGGCAAAAAGATCAAAAATCAGCATCATCGGCACTGCAAAGCGCAGCGGAAAGAAGTGCGCCAGTAGCGGAATCGCGATGATGGCCGCGCCAAATCCGGTCAGGCCGTACACGGTGTACGCGACCGTCACGATCAGCGCCGCGCTCAGCAGCGTGATCCAGGGCAGGTCGATCACGCGCTGTCCGCTCTGCTTTGGCGCGCGCACGCGGCAGGCGCCGCCACCATTGCAGTGCCCGCCCGGTAGCCCGAAGGCAACCGAGTGCTCAACACTTCGGCCACCGCAGAGTGAGAACTGCTCCTCGCCCCACAAGCAAAAGCCATAAGTGCCGCTCTAATCAAGAGACAATTTCCGGCTCTTCCCCCAGGATCGTCTGGCCGGGGCCGACGCGGGTGAAGTGGACTGGCTCACGGCGCATCGAAAGCGTTTGGCCTGCCTGCGTTACGACAATGTAGCTGGAGCCTGCCAGGTCACCGGTGTGCGGATGGTCTTCCCGGAAATGCGCACCACGCGAGTCTTCGCGGGCCAGCGCGGAGGTTGCGATCACGCGGCTCACGGCGATCAGGCTCTTCAGGTTGAGCCAGTCGTGCCAACTCAGGTTGAACGCGCGGTCGCCATCAGCCACGCCGGTACGCGAAAGCCGCGCATCGAGCTCGGCCAGAGTGACGAGCGCGCGCTGCAGACCTTCTGAGGTGCGCAGGATGCCGACGTCCTGCCACATGCAATCGAACAGCGCCTCACGGATCGCTTCGAGGTTGCCGGGCGCATTCGCAAACGGAGCGAGGTGCCAGGCAACGCTTTGTTCAATGGCAGCCTCATCCGGCTCGCGCAGGCTCCCGTGCTCCTGCACCCACACCGCCATGCTATCGCCGGCAATGCCGCCGAACACCGTGGAATTGGCCACGCCGTTGCCGCCGAGCCGGTTCGCGCCGTGCACACCGCCGGTGTCCTCGCCAGCGGCGAACAATCCGGTCAGCGCCGTGGTGCAGTCGGCCTTGAACACGACGCCGCCCATCATGTAGTGGGCCGTCGGCACCACTTCCACCAGGCCGCCCGCCAGGTCAAAACCGCAGTCGCCGCAACGCTCGACCATGCCCTTGAACTGCTTGCGCACGTTCTCCTGCCCCAGGTGCGACATCTGGATGTACACGCCGCCGTTCGGCGACGTGCGGCCGGCGCGCATCTCGGAAAAAATGGAGCGTGAAACAATATCTCGCGTAGCGCGCTCAAGCCGCGGATCGTAGCGATCCATGAATCGCTGGCCGTCACCATTGAGCAGATAGCCGCCAGCACCGCGCAAGCCCTCTTCGAGCACTGTGCCAGTCATGCGGGTGCCGGTGCCGGCGAGCAGGCCGGTGGGATGGAACTGCACCATCTCCATGTCACGCACCGGCAAACCGGCCCGGAGCGCCATCGCCAGGCCGTCGCAGGACTTGTCGCCGGAGGGGGTGTGGTACTTGTACATGGTCGGGCCGCCGCCGGTGGCGAGCAGCACGGCCTTGGCCTGCACGAAAACGAAGCCACCGTCCTGCATATCGAGCATCAGCACGCCCGCGAGCGCGCTGCCATCTGCCGTCTTGATCAGCTCGATCGCGCGATGCTCTTCGAGCCGCGCTATGCCGCGCGACCATACCTGCTCGGAAAGCCGGCTGATGATCTCGATACCGGTTAGATCACCCTTGTGCACGGTGCGGTCGAAAGTTTGGCCAGCGAAGGCTTTTTGGTGCACAGTGCCATCGGGATTGCGATCGAAGAAGCAACCGAGTTCGTTTTCAAGCTCATGCACCCGCTCGACCGCCTTGGTCACCAGGGTCCAGGCCAGATCCTGGTCAGACAGCCATTTGCTGCCCTCAATCGTGTCCATAAAATGGCGTTCGACCGAATCACCCTCGGCCAGCGCAACGTTATAACCCCCCTGCACCATGCGGGTACAGCCGCATTTTCCGAGCAAGCCCTTGACGGCGACGGTGATCGACAAATCGGATGCCGTCTGGTGCGCATGCAAGGCTGCGAACAGGCCGGCGCCTCCGGAACCGAGAATCAGAATGTCGGTCTGTAGTCGTTTAACGTTCATGCTTTCACTCCAAGACTGGCCAGCGCTTTGGCCCTTTTCCCGGCCATGCTTTCCCTGAGCACGTCATACAGGCTGCCGCCATGACTGTCCATGGCCACCAGCAGCGGACCGAAATTCCGGATCCGGAATTTCCACAGCGACTCCGGGTTCAAGTCGTCCATATCCACATCTTCAATCTGCTCTACCCAGGTCGTCTCCAGCGCGGCGGTTCCGCCGACTATCGCCAGATAGATACCACCCAGGTCTCTGAATGCGGACAGCGAACCGTCGCGCATGCCCCCCTTGCCAATGATCATGCGCACGCCATAGTCGGTCATGAGCTGTCGGGTAAAGCGCTCCATTCGGTCAGAGGTCGTTGTGCCTATGCATATCGGCTTATAGCCTGCGGGATACTCGGCGGACTTCTCCACCTGCTGCACATTCGGCGCGGTATGTATCACGGCATGACCGTTCAGATCGAACCGTGTCTTGCGGCCGTGGTCGAACATGTGGATCTGAGTCGCATCGCGGATGCCGAATAGCGTTGTCTGCAAAGTGACCGTGTCGTTGATGCGCAGCTGCCGGATTTGCGCCTCAGTGACCGGCGTCGGGAGTTCGTAATGCGCCATGCCAAATTCCTTAAAAGCCGTAACTCACGCCCGCTGGGGTAAACGTTGCGCGGGCGCGCCGCGCCGAATGACACTGCATATTGACTGCGATCGGATTCATCGTGATGTGCGTCGCGGCGAGTTCGATCTGCACCGCAAATGCCGTCGAGTCTCCACCCAGACCCTGAGGGCCCACGCCCAGCTGGTTCACCGCAGCAGATAACGCCTCTTCCAGCCTGGCGCCTTCCGGATCGCTGCAACGGCTGCCCAATTCGCGGGTTGCCGCACGCTTGGCCAGAGCCACACTCAAATCAGACGTACCGCCAAGGCCGACGCCGACGATGGTCGGCGGACAGGTCTTGCCGCCGGCCGCAAGCACGCAATCGATCACAAAGGTCTTGATCGCGTCTATGCCTTCTGCCGGAATGGCCATCTTCAGAAACGAATTGTTTTCCGAACCGCTCCCCTTGGGAATCATTTCGATCTCCAGCATGTCGGGTGTCCCGCTAAAGTCAATATGAATCACCGGCACCTCGATGCCGCAAGATGTGTGATTGTTCTTGCGCGTAAGCGGATGCACGACCGAAGAACGCAAGGGATGCTCGCGGGTTGCTCGCTCGCAACCGCGGCGTATCGCCTGCTTGAGCGCGTAGCCGTCAATTTGCACATTCGAACCGATCAGCAGGTTGTAAATGGGAATACCGGTGTCCTGGCATAAGAGGTTAGTCGTATCTTCCGCCACCTGAATATTCGTCACCATGGTCGCCAGAACGCTTTTCGCCGTAACTGCCGTTTCAGTGGTGGTCAGACGATCCAGTCCCGCCTTAATATCCGGTGGCAGCACTTTCAGCGCGCGGATATACAGCGTCATGGCGGCCTCTTCCACCGCTTTCAAGTCAATCTTCATTGGGTTCTCCTCGCGTCAGTTGGTGGTGATATTTCGGTTTTTCACCACGGCAGCCCAAAGCTTGGACTCTGCATCCATCGCCTTCGCAAATTCGGCCGAGGTGTTGCCCACCGGGGTCATGCCTTGAACGTACAGGCGCGCCTTTGTGTCGGACTCAGCCAGCACCTTGGCTGTGTCGCTCTGTATTTTGGAGAGAATGTCCTGAGGCGTTCCGGCGGGAGCAAAAAAACCAAACCAGCCGGAGTTCTCGAAACCCGGCACCCCGCTTTCGGAAACGGTGGGAACGTCTGGCAGCTGTTGCGAGCGCTCCTTGCCGGTAACGGCCAACGCGCGCAGCCGGCCACTGCCAAGCAATGCGGAGGCGGCTGCAAAGTTACCCACCATCATGTGAATCTGGCCAGCAATCAGATCGTTGTAGGCGACCGCCTCTCCCCTGTAGGGCACATGGTTGATTTCGATGCGAGCTGCATTGGCGAAGTTTTCAGCCGCCAGGTGCACCTGGCTACCCACGCCGGCGGAGCCAAAAGTCACAGCACCCGGCGTGGTCTTGGCCAGCGCAATCAACTCCTTCACGCTTTTGACCGCCGAGCGCTCGGGCACGACCAGCAACATTGGTCCGCTGGCGACATTCGTGATCGGCACCAGATCCTTCTTGGTATCGAAGGGCATACTCTTGTAGATGTACGGATTGATCGTGATGCTGCCTGAAGCCATCAGGAGCGTGTAGCCATCGGCCTTGGATTTGGCCACTGCGTCAGCGCCCAAGTTACCTCCCGCCCCTGCACGGTTTTCGATCACGACGGGCTGGCCCCAAAGCACCGCAAGCTTCTGGCCTACCATGCGTGCGATCGCGTCGGTGGAGCCGCCGGCTGCAAAGGGAACGACAATGCGCACCGGCTTGGTGGGCCAGCGATCCTGCGCCGTGGCGGGTATGGCCCCCCACGAGGCGAGCATGATGGCGGTGGCCACAAAAACGCGGCCGAAGGCTGAACGTCGGGTAAGGGTCATATCGTTGTCTCCTTGCTGTGAAAAACAGGCATTGCGTAGCCTGCGCGATGTCAGGAAAAAAGGGAAAGGGCGAAGGCCATTCCGGCGGCAGCGGCGAACCCCACCGCGCCAGCGATCCAGTCCTTGCGCAGTCCCGATGTGCTCCCGAATTCGATCAGCAGCAAGCGCACGCCACCCATCATGTGCAGCGCCAGCAGTACCACCAGGCCCCATTCGGCGAACTTGAAGAAGCCCTGGTCGGCAAACCGCAGAAAACCGTCGAGGGCCGCAGCGCCATGCAACGCCTGACCCAGCGCCCAGAAATGCAGCGGCAGGAAAGCCGCAAGGCCGAGGCCAGAGAGACGATGCATCAAAAAGGCCCAGTAGGCCGGGTGAGAGCGGGCGCGTTGATCGTTGCGGCGCTTCATACTGCCACCACCGCGTACACGGCGCGCAGGCCCGTCACGAGCAACAGCAGCCCGAACGCCCGCGAGAGCCACAGTGCAGCGGGCTCTCTCATTCCCCACCATTCGCAGGCGATGTTGGCCAGGCCCACCGGCACGTGCACCACGCAGGCAACGACAAACACAGCGTAAAACGCGGCAAATCCCCAGTTGCCCTGTGTGCGGCCCAGGATTTCGGCAGCACTAAGCCCGCCGCGTACGGCATAGACCATGACCGACAGATGCACCAACACGCACAACGCCAGCACCATTGCGCTGATCCGCTGCCAATACCAGCGCTTGGCTTGCGTGACCCCAGCCGCACGGACGGCGCTCACAGCTCACCCCGCACGGCCGCCTTGGCCACCCTGCGTTTTAGGCCGGCTATGGACAGCGTGGGCGCGAGCTGCTTAGGGCAGCGCTCCGTGCATGAGCCCTGCGTGTGACATGAATGACAGCCCGCGTCCCCGGCCACCGCACGGAGCCGTTCGCCTTGCTGCACATCTCGCACGTCGTTGGCCAGCGTCCACGCGCGGTTGAGCGCAGCCGGGCCAAGGTAGTCAGGCCGCCAGCTCACCACATCGCAGGATGCATAGCAGATGCCGCAGCCTATGCACTCAATACCAGCGTCGGCCGCCTTCCGTTCGTTCGAAGCCGGCTCGACCTTGGCAAAAGAATCATGGCGGGTCAGTGCGCCCTTGAACTGACCCTTGGCGCGTGCCCATTTATCAAAGAACTCACGCATATCGGTTGCGAGATCCTTGATCACCGGCAAATTCGATAGCGGTGCAATTTCCAATTCGCCGTTTCGCGCCACCTTGGAGATGTGCGTGCGGCATGTCCAGCGCGCCTGACCGTTGACGGTCATGGCACAAGAGCCACACATGCCCACGCGGCAAGCAAACCGATAGCTTAATGACGGCTCAAGATTGCGCTGGATAAAGGTAACGACATCCAGCACAGTCTGGCTTTCGTTACGTGGTACGTCGTAAGTTGTGAACCCCCCGACCTCTTTGCCGCGCCACACCTTTACTTTAAGAGTTTTATGCATGTGCACATTTTTTATGCGCCCAATAGAAAATAAAAGCTATTATTAATTTACTTTAGATAAAGTATTTA
>NZ_BCWP01000012.1 GCF_001592265.1 Curvibacter delicatus NBRC 14919 | reverse complement strand
TCAGCAAATCCTTAGGGAAAGAGTGCCGGCCTGCCGCGCATCCGGCGCGCACTCACGCAAGGTCCGGCTGCCAGGCAGCGGCACGTACCAGTTTGAGCACCGCCCGCAACTCCCGCGGGTTGACGGGCTTGAACAGGATCGGCCAGCCGCTGGCGGCCACCTGTCCGATGAACTGGCTGGACGTATCGCCGGTCAACAGCACGGCCCTCACCCCCCCCTGCGAGCGTGAGCGCAGCGTCTGGAGGAAATCAAGACCGGACATCCGGCCCGACAGCCGGTAATCGCTGAGGTACAGGTCGGCTGATTCGATGCCGGGCTCGGCCAGCGCCTCTTCCGCCGAGGCGAAGTGGACGACCTGGGCCCCATGGGCCTGCAGCCACGCGGCGAGCGCCCGGGCCACCTCCTCGGCATCCTCGACCACCACCACCCGGCTGCCGCGCAGGTCCAGCGCGCCGGCCGTATCGCCAGGGGCATCCGGCTTCGCCCGTGCGCGGGTCCCCTGCGGCAGGGTGATTTCCATGACGGTGCCCTTGCCCAGCCGGGAGCGACATGCAAGCGGCATGTCGAGCAGCGTCGACATCCGGTGCACGATGGCCAGCCCCAGACCCAGGCCCTTGCTGCGATCCCGATGTGGATTGCCCACCTGGTAATACTCATCGAATACATGCGCAAGGTGCTCGTCAGCAATGCCGATGCCGGTGTCCCACACCTGCAGCTTGAACCCCTGGGGAACTCGCCGCACGGCCACCAGCACACCGCCCTGCGGCGTGTACTTGATGGCATTGCCCAGCAGGTTGCGCACTATCGAGGACAGCAGCTGTTCATCGGTCAGCACCGTCACCTCCTCGGCAGGCAAGCGCAGGCGCAGCCTCAGTCCCTGGGCAGTGGCCTGCGGCATGAACTCCTGCACCAGTTGGGCCAGGACAAGCTCCAGATCGACCGGCTTCAGGTTGGGCTTGATGGCACCGGCTTCCAGCTTGGAAATGTCCAGCAGGGTATTGAGCAGATCTGTGAGCGCCAAGACGGAGGACTCGATCAGGTGGGCGGTCTTCTGCTGTCTGGCATCGAGATTCGACTCGATCAGGCCGCCCAGCAGCAGATGGATGGCCTGCAGGGGCTGGCGGATGTCATGTCCGGCATAAGCCAGGAACTTGGACTTGATCTCGTTCTGCTGGCGCAATTTCTGCGTCGTCCGCTCCAGGCGGCGCGCCAGCTTCTCCAGCTCGGTGCGCGTGCGTTCGTTGATCATCAGGATGAAACCCACCCCTGCCAGCAGAACACCCGCCCCCAGCGATGCAATGTAAAACGACTGCACCGGGGACGGCTGGAACAGGCCGGACTCAACCCCGACCTCACCGACCGTCAGCAGGCGCAGCAAGATGCCGACGGCAGGCAGCGCCAGCGCCAGCTGGGTAACTCGCTCGCCGAACGTCCCCTTGGCATGGCGCGACAGGTGCCACAAGGCAAGGGCAAAAGCACACAACAGCGAAGCGGTGACCACGGCCAGGCGCAACGCATAGGTGTCCGCCGCCAAAGTGATGACGGTCACGACGGTGAAAAAGGCCGCCCCGGCCAACACCAGCGGCCGGATGGCGGGCTGCTCGCCGTAGAAGCGCCTCAGGCTGCGGCCAAACAGCAGCACCGCCACGACAATGAGGGTATTGGCCACCGCCACCCCCCAGAAGGGATGCACCTTCTCGCGCAGGTTCAGCAGCACCACGGCCAGCAGGAACCCCGAATCCGCTGCGATCCATTCGCCCATTCCCCTGATCTGCGCCGACACGCTGCGGCGTAGTGATACCAGGATCAGCATGGCGACCAGCGCCAGAAAGGCACTCATCACGATCACCGATCGGGGGTCGAGCAAACTCATGGGCAGTCACCCCTGTGGAGTGCATGGCACGTCAGCAGGCCCAGACGACAACTGCAACACATCAACCCTCCCGTGACATCCTTGCCGGAGAAAAGGACGGAACAGGCCGCCAAAGCGTCAGCTCACGCCTTGCCAAAGACCAACCGGCTCGCCAGTTGGTACAGGTCGGTCCAAGGTGCCGTCAGGTCTTCCAGCACGCTGAAATGGTTCTTGCCGGGAAGGGTCCGGCACACCGGCACCACTTTTTTGCCCCAGGCCTGCTGGATCAGCCGGTTGTGGCGGATGAACTCGGCGCTTTCGTCGCCCCCGGCCACGGTGTACAGCACACCTTGTTTCGGCGCAGCGAGCCGAGCCGGACTGGCCAGGCGGACCTGCTCGGGTGTGAGCTTGAGCGAGTCCTTGAGGAAAGGGGTGTGCATGATCGGTTCCAGGTCGTACAGGCCGGAAATGGACAGGGCACCTTTCACCAGGTCGGCCGGCAGGTCCTTGGCATAAGCCGGCCAGAGGCAATTCAGCAGCATGGCCGCCAGATGGCCCCCCGCCGAATGGCCCACCACATGGATGCGCTTCGGGTCGCCGCCGTACTTGCGGGCGTTGCGCCAGACCCAGGCCAGCGCCTTGACCATCTGCAACGTGATCTCGGGAATGGTCACCGCCGGGCACAGTGCGTAGTTGGGGATCATCACGCAAGCCCCCTGGTTGGTGAAGGCCGGGGCGATGAAGGCATGCTCGGCCTTGTCGAGCGAACGCCAGTAGCCGCCGTGGATGAACACCACCACCGGCGCACCGGCGGCCGGAGCCGGTTGCGGCGCCAGACGCGAACGCGGAAAGATGTCGAGCGTTTCCATCGGTCCATCGCCATAAGCGACATCCAGCGTGTGTGCATGGACCTCACGCACATCGTCAGAGGCATCTGCCCATTGGGCGAAGTGGGCAGCGTGTTCAGGCACCAGCGCCCGGTTGTTGTACATGCGGTCCAGCCATTGCTTGTCCCAAGAAGCCATTCGCGATCTCCAATCTGTGTTCTGAACATTTTCGCAGGGCTTGATCTTGTCACACTCCCACTGTTCGACGGTGCGTGGCCTGCGGCAAGGGGAAACCCTGAGAAGAACAAGTCGCGGTATTCTTGTTTCATGAACCTCCACGCCAAACTCCAGCAGCGCGCCGCCGAACAGCGACCGATCCGTGTCGGCCTGATCGGTGCCGGCAAATTCGGCTCCATGTACCTGGCCCAGATTCCGCGCACGCCCGGCGTGCAGCTGGTGGCCATTGCCGACCTGTCACCCGACGCCGCACGCGCCAACCTCGCCCGTGTCGGATGGAATCTTGCTTCCACCCAGGCGAAATCTGCGCAAGACGCTATCAAAACAGGAGCAACCTGGATCACCGATGACTGGCAGGCGGTCGTCACGCATCCGCAGATCGACATCATCGTCGAGTGCACCGGCAACCCGGTTGCCGCAGTGGACCACATCCTGGAGGCCTTCGCCCATGGCAAGCACGTGGTCAACGTCACGGTGGAAGCCGATGCCTTCTGTGGCCCGCTGCTGGCGCGCCGTGCGGCGCAGGCCGGGGTGGTCTATTCGCTGGCCTTCGGCGACCAGCCGGCACTGATCTGCGATCTGGTGGACTGGGCGCGCACCTGCGGCTTCCCGGTGGTGGCGGCCGGGCGCGGCCACAAGTGGCTGCCGCATTTCAGTGAATCGACGCCCGAGACCGTGTGGGGCAACTATGGCCTGACGCCCGAGCAGGCGGCGCGCGGCGGCCTCAACCCCAAGATGTTCAACAGCTTCCTCGACGGCTCCAAGCCCTCGATCGAAAGCACGGCGGTGGCCAACGCCACCGGCCTGACGGTGCCCAGCAACGGCCTGCTCTACCCGCCGGCCAGCGTGGAAGACATTCCTTTTGTGACCCGGCCGAAAAGCGAAGGTGGCGTGCTGGAGCGCAAGGGCATGGTGGAGGTGATCTCTTCGCTGGAGGCCGATGGCCGCAAGATTCCCTACGACATCCGCATGGGCGTGTGGGTCACGGTGGAAGCCGAGACCGAGTACATCAAGAACTGCTTCGAGGAATACAACGCCCACACCGACCCCAGCGGGCGCTACTTCACGCTCTACAAACGCTGGCACCTGATTGGCCTTGAAGTGGGGGTCTCGGTCGCCTCTGTCGCCCTGCGTGGTGAGCCCACCGGCGTGGCAACCTGCTGGAACGCCGACGTGGTGGCCACCGCCAAGCGCGACCTGCAGCCCGGCGAGATGCTCGACGGCGAAGGCGGCTACACCGTCTGGGGCAAGCTGCTGCCGGCCAGCACCTCGCTGCAGCTGGGCGGCCTGCCGCTGGGCTTGGCGCACAATGTCAAGCTGGTGCGTCCGGTGAAAAAAGGCCAAAGCCTGTGCTGGGACGATGTCGCCATGGATACCAACACCCATGCCTACCAGGTGCGACGCGAGATGGAACGCATGTTTGAGGGAGTGAGAAAAGAATGAAACTTGCCTTTCTGGGCATCGGGCTGATGGGATTTCCCATGGCCCGCCGTCTGTGCGAAGCGGGACATGAAGTCCACGTCTGGAACCGCAGCCGCGACAAGGCGGAACGCCTGGCAACCCTGGCCACCGTGCACGACACCGCGGCCGCAGCCGCTCGCGAAGCGGAGATTGTCATCACCATGCTGGAGAACGGCGAGGTGGTGGAACAGGTGCTGTTTGGCGCCGGCGTTGCCAACGCCATGAAACCGGGCACCGTGGTGGTCGACATGTCGTCCATCAAGCCGGCCGAGGCCCGTGCCCATGCCGAACGCCTGGGCGACTACGCCATCACGCACCTTGACGCGCCGGTATCCGGCGGCACCATCGGCGCCGAACAGGGCTCGCTGGCCATCATGGCCGGTGGCAAGCCCAGCACCTTCGCACGCGCCCAGCCGGTGTTCGCAGCACTGGGCCGCGCCACCCTGGTCGGTCCTGCGGGTGCGGGCCAGTTGGCCAAGCTGGCCAACCAGATGATCGTGGGCATCACCATCGGCGCCGTGGCCGAGGCCTTGCTGCTGTGCCAGAAAGGCGGCGCCATTCCGGCCAAGGTGAAAGAAGCCATCACCGGCGGCTTCGCCGACAGCCGCATCCTGCAGGTGCACGGCCAGCGCATGGTGGAGCGCGACTTCGAGCCGCGCGGCCGCATGACGGTACAACTGAAGGACATGCGCAATGCGCTGGACACAGCCAGCGGCCTGGGCTTCGATGCCCCCATCACCGGCCTGCTGGAGAAGCTGTACGCCGACGGCGTGGAGCATGGCCTGAGCGACCTGGACCAGGCCGGCCTGTTCGTTGAACTGGCACGGCGTAACGGCATGGCCTAAGACCTTACCGCCACGCCTTACTCCTCGGCCAGCATGTCCGAGCCGTTGCGGATACGGTGCATGCTGGCAATCGGCACCGTCCAGACGATGCCGTCGCCGATCTGGCCCGTGCTGCAGATCATGATGATGGTGTCGCGGATCTCGGCCACCATGTCGTCGTCCACCAGCACCGTCACCATGACCTTCGGTGTGTAGTCGGTCAGTTCTTCCCTGACCGTACGTTTGCCCACGGACGCCGGGGCCGTGAAGCCCTCGGCCTTGATCAGCGTGAGGCCGGGAAAATTGGGAATGCCCCGCAAGGCCTCGCGCAGCAGCGGCAGGCGGTTGGGGCGGACGATGGCACGGATTTCTTTCATGGCATTTTTCCTCGATTCTCTCAGGCCTCGACTTCTTTTTCTTCAAACCAGCGGTAGAGCACCGGCACCAGCAGCAGCGTCAGACTGGTCGACGAGAACAGGCCACCGATCACCACCACCGCCAGCGGGCGTGTCACCTCCGAGCCGGGGCCGGTGGAAAACAGCATGGGGATGAGCGCCAGCAGCGCCACCATCGCGGTCATCATGACGGGCCGGAAACGGTGTGTGCAGCCCTCCAGGATGGCCTCGTCGGTCGACAGTCCCGCCTCGCGCTTCTCACGGATGAAGCTCACCAGCACCACACCGTTGAGCACGGCAATGCCCCACAGGTTGATGAAGCCCACTGCCGCCGGCACGCTCAGGTACTCGCCGCTGAGGGCCAGCGCCACCAGGCCGCCGATGGCTGCCAGCGGCAGCACCGTGATCACCAGCGCGGCATACCGCACCGAATTGAACAGCATGAACAGCAGGAAGAAGATCGCCACGATGGTCAGCGGAATGATCAGCGACAGCCGCTCGATGGCGCGCTCCATGTTCTCGAACTGGCCACCCCAGGACAACTCGTAACCCGGCGGCAGCGGCACGCTGCGCCCGATGCGGCCCTGCGCCTCGGCCACGAAGCCGCCCAGGTCGCGCCCCTGCACGTTGACGCCCACCACCAGCCGGCGCTTGCCGCCATCGCGGCTGACCTGCGCTGGCCCGTCGCCGAGCGTGATGTGGGCCACGTCACGCAGCGGCACGATGGCGCCGGTGGGTGCGCGCAGCACCAGATTGCCGATCGACTCCACGTCCGAGCGGTACGCGGCCGGCAGCCGCACCACGGTGTCGAAGCGGCGCTCCCCCTCGTACACCTGGGTCGCGACCTTGCCCTGCACCGCGATTTCGATCAGGGCGTTGACGTCCTCGACGTTCAGGCCATAACGCGCGATGGCTGAGCGGTCGATGCGGATGGTCAGGTACTCCTGGCCGCTGACGCGCTCCACCCGCAGGTCGGTGGCGCCAGAGGTGGCCATGAGCGCGGCTGCCACCGCGTCGCCGAGCTTGCGCAGCTGCTCCAGGTCGTCACCAAAGATCTTCACCGCAACCTGGGAGCGCACGCCTGACACCATCTCGTCCACCCGCGCGGCAATCGGCTGGCTGATGGCGATCTCCACACCCGGCAGGAACCTGAGCTTGTCGCGGATTTCAGCGGCGATGGCTTCCTGGTCCATTCCATCGCGCCACTGGTCACGGGGCTTGAGCATCACGATCGGGTCTGACTCGTGCGGCTGCCCCGGATCGGATGCCGACTCGCCGCGCCCCAGGCGCGAGACCACGGTCTGCACCTCGGGCACGGTCTTGATGGCACGCATGGCCTGGCTTTCCAGCTTGATCGACTCCTCGATCGAGATCTTCGGCACACGCACGATCACCGGTGTGATGGACCCTTCCTGCATGGTGGGGATGAAGGCCGTGCCGAGGAAGGGCACCAGCGCAAAGCTGCCGACCAGCGCCACCAGCGCTCCCGTCAAGACCTTGCGCGGCTGTGCCAGCGACCAGTGCAGCATGCGCAGGTAGGGTGCCTTGAGCTGGCGCAGCAGCCAGGTGTCATGCTCGGCGCCACCCTTGAGGATGAAACTGCACAGCATCGGGCTCATGGTGAAGCTCAGGATGAGCGAGATGGTCAGCGCAATCGCAATCGTCAGCGCCAGCGGTGCGAACATCTTGCCTTCCATGCCCTGCAGGCTCAGCAGCGGCAGGAACACCAGAATGATGATGCCCACGCCGTACAGCACCGGCTTGCCGACCTCGGATGCGGCTTCCAGGATCACCCGGGCGCGTGACTTGCCCTCGTGGGCCGGATCACCAAGACGGGCAAAGGCGTTCTCCACCACCACCACGGCGCCGTCGACCATCAGACCGATGGCAATGGCCAGGCCGCCGAGCGACATCAGGTTGGCGCTCAGGCCGATGCGGTTCATCACGAAGAAGGTCAGCAAGGGTGTGAGGATCAGCGTGGCCACCACGATGATGCTCGAGCGCACGTCGCCAAGGAAGACGAACAGGATGACGATCACCAGCACGATACCTTCGGCCAGCACCTTTGCCACGGTCTTCATCGCCGTGTTGACCAGTTCCGAACGATCGTAAAAGGGCACGATCTGCAAGCCGTCGGGCAGCATCTGCCGGGTATTGATCTCGGCGACGCGCGCCTTGATGCGCGTCACCACCTCGCGCGCGTTGCCGCCGCGGATCATCTGCACGATGCCGGCGACCGACTCGGTATCGCCATCTTTGATGATGGCCCCCTGGCGCACCTCGGAGCCGAAGCTCACCTGGGCCACGTCTTTCACATACACCGGTGTGCCCTGGAACTCCTTGAGCGCGATGTTGCCCACGTCCTCCAGCGAGGAGATCAGGCCAACGCCCCGGATCAGGTACTGTTCCGCCAGCGCCGGCAGCACGCCGCCGGACGAATTCGCGTTGTTGCGCGCAATCGCGTCATGGACCTCCTTGACGCTCAGGCTGTAGTAGCGCAAGCGGTCCGGATTAACCTTGACCTGGTACTGGCGGGCGAAACCGCCCTGGCTGTTGATGTCGGCCACCCCCGGCACGGAACGCAGCATGGGCCGTACCACCCAGTCCTGCACCTCGCGCCGCTTGCGCAGTTCCTCTTCCGACAAGGGCTTGAGCCGGCCATCCGGGCCGCGGTCATCGGCACGCTCCAGCGTGTACTGGTAGACCTCGCCCAGGCCGGTCGACACCGGCCCCAGCACCGGCGTCACACCGGCGGGCATGCGCTGACCGACTTCCATCAGGCGCTCCAGCACCAGTTGGCGTGCGAAGTAGACATCGGTCTTGTCGGTGAACACCAGGGTGACGAGCGACACGCCGTTGCGGTTGAGCGAACGCATTTCCACCAGCCCGGGCAAGCCGGTCATGGCAATCTCGATCGGCGCCGTGATGAAGCGTTCGACCTCGGTCGGCGGTCGGCCCGGCGCCTCGGTCGCCACCTGCACCTGCACATTGGTGACATCCGGAAAGGCATCGACCGACAGGCGCTTGACCGCCAGCAGACCGGCCAGCAACAGCACGCAACTGATCACCGCCACCAGGATGCGCTCCTGCAGCGACCAGCGGATCAGGCCTGCGATCATTTGGTCGCTCCGGCCGTGGCAGGTGCGGCGCCATCTGTCAGCAGCCGCTGCGCACGGTCATTGTTGAGGTGGAAGCCGCCGTCGGTAACGATGATCGCCCCTGCGCTCAACCCCTTGAGCACCGGCCGCAGCTTGGCCGTGACCGGCCCCAGCTCGACCTGCGTCAGGCGAAAGCTGTTGGGCGCCACCTGCACGAACACGTGGTCGCGGTCGTTCTCGCGCACCACTGCCGTTTCGGGCACCACCGGCGTGTTGTGGGTCGCGCCCGCAATGCGCAGCGTGGCCAGCATCTGCGGCTTGAGTTCGCGCCGGGCGTTGTCCACCTGGGTGCGGATCGCCACCGTGCGTGTTTCGGGCTGGATGGTGTCACTCACGAACACCACCTGGCCGGTGAACTTCTGGTCAATGGCCGGCACTTCGATCTCCACCACCTGGCCGCGCTGCACCGAGCGCGCCGCCTGCTCCGGCAACGCCCCCACCACCCAGACACTGGACAGGTCGGCCACGGTGAACAGCTGGTCGCCAGGCTGCACCACCTGGCCCTGGCTCACCTTGCGTTCGATCACGACGCCGCCCAGCCGCGCCACCACACCAGCCTCGGAATGCAGACTGCCTTCGGTACGCAGGCGTTCGATGGCGGCCTGCGGCAGGCCGAGCAGGCGCAGCTGGTCCTCGGCCGCGCGCTTCTCGGCACGCGCAATCGACAGCTCCGATTCGCGCCGCTGCAGCTCGGCCGAGCCGATCACATCCGCCTGGATCAGCTGGCGCGCCCGCTCCACGGCACGTTCGGCCAGAGACAGGCCCGAGTTGGCACGCAGATAGGCCAGCTGGGAGGTGGTCAGCTCCGGGCTGCTGACCTGGGCCAGGGTCTGCCCCGGGCGCACCGTATCACCCAGCTCGGCCAGCACCTGCGTCACCCGGCCGGTGACGGTCGCGCCGATGCGGCTGACCAGCCGCTCATTGGCTTCAATGCGACCCGGATGCTCCTGGATCAGTGCCACGTCGGCCAGCACGACTGGACCGATCTTGTAGTTGGCCGCCTGCTCGGGGCTGATGCGCACCAGCAGCGGATCGCTGACCACCTGGGGCGCCGCCGACGCATTGGCCTCGGTCTTGTCCGTGCATCCGGCCAGGGTCATCAGGCCGGCTACGACAGCCAGCCCCGCGACGAACAGCCGGGTTCGTCGCAGTGTGAAGGGGGGAACGAATCTCATGACGTGTCCTTCGGAATCAAAGATTGTCTTCGGCGTAACGGCCGGCGAGGTAGTCGAGGTCAATGCGCGCAGCCTGTACCTGGTAGCGCGCATCGAGCAGGTCGGCACGTACGGACTGCAAAACGCGCTGGGCATCAAGCACATCGAGAATGCCGCGCTCGCCAAAACGGTAAGCGGCCTGGGCCACACGCAGCGCTGCCTCGGCCTCGCGCATGGCGCCCTGCCCCAGCGCTTCCACACGCAAGCGGGCCATCTCCAGTGATTTCCAGGCCTGCAAGACCTGCTGGCGCATTTCCGCCTGACGCCCCTCCAGCCGGATGCGGGCACGCTCCAGTTCGGCCGCGGCTTCCGCCATCGGACCGCTGCGCTGGTCGAGCAGCGGAATCTGCACCTGCACGCCCAGCGTGCCATGGCGCAGTTCGACATCCGTCGACTCGGTGTAACGCACCTCGACACCGGGCCAGCGGCTGGCGCGTGCCGCCTGCTGCTGGCTCTGTGCCTTCTCCACCTGGCTTTGCAGCGCCTTGATCTCCGGGTTGTGGAGCTGCGCCTGGCGCTGTATTTCGTCGAGTTCGCCCAGGCGAATCTCGTCGTCGAGCGCGCCGCGCAGGCTCCAGCGTGCCGGCAGTTGGCCGGCTGCCAGCCGGTTGAGACTCAACAGCGCCTGTTCAGCCTGCAGCGTGGCGTTTTGCTGGCGCTGACGCGCATTGATGATTTCCGCATCGGCCTTGATGATCTCGTAACGCGCGGCTTCGCCGCTTTCCACCCGCAACCGTACGCGTTCGCGTACCTGCTCCAGCAAGGCCACGTCCTCGGTGGTCGCACGTACCTCGGCCCGGCGCAGCAGGTATTCAAAGGCACGCAGCTGAACCTGTGCTGCCAGTTCGTTACGCACGATGGCGACCTGATGGCTGCTGCCGCGCTCGTTGGCACGGGCGGCCTCCATGCGCGCGCCCCGCAGCACCGGGTTTTCGATGAACTGCGACAGCGCCCAGCCCTGCACCCGACCAGGATTGGCCGAAGCCAAGCGGGCCTGGGTCTGGCCTTCGCTCCACTCCAGCCGGGGGTTGGCCAGCGCAGCGGCCGTGCTCACACCGGCCGCAGCTTGGTCACGCGCGCGGCGTGCAACCTGCAGGCCGGGGTTGTGCACCAGGATGGTGCTTATCAATTCCGGCAAGCTCAACGATGGCCCGTTGTGGGGCGCTGAGTTCGCCATCTGCGTTGACGCCGGCTGCGCCCAGGCATGCATCGCCGGCCAGAGCAGCAAGCACATCAGGGGTTTCCAGTTGACAAGGTATCTCATACGCTAGGACTCACAGGCAAATATCCACGGCGGCACACCGGCATGGCCGGTCCGCCTCAGAACAACAACAAAAGTGGAAAGATCAGCCCAGGCTGCGTGGTGGTGGCAAGCCAGGTTGCACACCCACCTGAATCAACGGCGTCCGGGTCTCGATCGAATGCAAGACCCGCAACACGTGCATGGCAAGGGGCAAAGCCGGCAAGACATCCAGGTCTGCCCAATCGCCTTGATCGGCATCGGTGCAGGTGCCTTGCAATTGCGTGGCACTGCAGGCCAGCATAGTCGCCGTGTGCCCGTGCGCGGCAGACACCATGTCGGTCACTGACTGCAAAGGCGGCGTCGGCAAGGTTTTCGCATTCACCAGCAGACCCAGCAGGCACATGAGTAGACCTGCACACAGCAACCCGACCAGCGCGCGCCGCGGCCAGAACACATGGTCTGTACGGGAACGAGCAGGAAGTGGCGCAAGGGGGTGCATGGTGTTGTCAGGCATCAAGACATGGCCTTGATGCGCAAGAATTAGGCCAGATTTTTCTTTTCCTGAGTGTCAGGATGGAAATAGACGCTGCCTCAATTCCTGTGGCGGGCCGGGCTTCTGGTCGCGCTCAGACCCCGATATAGCGGTGCCACAAGCCCGGGTCGGCAGCGAGTTGCGTCGAACTGCCGGCCCAGACCACGCGTCCGCGTTCGATGATGGTGTGCTGGTCGGCCAGTTCGATCAGGCGTTGCACGTACTTGTCGATCACCAGGATGCTTTGCCCTTGCGCGCGCAAGGCCGCCAGGCACTGCCAGATTTCCTCGCGAATCAGGGGTGCCAGGCCTTCAGTGGCCTCATCCAGAATCAGCAGGTGCGGATTGGTCATGAGCGCACGGCCAATGGCCAGCATCTGCTGCTCACCGCCCGAGAGCTGGTTGCCCATGTTGCGGCTGCGTTCGGCCAGACGGGGAAACAGCGCATAAACGCGCTCGAGCGTCCAGGGGTCCCGGCTCGCGTTGCGCTTGGCTGCAAAAGCACGCAGGTTTTCGTTCACGCTCAGATTGGGGAAGATCTGCCGCCCCTCGGGCACCAACGCCAGCCCCATGCGCGCAATGCGGTCCGTGCTCCGGCCGTCAATGCGTTCGCCGAGAAAGCGCACCGTGCCACTGCGTGGCGGCGTCAGGCCAAGGACAGAGCGCACGGTGGTGGTCTTGCCCATGCCGTTGCGCCCCAGCAGGGTGGCCACGCCACCAGCACCCAGGCGCAGACTGACACCAAACAGCACCTGACTGGGGCCGTAGGCCGTCTCCAGATTTTCAACCTCGAGCAGGGCCGTCATGCGTCGACCTCCGCCATTTCAAAATCATCGCCCAGGTAGGCGCGCCGGACTTCGGAATGGGCACGAATCTGTTGTGGCGATCCACTGGCGATCACGCGACCGGCCACCAACACCGAGATGGTGTCGGCCAACCGGAACACCGCGTCCATGTCATGCTCGACCAGCAGCAGGGTGTACTCGCTGCGCAGGCTCTGCAGTAGCGTCACCATGCGTTCGGACTCCTCCGCTCCCATGCCGGCCATGGGCTCGTCCAGCAGCAAGAGCTTCGCGCCGGTGGCCAACGCAATGCCCACCTCCAGCTGGCGCTGCTGGCCGTGGGACAGGGCCCCTGCGAGTTGCTGCAACTGCCCACCCAGACCGACGCGCTCGGCCACCGTGGCCGCTTGCGCGTAACGTTGGACGTCCGCGCGCGCCGCACGCCAGAAGCCCAGACTGCTCCCCTGGCGCGCCTGCAAGGCCAACGCCAGGTTATCAAGCACCGGCAGACGCCCGAAGATGCTGGTGATCTGGTAGGAGCGCGCCAGACCGCGGTGCACGCGCTCATGCATGGACAACGATGTGATGTTCATGCCATCCAAGACGATGCGCCCGGCATCGGGTGCCAGCGCACCCGAGAGTTGCTGGATCAGCGTCGTCTTGCCGGCGCCGTTGGGGCCGATCAACGCGTGGATCTCACCGGCACGCACGGCCAGTTGCGCACGGTCCGTGGCCACCAGACCACCAAACCGCTTGAGCAAGCCTTCGACCTGAAGCAGCACGCCGCTCACGATCGGTCCTTCCGGCGCAGCAGGCTCATCAAACCATTGGGTGCCGCCAGCACCACCGCCAGCAGTACGGCACCCAGCAGAAATTGCCAGTAAATGGTGTAGTGGCTCAACACCTCTTCGAGCAGCAGGAACACCACCGCACCGACGACGCCCCCCCACAAATGCCCGACACCGCCCAGGATGACCATGACCATCAACAGCCCCGACTGGTTCCACTGCATCATTGACGGACTGACGAAACTGCCCAGATTGGCCAGCAATACGCCCGCCAACCCCGCCAGCGCACCGGCGATGCTGAAGGCAACAAGCTTGAAACGGTAAACAGGAAAACCGATGGCCTCCATGCGCGGCGCGTTCTCGCGGATGGCCTGCAGCGTGTGGCCAAAGCGCGCGTTGAGCAGCCGCCACATCAGGACAAACGCCAACATCGCCAAAAGCAAAGTGACGTAATAGAAAGTCCGTTCATCCGCCAGGTCGAGACCGAAGCCAACGGTCGAGCGTCCGGGCAGTGACAAGCCATCGTCACCGCCATAGGCCTTGTTGGACACGGCCAGGTAATAGAGCATCTGTGCGAAGGCCAGCGTGATCATGATGAAGTACACGCCCTGCGTGCGCAGGCTGATGGCGCCGATGACCAGCGCAAAAAGCGCACTCACGCCCATGGCGACCGGCCAGACCAGCCAGGCGGAACTGATGCCAGCCTGCGCCAGCACGCCCACCGTATAGGCGCCCACGCCGATAAAAGCCGCATGGCCAAAACTCACCATGCCACCAAAGCCGAGGATCAGGTTCAGGCTGCTGGCTGCCAACGCAAAGATCAGGACACGCGCCGCCAGACCGAGGTAGAAATCACCGCCAATCAGCGGTGCCAGCCACGGGAACACCAGCAAGACCGCCAGCAGTGGCAGCGACCAGCGCAGTGACAGCGCATGGTCCAGCAGACTGCGCGGCACCACGGCTGCAGACGGCGCGGCAGAGTTCAGCAGCGCATCAGCCATGGGACGGAAAAAGACCTTTCGGCTTCCAGAACAACACGGCGGCCATCAGCACGTAAATCAGGATGGAAGCCACGGCGGGCCCGGCGTTGCTGGCGGCCTCGGGCCCCAGCAGCGCCTCGAAGGCCATGGGAATCAGCGTGCGGCCGGCGGTATCGACCACCCCCACCAGCAGCGCGCCGAGCAACGCGCCACGCACCGACCCGATACCACCGATGACAATGACGACGAAGGCCAGGATCAGGATGCTTTCGCCCATGCCCACCTGCACCGCCAGCAGCGGCCCGAGCATGCCGCCGGCCACGGCGCACAAGGCGGCACCCAAACCGAACAGGGCGGTGAACAGGACCCGCACATTGGTGCCCATGACCAGCGCCATTTCGCGATTGGACGCACCGGCGCGCACCTGCATGCCCAAGCGCGTGCGCGTGATCAGCACCCACAGCAACAACGCCACCGCCAACCCGACGCCGATGATGAGCAGGCGATAAGCCGGGTAATCAAAACCGGGCAGCAACGCCACCGGACCGGCCAGCGATTCGGGCGGACTCAGCAGCACCGGCTGCGAACCCCAGATGAAGCGCACCGCCTCGTTGCACATCAGCAGAATGGCAAAGGTGCCCAACACCTGCGACAGATGGTCCCGTTGGTAGAGGCGACGCAACACGGTGAGTTCCAGCAGCACACCGAACAACGCCGCGCCCGCAACACCTGCCGTCAGCCCGAGCCAGAACGAGCCCGAAGCGGCGGTGGCCGCGGCCACCAGGTAGGCGCCCACCATGTAGAGCGAGCCGTGCGCCAGGTTGATCATGTCCATGATGCCGAACACCAGCGTCAGGCCCGCCGCCAGCAAAAACAGCATGAGCCCGAACTGCAGGCCATTCAAGGCCTGCTCCAGAAGCAGAACACCGCTCATCAAAGGTCAGCCACCATCCGTCGATCTCAGTTAGCCGCCATCTTGCATTTGCCCACATAGGCATCGGCATGGTTCTTGAACACCGTGCCCAGCGTGCGGTTGGTGATGCGGCCCTTGGCATCACGGGTGATGACGCGCAGGTAGTAGTCCTGCACCGGGAAGTGGTTGCTGTTGAACTTGAAGGCCCCGCGCACCGAGTCGAACTTGGCCGCTTCCAGGGCCTTGCGCACGGCAGCCTTGTCCTCGACCTTGCCTTTGGTGTCGCGCACCGCGGCAGCGATCAGCTGTGCCGCGTCAAACCCCTGCGCTGCATACAGCGTGGGCAGACGGCCGTATTCCTTCTCGAAGGCAGCCACGAACTTCTTGTTGGCAGCGTTGTCGAGGTCATGCGCCCACTGCGAGGTGTTGAACATGCCCAGCATGGGTTCGCCCACGGCCTTGATCACGTCCTCGTCGCCCGAGAAACCGGGGCCGAACAGCGTCATGTCCTTGGACAGGCCGGCACCGACAAACTGCTTGATGAAGTTGATGCCCAGGCCGCCGGGCAGGAAGATGTAGACCGCGTCCGGCTTGGCCGCGCGCAGCTTGGACAGCTCGGCCCCGTAGTCCAGCAGGTTGAGCGGCGTGTAGCTCTCCGACACCACCTCCCCCTTGAAGAAGCGCTTGAAGCCGGTGAGCGCATCCTTACCCGCCGGGTAGTTGGGCGCGATCAGCGCCACGCGCTTGAACCCCTTGTCGGTGACGGTCTTGCCCACTGCCTCGTGCTGGTTGTCGTTCTGGTAAGAGGCACTGAAGAAGTAGGGATTGCACTGCTCGCCGGCGTACTGCGAGGGACCGGCATTGGCGCTGATGTAGAAAGTCTTGGCCGCGAAAGTCGGCGCACCCACGGCCAGCATCACGTTGGAAAACACGATGCCGGTCATGAAATCGACCTTGTCACGCTTGACCAGGCGGTCGGCCGTCTGGCGACCCACGTCCGGGCTGGCCTGGTCGTCGGCCACCACCACCTCGGCCGGCAGGCCGCCGAGCTTGCCGCCGTTCAGCTTGACTGCCAGCTGGAAACCGTCACGGATGTCGATGCCCAGCCCCGCGCCCGGGCCGGACAGTGTGGACAACAGGCCGACCTTGATGTTGTCGGCAGCCAATGCCGGCGTGGTCAAGACGGCTGCCGTGGCAGCGGCGATCAGGGTACGGCGCAAGATGGCGCTGGGCAGCGTATGTTTCATGGTGCTTCCTGTTGGCTTGGGTAAAGACGTCCCAGGGAATGATACCGTCTGCTATCGTGACCGCTTCCGTTTGATTTCCTTCCTCAGACAGCTACTGTTGCCGCATGGACTCCTCAAGACGCAAAACCGTTCTGGCGCTACTGGCTTTGCCTGCCGGATGTGCCTTTCAACCGCTCCGTACACTCCGTACCGAACCGCTCGGCAGGCCTGCCCGCCTGCCCCCATTACGATCGCCTACCTTGGGGCATTCATGGACTTACCAGAAGTTCAATGGGTACAACAGCCAGTTGCTGGCAACAAAACGCGAGGAAGTGGTTGCCCTGGAACCGCGTATCGTCCTTCGCAGAACGGCCGGTCCACAGCAAACGCTCCCCGAAGAGCAACATCTTCAATGGGGTCAGGTCCTGCGCGATCCGACTTGGGACTTCGTGCAGAATTACGAAAGTCCGCTCCCGATCTGGCCGCCATCACTGGCCGTCGGCACGACAAACGCCATCAGTACCCACTACCGGTTGGACAATTTTTCCTTCCGCTTCTGGATTCATGTCCAGACCACCGTCAAGGCATGGGAAAAGATCTACCTCCCGCATGGCCAGTTCGATGCCCTGCGAATCGAGAAATTCATTCGTCTGCAGCACTACGACATTTCCCGGATTAACTCGATCCGCAAGGAAATCGTCTGGCTGGTTCCGGAGATTGGCCGATGGGCCGCTCGAGAGGTCTGGGGAGAATACCTAATTATTGGGGACCGCAGCTACCAAGGACGCGAAGACCATGTCCGCTGGGAATTGACAGCTTGGACTTGAACCTGACACTACAGCATCCAATCATGCCCATGACATTTCACAATTTACAACCTCAAGTAATACGCATCGCACAAGACGCTGGTGCAGCCGTCATGGCGGTCTATGCGGCAATGCCAGCACTTGACAACATTCAGCACAAGGCCGATGGCAGCCCGCTGACACAGGCTGACTTGGCTGCGCATCAGGTAATCGCCCAGGCGCTGGCCCGCCTGACACCCGGTATCCCTGTCGTCTCGGAAGAAGATGGCGCCTCACAGGTACACCGCCAGCATCAGGGACGCTTCTGGCTGGTGGCCCCTCTGGACGGCACCAAGGAGTTTCTGGCTCGCAATGGCGAGTTCACCGTCAACATTGCGCTGATTGAAGATGGCCACCCCGTGCTGGGCGTGGTGGTGGCGCCAGCGCTGGGTTTGACCTACTGGGGGGCAACCGGTCTCGGCGCCTTTCGCCAAAGTTCGCAGGAGACCGAAGCCATCCGTGTCACATCCGAACAAAAGCGATCCGGCCGGACGCTGCGGGTACTGGCCAGCAAAAGCCACATGGATCCCGAAACGCAGGCTTTTCTGAACCGGCTGGGTCCTCACGAACTGATGCATGCCGGCAGTTCACTGAAGTTCTGTCGCATTGCCGAAGGCAGCGCCGACCTCTACCCCAGGCTGAGCCCGACTTGCGAGTGGGACACCGCCGCCGGGCAAGCGGTGCTGGAAGCCGCTGGGGGCTGCGTGCTGAAACTTGACGGCACACCTGTTCGCTATGGCAAGCCCGACGTGTTGAATCCACACTTTGTGGCGGCAAGCTCATCGCTTTCGCAACGGACAAGCCTTTCGTAATCAATCGCGGCCTGATGACGGACTGCACCGCGCCAGGCGAGGCTGGAGGCGACCGTGGCTGGACGATCAGACCACAGCGCTGCCAGTGACCCCATCCAGGCCCAGGTCGAACAAGAGCGGCACATCGTCGCTCTGCGACACCCCTTCGGCAATGACCAGCATACCCATGGTGTGACCGATGGTGCACAGACCGCGAAGCAGCGCCTGGGCGGTCTCTTCATGCCCCACATCCTGCACCAAGGTGCGGCTGAGCTTGATGTAATGCAGACCCAGACCGTGCAGGCGCGCCAGGTGTCCGACGTGATGATCGAGGTGCTCAATGCCAATCTTGCACCCCAGCGGACGCAGGCGCTCGCAGAAACGAGCAAAGGCCTGCGGGTGTTCGAAAGCGATCTCTTCACCCACATCGAACCAGAGCTGAGCAGACTGCGCTTTACTCTGTTCCATCATGTCGATGATGCGCTGCATCAAGCCTTCATCGCAAACCGATTCGTAGCCGAGATTGATGCAGATGTCATGCCCATGGCGCTCGACCGTCGCCAAGGTCTGCGCCAGGATTTCAAGATCAACCTGCCCGACCAGGCCCTGGCGCCGTGCCCAAGGCAGGAAAGCACCTGCCACCAGTGTTTCACCGCACACACTGGAGTGAAGCCGCGCCGGCGCCTCCGTATGCAGGTAGCTGTTGTTGCGGCCGCGCACCGGATAGAGCGCCAATTGGAATTCGTGCTTGCGCAGCGCCACCTGCAGGATCTGCTCCCACTCACGTGCCGAGTGCGAAGGCTGCATTCCTCCTGACACCAGCAGCGTCAGTCTTTCAGCATCCACTGGTGCCATGTGCTGCTCGCAAGCCGACAGCAACTCGAACAGATCGCTGTGCGCCTCGTAACACGTCGCGCCATAACTGAGCTGCACCAGGTTGCTGTGCTCCACCTGCAGCAGACTGGCATGGAGTTGCTGCAAGACAGCCGCGCTGTCGCCCTGACCCGGCAACAGGATGCCGAACTCCGCCGCGCCGAGGCGGCCGTAATGCACACCCGTTTGGGCTTGCAGTGCCTGGCGCATTTGCTGCGCCATCAATCCGATCAGGCGATCGGCTTGCTGACGCCCGATCTCGCGGTTGAGTTCCTCCAGATTGGCGATGCGCACCAGCAGCAACAGGCCTTGTGGATTTGTACTCTCGCGTTCGATCTCGTCGGCCGCATTCCGGCGGAAGACCTCGCCCACCATGAAACCGGTACGTGCGTCGACCTCGTGTTCTGTCTTGAGCTTGTACAGGCGTGTCGCTTCATCATCCAGCAGAACTTTGGTCCTGTGCGCCAGCCGATTCATGGCCTCGATGATGAGACGGAACTCCCGTGTGCGCGGCGGCGGGATTTCAAGGTAGCGCCGCTCGGCCAGTGCTTCAGCCTGCTCCACCACACGTTGCAGCGGCTGAAGCACGCGTCGGATGTAGACCATGCCCAGCGCGCCAACGAATAGGCCACCGAGCAGAAACAGTTCGGCCAGTTCCAGTGCCGAGTGCCACAAGGAGTCGTAGGCAAAGGATGGGTCACTTCGCAGCTGGATGCTGCCAAGTTGCGTCCAGCCGTGCTGGATCACAGCCGTACCGGGTTCAGGTGCGATCGGGAACAGTCGCATGAACCAGGCTGGCACAGCCGGCGGCAGGGTGGTCCGCTCACGATGGGCCATGAGACGACCATCGGGCCCCAGATAATCGATATGCTGATAGTGGCCGAGGTCGAACTGTGAACTCAGCAGCAAATCGACCGTGACCACATCGCTGGCGCTTTGCGAGAGGGTAAGGGCCAGCGCCGTGGCGTTGTCAAGGTTTTTGACCTTGAGTTCATTTTCCAGGTAGTGCTGGGCCGAACGGATGTTGATGATGCCCGCGCTGAGTACCGCGGCGAGAATGATCAGGCAGATGGCAATCCATAAACGTTTGACCAGTGACATGGTGCAGCTCCCTCAAGTCGAGTTCTATAACGTGTGCTCTGCCTGCAGCCGCGCCAGCACATCGCGCCAGCGCGAGATGCGAACCGTGGGATCCGAGCTGGACGGGTTGGGTCCGCGGAACCACAATTGGGTGGCGTTGAAGGCATAGACGGGCGTCAGGTCCGGCCGCTGTGCAGCCGGCTTGATATCGGGGTTGAAGTTGTCCAGGATCAGCGGTTCGCTGGACGGGGTCGCGTAGTAGGCCAGGATCATGTGCGCCTCCGGCTCGGTGCGCTCCGGCCGCTGCAGGCGAACGTAGGTCAGGCGCAGCTTGCTTTCGGGCACACCGGCCAGCAGCAGACTCACGTACTTGGCGATGGCAAAGTCCTCACAGTCGCCCGCGCCCTTGCCCAGGGTCTCGAGCACGGTAGCCCAGTAGTCGTCCTGCTGCCACAGCACCGAGTCTTCCACCCAACGGATACGGCGGTTGAAGAAGTTGTTGATGCGTTCGAGCTTGTCCAGCTCATTCGACCCCGGTACTGGCGGCAGCAGGGTACGCCACTCGCCCACCAGACGCGCCACCTCGACGCCGTAGCGGCTCAGCGCCAGTTGCTGGAGACGGTCCAGGTTGGTTGCCGCCATGCCGGCCAGAACGAGCAGGGACAGAATGTTGACCCAGATCCACTTGACCGCCCATGATCGACACCACCAAATCATGCCAAGCATCTTACGGAGTATTCACACCGCATTGCCCACAATTTTCGACTCGCAACCACGTCCATGACGACAATTGACTGCCAAACACCCGGGAATTCATTTCACTGAACCGGTATCTGTCCCCTATCATCTTGGAGCTATGAAAGCCCTCACCACCCACTTGATGCTCGTTTTGTCCCTGGCCGGCTGCGCCAAGATCAATGACGTCGGCATGCGACTGATCTCCTCGTCTGCGCCTGCACTGGCCGTGGTGAATGAAACACTGCTGTCCGGCGAGGTGAAACTCTTCACTGACCGCACCGGCACCGTGGCATTGAGTGCTGGCGGTGGTCTTCAATGCATGGGCAATATGCGCTACACCGCCAGCAAGAGCGGTGCGATCAACCTGAAATGCAGCGACAACACCGAGGTCTCGCTGAGCTTCAATGCCTTGAGCGAAACCAGCGGCTTCGCCAGCGGCCGCGGCGCGCGCGGGCCGGCCAGCCTGACCTTCGGCCTGGAGCCAGCCAACGCCGTGGCCTACCTCACGCTCCCCCCAGGCAAGCGCATCGTCACAACCGCCGAAGGCGCTTTGCGCCTGCAATGAAAAAAGCCCGCCGACGCAAGGTCAGGCGGGCTTGGGGTCAGGTCAGAAGCTGATCAGCGTGCAGGACGCGGCGCGCGCTTCTTGGCTGCATCACGCGGCACGAAGACCTTGCCACCGCCATTGCCTGGCTTGGCAAATGCAGGCTTGGCGCCGAACGCCGGTTTGCGGTCACCAAAGTCACCACGCGGAGCGTCACCACCACGGCGGCCATCGCCGGCAAAACGGTCGTTGAAACCACCCTTGCGCTCGTAGCTGAAGCCTTCGCGGCGATCGCCACCGCGCTCATCGCGCTGGGCATAACCACCACCAAAGCCGCCAGCATTGGGACGCTCCGCCCCGAAGCCGCCGCGGTTGCCACCAAAACCACCGCTGCGGCCACCGCCACCGAACTTGCGATCGCGCCCGAAGTCGCCACCACGGCTGTTGCGACCACCGAAGCCGGCGTTGGAACGCGGCTCGGGCATGCGTTGCTTGGGCTCCATGCCCGGAATCACCTCGGCCTTGAACTTCTGCTGGCTGTAACCTTCGATGTCGAAGATCTTGCGACGGTCGCGGAACTCGGCAAAGGTCACCGCCAGACCATCGCGGCCGGCACGGCCGGTGCGGCCGATACGGTGCGTATAGTCCTCGGCCTTCATCGGCAGGCCAAAGTTGAACACGTGGGTGATGGTGGGCACGTCGATGCCGCGCGCCGCCACATCGGTGGCCACCAGAATCTGCACCTGGCCTTGGCGCAACGCCATCAGGCGACGGTTGCGCAGGCCCTGGCTCAGGGCACCGTGCAGCGCCACGGCAGAGAAGCCGTCCTGCTGCAGGTCGTTGGCTAGGCCGTCACACTCCACCTGGGTACTGGCAAACACGATCGCCTGGTCGATACCTGCATCGCGCAGCCAGTGGTCGAGCAGCTGGCGCTTGTGCTGGGCGTTGTCAGCCCAGAACAGCACCTGCTTGATGTTGGCGTGCTTTTCCTGCGGCGTGTCGATCTGCACCTTCTTCACGGAGGCGCCGTTGTCGTGCATCACGCGCATGGCGAGCTGCTGGATACGCGGTGCAAAGGTGGCGCTGAACATCATGGTCTGGCGGCGCTGTGCCGTCAGCTGGTTGATCTCGGCCAGGTCGTCGGAGAAGCCGAGGTCGAGCATGCGGTCGGCCTCGTCCACCACCAGGAACTGTACCTGGTCGAGCTTGAGTTGCATCGAGCGCTGCAGGTCCAGCAGGCGGCCGGGTGTGGCCACCACCAGGTTGGCGTTCTGCAGCTTGGCGATCTGGATCTGGTAGGGCATGCCGCCCACCACGTTGGCAATGCGCAGGCCGCGGCAGTGCTTGACCAGCTCGATGGCGTCGTGCGCCACCTGCTGCGCCAGCTCGCGCGTCGGGCACAGGATCAGGGCACCGGGAGTGGCGGCCTTGAAATGACGTGGGTTGGTCGGGTCCTGGCGCTTGGGGCGCTTGGGAGCCGGCTCGCCCTTGGCAGCGGCTTCGGCACAGGCGTTTTCGAAAGCGGTACGCTCTTTCTCGGCCGCATGGGCCTGCTGCTGGATCAGGGTGTGCAGCACGGGCAGCAGGAAGGCCGCGGTCTTGCCGCTGCCGGTCTGGCTGGAGACCATCAGGTCGATGAAACGCTGCGGCGCGCCGCCCTCGGCGTCGGTCGGCAGGGCCTGCGGAATGACTTCGGACTGGACCTGGGTCGGCTGGGTGTAGCCGAGGTCGGCCACGGCCTGGATCAGTTCGGGCGCCAGGCCCAGTTGCACGAAACCGTTGGGCACAGCCTGCTCGGTTTCGGTGGCCATAGTGGATTCGACAGGCGACAGTTCGCCCGTCACTTCAAAAGTGTCGGTCATGGATTTACTCACACGCGAGCACCGCAGGGTCTGCAGTGGCTCCGTCAATGGTTAAAAAACATCAACCATCAAACGGAACCTGCGCTGGCCTTGAGGCCGGCACCGGGGACTCATCTCAGCCGCGTGGCCAGGAGTCCGGTGTGTGAAGGGAGATGCACAAAATGCACTGCTTTTGCAGCGCAGCCTTGAATTATGACACAGATCAGGGTTTTCACCTAATCGAGCTTCAGGAAATGCGTGCGGTAGTGCTGCAGTTCGTCGATGGACTCGTGCACATCAGCCAGCGCCGTGTGCTTCTGCTGTTTCTTGAAGCTGCTGTAGACCTCGGGCCGCCAACGCCGGGCCAGCTCCTTGAAGGTACTGACGTCGACATTGCGGTAGTGGAAAAAAGCCTCCAGCTTGGGCATGTACTTCACCAGAAAGCGCCGGTCCTGGCCGATGCTGTTGCCGCACATGGGCGACTTGCCTTTGGGCACGTACTTGGAGAGGAAAGCCGTCAGTTGCGCCTCAGCCTCGTGCTCGCTTAGGGTGGATGCCTTCACCTTGTCGATCAGGCCGCTGCGGCCGTGCGTGCCCTTGTTCCAGGCGTCCATTCTGTTCAGCACCTCGTCGCTCTGGTGGATCACCAGCACCGGCCCTTCGATGCGCGGCTCCAGGTTCGGGCCGGTGACGACAACGGCGATTTCGATCAGACGTTCCTGCTCCGGATCCAGCCCGGTCATTTCGCAGTCGAGCCAGACCAGGTTGAGGTCGGATTTCGGAAGTGGGGTGTTCGTGTCAGCCATGGGCCGATTGTCGCCGATGGCCTACACTCGCCTCCCATGTCATCAACGCTTTCCCCTTCCCTGGCTCTGACACTGGCCTTCGCCGTGGCCCTGCTGCTGGGTCTCGTCCTGAAGTACTGGCTGGCCACGCGCCAGCTCCGCCACGTGGCACGGCACCGCAGTGCAGTCCCCGTCGCCTTTACCGAGACCATCACGCTGGCGGCCCATCAGAAAGCCGCCGACTACACCTTGGCCAAGACACGATTCGGTCTGTTGGAAACCGCGGTCGGTGCCGCTGTGCTGCTGGGCTGGACGCTGTTCGGCGGCCTGCATCTGCTGAACCAGGCGCTGCAGCAATGGCTGGGCAGCGGCATGCTGCAGCAACTGGCGCTGATCGCCGGTTTTGTGCTGATCGGCAGCCTGGTCGAGTTGCCACTCTCGCTGTACCAGACTTTTGTCATCGAGCAGCGCTTCGGCTTCAACAAGATGAACTTCAAGCTCTGGCTGGTCGACCTCGTCAAATCCACCGTGCTCGGCGCCCTGATCGGGTTGCCGATCGCCGCGCTCATCCTGTGGGTCATGGGGGCCACCGGTCCGACCTGGTGGCTGTGGGCCTGGTGCGTGTGGATGGGTTTCAACCTGCTGTTGCTGTTGATCTACCCGACCTTCATCGCCCCGCTGTTCAACAAATTCCAGCCACTGGAAGACGAGAGCCTGAAGGCGCGCGTGACGGCGCTGATGCAGCGCTGCGGCTTTGCCGCCAAAGGGCTGTTCGTGATGGACGGCAGCCGGCGCAGTGCGCATGCCAACGCCTACTTCACCGGCTTCGGCGCCGCCAAGCGCGTGGTGTTCTTCGACACGCTGCTGGCCAAGCTCAGCCCCGGTGAGGTGGACGCCGTGCTGGCGCATGAGCTGGGCCACTTCAAGCACAAGCACATCGTCAAGCGCATCGTCAGCCTGTTCGCCCTGAGCCTGGCCGGCTTCGCGTTGCTGGGTTGGCTGGCCACGCAGGGCTGGTTCTACACCGGCCTGGGCGTCAACCCGAACCTGGATGCGGCCAACGATGCGCTGGCGCTGCTGCTGTTCGTGCTGGTGTCACCGGTGTTCAGCTTCTTCATTGCGCCGCTGCTGGCCCTGTTCTCGCGCAAGCACGAGTTCGAAGCCGATGCCTATGCCGCCCAGCAGACCAATGGCGCGGACCTGGGGCACGCCCTGCTCAAGCTCTACGAGGACAACGCCTCCACGCTGACGCCGGACCCTCTGTACGTGGCCTTTTATTATTCGCATCCGCCGGCCTCCGAACGGCTGGCGCGACTGACGGCATGAGCGGGAATTCGATGACAACTCAGCCCCAAACCTTTGTCAAACGTGCGCTGACAGCTACGGAAATCGTAGCAAATCTGGCGCAGCTGGACGGCTGGCGCCTCAGCGGCGACGGTCCGGAACTGGCGATCGAGAAACACTTCCCGTTCCCCGACTTCCAGGCTGCCATGGCCTTTGCCAATGCCGTGGCCTTCATCGCGCAGCGGCAGGATCACCACCCTGAGCTGTCGGTGGCCTATCGCCATTGCACGGTGCGCTGGCGCAGCCACGATGCCGGCGGCATCACACGCGCCGATTTCGATTGCGCCGCGCTGGTTGATGCCCTGCTGAGGTGACTGCTTGAGCCAAGCCGCAGAACTCGACAACGGCCTGGTGGTCGCCACCCATGGCCGCCACGTCGTGGTGGAAACCCCGGAAGGCCGGCGCCTGATTTGCCACCCGCGCGGCAAGAAAAGCCAGGCCGTCGTCGGCGACCGTGTGCTGTGGCTGGCCAGCGGCGACGAGGGCACGATCGAAAAAATCGAGACGCGGCGCAACCTGTTCTACCGCCAGGACGAAGTCCGTACCAAGAGCTTTGCCGCCAACCTGGACCAGGTGCTGATCCTGATCGCGGCCGAGCCGGAATTCTCCGAAAGCCAGCTGGCACGCGCCCTGATCGCGGCCGAGGCCGAACGCATCACACCCATCATCGCCCTCAACAAGAGCGACCTGGCCGAACCGTTCGCCTGCGCCTGGGTGCGGCTGGAACCGTACCGGCGCATGGGCTACACCGTGTTGCCGCTGGCACTGAAACCCAAGGCCGAAGGCATGGTGCCGGAACTCGACACACTGCGAGCGCAACTGCAAGCCAAGACCACGCTGGTGCTCGGTCCGTCAGGCGCCGGCAAGAGCACGTTGATCAACCAGCTGGTGCCGGGCGCGCAAGTGCTCACCGGTGAGATCTCGACCGCGCTGAACTCAGGCAAGCACACCACCACCAGCACCCACTGGTACTGGGCGGACGAGGCGCGCAGCATGGCCCTGATCGACTCACCGGGTTTTCAGGAATTCGGCCTGCAGCACATCGACCCCATGCACCTGGCCAGCCTGATGCCGGACCTGAAGACCTGGGTAAAAAACTGCAAGTTCTACAACTGCACCCATCTGCATGAGCCCGGCTGCGGCGTGATATCCGCACTCAAATCAGACGCCACGCCGCCTGAAATAAGCGCAACGCGCTACAAAATCTATAGCGACCTGTTTGCCGAATTGTCGCAGCGGCGCTATTGAACGCCCGCGCGGCGCCTTGATGTCTCTTTAAGGGTAGCGGGCACGTCGTGTGGACGTGCGGGTGCCAATGTTTCAGCCGAGCAGCCGTGCCAGCGTGAGCAGTGCCAGCAGCAGCATCCACATCACCACCGAGCGCCAGACCAGGCCGACGATGCTGCGCAAATGGGCCAGCTCGGGCTCTTGCCGCGTTGTGCTTGGGGCCTCCACCTCTTCCTCCAGCCCGACCACCGGCGCCTGTGCGCCCAGGCGCACATTCACGGCGCCGGCCGTGGCCGCCAGGATCACACCGTCATTGCTGGCATCCAGTTGGGCTTCGTGGCTGCGCCAGCTGTCGATGGCGTCCTCGAAGCTGCCAACCACGGCGAAACCCAGTGCTGTGATGCGCGCCGGCAACCAGTCAACCCAATGCCAGGCTTGGCTGGCGGCAGCGCGTGCCGCCTCGCTCACCGGCTGCCCCTGGCGCTGCGACACATGCGGCCAGTAACGCGCCGCGAACTCGGTCAGGCGGTAGAGCACAGCGCCTGCCGGCCCCAGGCCAAAGGCCGCCAGGATCGAAAACCAGGCCAGCACGCCAAAGACATGCCGGTGCGCGGACAGCACGGATTGCTCAATGACCTGGCGCACGATTTCGCGCCGCGACAACTCACCCACATCGGTCTGCCGCCACTGGGCCAGCAATTGGCGCGCCTGCGCCTCGTCGCCCGCATCGAGCGCATCGCGGATGTCGGTGAAATGGTGGCTGAACTGACGGAAACCGAGCGAGACATAGAGCACCACCACATTCCACAGCACGGCAGCCCACCAGCCCAGCAGGCTCCACAGCAGCCAGTGAATGGCCAGCGCCAGCAGCGTGGGAAAAGCGACGGCAAAAAACCAGGCCAGCCAGCCATGCGGCTGGCGGCCGGCATCGAGATTGCGAATGATCCAGCGCATCCAGCCCCGCACGCCGGCATGCACCATGTTGCCGCTGGCCAGGGGACGGGCCTGCTCCAGCAACAATGCGACAAGAATGGCGAAAAAACTCATGTTGCCATCATAGCGGCCCGAACCGCGCCTTCACGCCGCGCACCGGCGCAATCAGGCCGCCAGGAAGCGATAGAAGTTGCGCAGCATGCCGGCCGTGGCACCCCAGATGAAGCGCTCCATGTCGGCATCCTGGTAGGGCATGGAAAACCAGTCGCGCTGCAGCCCTTCGGCCATCAGGCGGTGGCGCCGATGGTGGGCCGGGTTCATGAGGAAGTCCAGCGGTACCTCGAACACGTCGGCCACCTCGCCTTCGTTGGGCGCGAGTATGAAGCCGGGCCGCACCAGCGCCACCACGGGCGTGATGATGAAGGCGCTGCCGGTGGTGTAGATCGGCAGCGTGCCGAGCACTTGGATGAAATCCGGCGTCAGCCCCACCTCCTCCTCGGCCTCACGCAGGGCGGCGGCCACCGAATCGGCATCGGTGTCATCCACCTTGCCGCCGGGAAAGGCAATCTGCCCCGAATGGTTGGCCAGGTGGCTGGTACGCTGGGTCAGCAGCACCGTGGGCCGCGCGTGCGCGACGATCGGCACCAGCACCGACGCCGGCACGGGCGCGCGCTGCGTGAAACGCGGCTCCATGCGAACCTCGGGCTGCCATGCCGGCGGCGTCACGAAACGCTGGCGTAGCGCCTCGGGCTGCAACTGCTCGCGCGGCACGGCGGGCAGATGCGCATCCACCCCGACCACCGGGACCTGGCGCGGATCGAAGTTCGGCAGCTTGGACAGCGGGGTGATGTGATCGGAAGACGACACCGGCAGCACCTGGGACAGGAAACAAAGGACTCAAAACAAAAAAGCCGCCTCAAGCACAGGCTTGTGGCGGCTTGGGGCGCAAAGACCGGCTGCTTATTCGGCAGCAGTCTTCTTGGCCGGCAGTTTTTCCTTGATACGGGCCGACTTGCCGCTGCGGTCACGCAGGTAGTACAGCTTGGCGCGGCGCACGTCACCACGGCGCTTGACTTCAATGCTGGCGATCAGCGGGCTGTAGGTCTGGAACGTACGCTCCACGCCTTCGCCGCTGGAGATCTTGCGCACGGTGAAGCCGCTGTTGAGGCCACGGTTGCGCTTGGCGATCACCACGCCTTCGTAGGCCTGGACGCGCTTGCGGGCGCCTTCAACCACGTTGACGTTCACGATGACGGTGTCACCGGGGGCGAATTCGGGAATGGTCTTGCCGAGGCGAGCAATTTCTTCTTGCTCGAGGGTCTGGATCAGGTTCATGGTTACCTCTAATGATCTTGTCCGCGCCAGTGTCGGAATGACACAAAAGGCTTTACCGGGATGGCAAAGCGGCCGGCCAGAGGATCTGGAAAGCCTGAAATTATAGCAGGAAGCGCCTGGTTCAGGCGTTCTGGCGCGCCAGACCAGCCAGAAAGGCCTCGTCCAGACGGTTCAGGCGCCCGGCCGCACGGGCCTGGGCGATCAATTCCGGCCGCAGGCGAGCCGTCAGTGCCAGCCTCTGCTCGCGGCGCCAGCGCTCGATCTGACCGTGGTGGCCGGACAGCAGCACCTCAGGGACGCCCTGCCCTTCCCAAACCTCGGGCCGGGTGTAATGCGGGCAATCGAGCAAGCCGTCCAGCGCCGGATTGAAGCTGTCCTGGGCATGGCTGTCGGCATCCCCCAGCACACCGGGCTGCAGCCGCGCCACGGCGTCGAGCAGCGCCATGGCGGCAATCTCGCCACCCGACAGTACAAAGTCGCCCAGGCTGATCTGCTCGTCCACATGGGCGTCGATAAAGCGCTGGTCGATGCCTTCGTAGCGGCCACAGACCAGCACCGCGCCCTCGCTGGCGGCCCAGCGTTCCACCATGGCGTGGTTGAGCGGCTTGCCCAGCGGCGAGAACAGCACCACCGGCGCACGTGCGGGGCGCTGCGCCTGGGCCTGCTGCAGACAGCGCGACAGCGGCTCGGCCATCATGACCATGCCGGGGCCGCCACCGAATGGCCGGTCGTCGACGCGGCGGTAGTTGCCCTCGGCAAAATCGCGCGGGTTGTGCAGGTTCACCTGCACCTGGCCCGACTCGTAGGCGCGTCGCGTGATGCCGCTGCTCAGCAGTGGCGCAAACAGCTCGGGAAACAGGGTGAGGACGTCAAAGCGCATGGCTCAGTCGCCGCCGGGCCGTCCCAAGGCGGCTGCGGCCCCCTCGGAGGGCAGCGCAGTACACGCGGTGACAAGCGTGGGGGCCATTTCCAGTCAATAGTCGGGTTGCCAGTCGACTCGGATGCGGCGTGCCGCCAGGTCCACCTCGTCGACATAGGCAGACACAAAGGGAATCATGCGCTCGGCCGGTTTGCCATCCTGCTCGTAGCTGATGACCAGCACGGTTTGCGGCCCGGTGGACAGCAGTTCGCGCACGGTGCCCAAGGCGACGTCCTCGCGGTTGACCACCGCCAGACCGATCAGGTCAACCCAGTAGTACTCATCCTGCTCGGGAGAAGGGAAACTGGAACGCGCCACAAAAATGCGGGCGCCACGCAACATTTCGGCAGCATTGCGGTCAGGCACGTCCTGCGCACAGGCGACCACGCTGTCGGAATGCTCTTTGGCTTCACGAATGGCCAGCTTGGCCGGACCGGCAAAGGTTTTTGCGCCTTTCTCGGCCGGTAGCAGATACCAGCATTTGGAAGAAAACAGCGCCTCGGGATCGGCGCTGTAGGGCAGGACCTTGAACCAGCCCTTGATGCCCCAGGCATCCGCAATGCGCCCGACTTCGATGGCGTCCGCTGGCAATTCAGCGGCTTCGAGGCCGGGCAGCATGGATGCCAATTAAGCGGCAGCTTTCTTGCCAGCTTGCTTGATCAGGCGTTCCACGGTCGGAGAGGCTTGCGCGCCCACACCCACCCAGTAAGTCAGGCGATCCTGCGCAATGCGGATGCTTTCCTCAGCGGCGGTGGCGATCGGGTTGTAGAAACCGATACGCTCGATGAAACGGCCGTCACGACGGTTACGCTTGTCGGAGACGACAATGTTGAAGAACGGACGTGCCTTGGAGCCGCCACGAGAGAGTCGAATAACGACCATGATTTATCCTTTGGGTGGTGGATATTCCATTCAGACTCGAATAGAACCATCCAGTACGAAATCTTTCAGTGTTTGAGACACGCGACATAGCCACCCGGCCAGCGACACACTGAAAAGCTTGTGATTATAACGTTTCTGCCGCTTATGCCTATCATCCGCCCCAGCCGCGACGAAGATATTGTCGCCATCACCTCGATTTATGCCCATCATGTGCTGCACGGCACCGGCACGTTCGAGCTGGATCCCCCCTCTCCGGCCGACATGCAGGCCCGCCGCGCCGAGGTGCTGGCACGCGGCCTGCCCTGGCTGGTGGCCGAAGACCAGGGCCAGGTGCTGGGTTACGCCTACTGCAACTGGTTTCGCCCGCGCCCGGCCTACCGCTATGCCGCCGAAGACTCCATCTACCTGGCGCCCCAGGCCCGCGGCCAGGGGCTGGGCCGGGCGCTGCTGACCGAACTGTCAGCCGCCGCCGAACGCGCCGGCATGCGCAAGCTGATTGCCGTGATCGGCGACTCGGCCAATGCCGCGTCCATCGGCCTGCACCGCAGCTGCGGCTTCACGCCCGTTGGGGTGCTGACCGCCAGCGGCTGGAAGTTCGACCGCTGGCTCGACACCGTTCTGATGGAAAAATCGCTGGGTTTGGGAGACCGCACCGCGCCAACGCATCCCTGACAATAGCGCCATGAAAAACAAGACGTTCGCCGCCTGGCTCACCTTCCTCACCGGCCCGCTGGGCCTGCACCGTTTCTACCTCTATGGCCTGGGCGACTTTCTGGGCTGGCTGCTGCCCATCCCCACCGCCTTGGGCCTGTATGGCGTGGAACGGGTGCAGACATATGGCCAGGACGATCCCGTGAGCTGGGTGCTGATCCCGCTGGTGGGCTTCACCATCGCCGGCTGTGCGCTCAACGCCATCGTCTACGGTCTCATGACGCCTGAAAAGTGGAATGCCCGCTTCAACCCGACGCTCGCCAGCGACCATCCGGCCGGCAGCACCAGCTGGCTGACCATCGGTGCCATTGCCTGCTCACTGCTGATCGGCACCGCGGTGCTGATGGCCAGCATCGCCTTCAGCTTCCAGCGCTACTTCGAGTACCAGATCGAGGAAGCACGCAAGATTTCACAATGAAAATGGCGCTGAGTCCTTGCGGAATCAGCGCCAAACGCTATCAATTAGATAGCATCAGAAAAGCGTCAGGCTCAACCAGTAGGCCACGATGGCCACAAAGGCGCTGGCCGGGATGGTGAAGATCCAGGCCCAGACGATGTTGCCGGCCACACCCCAGCGCACCGCGCTGGCACGCTGAGCCGAGCCCACACCGACGATGGCACCGGTGATGGTGTGGGTGGTGGAGACCGGGATGCCCAGGGCGGTGGCGATGAAAAGCGTGAGCGCTCCGCCGGTTTCGGCGCAGAAACCACCGACCGGCTTGAGCTTGGTGATCTTCTGCCCCATGGTCTTGACGATGCGCCAGCCGCCGAACATGGTGCCGGCACCGATGGCCATGTAGCAGCACACCACCGTCCAGGTCGGCGGCGAGGTGTCGACCGAGGTCATGTAGCCGGTTGCGACCAGCAGCATCCAGATGATGCCGATGGTCTTTTGCGCATCGTTGCCGCCATGCCCCAGGCTGTAGGCACCCGCGGACACCAGTTGCAGACGACGGAACCAGCGATCCACGCGCGACGGTGTCGTGCGACGGAACAGCCAGGCCACCAGCAACATCATCAACGAGCCCAGCAGAAAGCCGAGCAAGGGTGACACGAAGATGAAGACCACCGTCTTGATGATGCCGGTGGAAATCAGCGCCTCGGTGCCGGCCTTGCCGATCACGGCACCGACGATGCCGCCGATCAGCGCATGCGACGAGCTGCTGGGAATGCCGTAGTACCAGGTGATCAGGTTCCAGCTGATGGCGCCGATCAGTGCACCGAACACCACATGGACATCGACCACGCCCGGCTGCACGATGCCCTTGCCCACTGTCGCCGCCACGCTGAGGTGGAAAATGAAGATGGCCACGAAGTTGAAGAAGGCGGCAAACAGCACCGCCTGCCCGGGCCGCAGCACGCCGGTCGACACCACCGTGGCAATCGAGTTGGCGGCGTCATGAAACCCGTTCATGAAGTCGAAGGCCAGTGCCAGGAACACCAGCAGAATGATCACCCAGAGGGCGCTCTGTACGCTTTCCATGCCGGGGCCCGATCAGGCGTTTTCGAGGACGATGCCCTCGATCTGGTTGGCCACGTCCTCGCACTTGTCGGTCACGGTCTCCAGCAACTCGTAGATGGCCTTGAGCTTGATCACCTCGCGCACATCGGGTTCCTCGCGGAACAGCTTGCTCATGGCGGTTCGCATCACGCGGTCGGCGTCGGACTCGAGGCGGTCGATCTCCTCGCAGGTCTTGAGCGCGGCTTCCGCCGTCTTGGCGTCGCCAATGTTGTCCAGCAGGTAGACCGCATCCTTGACGCGCTCGCAGCACTTCACGCTGAGCTCGGTCAGCCGGATGATCTCTTCCGTCATGTGGCGCACGTCGTACAACGCCATGGTCTCCGCCGAATCCTGGATCAGGTCGGCCACGTCATCCATGGTGTTGATCAACGAGTGGATCTGTTCACGGTCGATCGGCGTGATGAAGGTCTTGTGCAAGGACTGGTTGACCTCGCGTGTGATGCGGTCGGCCGCCTGCTCCGCGGCATCGACATCGCGGTTGTACTGATCACGCAGATTGAGGTCGCTGTAGTGCGCCACCAGCTGGGAGAAAGCGCGTGCTGCCTCCACGATGCGGTCCGCATGCTGATTGAACATCTCAAAAAAGTTGCCGTCGCGCGGCATTAATTTCCCAAACAGCATGAAGCTCTCCTAATTCTTGGCTCGTCAGTGAAATGACTGAAAACGGGGTGAAGTTTAACCGCCACGCCCGACGCCACCCGCCCCTCAGGCACCACGGAAGATGAAATACACCGCCCCCACCATGCACAAGGCGGCCCAGACATAGTCGAGCTTGAACGGCTCCTTCAGGTAGAGCATGGCAAACGGCAGGAACACGCTGAGCGTCACCACCTCCTGCACGATCTTGAGCTGCGCCACCGTAAAGCCCGCCTGCTGGAAACCGATGCGGTTGGCCGGCACCTGCAGCAGGTACTCGAACAGGGCGATGCCCCAGCTCGCCAGCGCAGCCAGATACCAGGGCGCCGTGGCCAGATTCCTCAGGTGTCCGTACCAGGCAAAGGTCATGAACACATTGCTGCCGATCAGCAGCAGCACGGTTTGCACGGACAAGGGCAGTGAGGTGATGGCATTCATGGCCGAATTATCCCGGAGGCGCAAAGAAAAAGCCCCGCGGCGCGAGCCGGGGGGCTTTAAAAACCGGGCTGCAGACGAGCCCGGTCAGGGGAGACCGCTGATCAGGCGGCCACGGAGGCGGCCACGTCCTTGTACTCCTCGATCTGGTCGAAGTTCATGTACTTGTAGATCTTGTCGCCGTTGGCGTTGATCACACCGATGTCGGCCAGGTACTCGGCCTTGGTCGGGATGCGACCCAGCTTGGAGCAGATCGCCGACAGTTCGGCCGAGCCCAGGTACACATTGGTGTTCTTGCCCAGACGGTTCGGGAAGTTACGCGTGCTGGTGGACATCACGGTCGCGCCCTCCTTCACCTGCGCCTGGTTGCCCATGCACAGCGAGCAGCCGGGCATTTCCATGCGGGCGCCGGCCGCACCGAACACACCGTAGTGGCCTTCTTCGGTCAGCTGGTGGGCATCCATCTTGGTCGGCGGAGCCATCCACAGCTTGACCGGGATGTCCTTCTTGCCTTCGAGCAGCTTGGATGCGGCACGGAAGTGACCGATGTTGGTCATGCAGGAACCGATGAACACTTCGTCGATCTTGGCACCGGCCACGTCCGACAGCGTCTTGGCGTCATCGGGATCGTTCGGGCAGCAGACGATCGGCTCGGTGATCTCGGCCAGGTCGATCTCGATCACGGCAGCGTACTCGGCATCGGCATCGGGTGCCAGCAGCTGCGGGTTGGCCAGCCAGGCCTCCATGGCCTTGATGCGGCGACCGATGGTGCGCGCATCGGCGTAGCCCTGGGCAATCATGTTCTTCAGCAGCACGATGTTGCTGTTGATGTACTCGATGATCGGTTCCTTGTTCAGGCGCACCGTGCAACCGGCGGCAGAACGCTCGGCCGAGGCGTCGGACAGCTCGAACGCCTGCTCCACCTTCATGTCCGGCAAGCCTTCGATTTCGAGAATGCGGCCGGAGAAGATGTTCTTCTTGCCCTTCTTCTCGACCGTCAGCAGGCCGGCCTTGATGGCGTACAGCGGGATGGCATGCACCAAGTCACGCAGCGTGACGCCGGGCTGCATCTTGCCCTTGAAGCGCACCAGCACCGATTCGGGCATGTCCAGCGGCATGACGCCGGTGGCAGCGGCAAAGGCCACCAGGCCGGAGCCGGCCGGGAAGCTGATGCCGATCGGGAAGCGGGTGTGGCTGTCGCCGCCGGTGCCGACGGTGTCGGGCAGCAGCATGCGGTTGAGCCAGCTGTGGATGATGCCGTCGCCCGGACGCAGTGCAATGCCGCCGCGGTTGCTGATGAACTCGGGCAGTTCGTGGTGCATCTTCACGTCAACCGGCTTCGGGTAAGCAGCGGTGTGGCAGAAGGACTGCATCACCAGGTCGGAGCTGAAGCCCAGGCAGGCCAGGTCCTTCAGTTCGTCGCGGGTCATCGGGCCGGTGGTGTCCTGCGAGCCGACCGAGGTCATCTTCGGTTCGCAGTAGGTGCCGGGCAACACGCCCTGGCCTTCCGGCAGGCCGCAGGCGCGGCCGACCATCTTCTGTGCCAGCGAGAAGCCCTTGGCCTTGGCGGTCGGGTTCTTGGGCAGACGGAACAGTGTGGACGGCGGCAGGCCCAGCGCTTCGCGCGCCTTGCCGGTCAGGCCACGGCCGATGATCAGCGGAATGCGGCCGCCGGCGCGCACTTCGTCGAACAGCACCTCGCTCTTGACCGTGAACTCGGCAATCACCTTGCCATCCTTCAGGGCCTTGCCTTCATAGGGGCGCAGCTCGACGGTATCGCCCATGTTCATCTGGCTCACATCGAGTTCGATCGGCAGGGCGCCGGCATCTTCCATCGTGTTGTAGAAGATCGGGGCGATCTTGGAGCCCAGGCAGACGCCACCGAAACGCTTGTTCGGCACGAAGGGAATGTCCTCGCCGGTGAACCACAGCACGGAGTTGGTGGCCGACTTGCGGGAAGAACCGGTGCCGACCACGTCGCCGACGTAGGCCACCAGGTTGCCCTTGGCGCGCAGGTCTTCGATGAACTTCACCGGGCCGCGCTTGCCGTCTTCCTCGGGCGTGATGCCATCGCGCTTGTTCTTCAGCATGGCCAGCGCATGCAGCGGAATGTCGGGGCGGCTCCAGGCATCGGGCGCGGGCGACAGGTCGTCGGTATTGGTCTCGCCGGTCACCTTGAACACGGTCAGGGTGATGCTCTTGGGCACTTCGGGGCGGCTGGTGAACCACTCGGCATCGGCCCAGCTTTGCAGCACGGCCTTGGCGTGGGCATTGCCCTTGTCGGCCTTTTCCTTGACGTCGTGGAACTGGTCGAACATCAGCAGGGTTTTCTTCAGGCCTTCGGCGGCCACGGCGGCCACGGCGCTGTCATCCAGCAGGTCGATCAGCGGCGTCAGGTTGTAGCCGCCGAGCATGGTGCCCAGCAGCTCGGTGGCCTTTTCGCGGCTGATCAGGGCACACTTCTCGGTGCCGTGGGCCACGGCGGCCAGGTAGCTGGCCTTGACCTTGGCGGCATCGTCCACACCGGCCGGGACACGGTGGGTGATCAGATCGACCAGCGTGGTTTCCTCGCCCTTGGGCGGGTTCTTCAGCAGCTCGATCAGTTCAGCGGTCTGCTTGGCAGACAGCGGCAGCGGGGGAATGCCGAGCGCGGCGCGTTCTGCGACATGGGCGCGGTAGGCTTGCAACATGAAAATCTCCTTCTTCAAAAATCAAAAATAGTTTCAACCCTTGTCGCACGGGCTTTCTCTGCTACTTATTCCGCAGCATCCTGCAATGCCAGTGCATTGCGCATCGTGGGCGGCGGGGTCACCGGATCCAGCAGGGAAGGCGGCGGGTTCTTCTCCATGGCCGCAGCAACCGCCACCTGGGAGGGGTTCATGCAGGCATCCGCCAGGCGTTTGCCGAGTTTGGTGCTCATCAGCATGGATTTGTTCGCCAGCTGCAGCCAGACGGCGCCGGCGTGCTGGTCTTCCAGCCGCATGGCACCGGTGGAGGTCACCACCGGCGCCATGTGGAAGAGGTCCTTGCCCAGACGCACATGGAAATAACCAGCGGCCTTGGGATCGGCCTCTACCGTGACGGAGGCACCGAGTTCGCACGGCACATGCCCCACCTGCACGCGCTCCGCCAGCGCCAGTTCAGCGGGCGACAGCGGCGCAGCGGGTGCGGCTACTGGCGTGGCCGCAGCAACAGCCGTCTTCGCCGACGACGCCTGCTTGCCGTGGGCGAAATGTGTCTTGCGGGACGGCAGGTTCTGCGCCAGCAGCGACATGGGCATGGCTGCCACCAGAACCAGGGTAATCAATGCTTTCATCATGCGCTCCTTGTGTGATTCGACAATCCGGCACTTTAACGAGTTGCAATCTGGAAATAGGCCTGCACACTTGCAGGCAAGTGGCGCCCGGTCTGGTGTGCCCGCTCCAGCACCTGCCAGAAATAGCGGTAGCTGGCACGGTCATGCAGCTGGCCTTCAAAACTCACGGGCGCCCACTGCGCCTGCGCGGCCACCTCGATGATGGCTGCGGCGCGTTCGATCTCCGAACCGCTCGGCGCCAGTGCCTCCAGGATAGGGCGAATCTGGCTGGGATGAATGCTCCACATGCGCGTGTAGCCAAACTCCCGGGCCGCCTTGGCGGCCGCGGCCTTCATGGCTTCAGTATCACTGAATTCAGTGACCACACAATGGGAAGGCACTTTGCCGTGGGCATGGCAGGCGGAGGCAATTTCCAGCTTGGCGCGCACCACCAGCGGATGGCTGAACTGACCCAGTTCTCCGGACTGCGCATCAGGACGCGAACTCATGGCACTGGCAGGAATGGCGCCGCCGTGAGCGGACACAAAATCCATCAGGCCGAAGCTGATGGACTGCACGCGCGGATGCGCGGCAATATCGAACGCCCGATGCACGGCCGCCGGCGACTCCAGCAGCACCTGCAAGGGCAAGGGTTCGCTTCGGCCCGCTGAACGCGCAGCAGCATCAACGGCCGCCACGGCCCGCTCGACATCCGCCACCGTCTCGACCTTGGGGATCATCAGGTGGCACAAGGCCTTGCCGGCACCGCCAACAATGGCCGCCACATCGGACTCGAACGCGACATGGTCCACCGGATGCACGCGCACGGCGACACGTGGCGACGCCGGCAAGGCCGCCTTGCCGGCGGCCTCCTGCGCTTCGTTGGCCAGCGCCACCACCATCTGGGCATGGTCGCGCTCGCCACCGACCGGGGCGCCGTCTTCGCAATCGAGCGAGACGTCGAAGACGCAGGCCCCGAACTCGGCAATCATCTCGGCCTGCAGCTGCAGGCTCTTGCGCATCCGGACCTCGACGCCGCTGTAATGGTCGCAGACCGGCAAGAAGCCGGCCGCGGCCTGGGCGCCAAGGAGGATGTCGCGCGGATGAGCCATGTTTACAGCAGGTGCTTGACGCCGTCCTGCTCGCCTTGCAACTCGGCCAGGGTGATGTTGATACGCTCTTGCGAGAAGGCGTCGATGGCCAGGCCTTCAACCACCTTGTACTCGCCGTTTTCGCAGGTCACCGGGAAGCCGAACATGGTGTCCTTCGGAATGCCGTACTGGCCATCCGACGGAATGCCCATGGTGACCCACTTGCCGTTGGTGCCCAGGGCCCAGTCGCGCATGTGGTCGATGGCAGCATTGGCAGCCGAAGCAGCCGACGACAGGCCGCGTGCCTCGATGATGGCCGCGCCGCGCTTGCCCACGGTGGGCAGGAACACGTTGGCGTTCCATTCCTGGTCGTTGATCATCTTGGCCACGCTCTCACCCTTGATGGTGGCAAAGCGGTAGTCGGCGTACATGGTGGGCGAGTGGTTGCCCCACACGGTGAGTTTTTCGATGTCGGCCACGGCCTTGCCGGTCTTGGCAGCGATCTGGCTGGCAGCGCGGTTGTGGTCCAGGCGCAGCATGGCGGTGAAGTTCTTACGCGGCAGATCCGGGGCGCTCTTCATGGCGATGTAGGCGTTGGTGTTGGCCGGGTTACCGACCACCAGCACCTTGACGTTGCGGCTGGCCACGGCGTTGAGGGCCTTGCCCTGGGCCGTGAAGATGGCGCCGTTGACGGCCAGCAGCTCGGCACGTTCCATGCCCGGGCCACGCGGACGCGAACCCACCAGCAGGGCGTAGTCGGTATCCTTGAAAGCGGTCATCGGATCGCTGTGGGCTTCCATGCCGGCCAGCAGCGGGAAGGCGCAGTCGTCGAGTTCCATCATCACACCCTTGAGGGCCTTCTGGGCCTTTTCGTCGGGGATTTCGAGCAATTGCAGAATGACGGGCTGGTCCTTGCCCAGCATTTCGCCGGAAGCGATGCGGAACAACAGGGCGTAACCGATTTGGCCTGCGGCGCCAGTAACAGCAACGCGAACGGGCTTTTTGCTCATGGTGAGAACTCCAGAAGTGTTGTGAACGGTAACCGGGACGTAACCAAGCCCCGGATGCACCGCGAAGTGTACCGCGAAAACCCTGATTTATCAATTTGTCTTATGTCTTATATAAGATATGATTCAACCTGTTCTGCCTGCGTGCAACCACCTCCCGCCCCATGAACCAGACGCCCTCTTTTGCTGTTGACCCTGCCCACCCCGGCACGGAAGGTGGCGCGTCTGCGCAACCCGGCCCGACCCCCGCCTTCAGCCCGCTGTACCAGCAGATCAAGGGACTGATTCTGCAAAGCCTGCAGTCGGGTGAATGGAAACCCGGCGAGGCCATTCCGAGCGAAATGGACCTGGCAGCGCGCTTTCGCGTCAGCCAGGGCACGGTGCGCAAGGCAATCGATGAACTCGCGGCCGAGAACCTGCTGCTGCGCCGCCAGGGCAAGGGTACCTTCGTCGCCACCCATGCGGAACAGCATGTCCAGTACCGCTTTCTGCGGCTGATGCCGGACCAGGGCGACAACCAGAGCGAAGGACCGGCCGAGCGCACCATCATCGACTGCAAGCGCCTGCGCGCCAGCGCCGACGTGGCGCGCGCCCTGGCACTGCGCACCGGCGACAGCGTGCTGCAGGCACGCCGGGTGCTTTCCTTCGCCGGCCGCCCCACCATCCTGGAAGACCTGTGGCTGCCGGGCACCCCCTTCAAGGGCCTGACAGCGGAGCGCCTGAGCCAGTACCACGGCCCGATGTATGCACTGTTCGAAACCGAATTCGGCGTGCGCATGGTGCGCGCCGAGGAAAAAATCCGCGCCGTCCTGCCCGATGCCGCCCAGGCCGCCCTGCTCAAGATTCCGAAAACACGCCCTTGCTGAGCGTGGAACGCATTGCCTACACCTACAACGACGTCCCGATGGAACTGCGCCGCGGCCTGTACCTGACCGACACCCACCACTACCACAACGAACTCGGCTGAGAAACTCTGTTACCACGTGCAAACCCCATAAAGAATCCCCCGACTCCCTCGTTCCATTGCTGCGTTGCAATAGAATTTGCCCCGGCAACCTGCCAGAAATTACAAAGCGGTTACATCCAAAAGAGAAAGCCCAACCATGACTGAGCTTGTCACCCCTTCCCAGGCCAAACGGCCCGAGTTCCGCAACATCAACGCGTTCAAGGATCTCCCCACCTACCGCATGGCCCCGGCCGCCTGGGTGTCGATCCTGCATCGCGTCAGCGGCGCCCTCATGTTCCTCCTGCTGCCCTTCATCATCTGGCTGTTCGATGTGTCGGTGTCGTCGGAGTATTCCTTCGCCCGTTTCACGGCCCTGTTCGGTGCCGGCGTCGGCCCGGTGCCGGGCTGGTTCTTCAAGCTGGTGGCACTGGCCCTGATCTGGGCCTACCTGCACCACATCATTGCCGGCATCCGCCACCTGTGGATGGACCTCACCCATGCGGTGACCAAGGAATTCGGCCGCAGTTCGGCCATCGTCACACTGGTGCTCAGCCTCGGTCTGACCGCGGTTCTCGGTGCCAAGCTGTTTGGCCTTTACTAAGCAAGAAGGAGCGACACATGTCGGTTAACTACGGCTCCAAGCGCATCGTCGTCGGTGCGCACTACGGACTTCGCGACTGGCTGAGCCAGCGCATCACCGCGGCCCTGATGGTCGTGTTCACCCTGCTGCTGCTGGGCCAGGTCCTGCTCACCCGCGGCCCCATCGGCTACGAAACCTGGGCCGGCATCTTTGCCGCCCAATGGATGAAGGTACTGACCTTCGTTGTCATCATCGCGCTGGCCTACCACGTCTGGGTGGGCATGCGCGACATCTGGATGGACTACATCAAGCCCATCTGGCTTCGCCTGTCGCTGCAGGTATTCACCATCGTCTGGCTGGTTGGCTGTGCCGGCTGGGCCATTCAAGTCCTGTGGAGGCTGTAACCCATGTCCTACTCCTTATCCAAACGCAAATTTGACGTTGTCATCATCGGTGCCGGCGGTTCCGGCATGCGCGCCTCGCTGCAGCTCGCACGCGCCGGCCTGAACGTGGCCGTGCTGTCCAAGGTGTTCCCGACCCGCTCGCACACCGTCGCCGCTCAAGGTGGCGTCAGCGCCAGCCTGGGCAACATGAGCGAAGACAACTGGCACTACCACTTCTACGACACCATCAAGGGCTCTGACTGGCTGGGCGACCAGGACGCCATCGAGTTCATGTGCCGCGAAGCACCGAAAGTGGTGTACGAGCTGGAACACTTCGGCATGCCGTTCGACCGCAACCCCGACGGCACCATCTACCAGCGTCCGTTCGGCGGCCACACCGCCAACTACGGTGAAAAGCCGGTGCAGCGTGCCTGCGCCGCCGCCGACCGTACCGGCCATGCCATGCTGCACACGCTGTACCAGCAGAACGTGCAGGCCAAGACCACTTTCTTCGTCGAATGGATGGCGCTGGACCTGATCCGCGACGCTGACGGCGACGTGGTGGGCGTGACCGCGCTGGAAATGGAAACCGGCGAGACCTACATCCTGGAAGCCAAGCACACGCTGCTGGCCACCGGCGGTGCCGGGCGCATCTTCGCCGCATCGACCAACGCCTTCATCAACACCGGTGACGGCCTGGGCATGGCGGCACGCGCCGGCATCCCGCTGCAGGACATGGAGTTCTGGCAGTTCCACCCGACCGGCGTGGCCGGCGCGGGCGTGCTGCTGACCGAAGGCTGCCGCGGCGAAGGCGCCATCCTGCTCAACAGCAATGGCGAGCGTTTCATGGAGCGTTATGCCCCGACGCTGAAGGACCTGGCACCGCGCGACTTCGTCTCGCGCTGCATGGACCAGGAGATCAAGGAAGGCCGTGGCTGTGGCCCGAACAAGGACTACGTGCTGCTCAAGCTGGATCACCTGGGCGCCGAGACCATCCACAAGCGTCTGCCCTCGGTGTACGAGATCGGTGTCAACTTCGCCAATGTGGACATCACCAAGGAGCCGATTCCGGTGGTGCCCACCATCCACTACCAGATGGGCGGCATTCCGACCAACATCAACGGCCAGGTCGTCACCCCCGACGGCAGCGGCAGCCAGAAGGTCGTGAACGGCCTCTACGCGGTGGGCGAATGCGCCTGCGTGAGCGTGCACGGTGCCAACCGCCTGGGCACCAACTCGCTGCTCGACCTGCTGGTGTTCGGCCGCGCGGCCGGCAACCACATCGTCCAGGCCAGCGACAAGGCCAAGGCCCACAAGCCGCTGCCGGCCGACGCCGCCGACCGCACACTGGCCCGTCTGGCCCGTCTTGACAGCTCCACCACCGGTGAATATGCCCAGGACGTTGCCAACGACATGCGCGCCACCATGCAGCAGCACGCTGGCGTGTTCCGTACCCAGGCCTCCATGGACGAAGGTGTGCGCAAGATCAATGCCTTGCGCGAGCGCGTGGCCAACATCACGCTCAAGGACAAGTCCAAGGTGTTCAACACCGCGCGCATCGAGGCGCTGGAAGTCGAGAACCTGATGGAAGCCGCCCAGGCCACCATGACCTCGGCTGCCGCCCGCCGCGAGTGCCGCGGTGCCCACACCGTGAACGACTACGAGCGTCCGGCCGACGACGCCCAGTTCCCGCTGGGTCGCAACGACGCCGAGTGGATGAAACACACCCTGTGGGACAGCGCCACCAACAGCCTGTCGTACAAACCCGTCAACCTGAAGCCGCTGACCGTGGAGTCGGTGCCCCCGAAGGTCCGTACCTTCTAAGGCCCCCACATCCAGCATCCACGACGCACGGAGAAAAATACCATGGCAAAACGCACATTCCAGATCTACCGTTACGACCCGGAAAAGGACGCCAAACCCTACATGCAGACCATCGAGGTCGAACTCGACGGTCACGAGCGCATGCTGCTCGACGCCCTGATGAAGCTCAAGGCGGTTGATCCGTCCATTTCGTTCCGCCGCTCCTGCCGCGAAGGTGTCTGCGGCTCGGACGCGATGAACATCAACGGCAAAAACGGCCTGGCCTGCCTGACCAACATGAACACGCTGCCTGGCGTGATCACGCTCAAGCCGCTGCCCGGCCTGCCGGTGGTGCGCGACCTGATCGTCGACATGACGCAGTTCTTCAAGCAGTACAACTCGATCAAGCCCTACCTGATCAACGACACGCCGGCACCCGAGCGCGAGCGCCTGCAGAGCCCGGAAGAGCGTGAAGAGCTCAACGGCCTGTACGAGTGCATCCTGTGTGCCAGCTGCTCGACCAGTTGCCCGAGCTTCTGGTGGAACCCGGACAAGTTCGTCGGTCCCGCCGGTCTGCTGCAGGCCTACCGCTTCCTGGCGGACAGCCGCGACAACGCCACCGGCGAGCGTCTGGACAACCTGGAAGATCCGTACCGCCTGTTCCGCTGCCACACCATCATGAACTGTGTCGATGTCTGCCCCAAGGGTCTGAACCCGACCAAGGCCATCGGCAAGATCAAGGAAATGATGGTCGCCCGCGCGGTGTAAGCAATTCACCGGGGTTCAACATGGACAATGAACTGATTGACGAAAGAACGCTGAGCAAGCTGAAGTGGCGCTGCCGCCGCGGCCTGCTCGAGAACGACCTCTTCATCGAGCGTTTTTTCAACAAGTTCGAGTCCACGCTGACCCTGGCCCAGGCACAGGGCCTGACGGCCCTGATGGACCTGAGTGACAACGATCTGCTCGACCTCCACCTCGGCCGCAAGCCGCTGGCCGAGGTCAGCCCCGAGCTGAACCGTGCGGACGTGCAAGAAGTTTTAGACATGTTGAGAGAAACCTGCTGAAAGGCCCCCAATGAAACTCGCTGACAACAAAGCCACCCTGTCGTTCAGTAACGGCAGCCCCAGCGTCGAGCTGCCCGTCTACCAGGGCAACATCGGCCCGGATGTGATCGACATCCGCAAGCTCTACGGCCAGACCGGCATGTTCACCTACGATCCGGGTTTTCTCTCGACGGCTTCCTGCCAGTCGGCCATCACCTACATCGATGGTGACAAGGGCGAGCTGCTGTACCGCGGTTACCCGATCGAGCAGCTGGCCACCCAGTGCGACTTCCTTGAAACCTGCCACCTGCTGCTGTACGGTGACCTGCCGAACGCCGACAAGAAGGCCGCCTTCAGCCAGCGCGTGACCATGCACACCATGGTCAACGAGCAGATGCAGTTCTTCCTGCGCGGTTTCCGCCGTGATGCGCACCCGATGGCCGTGCTGACCGGTCTGGTGGGCGCCCTGTCGGCCTTCTACCACGACAGCACCGACATCAACAACCCGGAACACCGCGAAATCGCCGCGATCCGCCTGATCGCCAAGATGCCAACGCTGGTGGCCATGGCCTACAAGTACGGCGTCGGCCAGCCCTACATGTACCCGCGCAACGACCTGAGCTATGCCGGCAACTTCCTGCGCATGATGTTCGGCACACCCTGCGAGGACTACAAGGTCAACCCGGTGCTCGAACGCGCCATGGACCGCATCTTCATCCTGCACGCCGACCACGAGCAGAACGCATCCACCTCCACCGTACGCCTGTGCGGCTCGTCCGGTACCAACCCGTTCGCGGCGATTGCCGCTGGCGTGGCCTGCCTCTGGGGCCCGGCCCACGGCGGTGCCAACGAGGCCTGCCTGAACATGCTGGAAGACATCCAGGCCAACGGCGGCGTGGCCAAGGTCGGCGAGTTCATGAACCAGGTCAAGGACAAGAACTCCGGCGTGCGCCTGATGGGCTTCGGCCACCGCGTCTACAAGAACCACGACCCGCGTGCCAAGCTGATGCAGGAAACCTGCAAGGAAGTGCTGGCCGAGTTGGGCCTGGAAAACGACCCGCTGTTCAAGCTGGCCATGTCGCTGGAGAAGATCGCTCTGGAAGATGACTACTTCGTGCAGCGCAAGCTCTACCCGAACGTCGACTTCTACTCTGGCATCGTGCAGCGCGCCCTGGGCATTCCGGTCAACCTGTTCACCGGCATCTTCGCCCTGGCCCGCACTGTCGGCTGGATCGCCCAGCTGAACGAAATGATCAGTGATCCGGAATACAAGATTGGCCGTCCGCGCCAGCTCTTCACCGGTTCGCCGCGCCGCGACGTGCCGCCGTTGGCCAAGCGTTAAACTGCGCTGAAACGCATGCCCGCCGCACGGCAACGTCGGCGGGCATTTTTCATGGGTCGCCCAACTTTTGTCCCCAACATGCACCTGATCCGAAGCGCTGCTGAACTTCGCTCGCTGCTGGAAGACGCGTCCGCTGCGTCCTCCTGCGCGTGTGGCCTGGGACACTGTGCCGGCTGGACCAGCATCACCGAAGAGCGCTGGCCGGCTGCGCAGATGACCCAGGTGGCCACCCTGCGCGACCCGGAGGTCTATGAACCGACCTTCGAGGAATACCACCCGCACGGCACACGCTACGACTCGCCGGAGGCACCGGTGGCACTGGCCTACTTTCCCTACAACCGCTGCGACGTCTGGCAGTGCCGCTCATGCTGCCGCCATATGCTGCGTTACACCGAGTTCGGCGGTTACTACGTAGACCACCGCGTGCGCGAACTGTCGCCGCAGCTGGACATCCACGATTGAAACCCCACTGGCAGCGTCCGCATAAAATGGCGGATTGCCAAGGAAGATTGCCCATGGGACGCACCCTGTACGACAAGATCTGGGACGAGCACGTCGTCCACACCGAGGAAGACGGCACCGCCATCCTCTACATCGACCGCCATCTGGTGCATGAAGTCACCAGCCCGCAGGCCTTCGAGGGCCTGCGTCAGGCTGGCCGCAAGGTCTGGCGCGTCAGCTCCATCGTGGCCACCGCCGACCACAACACCCCGACCACCGGCTGGGAACTGGGCTACGACGGCATTGCCGACCCGATCAGCAAGGAACAGATCACCACGCTGGACGCGAACATCAAGGAGTCCGGCGCCGCCGCCTTCTTCCCCTTCCTGTCCAAGCGCCAAGGCATCGTGCACGTGATCGGCCCGGAAAACGGCGCCACCCTGCCCGGCATGACCGTGGTCTGCGGCGACTCGCACACCTCGACCCACGGCGCCTTTGGTGCGCTGGCGCACGGCATCGGCACCAGCGAGGTCGAGCACGTGATGGCCACGCAGACCCTGCTGGCCAAGAAGGCCAAGAACATGCTCGTCAAGGTGGAAGGCCAGGTTGCCAAGGGTGTGACCGCCAAGGACATCGTGCTGGCCATCATCGGCAAGATCGGCACCGCCGGCGGCACCGGCTACACCATCGAATTCGCTGGCTCCGCCATCCGCGCCCTGAGCATGGAAGGCCGCATGACGGTGTGCAACATGGCGATCGAAGGCGGCGCCCGCGCCGGCCTGGTGGCGGTGGACGACAAGACCATCGAGTACGTCAAGGGCCGCCTGCTCTCTCCCACCGGTGTGGAATGGGACCAGGCGGTGGCCTACTGGAAGACGCTGCACTCCGACGCCGATGCCAAGTTCGATGCAGTGGTCGAACTCGATGCCGCGCAGATCCTGCCGCAGGTCACCTGGGGCACCTCGCCCGAGATGGTGCTGGGGATCGACGGCCGCGTACCAGACCCCGACAAGGAAAAGGACGCCAACAAGCGCGGCGCCATCGAGCGTGCCCTGACCTACATGGGTCTGGAGCCGGGCAAACCGCTGGCCGATATCGCCATCGACAAGGTCTTCATCGGCTCGTGCACCAACAGCCGCATCGAGGACATGCGAGAGGCTGCCGCCGTGGTGAAGAAACTGGGCCAGAAAGTGGCCAAGAACGTCAAGCTGGCGATGGTGGTACCAGGCTCCGGCCTGGTCAAGGAACAGGCCGAGCGCGAAGGCCTGCACGAGATATTCAAGGCCGCCGGCTTCGAGTGGCGCGAACCGGGCTGCTCCATGTGCCTGGCCATGAACGCCGACCGCCTGGAGCCGGGCGAGCGCTGCGCCTCCACCAGCAACCGCAATTTCGAAGGCCGTCAGGGTGCCGGTGGCCGTACCCACCTGGTGAGCCCGGCCATGGCCGCCGCTGCCGCGGTGCACGGCCATTTCGTCGACGTCCGCAAATTCGCCTGAACTATCTGCCTAGGAGAACACGATGAAAAAAACGACCCTGTTTGTGATCCTGTCCCTGACGCTGGCGCTGGTGGGCTGCAACACCGTCAAGGGCGTGGGCCAGGACATCCAGAAGGCCGGCGAGAAGATCGAAGGCGCGGCGAAGAAATAATGAAAACCTTTACCGTACACAAGGGCCTGGTGGCCCCGATGGACCGCGAGAACGTCGACACCGACGCCATCATTCCGAAGCAGTTCCTCAAGTCCATCCGCAAGACCGGCTTTGGCCCCAATCTGTTCGACGAATGGCGCTACCTCGATGCCGGCTACCCGGGCCAGGACCCAGCCAGCCGGAAGCCCAACCCGGATTTCGTGCTGAACCAGCCGCGTTTCGAGGGCGCCTCCATCCTGCTGGCACGCAAGAACTTCGGCTGCGGTTCCTCGCGCGAGCATGCGCCATGGGCGATCGACCAGTATGGCTTTCGCGCCATCATCGCGCCCAGCTTTGCCGACATCTTCTTCAACAACTGCTTCAAGAACGGCCTGCTGCCAATCCAGCTGCCGGAGGCCACGGTAGCGCAGCTGTTCGACGAATGTGCCGCCTTCCCCGGCTACCAGCTCACCATTGATCTGGAACGCCAGGTGATCGTCAAGCCGCAAGGGGAGGAAATTCCCTTTGACGTGCAGGCCTTCCGCAAGTACTGCCTGCTCAATGGCTTCGACGACATCGGCCTGACGCTGCGCCACAAGGACAAGATCGCCGCCTTCGAAGCCCAGCGCTTGGCACAAAAACCCTGGTTGGCCCACACCACTATTGCGTGAGCAGCTATCAATTTAATAGTAATCAAAAATGAAAATCGCAGTCTTGCCGGGTGACGGCATCGGCACCGAAATCGTGGCCGAGGCCGTCAAGGTCCTGAAGGCGCTTGGCCTGAAATTCGAGATGGAAAGCGCGCTGGTCGGCGGCGCCGCCTACGAGGCGCACGGCCACCCGCTGCCCGAGTCCACCCTGAACCTGGCCAAGGCGGCCGATGCCATCCTGTTCGGCGCCGTCGGCGACTGGAAGTACGACAAGCTGGATCGCCCGCTGCGCCCTGAGCAGGCCATCCTGGGCCTGCGCAAGCACCTCGGCCTGTTCGCCAACTTCCGCCCCGCCATCTGCTACGAGCAGCTGGTTGGCGCCTCCAGCCTCAAGCCCGAGCTGATTGCCGGTCTGGACATCCTGATCATCCGCGAGCTGACCGGCGACATCTACTTCGGCCAGCCGCGCGGCCGACGCACCGCGGTGGACGGCCACTTCCCCGGCGCCGAAGAGGCCTTCGACACCATGCGCTACAGCAAGCCGGAGATCGAACGCATCGCCCACGTCGCCTTCCAGGCTGCGCGCAAGCGCAACAAGAAGGTCACCAGCGTGGACAAGGCCAATGTGCTGGAAACTTTCCAGTTCTGGAAAGACGTGGTGACGGAAGTGCATGCCCAGTACCCGGACGTGGAACTGCAGCACATGTACGTGGACAACGCTGCCATGCAACTGGTCAAGGCCCCCAAGGCCTTCGACGTGGTGGTCACCGGCAACATGTTCGGCGACATCCTGTCGGATGAAGCGTCGATGCTGACCGGCTCCATTGGCATGCTGCCCTCGGCCAGCCTGAACAGCCAGAACCGGGGCCTGTACGAGCCCAGCCATGGCAGCGCACCCGACATCGCGGGCAAGGGCGTGGCCAACCCGCTGGCCACCATCCTCTCGGCCGCCATGATGCTGCGCTTCAGCCTGAACCAGGCCGAAGCGGCCGACCGCATCGAGACAGCTGTGAAGAAAGTACTGGCCCAAGGTCTGCGCACACCGGACATCTGGAGCGAGGGCACGACCAAGGTCGGCACGGCGCAGATGGGCGACGCGGTGGTCAAGGCATTGGGCTGACCCACCGGTCCTTCGCATCTCACACTAAGGGGCAGCCATCCGGCTGCCCTTTTTGCTTGCATCCCCGCACAGCCAAGCCTCGCGGGCCGCTCCCGCTCACGGCAGAGACCGCATCCACTCTGCCGGAACAGCACCTCATCCGCTACAATGGAGCCTTATGTTTGCCGCCCGCCCGTTCCCCCTGAACACCGCCTCTGCCGCCCCGGCAGGCGTGGCTACGCGCGCAACGATCATCAAAACCACGACCATTAAGGGCTGATCCGGCTCCGGTTCGTCGTGCGCCCTTCCCGGCCAGACGAGCCGGGGCAGACAGGCCGGTGTGCACTGTTTTATTTTTGAAAGGGCGTTGAAATGAGCAAGTTGGTAGGTTTGGTCGGCTGGCGCGGCATGGTCGGCTCCGTGCTGATGGACCGCATGGTGCAGGAAAAGGATTTCGACCTGATCGAGCCGGTGTTCTTCTCCACGTCGAATGCCGGCGGCAAAGCCCCGGCACAGGCGAAAAACGAAACCATGCTCAAGGATGCCAACAGCATCGACGAGCTGAAGAAGTGCGACATCATCCTGACCTGCCAGGGCGGCGACTACACCAAGGAGGTGTATCCGAAGCTGCGTGCTGCCGGCTGGAACGGCCACTGGATCGACGCCGCCTCCACGCTACGCATGGCCGATGACGCCGTCATCGTGCTCGACCCGGTCAACCGCGACGTCATCGACCAGGCGCTGGCCAAGGGTGGCCGCAACTGGATCGGCGGCAACTGCACCGTGAGCCTGATGCTGATGGCCATGGGTGGCCTGTTCAAGGCCGGTCTGATCGAGTGGGTCAGCGCCATGACCTACCAGGCCGCCTCCGGCGCCGGTGCGCAGAACATGCGCGAACTGCTGAGCCAGATGGGCGCCCTGCACGATGCCGTCAAGGCCGAGCTGGCCGACCCGGCCTCCGCCATCCTGGACATCGACCGCAAGGTGGCCGCCACCATGCGCGACGCCAGCTTCCCGACCAAGAACTTCCGCAACACCGCCCTGGCCGGCAGCCTGATCCCCTGGATCGACGTGCCGGTTGAGCACGGCCAGAGCAAGGAAGAGTGGAAGGGTGGCGCCGAGTGCAACAAGATCCTGGGCAACCCGGCCTTCCGCAGCGCCGGCAGCATCCCGATTGATGGCCTGTGCGTGCGCATCGGCGCCATGCGCTGCCACTCGCAGGGCCTGACCGTCAAGCTGAAGAAGGATGTGCCGCTGGACGAGATCGAGTCCATGCTGGCGGGCGCCAACGACTGGGTGAAAGTGGTCCCTAACCAACGTGAGATCACCGAGCGCGACTTGACGCCGGCCGCCGTCACCGGCACGCTGACCGTGCCGGTCGGCCGCCTGCACAAGCTGGCCATGGGCAACGACTACCTGGGCGCCTTCACCGTGGGCGACCAGCTGCTGTGGGGCGCGGCCGAACCGCTGCGCCGCATGCTGCGCATCCTGCTGGCAGCCTGAGTCCCTTTTCCCCAGACCCAACGGCTTGCGGTTCACCGCAAGCCGTTGTCGTTTGACAACATTCAGCCCCACCTGGGGCGACGAACGGGCAGCTCAGAAGGTTAAGCGCTTTCTTAGCTTGTCAGGCTAACATCTTGATGTTAAGGTACTTTTCCTGTTTTGAGCGTCGGTCGCCTGGTCCATACAAGGTGCTAGGCGTAGCCGCTTGCCCGAACATCGGAGGCTAATAAATTGATTGCTAAGTCACATCGTTGGCAGAAGACTGCCCTGGCCGCTGCGGCCGCGGCGGTTCTGGGTCTGTGGGGAACCCATGCCTCGGCGCTTTCGCTGGGGCGTATTGCCGTCCTGTCGGCGCTGGGCGAGCCTCTGCGGGCTGAAATCGACATTCCCGACATCAATGCTGAGGAAGCTGCCTCGCTGAAGGCCAGTGTGGCCTCACCGGAAGCCTTCCGGGCCGCCGGCATGGACTACAACGCGAGCATGAGCGGTCTGCAGATCACGCTGCAGAAACGCCCCGACGGACGCTCTTTCCTGCGAGTCAGCAGCGACCGCACGATCAATGATCCCTACATCGACCTGATTCTGGAGGCCAGTTGGTCTTCCGGCCGCATCGTGCGCGATTACACGATGCTGTTCGACCCGCCCAATCTGCGCCAGCCGCAGGCCGTGACGGCCACCGTGCCGCAAGTCAGCCCCGCACCGTCCCGTGCGGCTACGCCCGCAGCCCGTACCACCGCGCCGGCGCCCGCCAGCGATACGGGCCGCACTGTGGCGCCGGCCGCCGCCCGCCAGCCCGCCAGGGCGCCCGCGGAACCGACGGCCAAGGTAGCGCCGGACAGCTCGGCCAAACAGCTGACCGTCAAATCCGGCGATACGGCCAGCAAACTGGCCGCCGCCAACCGACCGGCCGGCGTATCGCTGGACCAGATGCTGGTGGCCATGCTGCGTGCCAATCCCGATGCGTTCATCGGCGGCAACATCAACCGTCTGCGCAGCGGCGCCGTGGTAGACATGCCTGGCGCCGAAGATGCACAAGCCACACCGGCCGACGAAGCGCGCCAGATTGTGCTGGCGCAAAGCAAGGATTTCAATGAATTCCGCCGCAAGCTCGCCGGCAATGCGCCGGTCAGCCAGGTAACCAGTGCCGACCGCCGCGCCAGCGGCAAGGTGGAAGCACAAGTCGAAGACAAGAAGAGCGCGGCCGGTACACCCGACAAGCTGACCCTCTCCAAGGGCGCTGTCCAGGCCAAGGGCGGCGAGGAAAAGATTGCCCAGGAACGCAGCGCCAAGGAAGCGGCCAGCCGCGCCGAGGAACTCTCCAAGAACATTGCCGAACTGAGCAAATTGAGCGCGGCGGCAGCCCCTGCCCCTGCCGCATCAGCCCCCCAGGCTGCAGCACCGGCACCGGCCGCGTCCGAGCCGGCCGCTGCGGCCAGCGCGGCCGCCCCCGCCGTCACAGCCTCGGCACCGGCAACTGAAGCCTCTGCCCCAGCACCCGCCCCTGTGGCCTCTGCCCCCGTCAAGCGGCCAGTTCCCCCGGTGCCGATGCCGGTGGAAGAGCCCAGTCTGCTGGACGAACTGCTGGACAATCCGCTGGTCCCCGCGGCAGCGGCAGGCCTGCTGGCCTTGCTGGCCGGCCTGGGGATTTACCGCGTGCGCCAGCGCAAGCAGGCGGCCCAGATGGACAGCTCCTTCCTGGAAAGCCGGCTGCAACCCGATTCCTTCTTCGGTGCCAGCGGTGGTCAGCGCGTCGACACCCATGACAGTGGTGCCAACGGCTCTTCCATGGTCTATTCCCCGAGCCAGCTCGAGGCAGCGGACGATGTGGACCCGGTGGCCGAAGCCGATGTCTATCTGGCCTATGGCCGCGATCTGCAGGCCGAGGAAATCCTCAAGGAAGCCCTGCGCGTCCATCCTGACCGGGTGGCCATCCACCTCAAATTGCTGGAGATCTACGCCAAGCGCCGCGACGTCCGCAACTTCGAAAGCAGCGCCGCCGAAGCCCATCGCCTGACCGGTGGCGAAGGTGCCGACTGGAACCGCGTGTGCGAACTGGGCCTGGGCATTGATCCGGGCAACAGCCTCTTCCAGCCCGGCGGTCAGCCGGCCGCCTCGGCACCGACATTGCCGGCAGCCGTGTCGGAGCCCGTGGCCAGCGCACCGGAGGCCAGCCCGCAAGTGGCCACCCCTGCCGCCGAGCCTGCGGCATCCGCCTTGGATCTGGACCTGGATCTGGACTTCTCGCTTGATGAAGAACCGGCAACAGCAACACCCGCAGTCACCGCAACGCCGGCCGCCGCGCCTGCACCAGAGTCAGTGGCCCCCGACCTGGACCTGAATTTCGAGTTGCCCACCGCCTCCATCCAGGGTGCGGACAATAGCCTCGAGTTCGAACCGCCCAGCTTGCCTGAGCCGTCAACCGGTCGCGACAGCACCGCCGAAACGGCTGGCAGCACGCCGACGGCCGCCGCCGATACCGGCGCACTTGAGTTCGATCTGGGTTCGCTCTCGCTTGACTTGGGTGAAGCCACGACCGAGCAGACCGGCGCCACGGACGACCCGCTGGCCACCAAGCTGGCCCTGGCAGAAGAGTTCAGTGCCATCGGCGACACCGATGGTGCCCGCGCCCTGATCGAGGAAATCATTGCCGAAGCCACCGGTGACATGAAGATCAAGGCCCAGGAGGCCCTGAGCAAGCTCAACTGAGCTGGCTAGGTCCTAAGGCGAAGGCAATGCACCTGGACCCGACCCTGCCGTGAGGGTAGCCTTAGGCGTCAGCTACAACGGCCAGTCTTACGACGGCTGGCAAAGCCAGCCCTCGGGCCGCACGGTACAGGACCAGCTGGAAAAAGCGCTGGGCAAATTTGCGGACCAGCGTATCTCCACCCTGTGCGCCGGCCGCACCGATGCCGGCGTGCACGGCCTGATGCAGGTGGTGCATTTCGACACCAGCGCCGAACGCGCACCCTACGCCTGGGTACGTGGCACCAACAGCTTCCTGCCGCGCGACATTGCCGTGCAGTGGGCCCATGTGGTGCCGGACGAGTTCCACTGCCGTGCCAGCGCCCTCTCGCGCCGTTATGCCTATTCGCTGCTGGAGTCGCCGGTGCGCCCCAGCGTCGATGCCGGTCGCGTCGGCTGGGTCTTCCAACCGCTGGACCTGGCGGCCATGCAGGCGGCCGCCACCCGCCTGCTGGGCGAGCACGACTTCACCTCGTTCCGCGCCTCCGCTTGCCAGGCGCTGTCGCCTGTAAAGAACCTGCTGCGCATCGAAATCAGCCGACGCGGCGCCTACTGGCGTTTCGAGTTTGAGGCCAATGCCTTCCTGCACCACATGATCCGCAACATCATGGGCTGCCTGATCGTCATCGGCCAGGGCAAGCAAGCACCGGAGTGGATCGACGAGGTCCTGGCGGCACGCAGCCGCGATGCCGCCGCCCCGACCTTCTCACCCGACGGCCTGTACTTCCTCGGGCCGCGCTACGATGCCCGCTGGGGCCTGCCCGACCGCACGCCTGCGTATGATTGGCTGCCATGAAGCTCCCCCCCGTTGCTCCCCCACTCCGTGTGGGTCGCCGCCCCCCTCAAGGGTGCAACACCAGCGGCCCGGCAAAGCCGGTTCCGCGGTGTTCCTGGTCTGAGCGGTGCCCGCGTTACAGGCCGTGTGCCATGGAGACATTGGCATGAACACTCGAAGTCTCCCGGACACAGAACGTACCCGCATCAAGATCTGCGGCCTGACACGCGAGCAGGATGTGGACGCTGCCGTGGCCGCCGGCGCCGATGCCGTGGGTTTCGTGCTGTACGAAAAAAGCCCGCGCCATGTGACGCCCGAGCGCGCCGCCGAACTGGCCCGTCGCCTGCCGCCTTTTGTCACGCCGGTGCTGCTGTTCGTCAACGCAGATGCTACAAAAATCATAGCTGCCTGTGCTGCCATTCCGGGCGCTACCGTGCAATTTCATGGGGATGAAACACCCGCCGACTGTCTGCTGGCCAGCCAGAACGGCGCCCGCCCCTTCCTGCGTGCCGCCCGTATTCCGCTGGGCGAAGCCGGCCGGGGCTTCAACCTCGTAAAATACGCCCAAGAATACTCGGCCGCCCAGGCCATCCTGCTCGACGCCCACGTCGACGGTTTTGGGGGCGGCGGCAAATCGTTCGAATGGTCACTTCTTCCTCCAAGCGTCGACGCTCACCTCGTCTTGAGTGGTGGGCTCACACCTGCAAACGTGGCCGATGGCATTCGGCAGGTACGGCCGCGCTGTAAGTCGCTGGCCGTGGATGTGAGTTCCGGCGTTGAGGCCTCCAAGGGCATCAAGGACGCCGGCAAGATCAATCAGTTCGTCGCGGCCGTGCGTGCCGCCGACGCACAACTTGCAGGCTAAAACATGTTCGACTACCACCAGCCCGATGCCAAGGGGCATTTCGGCATCTACGGCGGCAGCTTCGTCAGCGAGACGCTGACGCACGCCATCAACCAGCTGCGCGAGGCCTACGCCCGCTACCAGAACGACCCGGACTTCCTGGCCGAGTTCCAGGACGAACTGGCCCACTTCGTCGGCCGGCCCTCGCCCGTCTACCACGCCGCGCGCATGAGCCGCGAGCAGGGTGGCGCGCAGATCTTCCTCAAGCGCGAAGACCTCAACCACACCGGCGCGCACAAGATCAACAACACCATCGGCCAGGCCATGCTGGCGCGCCGCATGGGCAAGACGCGCATCATCGCCGAAACCGGCGCCGGCCAGCACGGCGTAGCCACCGCCACCATCTGTGCGCGCTACGGCCTCGAGTGCATCGTCTACATGGGCAGCGCGGACGTCAAGCGCCAGAGCCCCAATGTCTACCGCATGAACCTGCTGGGCGCCACCGTGGTGCCGGTGGAGAGCGGCAGCAAGACGCTGAAAGACGCACTCAATGAGGCCATGCGCGACTGGGTGGCGAATGTGGACAACACCTTCTACATCATCGGCACCGTGGCCGGCCCGCACCCCTACCCCATGATGGTGCGCGACTTCCAGAGCGTGATTGGCAACGAATGCCTGGTGCAGATGCCCGAGATGCTGGCGCGCGCCGGCTGCAAGACGCCGCAGCCCGATGCGGTGGTCGCCTGCGTCGGTGGCGGCAGCAATGCCATGGGCATCTTCTACCCCTACATACAGCATGAGCAAACGCGCCTGATCGGCGTGGAAGCCGCCGGCGAGGGCATGAACACAGACAAGCATTCGGCTTCGTTGCAGAAGGGAAGTCCGGGCGTGCTGCACGGCAACCGCACCTATGTGCTGCAGAACGAGGACGGCCAGGTGACCGAGACGCACAGCATCAGCGCCGGCCTGGACTACCCCGGTGTCGGCCCCGAGCACGCGTACCTGAAGGACATCGGCCGTGCCGAGTACGTCGGCATCACCGACCAGGAGGCGCTGGCCGCCTTCCACTACCTCTGCCGTACCGAGGGCATCATCCCGGCACTCGAATCCAGCCACGCCATCGCCCACGCCATGAAACTGGCCAAGACCATGCGGCCCGACCAGTCCATTCTCGTGAACCTCTCGGGCCGCGGCGACAAGGACATCGGCACCGTGGCCGACCTCTCGGGCGCCGACTTCTACGACCGCCCCTCGATGCGTGGCATCCAAGTCAAAGGCGGAGAATCCCAGAAATGAGCCGTATCACCGCCACCTTCGCCGCGCTGCAGGCCAGCCAACGCAAGGCCCTGATTCCCTTCGTCACGGCCGGCTTCCCCTACCCCGACATCACGCCCGAGCTGATGCATGGCATGGTCACCGCCGGTGCCGACGTGATTGAGCTCGGCGTGCCCTTCTCCGACCCCAGCGCCGACGGCCCCGTCATCCAGGCCGCCGGCGACAAGGCCCTGGCGGCCGGCATCGGCCTGCGCCAGGTCATCGAGATGGTGCGTGTCTTCCGCCAGAAGGACAGCACGACCCCGGTGGTGCTGATGGGCTACGCCAACCCGATCGAGCGCTACAACCAGCTGCACCAAGCCACTGGCGACAACGCCTTTGCCCGCGATGCGGCCACTGCCGGCGTCGACGGTGTGCTGGTGGTGGACTACCCGCCCGAGGAGTGCGAAGCATTTGCTGCCGCGCTCAAGGCCCATGGCCTGGACCTGATCTTCCTGCTTGCGCCCACCAGCACGGACGAACGCATGGACCAGGTGGCCAGGGTGGCCAGCGGTTACGTCTACTACGTCTCGCTCAAGGGCGTGACCGGTGCCGGCACCCTGGACACGGCAGCGGTGGAAGCCATGCTGCCGCGCATCCGCCAGCACGTCAAAGTGCCGGTGGGCGTCGGTTTCGGCATCCGCGATGCGGCCAGTGCCTGCGCCGTGGGCCGGGTGGCCGACGCGGTGGTGATCGGCAGCCGCATCATCCAGCTGATCGACAACCAGCCGCGCGACAAGGTGGTCCCCGCCGCCGTGGACTTCCTGCGCGGGATCCGGACCGCTTTGGATTCATAATCCACCCCCAAGCGACCAATGAAACCGGAAATTGGGTTCCAACCCCAATTTCCAAATTGAGGAATTGCACATGAGTTGGCTTGAAAAACTTCTGCCTCCCAAAATCCAGCACACCGACCCGGCTGACCGGCGCAGTGTGCCCGAAGGCCTGTGGATCAAGTGCCCCAGCTGCGAAAGCGTGCTCTACAAGACCGATCTGGAGCAGAACCAGAACGTCTGCCCGAGCTGCAGCCACCACCACCGCATCGACGCCCGTGCCCGTCTCAACGCCTTCCTTGACAACGAGGGCCGCTACGAGATCGGCCAGGAAGTGGTGCCGGTCGACGCCCTGAAGTTCAAGGACAGCCGCAAGTACCCCGAGCGCCTGAAGGAGGCGATGGAAGCCACCGGTGAGACCGATGCCCTGATCGTGATGGGCGGCGCCGTGCATGGCATCAGCCTAGTGGCAGCTTGTTTCGAGTTCGGCTTCATGGGCGGTTCCATGGGTTCGGTGGTGGGCGAGCGTTTCGTGCGCGGCGTGGAAACCGCGATTGAGCAGAAAGTACCCTTCCTGTGCTTCACCGCCACCGGTGGTGCCCGCATGCAGGAAGGCCTGCTCTCGCTCATGCAGATGGCCAAGACCAATGCAGCGCTCACGCGCCTGGCCAAGAAGGGCCTGCCTTACATCAGCGTGCTGACCGATCCGACCATGGGCGGCGTCAGCGCCGGCTTCGCCTTCCTGGGCGACGTGGTGATTGCCGAGCCCAAGGCCCTGATCGGCTTTGCCGGCCCGCGCGTGATCGAATCGACCGTGCGCGTGACGCTGCCGGAAGGCTTCCAGCGCGCCGAGTTCCTGCAGCAAAAGGGCGCGGTCGACTTCATCTGCGACCGCCGCGAACTGCGCAAGACCGTGGCCAGCACACTGGCCATGCTGCAACGCCAGCCGGCCGACGCAGTGATCTGAAGCAGACAGCCTCGAGCACCCCCCTTTACAGGGCGCGAGATCGTCGCGCACTACCGGACTCAGTCGTGAAACACCGCGGGACCGGCTTTGCCGGACCGCTGGCGTTGCCCCCTGCAAGGGGCTGAGGCCTGCGGCTCCGAACCTGCCTGCGCAGGCTCGGACAGGCCGAAGAGCCACAGCCTCTGACGCGGGCCTGTCTGGCGGCTACGCGCAGCGAGCAAGCCTGGGGGTGTTCAATACATCAGCGCAGCGCCCTGCAGGCTGCCCAGCACGATGGCAGCCACCTGCAACAGGACCAACAGCACCAGCGGCGACAGGTCGATGCCACCCACCAACGGCACAAAACGCCGGATCGGCGCCAGCGCCGGCGCCACCAGCCGTTCGATGACATCGGTCAGCACATTGCTGCTCTGCAGCCACGAGAGCACGGCGTAGACGATGACCAGGCCCGTCAGCCCAGAAATGGCCAGCCGCACCACACCGAAGGCGGCCAGGATCAGCACCGAGACGTAGCTGGCACCGAAGCTGGTGAACGCCCACAGCAGCGAGAACTGCGCCAGTTCGATCAGGAACGCACCGACCAGGCTCGCCGTATCCCAGCGCCCCAGGGCCGGCAGCAGGCGGCGCAGCGGCAGCACCAGCCAATCGGTCAGGGCAAAGACGAAGCGACCCAGCGGATTGCCGGAGCGCGCCGACATCGGGATGCGCTGGTGCTGCATGTACAGGCGCAGCAGGCAAGCGCCGCCCACCACACCGGCAATGACTTCGAGCAGCAGGGAAATGATCTGGAACAGCATGGATCTGGACGAAAAGTTCGCCAAATCATAGCGTCATTAAAATAGTGGGTTCTGGCCATGTTTCACGGCCACCTCCTACCCAGCCCTCTCATGTCTGAACACAACACCGCAGCCCCCGCCCAGGACGAAAACCAGCTGATCGCCGAACGGCGCGAGAAGCTCAAAACCATTCGCCAGCAGGAGGCCGGGGGCAAAGGGCCCGCCTTCCCCAATGATTTCAAACCGGCCGACCGTGCCGCCGACCTGTTTGCCGCCCATGCCGGCCAGACTGCCGAAGGCCTGGAAGCCCAGGCCTGCCCGGCCAAGGTGGCCGGCCGCATGATGCTCAAGCGCGTCATGGGCAAAGCCAGCTTCGCCACGCTGCAGGACAGCACCGGCCGCATCCAGATCTACGTCAAGCGCGACGAAGTGGGCGAAGAGGTTTACGAGCAGTTCAAACACTGGGACCTGGGCGACATCGTGGCCGCCGAGGGCACGATGTTCAAGACCAAGACCGGCGAGCTCTCGATCCAGGCCAGCAGCGTGCGCCTGCTGACCAAGAGCCTGCGCCCGATGCCGGACAAGTTCCACGGCGTGGCCGACCAGGAGGTCAAGTACCGTCAACGTTACATCGACCTGATGACCGACGAGGACGCACGCAAGCGTTTCGTTGCGCGCAGCAAGGCAGTGAGCTCGATCCGTGAGTTCATGGTCTCGCACAACTTCCTCGAAGTCGAGACGCCGATGCTGCACCCGATTCCCGGCGGCGCCAATGCCAAACCCTTCATCACGCACCACAATGCGCTGGACCAGGAGATGTTCCTGCGCATCGCGCCCGAGCTCTACCTCAAGCGCCTGATCGTTGGTGGCTTCGAACGCGTGTTCGAGATCAACCGCAACTTCCGCAACGAAGGCATCTCGGTGCGCCACAACCCCGAGTTCACCATGATGGAGTTCTACGCAGCCTACTGGGACTACCAGGACCTCATGACCTTCACCGAAGGCTTGGTGCGCCATGCCGCCCAGCAGGCGGCAGGCACGCTGCAACTCAGCTACGGCGGCAAGCCGGTCGACCTGGCGAAACCGTTCGAACGCCTGACCATCCGTGAAGCCATCGTTCACCACAGCGAGGCCGGTGTGAACGTGGACGACAGCGCCTGGCTGATCAACGCGCTCAAGAAGCTTGGCATGAACGAAGCGAAGGACAAGCTCTCAACCCGCTCGCTGGCCTCGCTGCAGGTGCTGTACTTCGAGGAGGTAGTGGAAGAAAAGCTCTGGCAGCCGACCTTCATCTGCGAGCACCCGGTGGAAATCTCGCCGCTGGCACGCGCCAGCGACACGCGCCCCGAGGTGACCGAGCGCTTCGAGCTCTACATCACCGGCCGCGAGTTCGGCAACGGTTTCTCCGAGTTGAATGACGCCGAGGAACAGGCCGCACGTTTCCACAGCCAGGTGGCCGCCAAGGACAGCGGCGACGACGAGGCCATGTTCTTCGACCATGACTTCGTGCGCGCGCTCGAATACGGCATGCCGCCCACCGGCGGCTGCGGCATCGGCATCGACCGCCTGATGATGCTGTTGACCGACAGCCCGAGCATCCGCGACGTGATCCTCTTCCCTGCGCTGCGCCGCGAGGGCTGACCTCCGCCGGCCTGCTTGCATGAAAGACACCCCATGACAGGCACGACAGCAGGCAGGCCAAGCTTGCTCAGCCCCGAGTTCATTGCGCTGATCACCAGCGGGGTGTCCACCATCGTCGCCTCGCACGATGCATCGGGCCGCCCCAGCCTGATGCGCGCTGTGGGGGCCGCCACCACACCGGATGGCACCCGCATCACGGTCTACCTGAACCGCCCGGCCTGCCCCCAGTTGCTGGCCGACCTGCAGGCCACCGGGCAGATTGCCGTGGTCTTCAGCGAGCCGTTTTCGCACCGCGCGGTCCAGGTCAAGGCCTGCCGTGTCGAACTGCGTGCCGCCGGCCCGGAGGATGCACCGGTCCTGGCACGTTATCTGGCCGGAATGGAACACGAACTCGGCCGCATCGGCTTCGGCCCGGACTACACCCGCACCATGCTGGCCTACCAGCTGGGCGACGTGGCCGCCGTCTCCTTCAGTCCTGAACAGGCCTTCGACCAGACACCCGGACCGAAAGCCGGCGCCAGCCTGCCGCCCGCCGGAGGCATGGCATGACCACGCTGGCCCTGGACGACATCCGGCCCTGCCTGGAAGGCATCATTCCGGCACAGATCGCCACCTGTGCCCCCGACGGCACGCCCAACGTGGCCTACCTGTCGCAAGTCTACTATGCGGATGAACGGCACGTCGCCCTGTCGTTCCAGTTCTTCAACAAGACGCGGCAGAACATCCTGGCCAACCCCTACGCCACCTTGTTGTTGCTGCACCCGCAGACCTTTGCCTTCTACCGGCTGCAGATCCGCTACCTGCACACGCAGACCGAAGGCGCGCTGTTCGAAGGCATGCGCGCCCAACTGGCCGGCATCGCCTCCCACAGTGGCATGGCCGAAGTGTTCGAGCTCAAAGGCGCCGACCTCTACGAGGTGCTCGACATCGAACGCGTGCCCGGCAACAGCCTGGAGGCGCCGCCGCCGCGCTGCGGCCTGCTGGGACAGATGCGCCGCTGCAGCGAGCGGCTCGCCCGCTGCACGGCACTGGATGAAGTGCTGGACACCGTGATGGCGACGCTGACCCAGGAGCTGCAGATCAGCCATGCCATGCTCTTGTTGTTCGATCCAACGCTGCAACGCCTGTACACCGTTGCCAGCCACGGTTACGCCGCTTCGGGCGTCGGCTCGGAGATCGAGCTCGGCCGCGGCGTCATCGGCATGGCCGCCCGAGCACTGACGCCGATCCGCATCACCCACATGACCGGCGCCAGCCTCTACAACCACGCCGTGCGCCGCACGCTGGAGAGCAGCCAGCCCGACATCGCCCTGGACACCGACATCCCCTACCCCGGGCTGGCCCAACCGCAAAGCCAGATGGCCGTACCCATCCTGCGCACCGGCCATCTGCTGGGGGTGATGTTCGTCGAGAGTGCCGAGGAGTTGCGTTTCAGTTTCGAAGACGAAGACGTGCTGGTGACGATGGCCGGCCATCTCGGCGCCGCCATCGACCTGCTGCGCCTGGATGGCGAGGAGGCCACGCCGGCCGCGGCCGTGTCCGCAACACCCACCTGTGCCGCACCGGATGCCCTGCTGCAGGTGCGCCGGTACAGGAGCAACAACAGCATCTTCCTCAATGACGGCTACCTCATCAAGGGTGTGGCCGGCGCGATTTTCTGGAAACTGCTGAACGACTATCAGCAGCGCGGCCGCACCGACTTCTCCAACCGCGAGCTGCGGCTGGATGCCAGCATCGGCCTGCCCGACGTGGTGGACAACCTGGAAGCGCGGCTGATCCTGCTGGTGCGCCGGTTGGCGGAGCAGGCCCTGCCGATCCGGATCGAGAAGACCGGCCGTGGCCAGTTCAGGCTCTGCGTCGGTGCCCGACTCGAACTCACCGAAACCGACTGAGCCGCCAGATTCGCTGCCGCTTCAGGCCTGCACCAGGCCCGGCACCGGTGCCAGCTTCAAGCCGCGCGCCAGCTTGGCCCACTCGCCGCTGCTCAGATGCGGCCGCACCACGTCCAGCACGGCGGCGAACGCGGGCGCCGGTGCATGGGCCTGCATGCCCTGCAGCACCGCCAGCCGCTCGGCCGGCGTCATGGCCGGCACCATCCAACGCATCGTGAACAGGGTTTCCTCGGGCGGGATGGTGGCCACCAGCCGACCATGGAGCGCTAGCAGCTCCTCGTCGGTGTAGTGCACCCACAAAGCCTGGTTGTGCTCGATCTCTTCGGCCTGCATGTGCTCGAAATTGTGGGCGATGAAGAGTGCCAGCTGACGGTACAGCGCCAGTGCAGCGTGTTCGCGCTCCGGGCCGCTGCTGGTCTGCAGCTTGCCGACTGCGGCCTTGAGTGCCGCAATTGCCTGCTCGTGCTCGACATGCTCGGCGGCAATGCGTGCACTGGCGCCGGGCATGCGTGCCTCCAGCGCCACATGCACGAATTCGTTCTCGTGCTCCAGGTGGGAGGTGCAGAAATCCGCAAATTGCAGCACGCGCGAACCGATCCATTCGACTTCCGAGTCATCCGCCGGGTCCATCTTGCCCACGGCCACCAGCATGTCGGCCATCAGGGCGCGCATGGCCTTGTGGATGCCCACATAGAGATCCACACGTTGGGGGAGTTCAGCCGCGAACGTCAGCTGTACCATCTCGTTCGAATCGATTTTCATGCTTGATTTCCTTGATCCCCGGCGAACTGCCGGGTTAAACAGGTCCCTCACCCACCGTGAGCGGGAACATGCAGGAAGTCTAGAAATTCGCCCCTCTTCTGACTCTTAAGAACTCGCTAGCGAATTCCTAAAAAATTACTAAGGCAGCCATGACACCCCACAGGCCGGCCCGCACGGCAAACACCCTGCCAAGGCCAACAGACCCCTTGCGCTACCTCACCGGGTATTCCCCTGCGGTGCTGGAACAGGTGCGGCAGCTCCTCGCCAGCGACCGGCTGGCGTCCCTGCTGCAGCAGCGGTACCCGGACACCCATAACATCCGCAGCGACAAGGCACTGTTCGACTACGTGCAGGCGCTCAAGGCCGAGTACCTGCGCAGCACCGAGCCGCTGAACAAGGTCTGCTTCGACAGCAAGCTCCATGTTGTCCAGCATGCCTTGGGCACGCACACCAGCGTCTCGCGCGTGCAGGGGAGCAAACTCAAGGCCAAGCGTGAAATCCGTGTTGCCAGCCTGTTCAAGAACGTGCCTCCCGAATTCCTACGCATGATCGTGGTGCATGAGCTGGCCCATCTCAAGGAAAAGGCCCACGACAAGGCCTTCTACCAGCTTTGTGCCCACATGGAGCCGAACTACCACCAATACGAGTTCGACCTGCGGCTGTACCTGACGCACAACGAGGCGACCGGACAGCGGATCTGGTCAGATTGGTCTGAAACGCCCTGACCAGATCGCGGCTCAGGCCGGCAGCAGCAAGGGCTGCGGGTCCCGGTTGACCACGAACATGCGCATGACACCTGCCATGCGATCGGCCTGTTCCTGCAGGCTGGCGGCAGCCGCAGCGGCCTCTTCCACCAGTGCCGCATTCTGCTGCGTCATCTGCTCCAGCTGCCCCATCGACTGGTTGACACCGCCGATCCCGCTGGACTGCTCACTGGCTTCGCGGGTGATGGCCTGGATCATGTGGCTGACCTCTGCCACCTGATGCACGATCTGCGCCATGGCGCTGCCGGCGTCCTGCACCAGGCGCGAGCCGGTCTCGACCTGGCTTCGGCTGGCCTCGATCAAGCCCCTGATCTCGCGTGCCGCCTCAGCCGATCGCTGCGCCAACGCGCGCACCTCGCCGGCCACCACGGCAAAACCGCGGCCCTGCTCACCGGCACGCGCCGCCTCCACCGCCGCATTGAGCGCCAGGATGTTGGTCTGGAAGGCAATGCTGTCAATCACGGCCGTGATGTCGGCAATGCGGCTGCTGGAGGCCTGGATGCCGGCCATGCTGCGCACCACCTGCTGCACCAGATCGCCCCCCTGCCCGGCGGAACTGGCCGCGGCGCTGGCGATCTGGCTGGCTGCATGGGCCGACTCGGCCATCTTGCGTACCGTCCCGGTCAACGCATCGAGCGACGCTGCCGCCTGCTGCAGGCTGGCGGCAGCCCGTTCGGTGCGGGTACTCAGATCGAGATTTCCGTTGGCGATCTGTGAACTCGCCCCGGTGATGCTGTCAGCGGCCAGCCGCACCTCCAGCACCATGGACTGCAGCGAATCGACCATGGCGTTGAAGTCATGCGACATGCGCCCCAGCTCGTCGTCCGACTGCACCACCACCGCCAGCGACAGATCGCCCGACTTGACGCGGGTGATGCCACCGGTCAGCTGGGCCAGCGGCTGGCGGATGCGCGCCAGCAACATCAGGCCCAGCAGCAAACCACTGGCCACGGCAAACAGCATGCCGAGGACGACCAGCCAGGTCAGCTGATTGACGGCAGCGTTGATTGCTTCACCACCGCGGGTGGTGTGCGAGCGGTTCTCCTCGATCGCCTTGCTGATCTGGACCTCCGCCGCCAGCGCCGACTGCACCGGCTGCTGGATTTCCTCTTCGAAGACCGCTTGGTCCAGGATTTCCTTGCGCTCGATCTTGGCCACACTGGCACCCACCTGGGCTGCGTACCGAGTCTGCTGCGCCAGGCCATCCTTGAGCATCTGCTGCAGGGTCGGGTCGGCCTCGGCGGCAATGGCTGCGCTCAGCAAGGTCGCCACCTCGGCAGCATGTTTTTTCCATTCGGCAACGCGCTGGGGCACACGCTCCATCTTCATCAGCAGATCGATGGAGAGGTCTTTTTCGGCACGCCGGGCCTTGAGCAGGTTTTCCTGGATCGCCGCCATGCGCACCAGTTGCGCCAGATCCGCATCCACCGTCTGGTGGGCCTGGGTCTGAATGCCACGCACTGCCCAAGCGGTGAAGCCCCCGACCAGCAAGAACACGCCGACCAGCAGCGCAATCGTCATGGCAATCCGCTGGACCAGGGTGAGCCTCAATCTCGTCATTCCATTTCCTCGATGTATGAGGCTCACACATGTGAGCCTCTGGTGATCGGGAAAAGTTTATGACTGCAGCGTTTCAGTTTCGTGACGAACGGCCTTCGTTTTCGCAGGGTCTCAGGGAATCAGGTCCAGCGCATGCATGTAGGACGGGCTCACCATCAGCTCGTCCCATACCGGCGCTGGTGTCACCGGCAGCAGGGCCTGGCGGCGCGCTTCACTGGCCTCGTCCAGCTGCCAGCGACCCTTGAGTTGCGTCTCACTCAAACCGTCGATCAGCTCGTCCACCGCTTCGCCCTTGCCGAGGGACTGGTTGCACAACAGCACCAGATCACAGCCGGCATTGAGCGCCGTCACCGCCGCTTCGGTGTAGCTGACCTCGCGCCCGTCGATCAGGCGTGCACCGGCCATGCTGAGGTCGTCGCTGAACACGGCACCGCCGAAGCGCAGGCGGCCGCGCAGGATGTCGCCCAGCCAGGTCGAAGAGAAACCCGCCGGTCGGGCATCCACCTTGGGGTAGATCACATGCGCCGGCATCACGCTATCGAGCGCCGTGTTGAGCCAGCCGTAGGGCGCAGCATCGTCGGCCAGGATGGCCTTGAGGCTGCGCTTGTCGACCGGGATCTCGGTGTGCGAATCTGCCTTGACGAAACCGTGGCCGGGGAAATGCTTGCCGCAGCTGGCCATGCCGGCCAGGCGCAGGCCGTGCATCAGGCTCTTGGCCAGCAGGGTCACCACGCGCGGGTCGCGTGCAAACGAGCGGTCGCCGATGACACCACTTTCACCGTAGTCGAGGTCGAGCACCGGCGTAAAGCTGAAGTCCACGCCGCAGGCGCGCAATTCGGCGGCCAGCACGTAGCCACAGGCGGTGGCGGCGTTGGTGGCTTGCAGCGGGTCCTTCAGCCACTGTTCACCCAGGGCACGCATGGGTGGCAGATGGGTGAAGCCATCGGTCCTGAAGCGCTGCACGCGGCCACCTTCGTGGTCGACGCAGATCAGCAGATCACGGCGAACTTTCTTGATGTCGCGGCACAGCGCTGTCAGCTGCGCACGGTCCTGCCAATTGCGCGCGAACAGGATGATGCCGCCGACCAGCGGGTGCTTGAGGCGGCGACGGTCGGTCTTGCTCAGGCTCAGGCCGGCGATGTCGATGATCAGGGGTGCGTGCATGGTGACATTCCTAAAATGCTATAAATTTGATAGCTATTGGCGCCTGTTTTAAAAGGCGAAAGCTCAGTTTTTCTCGACAACCACAAAACTGGCTGCATAGTCGGACTCGTCGGTCACGCTGACCTGGGCGCTCAGGCCGCGGGCCTCGAACCAGCTCTTGAGTTCGCCATGCAGCACGATCACCGGCTGGCCGCTGGGCAGCTTGCTGATTTCACACGCGCGCCAGGTCATGGGCATGCGCATGCCCAGGCCGATCGCCTTGGAGAAAGCCTCCTTGGCGGAAAAGCGCGTCGCCAGGTAACGGATGCCGCGTTCGGGCCAGCGCGCGCTGCGCGCCTGCCAGGTGGCGTATTCGGCTTCGCTCAGGATCTTGTGCGCAAAGCGCTCGCCATGCCGCGCCAAGCTGGCACGGATGCGCCGCACATCGCAGATGTCGGTGCCGATGCCGTAGATCACTGACCAACCTCATCGATGCAACGCAAATAGGCTTTCACTGTTTCCGTGTAACCCAACTCCAATGCATCAGCGATCAGCGCATGGCCAATCGACACCTCGGCCACGCCCGGCACCTGGCGCAGGAATTCGGTGAGGTTGTCGCGGTTCAGGTCGTGGCCGGCGTTCACGCCCAGGCCGGCATCGAGCGCGGCCTGCGCCGCCGCCGCGTAGCGCTGCAGCTGCACGGCCTGGCTGGCATGGCCCCAGGCTGCGGCGTAGGGCTCGGTGTAGAGCTCGACGCGGTCGGCCCCGGCCGCCTTGGCCAGCGCCATCTGCTCGGGCACCGGGTCCATGAACAGGCTGACCCGCACGCCCAGGGCGCGGCATTCGGCAATCAGCGGGCGCAGGCGCTCGGCATCGGCGGGGAAGCTCCAGCCGTGGTCGCTGGTGAACTGGCCCTCACTGTCGGGCACGAAAGTGGCCTGCTGCGGCCGGACCTGGCGGATGAAATCCATCAGGTTGTGGAAGGGGTTGCCTTCGATGTTGAACTCGCGCCCCGGCCAGTCCTGCATCAAGGTTGCGAGGTCGAACACGTCCTGCGCCCGGATGTGGCGCTCGTCCGGCCGCGGGTGCACCGTGATGCCGTGCGCGCCGGCCTGCAGGCACTGGGTGGCGGCGCGCGTGACGCTGGGAATGCCCAGATGGCGCGTGTTGCGCACCAGCGCGACCTTGTTGACGTTGACGGAAAGCGCGGTCTTGATTTTCATAAACTTTGGAGATCCACCATCATCTGCCGGGTGCGCAGTGTCGAGACCCCGCAATGGTAATTGAGCAAGGCACGTAGCTGCGGCTTGAGCTCCCCCATCACCGCGGCGCAGGCACGCAGCGTATCGGTAAAGGGGGCGCCCGTTGCCAGCGCCTGCTGCAGGGCCAGCCACTGGGCGCCGCTCAGACTGGCACGGTCGGCCTCGTGGCTGGCGCGCAAGCCGCCTTCGGGCACCAGGCTGTAGTGCGCTTCCTCGTCCAGCGGCGCCAGCGTCAGCGTCTGGTGGTCGAGTTGCGGCAGGAAACCGATCTCACGCAACAGCAGCAATTCGAAGGTGCGCAAGGCGGCCTGCAGCACCTCGTCGTGCTCGGAGGCCAGCACGCGCACCACGTTGGCATAGACGTCGAACAGCGCGGGATGCGGGTCCTCGCGCGCCAGCAGCTGCATCAACAATTCATTGAGGTAATAACCCGACAGCAGCGCCTCGCCGGTCGGCATGACATGCCCGCCCATCCACTCGGCACTCTTGAGCGTGCGCACCTCGGCATCGCCACCGAAAGCCAGCTGCAAGGGCTGCAGCGGCAGCAGCACCGGGCGGAAACTGGAGCTCGGCCGTTTGGCCCCCTTGGCCACCAGCGCAATGCGCCCATGATGGCGCGTGAACACGTCCAGGATCAGGCTGGTCTCGCTCCAGTCGTAGCGGTGCAGCACAAAGGCCGGTTCGTCACTGATGCGTTTGGTCGCCATCGAACACACGCAGCTGAGGAAGGGTGTTCCAGACCAAGGCTCCCGCGGAACTGGCTTGGCCAGGCCGCTGGGAGCGCCCCCCTCGCGCAGCGGAGGGGGGGTGGCGCAGCACCGTTAGGTGCGGAGCCTGGGGGGTTCTACTCATACCCGAAGGATCGCACACGGGCCTCGTCATCGGCCCAGCCGGAGCGCACCTTGACCCAGAGTTCGAGGAACACCTTGGCATCCATCAGCTTCTCGAGTTCGACCCGGGTCTCGGTGCCGATGCGCTTGATGCGCTCGCCCTTGTCGCCGATCACCATGGCCTTGTGGCCTTCGCGTTCCACCACGATGGTGGCGGCAATCCGGACCAGTCGCTTCTGTCTGCCCTTGCCAGCCTCTTCCTCGAACTTGTCGATCACCACGGTCGAGGTGTAGGGCAGCTCGTCACCGGTGAGGCGGAACAGTTTTTCGCGCACGGTTTCCGAGGCCAGGAACTTCTCGCTGCGGTCGGTCAGCTCGTCCTCGGCATACCACCAGTCCTGCTCGGGCAGATATTTCTCGCAGATGCCCAGCAGGCGCTCGATGTCCTTGGCGTTCTTGGCCGACATCGGCACAAACTCGGCAAACGGGTGGCGTTGCTGCATCTCCTGCAGCCACGGCGCGATCTCGGCGCGGCGGTTCACCGTGTCGAGCTTGTTGGCCACCAGCAGGGTGGGGATGTCCTTGTTCAACAAAGCCAGCACCTTGGCATCGGCCTGGTTGAACATGCCCGCCTCCACCACGTACAGGATCAGGTCCACATCACCCACGGCGCCCATCACCGTCTTGTTGAGGGAGCGGTTCAGCGCGTTGTTGTGGCGGGTCTGGAAACCCGGGGTGTCGACGAACACGAACTGGGTCGCGCCCAGGGTGCGCATGCCGGTGATGCGGTGGCGCGTGGTCTGCGCCTTGCGCGAGGTGATGCTGATCTTCTGCCCCACCAGTGCATTGAGCAGGGTGGACTTGCCCACATTGGGCTTGCCGACGATGGCCACCAGACCGAAGCGCCGCGCGCCGGTTTCGGCATCATTTTGGCCCTCTGAGTCCGTGGAATCAGCGCCGTCAGCTATCAAATTCATAGCATTCATACTTTGCCCTGGGCCTTGATGGTTTGCAGCATGGCGGCTGCCGCGGCCTGTTCGCCAGCACGGCGCGAGCCGCCGATGCCGCGCTCGACCAGCTGCAGTTCGGGAATTTCACATTCGACATCGAAGGTCTGCTTGTGCGCCACGCCCAGCGTGGCCACCACACGGTAGACCGGCAGCTTCATCTTGCGCCCCTGCAGCCATTCCTGCAACTCGGTCTTGGCGTCCTTGGCGCTGGCCTGCATCTGCGGGTTGATTTCCACCGCCTGGAACAGACGCTGCACCAGCGCCTGCGCAGCCGGGTAGCCAGCGTCCAGATAGACGGCACCCAGCACCGCTTCCAGCGCATCGGCCAGGATGGAGGGCCGCTTGTGGCCACCGGAGCGCACCTCGCCCTCGCCCAGCCGCACCACCGCCGGCAGGCCCAGGTCAACGGCCAGCTGATGCAGGGTGTCCTGCTTGACCAGGTTGGCGCGGATGCGCGAGAGATCGCCTTCGGGCAGTGAACTCAGATGCTCGTACAGCAGGTGCGCCACCGACAGGTTAAGCACCGAGTCGCCGAGGAATTCGAGACGTTCGTTGTGATCGGCCGAGAAGCTGCGATGCGTGACGGCACGCGTCAGCAGTGACGGATCGGAAAAGGAATGCTGCAAGCGGGCTTGCAACTCAGAGAGACCATCAGACACAGGCATCCATCACACTATTTGGAACGACCAGCGTACTTGAGGGTCAGCCAGGCCGGCCCGGCCAGGTGGATTTCGCGCTGGTAGGCAAAGCTCACCACCACCGTGTCGCCCTCTTTGGTGACTTCGAGATCCTTGCCGCTGATGGACTTGATGTCGTCGATCTGGGCTGCCTTGTCGAACAGGGCACGCACTTCCGCCACGCTGCTGCCGTCGCGGGCCTTCTTGGCCGCCTTGGTGATGGCCTGGTACTCGATCAGCGTCGGAAGAACCTGGGCGGCCACCACACCGGTCACGGCCAGAATGCCGCCGACGAAAAGCAGCCCCAGAAACGAGATGCCGCGTTGTCCTGATTTGAGTTGTGTCCGCATAGCGTTCCCCATGTACGACATTGCTGGTCAGTTGAATTTACCGATGCGCTTCAGATCACTGAAGTTCATCCAGACAAAGAAGGCCTTGCCCACGATGTTCTGGTCCGGCACAAAACCCCAGAAGCGCGAATCGAGCGAATTATCGCGATTGTCGCCCATCATGAAGTAGTGTCCTTCGGGCACTTTGCACACCACGCCTTCAACGCTGTAGCGGCAGTTGTTGCGGTACGGGAACTCCTCCACACCGGGGATGAACGCCGGGCGTTCGTCATCAGTCAGGATGCGGTGCCGGACGGTGCCGAGCGACTCCTCGTACTGCTTGAAGTAGCGCATCACGCTCTCGTCGAAGAACTCGGGCACCGCACTGGTGGCCACGGGCTGGCCGTTGATGGTCAGCCGCTTGTTCAGGTAGGCCACCTCGTCACCCGGCACGCCCACCACGCGCTTGATGTAGTCCAGGCTCGGCTTGGGCGGATAACGGAACACCATGATGTCGCCGCGTTCGACCTTGTTGCCTTCGGTGATCTTGGTGTTGATCACCGGCAGGCGCACACCGTAATGGAATTTGTTGACCAGGATCAGGTCGCCCACCAGCAGCGTCGGGATCATGGAGCCGGACGGGATCTTGAACGGCTCGAACAGGAAGGAGCGCAGCAGAAAGACCACCAGGATCACCGGGAACAGGCCAGCCGTCCAGTCCAGCCACCAGGGCTGCATCAGCAGTCTTTCGCGTGCCGGCGCCAAGTCGCTGGCCCCTTGGGCGATGCCCAGCTTGTTCAGGTCGGCGCTGCGCTGCAGTGCTTCAGCTTCCAGCTTGGCGGCGGCCTGCTGGCGCTGCGGCAGGAAATAAAAGCGTTCGGCCAGCCAGTACAGGCCGGTCACCACCGTGGCCAGGAACAGCAGCAAGGCAAAGTTGCCTTCAATCACGCCGAAGTACCAGGAACCGGCATACCCGACAAAGGCGGCCAGGATGAGGGAGGTCAAAAATTGCATCAGTCTTCCACCTGCAGAATTGCCAGGAAGGCCTCTTGGGGCACTTCCACCGATCCGATCTGTTTCATGCGCTTCTTGCCTGCTTTCTGCTTTTCGAGGAGTTTCTTCTTGCGCGTGATGTCACCGCCGTAGCATTTTGCCAGCACGTTCTTGCGCAGCGCCTTGATGGTCTCGCGCGCAATGATGTTGGCGCCGATGGCGGCCTGGATGGCCACGTCGTACATCTGGCGGCTGATGATCTCGCGCATCTTGGCCGCCACCGCGCAGCCGCGGAAGGCCGCCTGGGTGCGGTGCACGATGATGGACAGTGCATCCACCTTCTCGCCGTTGAGCAGGATGTCGACCTTGACCACGTCGGAGGCCCGGTACTCCTTGAACTCGTAGTCCATGGAGGCATAACCGCGGCTGACCGACTTGAGCTTGTCGAAGAAGTCGAGCACGATCTCGCCCAGCGGCATCTCGTAGGTCAGCATGACCTGGCGGCCATGGTAGGCCATGTTGAGCTGCACACCGCGCTTCTGGTTGGCCAGCGTCATGACCGGCCCCACATAGTCCTGCGGCATGTACAGGTGCACGGTCACGATCGGCTCGCGGATTTCCTGGAGCTTGCCCTGGTCCGGCATCTTGGACGGGTTCTCGACCATGATGACCTCGCCGTCGCCCTTGACCACCTGGTAGACCACGCTGGGCGCGGTGGTGATCAGGTCCTGATCGAACTCGCGCTCCAGTCGCTCCTGCACGATCTCCATGTGCAGCAGGCCCAGGAAGCCGCAGCGGAAACCGAAACCCAGCGCCTGGCTGACTTCCGGCTCGTAGTGCAGCGAGGCGTCGTTCAGCTTGAGCTTTTCCAGCGCATCGCGCAGCGAATCGTATTCACTGGCTTCGGTCGGGTACAGGCCGGCAAACACCTGCGGCTGGATTTCCTTGAAACCCGGCAGCGCTTCGGTGGCGGTGAAGGCCGCGCCCCCCGAACCGCCCTTGATCAGGGTCACGGTGTCGCCCACCTTGGCCGCCTGCAGCTCCTTGATGCCGGCAATGATGTAACCCACCTCGCCCGCTTCCAGTGATTCGCGCGGCTCGTTGGCGGGCGTGAACACGCCCAGGTTGTCGGCGTTGTAGGTGGCGCCGGTGGCCATCATCTTGATGCGCTCGCCCTTGGCCAGGCGGCCGTCCACCACGCGCACCAGCATCACCACGCCGACATAACTGTCGAACCAGCTGTCGATGATCATGGCGCGCAGCGGGCCGTCCGGGTTGCCCTTGGGCGCCGGCACCTTGGCGACGATCGCTTCCAGGATCTCGTCGATGCCCATGCCGGTCTTGGCCGAGCAGGGAATCGCGTCGGTGGCATCGATGCCGATCACGTCTTCGATCTCGGCCTTGGCGTTGTCCGGATCAGCGTTGGGCAGATCCATCTTGTTGAGTACCGGCACCACCTCGACGCCAAGGTCGAGCGCGGTGTAACAGTTGGCCACTGTCTGCGCTTCCACCCCCTGCGAAGCATCAACCACCAGCAAGGCGCCTTCGCAAGCCGACAGCGAACGGCTCACTTCATACGAGAAGTCCACATGGCCCGGGGTGTCGATCAGGTTGAGGTTGTAAATCTGGCCGTCGCGGGCCTTGTAGTGCAGCGCAGCGGTCTGCGCCTTGATGGTTATCCCACGCTCTTTCTCGATGTCCATCGAGTCGAGCACCTGTGCTTCCATCTGACGTTCTTCCAGTCCACCACAACGCTGGATCAAGCGGTCTGCCAGCGTCGATTTGCCATGATCAATGTGCGCAATGATCGAAAAATTTCTGATGTGCTTCATCAACGGAAACGCTTAAGTGATTGAATTAAAACGGACGCAGAAAGAAAAAAGGGCGCGTCGACTTGTGACGCGCCCTAAACCAACAATCTATGGCAACTGCGATAGTTGGAGCTTCATTGTAGGCAAAAAGCCCAGTCCGTACAGCCCAAAAAACAGTCACCAAGGGTCGTTGCAGCGCAGCAACAAGGATTTTATACACAGCTTATCAACAGTATTCGGTGGAGAGATTCTGGACAACTTGTGGGCGATCTGTGGATCATCCCTGTCCGGCTCAACACCATCCCGCATCGTGGATCGACAGCTTTTCAATATGCAAGTAATGCCCAATCCACGGGTTCCATTCTAACCAATTTAATCAATTTGCGAAAAAGAAGTTAGTAATCACAAACAAAATTCAATCTCGCCGTCGACTGAAAAAAAATCAAAAAAAAATTTTCGCCCTGCCAAAACAGACAAAAACCCCCAAACCCGACTCAGGGTTGGGGGTTTTGAGCGGCCCGTGCCGACCGCTTCAGCGTGCCGGGCGGATCACCGCGTATTGCGCCCAGTCACCACGCCGGAACAGCACGTTGATGGGTTTGCCCTTGTCGAGCCGGCCCAGCACGGCTTCAAATTCACGCACGCCGCCCACCTCCATATTGGCCACGGCCAGGATGACATCGCCTTCGCGCAGGCCGGCACGGGCAGCAGCCTCGGTGGCGGCATTCACCAGCACGCCGCCCTTGAGCTTGAGCTCCTTCTTCTGGGCGTCCGTCAGGTCGGCCACAACCAGGCCGAGCGCCTGGGCGGCGCCACTGGTACGCGGTTTCTCCTCACGGTCCTTGCGGGCCACCGGCTTGTCCGCCTCGACCTCGCCAATGGTCACGCTCAGGTCCTTGCTGCTGCCGCGACGGAACACCGTCAGCGTGCTGCGCGTGCCGGGTTTGACATTGCCCACCAGGCGCGGCAGGTCGGTCGATTTCTCGATCGCCTTGCCGTCGAACTTGATGATGATGTCGCCGGCCTCCACACCCGCCTTCTCGGCCGGTGAGCCACTCTCCACCCCACGCACCAGGGCACCTTGCGGCTTGCCCAGACCGATGGCCTCGGCCACGTCCTTGGTCACCTGGTCGATCTGCACGCCGATGCGCCCGCGCGTCACGCGGCCGCTGGCACGCAGCTGGTCACTGACGCGCGTGGCCTCGTCGATCGGGATGGCAAAGGCAATGCCCATGTAACCGCCCGAGCGGGAATAGATCTGGCTGTTGATGCCCACCACCTCGCCGCGCATGTTGATCAGCGGACCACCCGAGTTGCCGGGGTTGATCGCCACGTCGGTCTGGATGAAAGGCAGGTAGTCGCCGGTGTCGCGCTGCTTGGCGCTCACGATGCCGGCCGTCACCGAGTTTTCCAGGCCGAAGGGCGAGCCGATGGCCATGACCCACTCGCCGACTTTCAGGCGGCTCACGTCGCCGATCTTCACCGCCGGCAGGCCGCTGGCCTCGATCTTGACCACCGCCACGTCGGTACGCTTGTCAGCCCCCACCAAGCGGGCCTTGAACTCGCGCTTGTCGGTCAACGTGACGATCATCTCGTCCGCCCCTTCCACCACGTGCGCATTGGTCATGATGAAACCGTCGGTCGACAGGATGAAACCGGAGCCGACGCCGCGCGGCTGCTCTTCCTCCTGCGGCCGGTTGGAGCGTGGCCCCTGCTGGCGCGGCACATTGGGCATGGGCAGGCCGAAGCGGCGGAAGAACTCCAGCATGTCCTCGTCCATGCCGCTGCCGCTGCTGGGCCGCACCATGACTTTCTCGATGGTGCGGATATTGACCACCGATGGCCCCACCTGCTCCACCAGATCAGTGAAATCAGGCAGCACGCGCGTTTGTGCCGTGGCAGGCTGCAGCGGCAGCAGCAGCGCCGACGCCATGGCCAGCGCAGCCCCCAACCAAAAGGTGGAACGCAGTTTTTGACTCGCGATACCGAACATCATCAACCTCTCATTGACAAAAAAACACCGCCCGGTGCAAGGCGCACCCGAACGTACATAAGGTTCTATTTCTTTCGCTCAAGGCCCTGGGCAAACGCTTGCAGCGTCGGCCCCGGCACCTCACCCACCACCGTGAGCCACCAGCCCCCGTCCTGCGCCGCATTCCTGGCTGCGACGCGGCGCACCAGGGTATGCGTTGCCCCCATGGCCATCAACCCTTCGGCGCCATGGCGTCGGCGGTCAAACGGCTCGATGAACAAGGACACCGAAGCCATCCCGTCAGAAAACACCCACTGCACCAGGTTGTCGGATGCGTCGGGCCGGCTGCCCGCAGGGCGTCGGTAGCAACTCATGGGCTTGAAGCCGGGCACCGGGCTCTTGAGCTGCCAGCCTTCGGCGGCCGCGGTGGTCTTGACCAGCTCCGGCTTTTCCAGTTTGTAGCCTTCGGTGTTGCGCATCATCTGCGTCAGCTTGTCCATGCTGACCGGCGCATCCAGCTGCAGCTCCGAAAAGGCGACCTGCTCGAGCACCTGGCCATCCAGGTCGAGGGTCTGCAGCTTGACGACCAGGCCGCTTTTCTTCTCGCTCCAGATGCGGTAGCCGAAACGCAACTTGTCCTTGGGCGCCAACTGCACCACGTCGGCCTCGAAACCGGCCACCCGCTCACTGCCCTGCGCGCGTGCGCTGTAGAACTGGTCGATGGCACTGTCGGGCGACTGGAGCAGGTGCGGAAACAGGCCCAGCGACTCGCGCTTTTCCGTCACCGCCACCTTGCTCTGCGGCGAGAAGGTGATGACCTCGTCGTTGCGGCGGAAGGTGGAGCGCGGCGTGCCCGAGAGCGCCTCCACGCGTTCGATCTGTTTTTCGCCATCGCACACATGCCAGATGCGCGAACTCGCCATGGTGCCGCCGGACGACACGACCAGCGTGCCGATGTAGGCACGGCGGCGCGAGGCCTCGTGCAGGCGCATCAGCCAGTCGGTGATGCTGCGCTCAGGCGCAACGCCGGTGGCTGCGGCCTCGGCCGAAGCGCCGCTGGTCTGCGCCTGGCCATTCAATGCCATCAACAGCAGGGCCGTGGCCAGCAACAGGCGGCTCAGGGAAACGGTCTTCATACGGGGTTGCTCATGCCATGCATGTTTTCATTCAGCGCGCCGGCCGTTCGAACGTCGCGTTGCGCACGAAACCGGCCGGCATCTGCAGCGCCGAGGTGCCGCCGAACTGCTGGTGCGCCGCCAGCAACTGGTCCAGGCGCGGATCGCGGATCATGGCCGGGGTGGCCTCGCCCGCGACGGGCTGCACCGGCACGCTCACCTGCGCCAGCTGCGGCGCTTCACCGACCTTGCCGTCGTCGGACGTCAGATGCCAGCCGACCACCATCACGGTCGCCAGCGAGGCCAATCCCGCCACCAGCTTCCAGCGCATGCTGGCGTCATTGGCACTCGGATGTGCGGCACGATTTTGGCCTTCCGAGCTTGATGAATATGCGCTGGCAGCTATGAAATTCATAGCGACCGCAGGGCGCTCCAGCGCCACCTCCTGCTGCAGGCGCTGACGCAGGCGCTCGGTGAAGGCGGCATCACGGGCACTGGTGGCGCCCAGCTCTTGCGCACGCAGCACATCGCCCACTAGGTGATAGGCATGCCACTGGGCACGGGCATCCGCGCTGTGCTCGATCAATGCCAGCGCACGTGCGCATTCCTCACCGCGCAGCTGCCCATCCGCCAGGGCGGACACCAGTTCTCGCGTCGTCGACATGTCTTGCGTCATCTTGGCACTACCTCTGTTTCGTCTTACCAGCGCTTGCCGGACTGGTGTTCCAGCAGCGGCCGCACCCGCGCCGAAATGGCCTCGCGCGCCCGGAAGATCCGGGACCGCACGGTACCGATCGGACAGTCCATCGCGGCGGCAATATCCTCGTAGCTCAGGCCTTCGATCTCGCGCAGCGTCACCGCCTGGCGCAAATCCTCCGGCAGGGCCTCCATGGCCGCATTGACGGCCTGTGCGATCTCGCTGGCCGCCAGCACCGATTCCGGCGTCTCATCGCTGGTTGGTTCATTTCCGGGGCGAGAAGTTTCATCTTCCTCGCCATCGGGTTGCAGGGTCGTCAGCGTCACCAGGGGATCACGCTTGAGGTCCAGCAGGAATTTCTTGGCGGTATTTACCGCAATGCGGTACAGCCAGGTGTAGAACTGGGCGTCGCCGCGGAACTGGTGCAGCGCCCGGTAGGCACGGATGAAGGTTTCCTGCGCAATGTCCTCCACCAAGTCGCCATCGCGCACCATGCGGCTGATCAGGCGCTGGATGCGACGCTGGTATTTGACGACCAGCAATTCGAAAGCGTGCTGGTCACCCGCCAGCGTGCGCTCGACCAGCAGCAGATCGCTGTGATCCGCAGAAGGTTGCGCAGACGGCACCGGCTCTTTCATGCGCGCCCTTGCCCGGCATCCGGCCAACCGTCGGCATGGCCCACCGCCGCCGTGCGTGGAACACGCGACCACAAGGCCCGGCGCAAGGCATCCCAGCGCGTTGGCTCGTTCGTCCGTGTCACCCAGAGCCAGATCGGGCGGCCCGCCTGCGGCCGGAATTCCAGCAGCATCCAGCGCTGGAGATCCAGCGTCGGCCGCACCGTACCGCCCAGGCTGTCGCGGCCGGTCTGCCAGCCCCACTGCTGGCCATCCCAGCGCAAGGTGCCCTCTGCTGCCTTCAGCAGGCTGCGCAGCGCCAGCGCACCGCTCAGCAGCCCAAACAACACGGCCAGTCCTTGCGGCCAGCCGATGCGGCCGGCATCGCGGATCCAGAGCACACTGACCACTGCGCCCAGCCCCCACAGTGCCAGTGTCAGGCCGGTCTGAATGTGGCAACGCCCCACCGGATATGTAACCGCTGGGGCGCTGTGCATGCTGAAAGCTCGACGGTGCGCGTCAGATGCGCTTGAAGACCAGGGTGCCGTTGGTTCCGCCGAAGCCGAAGTTGTTCTTCACGGCCACATCGATCTTCATGTCCCGCGCGGTGTTGGCGCAGTAGTCCAGATCGCACTCGGGGTCCTGGTTGAAGAGGTTGATGGTCGGCGGGCTCTTCTGATGATGAATGGCCAGCACCGTGAACACGGATTCAATGCCACCGGCGCCGCCCAACAAGTGGCCGGTCATGGACTTGGTGGAGTTGACCACGGTCTTCTTGGCATGGTCGCCCAAAGCAGCCTTGATCGCGTTGGTCTCGTTGATGTCGCCCAACGGCGTGGAGGTGCCGTGCGCGTTGAGGTAGTCCACCTGATCGGCATTGACGCCGGCGTTGCGCAAGGCGGCCACCATGGCGCGGCGCGGGCCGTCCATGTTGGGTGCCGTCATGTGGCCGGCATCGGCGCTCATGCCGAAGCCGCTCAGTTCAGCGTAGATCTTGGCGCCGCGCGCCTTGGCGTGCTCGTACTCTTCCAGCACCATGACGCCGGCGCCTTCGCCCAGCACGAAACCATCGCGGTCCTTGTCCCAGGGGCGGGAGGCCGTCTTGGGATCGTCATTGCGGGTGGAGAGCGCACGCATGGCAGCAAAACCGCCCACGCCCAGCGGCGAAACGGTGGCCTCGGAACCACCGGCGATCATGACGTCGGCATCGCCGTACTCGATCATGCGCCCGGCATCACCGATGTTGTGCAGGCCGGTGGTGCAGGCGGTGACGATGGCGAGGTTGGGGCCCTTGAAACCGAAACGCATCGACACATGACCCGAGATCATGTTGATGATGGATGCCGGCACGAAAAAAGGCGAGATGCGGCGCGGACCACGGTTGGTCAGCTCGGCATGGGTGTCCTCGATCAGCGGCAGGCCGCCAATACCGGAACCGATCATGCAGCCGATGCGGCAGGCCTGCTCTTCGCCCAGGGCCTCGCCCGTGGGCAGGCCGGCGTCGGCCACGGCCTGAACCGCGGCGGCAATGCCGTAATGGATGAAGGTGTCCATCGTGCGCGCCTCTTTGGAGCCGATGTACGAATCAAGGTCGAAACCCTTCACCTCGCCGGCAATCTTGCAGGCGAAATTGGTGGCATCGAACTTGGTGATCAGGTCAATGCCGGACTGACCGGCCAGCAGAGTGGACCAGGCATCAGCCACGGTATTACCCACGGGGCTGATACAGCCCAGACCTGTTACGACGACGCGACGACGGGACATAGATTTCTGTGTGTGCTACAAAAACGGGAGCCACCGTGAGCGGTACGCCCATTGGGCGTTATGCCGCTCACAGGGCTGTGCAGTACAGCAAACGCCGTACCGCAGGGAATGCCATCAGGCCTTCTTGTGGGTGTTGGCGTAGTCGATGGCGTTTTGCACCGTGGTGATCTTCTCGGCGTCTTCGTCCGGAATCTCGATGCCGAACTCGTCTTCCAGGGCCATCACCAGCTCGACGGTGTCGAGGGAGTCGGCACCCAGATCAGCCACGAAGGCTTTCTCGTTGGTGACTTGAGACTCTTCCACACCGAGTTGTTCGGCAATGATTTTTTTGACGCGTGCTTCGATATCGCTCATATTTCCCTCAGAGGGTTGTAAATGAATCCGTGATTTTAGCCGGCCCGGGAAGTTGTCTGCCCAGGCCGGATGGCCGTACGGATAAATCGGCTTGAACCTTACATCAACATGCCGCCGTTGACGTGCAACTCCTGCCCCGTCACATAACCCGCCTGCGGCGACGCCAGATAAGCCACCGCGTGCGCAATGTCGGCCGGTTTGCCCAGATGCCCCAGCGGAATCTGGCTCAACAAGGCCTTTTGCTGTTCGTCCGGCAGATGCGACGTCATGTCGGTTTCGATGAAGCCGGGCGCCACGCAGTTGACCGTGATGGTACGCGAACCCAGTTCACGCGCCAGCGCGCGCGTCATGCCGGCCACGCCGGCCTTGGCGGCGGCGTAGTTGGCCTGGCCCGGGTTGCCCGAGGCGCCCACCACCGAGGTGATGCTGATGATGCGGCCATAACGCTGCTTCATCATGGGGCGGATGACGGCACGGCTCAGGCGGAACACCGCCTTGAGGTTGGTGTCGAGCACCTCGTCCCATTCGCCATCCTTCATGCGCATGGCCAGGTTGTCGCGCGTGATGCCGGCATTGTTGACCAGCACGTGCAACGCGCCCTGCTCCTTGATGATGGTTTCGATCAGGGCGTCGCAGCCGGCGGCATCGTTCACATTGAGCTTGACGCCCTTGCAGCCGTTGAATTCGGCCAGCGCCGCGCTGATCTTCTCGGCGCCGTCGTCACTGGTGGCGGTACCGATGACCTTGAGGCCGCGGTGGGCCAACTCATGGGCAATCGCGGCGCCAATGCCGCGCGAAGCGCCGGTGACCAGGGCCACTTGGCCTTCGAATTTCATCTCGCTCATTCCAATGCTCCTTTCACTTCCGCCAGCGTGGCCGGGTCATACAAGGCCATGCCAGTGAGTTCTGCATCAATGCGCTTGACCATGCCGGCCAGCACCTTGCCCGGGCCGCATTCCACCAGGGTCGTGATGCCGTGCGCCTTGATGGCCTGCACGCATTCGACCCAGCGCACCGGGCCGAAGGCCTGGCGGTACAGCGCATCGCGGATGCGGTCGGCATCGGTTTCCACCGCCACGTCGATGTTGTTGATCAGTGGCATCTGCGGCGCACCGAAAGTCACCGTCTCCAGCCGCTCGCACAGCTTCTCGGCCGCCGGTTTCATCAGGCTGGAGTGGAAGGGGGCCGACACCGGCAGCGGCAGGGCACGCTTGGCGCCGTTGGCCTTGAGCACTTCACACGCCTTCTCGACCGCCGCCTTGGAGCCGGCAATCACCGTTTGCGCCGGATCGTTGAAATTGACCGCTTCCACCACTTCGGCAGAGCCGGCACCAAAGGACTGCGTCACCTCGGCACAGCCGGCAATCACCTTGGCCGCTTCCATGCCGAGGATGGCCGCCATAGCACCGGTGCCCACCGGCACGGCTTCCTGCATGGCTTGGGCGCGCAGGCGCACCAACGGCGTGGCCTGGGCCAGCGTCAGCACGCCGGCGGCCACCATGGCCGAGTATTCGCCCAGCGAATGGCCGGCCACCGCGGCCGGCGCCACGCCGGTCTCGCCCATCCAGATGCGGTAGGCCGCCACTGCCGCCACCAGCATCACCGGCTGGGTGTTGGTGGTCAGGGCCAGCGCCTCCTTGGGGCCTTCCTTGATCAGCTTGGCCACGTCCTCACCAAGGGCGTCGGACGCCTCCTTCAGGGTTTCGAGCACCACCGGATGGTCGCCCCAGCCGTCGAGCATGCCGACCGACTGCGAGCCCTGACCGGGAAAGACAAAGGCAAACGGTTTCATCGTGATTCGTCAGAAATAATGGATTGATTCAGGGTTCAGACCTTGCCGTATGTGCACCAGGCGCTACATATTCAATAGCACCGAACCCCAGGTGAAGCCGCCGCCCACCCCTTCGAGCATGATCAGCTGGCCCGGCTTGACCTGGCCGCCGCGAACCGCCGCGTCCAGCGCCAGCGGAATCGAGGCCGCCGAGGTGTTGCCGTGCTGGTCCACGGTCACGATGACCTTGTCCATCGGCAACTTCAGCTTCCGGGCTGTGCTCTGCATGATGCGGATGTTGGCTTGGTGCGGAATCAGCCAGTCGATGTCGGTGTCCTGCTTGCCGGCCTTGGCCAGCGTGGCCCGGGCCGTTTCTTCCAGCACGCCAACCGCCAGCTTGAAGACGGCCTGACCGTCCATCTTGAGCACCGGGTCGCCCAGCACATTACCGCCCGAGACATGGCCCGGCACGCACAAGATGCCAACGTGCTTGCCATCGGCATGCAGGTCGCTGGCCAGGATGCCCGGCTTGTCGGAGGCTTCCAGCACCACGGCACCAGCGCCGTCGCCAAACAGCACACAGGTAGTACGGTCCTTGAAATCAAGAATGCGGGAGAAGACCTCGGCCCCGATCACCAGCGCCTTGCTGGCCGCACCGGTCTGGATCATGGCATCGGCCACGGTCAGCGCGTAGATAAAGCCGCTGCAGACCGCCTGCACATCAAACGCCGGGCAGCCATGGGCGCCCAGCTTGTTCTGCAAAATACAAGCGGTGGAGGGAAACACCATGTCCGGCGTGGACGTAGCGACAATGATCAGATCGATGTCCTGCGCCTGCAGGCCGGCAGCCTGCAGTGCGTTGCGTGCGGCGGCCACACCCAGGTCGCTGCTGCACTCATCCGGGGCGGCGAAATGCCGGGCCCGGATGCCGGTGCGCTCGACAATCCAGTCGTCGGAAGTTTCCACCCCTTGGGTGGCCAGTTCAGACACCAGTTGGGCATTGCTCAAACGGCGCGACGGCAGATAGCTGCCAGTACCAGTGATGCGGGAATAACGTCTCATGGGCTGTTCTATGGGTTGACCCGGCGCCGGCCAGACCCTGGCCGAGATAACCGGTTACTCCGCGCCGGCCACACCAGCCAGCAACGGAGCGGCATGCGCGATCCGGGCCTGGACCCGGTCGAGCAGCTTGTTACGGGCTGCATCATACGCGCGGTTCAACGCCTGCTCAAAAGCGAAGGCGTCAGCCGAGCCATGGCTCTTGAATACCAGACCACGCAGGCCCAGCAGTGCCGCGCCATTGTAACGCCGGTGATCCATTCGCTTCTTGAATACAGAAAGCACCGGATAAGCACAGATGGCAGCAAATTTCGTGAAGATATTGCGGGAAAACTCTTGCTTCAGGAAACTGCCGATCATCGAGGCCAGGCCTTCGCTGGTCTTGAGGGCCACATTGCCGACAAAACCGTCACAGACCACGATATCGGTCGTTCCCTTGAAAATATCGTTGCCTTCAACATTGCCAAAGAAATTCAAATCACCGGAATTAGCCGCCAATCGAAGCAGTTCACCCGATTTTTTGATGATTTCATTGCCTTTGATGACTTCTTCACCAATGTTGAGCAGACCCACCGAGGGATTCGGGTCGTCGCGCAGCACCGAAACCAGGGCCGAGCCCATGACCGCGAACTGGAGCAGGTGCTCAGCCGTGCAGTCCACATTGGCCCCCAGATCGAGCACCGTGGTACCGCCCCCCTTGGCATTGGGAATTTGCGCCGCAATGGCCGGGCGATCAATCCCGTCCACGGTTTTGAGCAGATAGCGAGCAATCGCCATCAGCGCGCCGGTGTTGCCGGCCGACACCGCAGCCTGCGCCGCGCCGTCCTTGACCTGCTGGATCGCCACACGCATGGACGAATCCTTCTTGCGGCGCAGCGCCACCTCGATCGGGTCATCCATCCCCACCACTTCGGTGGCCGCCACCACGCGGGCGCGCGGATGCTTCAAAGCGCTCAGGCTGTCGGGCAGGCCGACCAGCAGCAACTCGGCGTCGGGGTGGTGTTCAAGAAAATTACGGCACGCAGCCAGCGTGACGCGGGGGCCGTGATCGCCCCCCATGCAGTCAACAGCGATCGTGATCATGGGCAAGTAGCGCGATCAGGCGCCTGGGAACCGGTAACGGTCGTCATCAAAACAAAGGCCCGAGGCTACTGTTTTGTAGCATCGGGCCTTGGGCAGTCAGGCTTGATCAGGCTTCAGACTTGTTCTTCAGCACCTGACGGCCGCGGTAGAAACCGTTCGGGCTGATGTGGTGGCGCAGGTGGGTTTCGCCGGTGGTGGGTTCCACAGCGATGCCGGGCACGTTCAGTGCGTTGTGCGAACGGTGCATGCCGCGCTTGGAAGGAGACTTTTTGTTTTGCTGGACGGCCATGATCGGCTCCTGGTCTTATGCCATGCGGACACCGCACAGCAGGGGTTGTTCAATAAGGTTGGTGGGTCTGCGCAGGTTGGGTCTGCGCGAAGCCTTGAATTATAGCCTAACTGATTGATTTTGCGCTAGTTTCCCTTACCGCCTCAATTGGACTTGCCGCCTTTGAGTCCGGCCAGGGCGGCAAAGGGATTGGGCTTGCTGGCTTGCGCGGCGTCAAAATCGGCATCTTGCGCCGCCAGTTTGACCGCGGTCGGGCAGACGTCGTGGCGCGGCACCACCGACAGGTCCATCAGCAATTCATCCTCAATCAGCTCGTGCAGGTTGAAATCCCGGCTCAGGGCCAGGACGTCTTCTTCCGCCTCCTCGTCTTCGGCCTCGGCCTGCGCCTCGCTTGCCACAAAGCGGAACGAACGGTTAACCGACACCGCCACATCCACCGGCCCGAGACAACGCTGACAGGTCTGCGGCAGGCTGAGCTGCGCACTCAGGTGCAGCCAGACCTGGGCCGAACCACTGGCATCGGTCCGCGTCTCGCCGCGGGCTTCCCACTGCACCGGGCGCTCGCCCCCCTGGCCGCCGGCTTCCTCCAGCAAACGTGCGAACCGGGACAAGGGCTCCTGACCGGCCAGGACGGCACCCGCCTTGGCAAAGGCCTTGACGTCAAGCCGGGTAACAACAAACTCATGTGACATGGCTGCAGTGTAAGAGAATCGAACCATGACTGACATTGCCTCCCGACAACTGGTGCTGGGCTCGACCTCACCGTACCGGCGCGAACTGCTGGCACGCCTGCGCCTGCCCTTCGACGTCGCCTCGCCCGAGGTCGACGAAACCCCGCACCCCAACGAAACCCCGCGCGATCTGGCCTGCCGCCTGGCGCTGGCCAAGGCCCGCGCCGTGGCGACCCGCTTCCCGGCCGCAGTGGTGATCGGCTCCGACCAGGTGGCCGACCTCGACGGCCAGCCGCTGGGCAAACCCGGCACGCACGAGCGCGCGGTGGCACAGTTGCGCCAGATGCGCGGCCGCGTCGTGGTATTCCAGACGGCTGTGGCCGTGGTCTGCATGGAGACCGGCTTTGCGCAGACCGACCTGGCAGCGGTGCGCGTGCACTTTCGCGACCTGGGCGATGCCGAGATCGAGGCCTACCTGCGCGCCGAAACGCCCTACGACTGCGCCGGCAGCGCCAAGAGCGAAGGGCTGGGCATCACGCTGCTGGAGTCGATCGAGAACGACGACCCTACGGCCCTGGTCGGCCTGCCACTGATCCGCACCAGCCGCCTGCTGCGCGCCGCCGGTGTTCCCTTGCTGTCATCCCAGAAAGCCAGCGCATGAGCACCCCCATGGGCAAGCTCTACCTGGTGCCGGCACCGCTGGACTTCGGCTGCGCCACACAAACACCGCTGACCGACGTGCTGCCGCAAGGCACGCTGGCCGTGGCCGCCCGCTTGCAGCACTGGGTGTGCGAAAACGCCAAGAGCGCACGTGCCTACCTCAAGCGTGTCAATGAGTTTCATCCCCTGCCCTGCCCCATTCAGGCGCTGCAGATCCAGGAGCTGCCGCGCGAAGTGCACAAGAAAGGCGACCATGGCGGCACCTTCGACGCCCGCCCGCTGCTGGGCGCGGCCCTGGCCGGTCACGATGTCGGCCTGCTGAGCGAAGCCGGCATGCCGGCAGTGGCCGACCCGGGCTCCTCGGTGGTACGTTCCGCGCACGAGCTGGGCATCGAGGTCGTGCCGCTGGTCGGCCCGGTGTCCCTGCTGCTGGCCCTGGCGGCCAGCGGCCTGTCGGGCCAGAATTTTGCCTTTGTGGGTTACCTGCCGCAGGATGCTGCCGCCCGCACGCAGCGCATCAAGGAGCTTGAAGCACTGGCCCTGAAGACCGGGCAAACCCAGCTTTTCATCGAAACGCCTTATCGCAATACGGCCCTGCTGGATGCGCTGCTCAGGACCCTGCAACCCACCACCCGGCTGGCCGTGAGCAGCGGCCTCACGCTGGCGAGCGCACACAACCGGAGTGACAGCGCCAGACAATGGAAACAGCAAACGACTGCACTCGACAACAACACGCCGGCGGTGTTCTCCATCGGGCGCTGACCAGCGGCCTGGCCGCCTTGATTCTGGCAAGAACCCTGGGGGCTTTGCACCCCTGATGGTGCCGACATGAAGGTGCCACCTATACTTTTCCCGATGCGTTGCGCCACACCGTCTTCGACCGAACACCACATGGGTACGCCGGCCCCTGTGCGGCAGGGCTGCGCGCGCGTGCAGGGGTTGATGCCGACGGACACCAAACTGTGTCCGCCCACCCTCGCACATTCCTGAGCCCGGCGATTTCCCCTTCGAACTTTTTGCGCAACTCTTCAATCGCCGGGCACAGCCTCAGCGCGATGACGCCCGCCGCACGGATCCGTGCGACGGCGTCTTGTCCCGACAGGAGTTTTCAATGAACACGTTCTCCCCGGTCGAGCGCACGCTCACCCAGCTTGACCACGTACGCCTCCACAAGCTGACCACACGCTCGCAGGCCACCCACTTTTCGCCAACACCCACGCTCGAAACCATGCAAACGCTGCTTGACACCAGCGACCTGGTGGCATCGCACGATGTGGCCCCGGATATCGTCACCATGAATTCCCGGGTACTGCTGGTGGATCCAAACACCCAAACGCGTCAGACCCTGACCCTGTGCTACCCGGAGGATTCCGATCCTGGCGCAGGTTTCATCTCCGTGCTCTCCCCGATGGGCGCGAGCCTGCTCGGCTTGCGCGTGGGCGCCCTGGCGCGCTGGCGAACACCGCATGGCACGGAGGGCATGGCCGAGATAACGGCCATTCTTTTCCAGCCGGAGGCCAGCGGCGATTACACGACCTGAGGCCCGGGGGCGCCCAGGCCGATAGCCGCGCCGCTCAGCGGAACGAGGGCAGCGTGCGCAAGGCCTTGACCGCGCCCTCGCCAATGGCGGCGCCGAAACGCTTGACCAGGCGCTCGGCCACGTTGTCACGCCGGGTGTAGTCAACGACTTCCTCAGCCTTCACCACCTCGCGTGCCACGTAGTCGAGGTTGCCGAACTGGTCAGCCAGGCCGAGTTCCACGGCCTGCTGGCCACTCCAGAACAGGCCGCTGAACATCTCCGGCGTCTCCTTCAGGCGCTTGCCGCGACCGGCCTTGACCACGCTGATGAACTGCTGGTGAATCTGGTCCAGCATGGCCTGGGCAAACACGCGTTGTTTCTCGGTCTGCGGGCTGAAGGGGTCGAGAAAACCCTTGTTCTCGCCGGCGGTCATGAGACGGCGCTCGATGCCGAGCTTGTCCATCAGGCCGGTAAAACCGAAACCGTCCATCAGCACGCCGATGCTGCCCACGATGCTGGCCTTGTCAACATAGATCTTGTCGGCCGAGACAGCGATGTAATAGGCGGCCGACGCGGCGGCTTCCTCCACCACGGCGTAGACCGGCTTGTTGTGCTTGGCCTTCAGGCGGCGGATCTCGTCGTTGATGATGCCGGCCTGCACCGGGCTGCCGCCGGGCGAGTTGATCAACAGCACAATCGCCTGGGAACCATGGTCCTCGAAGGCGCTGCGGACGGACGACACCACCAGCTCGGCGCTGGCCTCGGTGCCCGAGGCGATCTCGCCCTTGATCTCCACCAGCGCCGTGTGCGGGGTGATGGTGCTTTTGGACGAGTTCCCCAGGCCGAAGCCAATGCCGACCAGCAGCACAATGAGCACCAGCCAGCTGATGCGCGTGATCAGGCGGAAACGGCGCGCCGCGCGCTGTTCCTCCAGCGCAGCAAACGCCAGCTTTTCAAGCACGCTGCGCTCCCAGCCCGGCACATCGGTTGCGGCATCTTTTGCTCCGTTTTTGATAGCGACTTGCGCATGATCGATCGGGTCTTGAGGGCTGTTTGGCATGTTGTCTTGCGTGTCAGGGCGGCTGGAATCGTTCATATCAGAACTCGACAGGTTGCAGGTTGTAGGCAGTATGCCAGTGCACCACACCGTCATGTTCGGTGAGGGGAATCTTGGCCAGGCCGCCGCGGCAAGGGCCACCACGGCAGGCGCCGGTATCGGGCGCATAAACCGCACCGTGCGTGGCGCACATCAGCCAGCGGCCGGTCGGGTCGAAAAAGTGGTTGGGCTGGTAGTCCATCTCCATCGCCACATGGGTGCAGCGGTTGACATAAGCATGCACCTGCCCCTCGAAGCGGATGGCAAAGGCGCGGCAGGTCTGCCCGTGGTAAACCAAGTCGAAGGGCACCGCCAGGCCGCCCTCGGCCAGGTCCGCCGAATTGCATAAGGGGATCAGGACTTCGTCGCTCATGGTCTCGTGAAGGTTCTCAGCCGTTCTGCAGCAGCCAGTCGTGCAAGTCGCGCACCGAATGCGCCACATAACGCGGCTGCAGCGCCTGAAAGGCGTCCGGCTCATGCGCACCGTAGCTCACACCCACGCTGGCACAGCCGGCATTGAGCGCCATCTGCAGGTCGTGTGTGGTGTCGCCGATCATCAGCGTGCGCTCCGGCTCGACGCCGAACTCGCGCATCAGTTCCTGCAGCATGCGCGGATGCGGCTTGCCGGCGGTCTCGTCCGCGGTGCGTGAACCGTTGAACATGCCCTTGAGCTCCACCGTCTGCAGCACCTCGTCCAGGCCGCGTCGGCTTTTGCCCGTGGCCACCGTCAGCCAGTGGTGCCGCGCCTTGAGGTCCTCCAGCATGGCCAGCACGCCGCCGAACAGGCTGATGTCGTTCTGGTGCGCCATGTAGTGGTACCGGTAACGCGCGCCCAGTTCCGGGTATTTCTCTTCCGGCACGTCGGGCGCGGCATGCGCCAAGGCCTGCATCAAGGCCATGCCGATCACATAGGAGGCCTGCTCATCGCTGGGCACGGTGCCACCGACATCGCGCACCGCCAGCTGGATACAGCGCGTGATGATGGCGGTGGAATCGAACAGCGTGCCATCCCAGTCGAAGGCAATCAGATCAAACTGGCGGGGACGGAAAGCCATAGGTTCAAGGGCAGAGTCAGGCATGGGAAGACATGGCATGCACCACAAATTGGTCCAGTTCGCTCGGCAAGGGTGCCAGCAGTTCGATGCGCTCGCCGCTGACCGGATGGCTGAACTGTAACCGCCACGCATGCAGAAACATCCGTTTGAGCGCCGGGCCGTCCGCTGGTTTTTGCAACGCTTTGTTCAGCTCGAAGTCGCCGTACTTGTCGTCGCCGGCGATCGGCAGCCCCTCGGAAGCCAGGTGCACGCGGATCTGGTGCGTGCGCCCCGTCTTGATGGTGACCTCCAGCAGCGAGTAGCCCTGGGCCGCCGGCCCCACCGGGAGCGGCGAGCGCTCCCGCACCTTGACCAAGGTGACTGACTTCATGCCGTCCGGGTCGTCCTTGGCCACCACCCGGACACGGCGCTCGCCGTCGTCAAGCAGGTACTTGTGCAGCGGTTTGTCCAGCACCTTCTTGTTGGCCGGCCACTGCCCGGCCACCAGCGCCAGATAGGTCTTGCCGGTCTCGCGCTCGCGGAACTGGTCCTGCAGGCTTTTGAGGGCGCTGCGCTTCTTGGCCACCAGCAGGATGCCGCTGGTCTCGCGGTCCAGCCGGTGCACCAGTTCCAGAAATTTCGCCTGGGGTCGTGCCATGCGCAACTGCTCGATGACGCCGAAGCTCACGCCCGAGCCGCCATGCACCGCCACACCGGCCGGCTTGTTGATGGCCAGCACGGCCTCGTCCTCGAACAGCACAGGAAACTCGCGTGCCGGCGCACCACGTGCCACCAGCCCGGCCATGGCCTCGGCTTTTTCCGCCACCCGCTCCGACAGGCGCACCGGCGGCACCCGCACCACATCACCGGCTTCGACCCGTGTGTCGGCTGAAGCCCGCCCTTTGTTAACCCTCACTTCGCCGCTGCGGATGATGCGGTAGACATGGGTTTTCGGCACGCCCTTGAGCTGGCGCAGCAGGAAATTGTCCAGGCGCTGGCCAGCCGCTTCCTCGTCGACTTCCACTGATTTGACCTGGGGAGCGCTGGCGGGCAATTTGCCCCCTATAATGTGTTTCACTAGCGACGCGCTGTAAGTGGTTGATTTGTCTGGAGTTTAGTCCACATGACGCCACCAGCCGCGCTGGAAGGTTGATGTCACCGCCCGTTTTGTATGCAGACCGCAAGCCAGTTGCTTGCCGTGGCCGGTAAAACAGGCGGCGTAACCGACGCACTGAAACACTGATACGGAATACCCAAGTCTGTCAGCGAGAAGCTGGCAGGCGGATCAAAGCGAAATGTTTGTGTTGATGAGTCTGATCCTCACCTGCCTGCAGCGCTGCTACGCGCTGTTTGATGGCATGGATCGGCCGTCAGTGCCCGCCACGCGGGCACAAAGAGTTGCCAAACCGGTAACCACTCCACAATCGCTCCCCCTCGCCCCCATCCACGCGCCTACACTGCGGCTCACCATCTGAGCCTGCGGTTCTCCGGCAATTCCCTTCGTTTCAAGGCGTCAGTTCAGGCATCGTTGGCCCGCTATGGGCATGTGAACTGACAAGAAGGAAAGCAAGCCATGAAACGCATGCTGATCAACGCCACGCAGGCAGAAGAACGCCGTCTGGCGATTGTGGACGGGCAGAAACTGCTCGACTACGAAATCGAAATCGAAGGGCGCGAACAGCGCAAGGGCAACATCTACAAGGCCGTCGTCACACGCGTCGAGCCTTCGCTCGAAGCCTGTTTCGTCGACTACGGCGAAGACCGCCACGGCTTCCTGCCGTTCAAGGAAATCTCCAAGCAATACTTCCAGCAAGGCGTCTCGGTCAGCCAGGCCCGCATCCAGGACGCGATCAAGGAAGGCCAGGAGCTGCTGGTACAGGTCGAAAAGGAAGAGCGCGGCAACAAGGGCGCGGCCCTGACCACCTTCATCTCGCTGGCCGGCCGCTACGTGGTGCTGATGCCCAACAACCCGCGCGGCGGTGGCGTCTCGCGCCGCATCGAGGGTGACGACCGCGCCGAACTGAAGGAAGCACTCGACCAGCTCGAGTACCCCAACGGCATGTCCATCATCGCGCGCACCGCCGGCATCGGCCGCAGCGCGCCCGAGCTGCAGTGGGACCTGAACTACCTGCTCAAGCTGTGGAACGCCATCGACGGCGCCACCAAGGGCGCCAAGGGCGCCTTCCTGATCTACCAGGAATCGAGCCTGGTGATCCGCGCCATCCGCGACTACTTCAATGCCGACATCGGCGACATCCTGATCGACACCGACGACGTGTACGACCAGGCGCAGCAGTTCATGGCGCACGTCATGCCCGAGCATGCCGCCCGCGTGAAACGCTACCGCGACGACGCACCGCTGTTCTCGCGCTTCCAGATCGAGCACCAGATTGAGTCGGCCTACGCCCGCACCGTGACGCTGCCGTCCGGCGGCGCCATCGTGATCGACCACACCGAAGCCCTGGTGTCGGTGGACGTGAACTCGGCGCGTGCCATCAAGGGCGGCGACATCGAGGAAACCGCCACCCGCACCAACCTGGAAGCCGCGGACGAAGTGGCCCGCCAGATGCGCCTGCGCGACCTCGGCGGCCTGATCGTGATCGACTTCATCGACATGGAAGAAAGCCGCAACCGCCGCGAAGTGGAAAACCGCCTGCGCGATGCGCTGCGCCAGGACCGCGCCCGCGTGCAGTTCGGCACCATCAGCAAATTCGGTCTGATGGAGATGAGCCGCCAGCGCCTGCGCCCGGCCCTCTCGGAAGGTGCTTCCATCCCCTGCCCGCGCTGCGGTGGCTCCGGCCACATCCGCGACACCGAAAGCTCGGCGCTGCAGATCCTGCGCATCATCCAGGAAGAAGCCCAGAAGGACAACACCGCTTCGGTGCTATGCCAAGTGCCGGTGGACGTCGCCTCCTTCCTGCTCAACGAGAAGCGCACCGAAATCGCCAAGATCGAGCTCAAGCAGCGCATCAACGTGCTGATGGTGCCCAACAAGTCGCTGGAAACGCCGAACTACAAGCTCGAGCGCCTCAAGCACGACGACCCGCGCCTGGACAACATCGAAGCCAGCTACAAGATGGCCGAAGAGGTGGAAGACCCGACCGCGGTGACGCGTCGCTCGCAGGAGCCGACCAACAAGCAGACTCCGGTCATCAAGGGTGTGCTGCCCGATGCACCGGCACCGATCGTGGCACCGAAACCCGTCGCGCAGCCCCAGGCGGCCAAACCGGTAAAAGCAGCCAAGCCGGCAGCCCCGGCCAGCACCGGCTTCTTCGGCTGGCTCAAGAGCCTGTTCGGCGCTGCGCCGGCAGCCGAGCCCGTCAAGACGGGTGACAAGAAAGACGAGCGCCGCGAGGGTCGCGGTGGCCGTGGCGGTGAAGGCCGTGGTCGTGGCGAAGGCCGCGGCGGCGAAGGTCGCGCTGAGGGTCGTCCGGAAGGACGCGGCGAAGGCCGTGGACGCGGCGGTCGTGGTGGACGCGGTGGCCGTGATGGCGAAGGCCGCGGTCGCGGTGAGCGCCAGGGCCAGCGCGGTGAGACCGACAACAAGGCCATGACGGCCGAGTCGGCAGCCCAGGGCAACGAAGCCGCCAAGACCGAACAGCGTCAGGAACGCGCGCCGCGCAACGGCGAGCAGCGTGGTCGCGGTGACCGTGCTGAACGTGGCGAACGCACCGAGCAGGGTGAACGCGGTGAGCGCACAGAACAGCGCGCCCCCCGGGGTGAACGCGCCGAACGCGGTGAAAACCGTGGTGAAGGCCGCGGCGAGCGGGGCGAGGGTCGCGGCGGACGCCGCGGTGAACGCCCGCCGCGTCAGGACGACACCCGTCAACAACCGGCTGAAGAAGTCCGCCTGAACGGCGAAGGCATGGTTGGCGCGCCAGCAGTCGCCCCTGCGGTTGCCACGGCGGAAAATCAGGTCGTGCTCGACATGGCACAACAAGCCGCCACCGAGACTGCAGCACCGGCTGAAGGCGAAGGCGGCAACGGCCAACGCGAGCGCCGCTCGCGCGACCGTTATGGCCGCGACCGCCAGCGTGGCGAGCGCGGGGAACGCGGCGAGCGTCAGGAACGTGCCCCGCAGGAAACTGCCCCGCAGGAAACTGCCCCGGTGGAAACGCCGCCAGCAGCATTCAACAGCGCACCGGTTGCCGCACCCGTGGCTGAAACCCGCGCCCCAGCACCGGCTGCAGCACCCGCCGCCCGTGGCCTGCCGCGTGTCCAGAGCTATGCCCTGCCGCTGGCCGAGCTGAACCAGATCGCCGATACCGCCGGCCTGCAGTGGGTCAACTCCGATGCGGACAAGGTGGCAGCCGTGCAGGCCGCCATCGCCGCAGAACCGAAGCCGGTGCATGTGCCGCGCGAGCGTCCGGCGCCGGTGGTGATCGACGAGGGTCCGCTGATCCTGGTTGAGACCCGCAAGGATCTGCGTGACCTGAACCTGCCGTTCGAGCAGCAGTCGGTGCAGAGCTGACGCCCTGCCCCGCCAACAAAAAGCCCGCATCATGCGGGCTTTTTTGTGGCTTTTGCCTTGTGGTTATTGCGCCAAATGCTATTGAATTTGCAGCGTTTGGCTGAGTGCCTGGCAGAGCTGGCAA
>NZ_BCWP01000011.1 GCF_001592265.1 Curvibacter delicatus NBRC 14919 | reverse complement strand
ACCAGATTCACCGCGTTGCTGGCGGTGATCTGCACGTTGCCGGCATTCGCATTACCCGCACCGGTGGTGACCAGCGTACCGGCGGAGGTGCTGGTGACGCTGGCGCCCGACAGCGTGATGCCGCCGGCCTGTGCCGTCACGGCAGCACCGAGGGCCAGCGTGCCCGCGCCGCTGGCGTCGGCATCCGCCTTCAGGTTGATGGCGCCAGTACCGGCCGTCGTCAAGGCGGCATTGATGTTGATGTTGTTGTTGGCCTCGAAGCTGACGCTTTTGCCGGCGGTCGCGGTAAACGCATTGCTGAGCGTGATGTCGTTGGTGGCCTGCAGCGTGATGTTGCCGGCCACGGCGTTCAGGGTGGCGACCGAGACCGTCTGCGTGCTGCCCGCTTGGGCGGCAAAAGTGCTGACATCGGCATAGGTGGCCGCCCCGGCGCTGCTGACGACGATGTTCAGCGGGTCGAGCAGCAAGGTGCCGGCCTGGCCCTGCGCGGCACTCAGGTCGGCCGCGCCCTCGAAGGCCAGCGACTGCTTGCCCGAGACTTCGACGAAACCGCCGTTGCCGCCCTCGGCGCCACCGCTGGCCTTGACCGTGCCATAGAAGCCGGTGGCCTGGTCCGACCAGACCACCACCTTGCCGCCATTGCCCGTGCTCGTGGCACTGGCGTCGATGACGGCATCGGGCGCCACCAGCGTCAGCGTGGCGTTCTGCTCCGACCCCCGACCCTGGTAGTTGCCGCCCACCAGCACGGTGCCGCCACCGGCCTGGCCGCTGGCGTCGATGCGGGCGCCGCTGTCCAACAGTACCGTGTCACCCAGCACCTGGATGGTGCCGCCTTGCTGATCCGGTGCCGTGCCGCTGGCATCCAGCGTGCCGGCCACGCGGGTGACGCCGCTGGCGCCACCGCTGAGGACGATGAGACCGTTGCGTTCAGTGGCCGACGTGGCCCGGATCACACCGCTGTGGTTCACCACTGTAGCCAGGGCGTCGCCCAGGGCGCTGGCCGCCATCACCACTTGGCCGCCCTCGGCCACGATCACGCCGCTGTTGGATGCGGCGGCCTTGACGGCTGCCGCGTCGACGGAGAACTTCACCAGCCCGCTGCCCGACGGGTCGAGCGTGATGCGCGAGCCGGCGCCCAAGGCGACCGAGCCCGCATGGGCCGTGATGCTGCCGGTGTTGCTCACCTGTGTGCCCAGCAACGCCACATAACCACCGCGTGCGGCCTGCAGACTGCCATGGTTGACCACGCTGCCCGCGCCGCTGCCACTGAAGACGTAACGGCCAGCAGAAAAATCTTCGTTGCTGATGGCCAGGCTGGAGGCCACCAGCCCGCCCACATTGACCTGCGCCGTCGGTGCAAACATCACGCCGGCGGGGTTGATCAGGAACACCTGGCCGTTGGCAGTGAGCGAGCCATAGATCGCCGTCGGATCCTGGCCGATGATGCGGTTGAGCGCCACAGCGGCGCTGTTCGGCTGTGCGAACTGGACCGACTGCCCGGCCCCGATGTTGAAGCTCTGCCAGTTCAGGATGGCCTTCTGGCTGCCCTGCGTAATCACCATGGACTGGGCATTCGGCGTGCTGGCGCTGGCTTGGCCGGAGACCACCTCCATGCCGTTGGGCAGCGCCAGGCTCTGGCCGGCATAAGGACTCAGCAGGGCCAGCAGCAGGCGCGGCAACCAACGCCCGGTGCGAATGCGGTAGGTGGCTGTCAGCCTGCGCGACAGCCGCACCACCACCGAGCGAACCGTGGTCGCTCGTCGCTGCTTCGTCGTCGAAGTCTGCCGGGTTGTTGCCATCGTCATCATGCCTAGAGCCACTTCTGAGCCGTCACCCAGACGCGCGGCGTCTGGTCGGCGTCGCCGGTGGTCGGCGCCGCCTGGGTGGTGCGCCAAGCCAGGTGGGCGCTGACGCGGAACTTGTTGCTGCGACCGGCCAGCACGCCGATGCCGGCAGCGCCCAGCACCTGAAGATTGCTGGCCGTTGACAGGCCGGCAGGATCCTGATGAAACTGGATGACGCCATGGTCGTAAAACAGCACCAGGCTGAGTGGTGCGCCGGCCAGCGCCACTGTGGCTGGCAGCTGATGCCGGTATTCCAGGTTGATGAGCGTGCCGCTGTCACCCACACCTTCACCGACCGGGTAACCACGCACACCGTTGGGCCCGCCGAGCGACATTTTTTCGGCCGAAGCCAGGTTCTTGCCGGCCTGTTGGCTCTGCAAATTCAAGTGCAGGCTCACCTCGCGGCTTAGGTAATCAATGCGCTGGTATTCCAGGTTGAGCTTGTCAAAGCTGCCACTGGCGCGCTCACCACCACTGCCTTGGTCGATGGCCTGCGTGCCGGCATCCATGCCCAGACGACCGGCCGTCCAGGTCAGCGCATAACTGTTGAAACTGCTGCTGCCGATCAGCGCGCCGACATGGTTACCCAACAGACCCAGTCGCGTCGCCACGATCTGTCGCTCGCTGTTGTTGTAGGGTGTGTTGACCAGGTCCTCAAAGCGTTTGTGTTCCAGCCCGATGACGCCGTAAACATTGTGCTGTCGTGCCCGTACCAAGGGATGAGTCAGCGACAGTCCGGTGATGTCGGCCTTGCCGCTGGCACCTAGCGCCGCAAACTGCCGTCCGAGTGCATAGCTGGTGTGTGCCGCGTTGACAGCCAGTCGCGTCCCGGCGGCGCCCACAGGCACCATGTAACCCAGGCGGTAAAGCTGACTGTTGCCGGCCTCCCCCTGCTGCAGACGCGCATTGAACACATCACCGCGCCCGAGGGCGTTGCTGACATTGAGGTCAACATGCAGCTGCGTGGCGGCCACCGAGCCGGAACCGTGGTTGTTGGCGCCGACGACGGCATCTACCTGCGTGCCGAGGGAACGCACCGTCACCGTCACATCCGCCTCACCCAGCTTCTCACCCGGTTCGACGCTGGCGCTGGCCTCCATGCCCGCCAGGTCACGCAGCAGCAGTACCGGTTTGTCCAGCAGGTACTCGGTGATCAGCATGCCCGGACGCAGGTTGTGCGCAAGCACCCGCCGGGCGTAGGACGCCGAGCCTTGCGTCTCGTCCAGCTGGACCCGCACCCGGCCAACCCGGGCCTCGATCACGGCAAAGGTCACCTCGCCACCGTTGGCCTGCAGCGCCTGCTCAGGCAGGTAGACCTCGGTCAGCAGATAACCTTGCTCGCGGTAGTACTTGCCGAGCCGGTTGGCCAGCTCATTCAGCCCTGTGAACGTGGTGGGCTGTCCCATGGCATCTGTCAGCAGGCCTGCCAGATGGGCTTGGTCGAAGACGGTGTTGCCGACAAAACGGAAGGCCCGCGGCGTGATTCGCAGCGGCACCGCCGCGAGCGGTGCCGACGGAAGCGGCGGCAGGACGATCGCAGGCGAGCCCGGCGCCGGCAACTGGGGCAGCTGGCTTTGTGGCTCCTGCAGGGAGCCAGCATCCGGCCTTGGCGCTTGCTGCGCCAAAGCTTCTGCCCTTCCCAACATGATCAGCGCAAGCAGCATGCCGCGCCGCAACAACGACGAACCCGTGTACTTCAAACCGGCCTTATGGTGTTTTTGATGCCAGTGTTTTGACTTGTAGGCATCAAAATGGCATATGGGCGCCTTGATGACGCCACGTATCCGCTTCCCCTGACCCCCGAATTGTCCGCTTTTCCTTGCAGATCATGGAGGTTTTGCTATCAACTTGTGAGCTATTCACAACGTGTTTGAAGCAAGTCAAATCTTAATGGGGTCATTTTTGCACTTGATCTCATATTTACCAATTTAAGATCACTGCCGACCCAATGCGCAAACGGCGAAGACTCGCCTGTTTGTTGCCATGAAGTCACTTCGGCCCGCAGGCGCCATCAATTGTGGACAATCATCATCCACCGACTTCTTTTCCTGATCGCGCGAACACCATGTCCTCGCCCCCATACCTGCAGCGCCGCCGGCAGCTTGCCAGCCAGCTCGGCCCTGATGCCGTGGCCATCGTGCCCACAGCGTCCGAACACCTGCGCAACCGCGACAGCGAGTTCCTGTTCCGCTTCGACAGCTACTTCCATTACCTGAGCGGTTTTGGCGAACCCAATGCCTGGCTGGTCATCACCAGCGACGGCCATACCACGCTGTTCTGCCAGCCGAAAGACCTGGAGCGCGAGATCTGGGACGGCATCCGCCTCGGCCCCGAGGCCGCGCCGGTAGCGCTTGGCGTGGACGCGGCCTTTGCCGTGACGGAGCTGGAGCAGCGCCTGCCGAAACTGCTGGAGAACAAGGCCACGGTCTGGTACCCGTTCGCAACCCACCAGGGGCTGGAGGGTCGCATCGACGGCTGGTTGAAATCGGTGCGCGCGCGTGCGCGCTTTGGCGCACAGTGCCCCGACACCCAGCGCGACCTGTGCAGCCTTCTGGACGAAATGCGCCTGATCAAGGATGCCCATGAGCAGGCCACCATGCGCCGTGCCGCGCAGATCAGCGCCGGCGCGCACATCCGCGCCATGCAGCTGTCGGCGCGCATGCTGCGCCAAGGCGAGGATGTGCGCGAGTACCACCTCGACGCCGAGCTGCTGCACGAGTTCCGCCGCCACGGTTCGCAGTATCCGGCCTATGGCTCCATCGTCGCCGCGGGCGCCAATGCCTGCGTGCTGCATTACCGCGCCGACGACGCGCCGATCCGCGACGGCGAGCTGGTACTGATTGACGCCGGCTGCGAACTCGACGGCTACGCCAGCGACATCACGCGCACTTTTCCGGCCAACGGCAAGTTCAGCGGACCGCAGCGCGCGCTGTATGACCTGGTGCTGGCGTCCCAGAACGCCGCGACGGCAGCCACCAAGCCGGGCGCCCGCTTCACCGACCCGCACGAGGCGGCCGTCAAGGTGCTGACGCAAGGCATGCTGGACCTCGGCCTGCTCGACAGGAACCAGGTCGGCACGCTGGATGACGCAATCCACCACCGCCACTACTTCGCCCACTACATGCACCGCACCAGCCATTGGCTGGGCATGGATGTGCACGACTGTGGCAGCTATGTCGAACCCTCCGAGCTCGGCGAGGTGAGCTCGCGGCACGATCCGCTCTCGGGCGAGGTCATCCAGAACCGCCCCAGCCGCATCCTGCGGCCCGGCATGGTGCTGACCCTGGAGCCCGGCCTTTATGTGCGACCGAGCGACCATATCCCCCGCGAGTTCTGGAACATCGGCATCCGCATCGAGGACGACGCCATCGTCACCGGCAACGGCTGTGAACTCATCTCACGCGATGTACCGGTCGATGCCGACGACATTGAAGCCCTGATGCGCCACTGACATGAAGCCCATGCCCTACCTCTCCTCCCTTCGCGCCTTGTGGTTCACCGCCTGCCTGCTGCTTGGCAGCCAGGTCCACGCGCAAGCCCCGCTGGTGATGGCCATCAGCGAGGGCACCTCCGGCGGCCTCGATCACGCCCAGGTCATTGCCAAGTACCAGGGCCTGGCCAATGTGATTGGCGGCGCGCTCAAGCTCAAGGTCAACGTGGTGTTCGCGCGCGAGTTTTCTTCCCTGGAGTCCGGGATGAAAAGCGGTCGTTTCGACTTCGTGATGGCTCGGCCGAGCGACTATCCGGCGCGGGCCATGCGCGACGATGGCTACAGTTATGTCGCTAGTGCCAAGCCGGACGGGCATTGCCTGATCATTGTGCCCAAGAACTCCGCCATCACCCAGCTCAACATGGCCCACGGCAAACGCTTTGCCATGCCGGAGCAGGTCTCTTACATGTCCCGTTTCTGTCGTGCCGAGCTGCGGGACCGGGGCTTCGACATGGCGCGCGAAAAAGTCCAGTACGTGCGTGAACAGGCAGCGGTCGGCTTCTACCTGGAGAACCAGTTCGCCGATGTCGGCGCCATTGCCTCCTATTCCGGCCTGGCCAAGAAGATGGAGAAAGACGGCTTTCGCCTGCTGCACAAGAGCGTGGCTCAGCCTTATTTCCCCTTGGTGGCCAACCGCACCATTCGCCCGGAGCAGATCAAGGCCATCCAAAAGGAGCTGTTGGCCCTGTCCTCCAGCGCCGAGGGCGAGGAGATTCTCAAACGCATCGGTATCGACAGTTTTGATACCGGGGCGCTGCAAAGCATGGCCGAACTCCTGAAATGGCTTGAGAAATAGCCAGGCGGCTTCGCCAAGGTATTCCCCCGCGCGCAGCACACCCAGAGCGGCACCTATCTGCCCGTTTGACAAAAGCAATTGGCTTTTTTGATAGTTAAAAACTACCATTGATCCCGTTCACATTGCTTTCGAATGAGGTTCATCATGGCCAACTTTGCCCTCGCCAACCTGGCAACGCTCAAGAAAACGGCAAGCTATTACGTCGTCCACATCACGGTGGCGGCTGTCGTGGCCTATTCGATCACCGGCGACCTGCTCATGGCGTTCACGCTGAGCCTGCTGGAGCCCACTGTGCAAGCCGTGGCGTTCTTCTGCCACGAAAAAGCCTGGGAACGCTGGGGCAGCAACAGGCCAAGGCCTCAAGCCGCAGCGGCATCTGGGTTGATGTGAGCCCGGCTCGCCCGCCTTGGGTTCATTCGTGCGTAAAAGTAAAAGGCGAGCGACCCGTTTGCACGGATTGCCTGCGTCGACCCGACACTTTCGAGGTCTACAATGCCAAGCCTTACAGAAGCTGACGGATTGGCTCACGGTTTGCTTTTTCCGCCAACCTGGTTGCAGCAGGAGACGATGCATGTCCAACACGACCCCGAAGTCGAACGATAAACGTGATGAGTTGCGCCGCGCCGCACTCGAGTACCACGAGTTCCCCACCCCCGGCAAGATTGCCATCGCGGCCACCAAGCAGCTGGTCAACCAGCATGACCTGGCCCTGGCCTATTCACCCGGTGTTGCCGCGCCCTGCGAGGAAATCACCCGGGATCCGGGCGCAGCCTTCAAGTACACCAGCCGTGGCAACCTGGTTGCCGTGATCACCAACGGCACCGCCGTGCTGGGCCTGGGCGACATCGGCCCGCTGGCTGCCAAGCCGGTGATGGAGGGCAAGGGCGTCCTGTTCAAGAAGTTCGCCGGCATCGATGTCTTCGACATCGAGATCAATGAGAAACAGGACCTGGACAAGCTGGTCGACATCATTGCCTCGCTGGAACCCACCTTCGGCGGCATCAACCTGGAAGACATCAAGGCGCCGGACTGCTTCTACATTGAGCGCAAGCTGCGCGAGCGCATGAAGATTCCGGTCTTCCACGACGATCAGCATGGCACCGCCATCGTGGTGGCGGCCGGCCTGCTCAACGGCCTGAAGGTCGTTGGCAAGGACCTGAAGAAGGTCAAGCTGGTCACCTCCGGCGCCGGCGCCGCTGCACTGGCCTGCCTGGGCCTGCTGGTCAAGCTGGGCATGCCGCGCGAAAACATCTTCGTCACCGACCTGGCCGGCGTGGTCTATGAAGGCCGCACCGAACTGATGGACGATGACAAGCGCCAGTTTGCCCAGAAGACGGAGGCACGCAAGCTGGCCGAGGTCATCGAGGGCGCCGACATCTTCCTCGGCCTGTCCGCCGGCGGCGTGCTCAAGGCCGACATGGTCAAGAAGATGGCGGCCAAGCCGATCATCTTCGCGCTGGCCAATCCGAACCCGGAAATTTCGCCGGAAGACGTCAAGGCGGTGCGTGATGACGCCATCATGGCCACCGGCCGGACCGACTACCCGAACCAGGTCAACAACGTCCTGTGTTTCCCCTATATCTTCCGCGGTGCACTGGATGCGGGCGCGTCCACCATCACTGATGAGATGGAAATTGCCGCCGTGAAGGCCATGGCCGAACTGGCACAGGCCGAACAAAGCGACGTGGTGGCGGCGGCTTATGCCGGGGAAAAGCTGGCTTTCGGTCCGGAGTACCTGATCCCGAAACCGTTCGACCCGCGCCTGATGATCATGATCGCACCGGCCGTGGCCCAGGCCGCCGCGGACAGTGGCGTGGCACAGCGTCCGATCAAGGACATGGACGCCTACCGCGAAAAACTGCAGAGTTTTGTCTACGCGTCCGGCACGATGATGAAGCCGATCTTCACCGCGGCCAAAAAAGCCACCAAGAAGCGCGTGGCCTATGCCGAGGGCGAAGAGGAACGCGTGCTGCGCGCTGCCCAGATCGTGGTCGACGAGAACCTGGCGCGCCCGACCTTGATCGGCCGCCCCGCCATCATTGCCCAGCGCATCGAGAAGTTCGGCCTGCGCCTGAAAGAGGGCCAGGACTATGACGTGGTGAATGTCGAGCAGGATCACCGCTACCGCGATTTCTGGCAGACCTACCATCGCCTGACCGAGCGCAAGGGCGTGACCATCCCGATCGCCAAGATCGAGATGCGCCGCCGCCTGTCGCTGATCGGCGCCATGCTGCTGCACAAAGGCGATGTGGATGGCCTGATCTGCGGCACCTGGGGCACCAACCCGATGCACCTGAACTACATCGATCAGGTGATCGGCAAGCGCGCCGGTGTCCATACCTACGCCTGCATGAACGGGCTGCTGCTGCCGGACCACCAGCTGTTCATCGTCGATACCCACGTCAACTACGACCCCACCGCCGAACAGCTGGCGGAGATCACCATCATGGCGGCCGAAGAAATGATGCGTTTCGGCATGCGCCCGAAGGCGGCGCTGCTGAGCCACTCGAACTTCGGCAGCAGCAACCAGCCCAGCGCGGTCAAGATGCGGCAGACGTTGGACCTGCTGCGCATCCAGGCCCCCTGGCTGGAAGCCGATGGCGAAATGCACGGCGACGTCGCTCTGGATGAGGTTGCACGGGCCGCGCTCATGCCCAACAGCCCCCTGGCCGGCAAGGCCAATCTGCTGGTCATGCCAAACATTGACGCCGCCAATATTGCCTACAACCTGCTCAAGACCGGTGCCGGCGGCAACATTGCCATCGGCCCGGTGTTGCTGGGTGCGGCCAAGCCGGTGCACATCCTGACGGCCAGCACCACGGTGCGTCGCATCGTGAACATGACCGCCCTGACGGTGGCCGACGCCAACGCCGCCCGTTGACCGTAAAAGGGCTAGTTGGCACCAACTAGCCCCTCTTTTTCATTTGTAAGAGGCTGCTCAAAACTTGAGCAGCCTCTTGCTTTTTGGAGCCCGATCTGCGACACTTACCGTCTTGAACTTTTCGGGTTTACCCGAAAGTAATGACAGGCTTTATTTCATGGCGCATAGCACAGGCTTCAAGTTAGTACTTACTGGCTTTTTGCTTGCGGCAGCTTTGGGGGGCCATCTAGCGCAAGCCAAAGGCCCCGCAACAGCTGATGCAGCCGTGACGGTGGCGCTGGCGGAATTACCCCGCCAGGGTGTGGAAACCTACCACCTGATTCATCAGGGGGGACCGTTTCCATACGAGAAGGATGGCTCCGTTTTTGGTAACCGTGAGCGCTTGCTACCAGCCAGCAAACGCGGCTATTACCGGGAATACACCGTCCCGACGAGGGGCTCGCGCGATCGGGGGATCCAACGGATTGTGTGCGGCGGCGCACCCAGGACACCTGATGCCTGTTATTACACGGCCGATCACTATGCGAGTTTTCGCCGGATCGTGCCGTAGTCAGAAGATTTGTGTTTTTCAAGAAAGTGACGCGGGGATGGAAACACCACTTCGTACTGTTAGAACCAACATCGTCCAGTCGATCCGGGCCTTCCGGGTCCAGGATTTGCAGGAAGCCGCCCAGGCCCTGGGCCACCACTTCCTCTATGCCAACTTGGCAAACGCCCAGTCCAAGCAGGACGTTCTCGACCTGATTGCCCAGCAGTTCATGCTGGCTGTCAATGTCGGCAAAAACTTCGATGCCCTGTACGACTGTATGACGGACCCGCTGCACAAGTCGGGCCCGCAGCCGGGCTTCATTGCCGTGCTGGAGCACATTCCGGCGAACGCCAAGTTCGACAAGGAAGCGCGCGAGCAGCTGCTCGACATCTTCCGCGACGCGGCCGATTACTGGAGCGACCGGAAGATTCCATTCAGGTGCTTCTATTCTTTTCTGTAGCCCGTTCTGCACAAACCAGCCAAGCAGAACGGGCGAACGAGGCTAACGCAGAAGGCGTGAAAAACGAAACCGTGGCCCCGGGCATTGACCTGGGTGAAGAGGGCGGCGAAAAAATGCCGACCGACAAACTGCTGGACGTATCGCCTTTGGCGTTGCGCATGAGCAGTCCCTTCAACGCGGGTTACTGGCTCGCGGCAGCGTAACAAGCTCCCCCTGAGCCGCGCCTACGGCGCGTCACCCCCCCAAGGGGGCGGTGCTGGCGGACCGGCAGAGCCGGATCCGCGGCGCCCCCGATTTAAGCCACTGCCAGCGCAGTGGCTTTTTTCATGCTGGCACGGTTTGCGCCAGGGCCACGTACTCGGCTACCGGCACTTCCTCGGCGCGGCGTTGCAGGTCGAAATTGCCGCTTTGGCCTTTCTCCTCCAACCAGCGGCCTAGTGTGTGACGCAGCAGCTTGCGGCGCTGGCTGAAAGCCACTTGCACGATCTCTTCCAGCCGCCGCACGTCCAGTTGCGGCGGCTCGGCGTAGGGCACCATGCGCACCACGGCACTGTCCACACGTGGCGGCGGATCAAAACTCTCCGGCGGTACGAACAGCACGTTCTCCATGGCATAGCGCCATTGCAGCATCACGCTGAGACGACCGTAGTCGGATGTCGCCGGCGCCGCCACCATGCGGTCAATCACTTCCTTTTGTAACATGAAGTGCTGGTCTTCCACCGCTGCCACATGGTCGAGCAGATGGAACAGGATGGGCGTGGAAATGTTGTAGGGCAGGTTGCCGACCACGCGCAGTTTCGCCGTGCCGTGCGCCTGGGCCAGTTGCGTGAAATCAACACGCAACACATCGGACTCGACCACGTCAAGCTGGGCGTGGGCACGCAGGCGCGCCGCCAGATCACGATCAAGCTCGATCACGATCAGGCGCCCCAGTCGCTCGACCAGCGGCTGCGTCAATGCCGCCAGGCCCGGACCAATCTCGACCATCACCTGGCCGGGACGCGGATCGATGGCACGCACAATGCCGTCGATGATGGCACCGTCGGACAGGAAGTGCTGCCCGAAACGTTTACGGGGAATATGTTTCATTGCAACGAGAACAAGGCCATGCCAGGCATAGAAGCCATGCTCACTGGGGTGGCTCGCGCATTTCGACGTAGGCACGTGCACGGATGTCGCGAACCCAGTTCTCGTAGGCTTCACCGAGTTTCTTCTCACGCAGCATGTTGCGGACCATTTCGCGTTGCTCGCGTTCGCTCAAGGTCGTGTTGCGCCGTTCCATCAACTGGATCAGGTGCACGCCGAAACGGGAAATCAAGGGCTCGCTGATCTGGCCAGGCGCCAACCGGTTCATGACCGCTTCAAACTCGGGTACAAACTGGCCCGGATAGGCCCAACCCAGGTCGCCACCCTGCTCCGCGCTGCCATCCTGGGAATTTTCGCGTGCCAGCGTAGCGAAATCGGTCTGCCCGGTCTGGATGCGACGGCGGAAATCATTGAGCTTGTCGCGCGCAGCCGCCTCACTCAGCTGTGCGCCCGGGCGCAGCAGGATATGGCGCGCCCGGCTTTGGGTGATCACCATCGGCGGCAAACCGGCATTGCGCTTCTCCACCAGCTTGAGAATGTGAAAGCCAGCGCCGGAACGCACCAGCCCCGAGATACCGCCGACCGCCAACGATCGTGTGGCATCCAGAAACAGCGGGGGGTAACGGTCTGCCGGTCGCAGACCGAGCTGGCCACCGTTCGTGCGATCGGCCGCATCGGACAGTTCACGCGCCAGTGTCCCGAAATCCTCACCGGCACGTGCCCGCTCCAGCGCCCGCTGAGCCTTGGCCTGCAAAGCCGCCACCTGGGTTTCGCTGGCGTTATCGGGCACCGCCACCAGCAGTTGCGCGATATTGATCAACTGATTCGCCGGCGCATTGCTGTTGGCCTGTTGCTCTTGCAGATACTGCTCCACCTCCAGATCGCTGACCCGCACCCGGGGTTCAACCTCACGTTCACGCAAACGAGTGAGCAGAAGCTGGTTGCGCAACTGGTCGCGAAACTGCTTGGGATCGATGCCGTCCTGGGCAATACGACGGCGCAGCTCCTCCACGCTCAGCTGATTTTGCAGTGCCACACTCTGCTCGGCCTGATCGACCGACGGCTCATCGACCTTGATGCCCGACTCACGCGCCAGCTGCAGCTGCGCTTTCTCGTTGATCAGACGTTCCAGCACCTGACGCGTGAGTTCCCGTGTGTCGGGCGGCACCTGGCGTTGCTGTGCATACTGCTGCTGCACACGCTGGACCTCGACTGCCACATCATGGTTGGTGATGGGTTCAGAGTTGACCACCGTGACAATGAAGTCAGCTTGACGGATGGCGCCCTGGGCTGCAGCAGGTACGGCACTCACCGTTGGCGCCGGTCGTGCAGCTGGCCGCAGCGCCTGCGCCTGAACCGGCAGGGCGGCGAAAATCAACAGACAGGCCGCACTCAGGGCCGAGACTCGAAGAATCATGATGGGTCAATCGTAATTGCTGAAACGGCTGGGGGAGCCGATCTGCTCACGCAGATTCTGGTACCGGGGAATATTTCTCACCAGTGTGGACATGGGGTCGATACCCACCCGGGAAAAACCGACGAACTCCAGTTGGAACATGATGCGTTCGTTGGTAGTCACCAGGCCTGTTTGCAGTCGTTCCAACACAATGCGCCCGAGCCAGCAGCCACCATCGTACTCAAAACCGACGATGGAATCGACCAGTTTCTTGTCCTGCTGGCTGTAGTTCAACCGGCCAACGCTGTACCAGCGGCCAGGTCCCTGGCCTTGGCCCTTGCCAAGATCCTGCCCTTTGTCACCCCAGAGATTGTTGAGCGGCCATTGCCAGCCGACATCGATCAGTTCGCTGACATCGCGCTGAAAGCGATAGGCCATGTTGAGCACGCGGTAGTTGCCGGGATGGTAACGCGCGCCAATTGTGGAGCGGATCGACTTCTCGCTGCTGGGGTTGTACTGAACGGTCGAATCAAACAGCCAGCGCTGATCCCAGTTAAAACCCGCCCCCAGCAGGATATCGCTCAGGCGCTCCTTGGCCGGTGTCCCGCCAGGCAAGGTGACAATCTGATCCGCGAAACGATAGCGCTGAGCAATGCCGAAACGTGCCGTTTCAGCGCCCGTTTCCGGATCCAGCAGACGCGTGGTGACGCCGGCGGTGAGCAGGTTGTTGTCCGAGATGCGATCATGGCCCACAAACGCGTTCTCGGTATAGATGCTGGCAAAGTTGAAGTCGTTGGCACCCGAATCGTAGTTGGGCAGGTAGCTCTGATCCACATAGGGCGTGTTCACATAGAACAGACGCGGCTCAAGGGTTTGGCGGAAAGCGCGCCCGAGGTAGCTGGCATCACGCTCGAACACCAAACCGCTGTCAAGGCTGAACGTCGGCACTGTGCGCGTGGCGGTGCTAGCCCCCGAGGTCAACATCGTGTCGAATTTATAAGAGGTCGAATGCAGTTGCAGCTTGGGGGTGATGAACCCCGCCGCACTGAGCCACGGCCGGCTGATCTGGCCCAGCAACACGGTACGCTGGCTGTTGGGTTGCCCGGTGAGTCGCCGGTCCGCCTCGAAAGCGGTGTAGTCACCGTCCAGAGAGACCTCGAAACCACCCGCATCCAGTTGCGCGTAACGCGCCGCCAGTTGCGGCAACCGATCATACGGTGGCGTAATCGGTGAGTCGGGGTCTTGCAACGTCTGCCACTTAAGCGTACGCAGAGTAGTACTGAAAAATCCGCGGCTCCAGCCGAGCGTGACATCATTGGGCAGCAACCGCTGCGTCAGCGACGTTGCCGCACGTGGAAAGTCACGCCAGTAGTTGTCGTCACTGACGCGATTCAGATTCAGGTTGATGCCGACACCGCCAATCAATGGAAGACCTAAGCCACCGGTGTGTGTGTAGGAATATCCCCAACGGTCGCTGTCGCGCAGTTTGTCACCTGGTAAGTAGTCAACACGCAGGCGCCCAGTGTAGGCAGGCTCCAGATAACGGAATTCACCCCCCATGTTGATGCCGCGCTTCAGCATGACCGTGGGATAGAGCGTCGCATCGCGGTTCGGCGCGATGTTCCAGTAATACGGTACCGTGAGCTCCGTGCCGCTGGTGCTGTCCACCCCATAAATAGGGGCCAGGAAGCCGGACTTGCGTTTCTCGCTCAGAGAAAAACTGACCGAAGGCACGGACAGGAATGTGACGCCTTTGAAGCTCAGTTTTGCATCTTCGGCTTCACCGACCTCTTCCTCGTTGTCGATGCGCAGCGTTGCAGCCCGCATCAGCCAGTCCGGCATCCAACTCGGTCCGGGCTTGCGCTGACAGGTCGTAAAGGTGGCATTCCGGATCACGGCCCGGCTTTCGTCCAGAAAGTCGGCGCGCTCCGCCTGACCATGCCCGCCGTTGCCCAGAAATTGGTAATCCGGCTGCGTAAAGAACCCTTCGAAGGCATCGACCTTGAGCTCCATCTGCGGGCCCTCGAACACACTGCCCCCGCGGTTGATGCGCACATTGCCGCGGGCCTTGGCCCGATCGTCGGGCTGGTAATACTCCAGCCGGTCGGCCCGGATCACGGTATCGCCGCGCCGCAGCTCCACGCGGCCTTCGGCGGTCATGTCCAGGTCCGGGCGGCCGCTCAGAAGGTCACTGAAGAGAAAGGTCGGCAAGCTGCTGCGCTGGGCCGACGGAATCTGCTCCTGCAGCCGGGGACTGCTGCGCAACTGGATGGACTCGTTCTGGGCAGGTGCCGTCTCCTGCGCCTGCACCAGGCCGGCCTGCAGCAAAGCCGCCGCCAGCAAGGCCAGCGGCGGCAACATGGTGCGGGGACCGGAGGTGGAGCAGGGCGCCCTGAGATTCAAATCACGCATCGGTCAACGTATCGGTGCATCGGGCGCATCGGGTATTCGGCAAATCGGAAAAGTCGGGCTTTGGCATGGACAGGCTTTGTAGAATGGATTATCCATGACCCCAACCGAAGCGCGCCCTGGCGCCACCCCCATGTCCGAAACCGCCATAACCTGGACGTCTCCCGAGCGCGAGACCGCCTTCCACCAATGGCTCGACACCCAGGCGGCACCCCAGCAGCTCCAGCCGGCCACACTGCGGCCGGCCTCGGCCGATGCCAGTTTCCGCCGTTATTTCCGCATTGACGCCGCCGAGGGCACCCGCATCATCATGGATGCGCCGCCCGAAAAGGAAAACTGCCACCCCTTTGTGCATGTCGCCGGCCTGATGCAAGAGGCCGGCCTGAACGTGCCGCAGATCCTGGCCTGGAACGAAGCGCAGGGCTTCATGTTGCTGTCCGACTTGGGCGGCCAGACCATGATGCAGGTGATCGATCGGGACCATGCCGCCGCCAATCTGCCTCTTTACCTGCAGGCGGTTGATGCCCTGGTCGCCTGGCAAAAAGCCTCCCGGCCCGGCGTGCTGCCTCCGTATGACGCGGCACTGTTGCGGCGTGAACTGGAACTCTTTCCCGACTGGTACCTGGCACGCCACCGCGGCGTGGCGGTGGAAGACAAGCTGCGGCAGACCCTCGATGCGATGTTTGCGCTCATCATCGAACGCAACCTGGCCTGGCCCAGTGTCTATGTGCACCGTGACTTCATGCCCAGGAACTTGATGATTCCCGCTGACGCCGGCGAACAGCGTCTGGGTGGAACACCGGAAACACGCCTGGGTGTGCTGGACTTCCAGGACGCCGTCTACGGCCCCATCACCTACGACATCGCCAGCCTGATGCGCGACGCCTTCCTGAGCTGGGATGAGGAGTTCGTGCTCGACGTCACCATCCGCTACTGGCAGAAAGCGCGCTCCGCGGGCCTGCCCGTGGGCGACGACTTCGGCGAGTTCTACCGTGGTGTCGAATGGATGGGCCTGCAGCGCCACCTCAAGGTGGCCGGCATCTTTGCCCGCCTCACCTTGCGCGACGGCAAGCCGCAATACCTGGCCGATGCGCCGCGTTTCATCCAGTACATCCGCGCCACCTGCGCGCGTTACATCGAACTCAAGCCGCTGCTGCGGCTGGTGGACGAGGTCGAAGGCATCACCGAGGCCAGCGGCTACGCCTTTGGCCGGGTTTAAGCAAAAACAACACCAAACCCTTGTCAAATATGCGCCAACCGCTCCTGAATTCATAGCAAATGCCGCGTTTCCACTGCCCCATGCCGCTGGCCAGCGGCGTCTTGCTCGAGCTGCCCGCCGGTGCGGCGCGCCATGTGCAGGTGCTGCGCCTGCAGCCGGGCACGGCCATCACGCTTTTCAACGGCGAAGGCGGTGAGTTCGAAGCCACCATCACGCGCATGGGACGCAGCGATGTGCAGGTGCAGGTCGGTGCCCACACCCCCGTGGAGCGGGAGACCGAGCGTGTCGTGCACCTGGCGCTCGGCGTGCCGGCCAACGAACGCATGGACTGGCTGGTGGAAAAAGCCACCGAACTCGGTGTCGCCAGCATCCAGCCACTGCTGGCCGAACGCAGCGTGCTCAAACTCAAAGGCGAGCGCGCCGAGAAGAAGCGCGCGCACTGGCAGGGCATTGCGGTGGCGGCCTGCGAACAGTGCGGCCGCAACCGCGTGCCCGAGGTGCGCGAGAGCCTGGCCTTGCCGGACTGGATCCGGACGCTGGGCCCCGGCGCCCGGTTCTTGCTGTCCCTGCAAGACGGCACCCAACCTCTGCAGCAAGCACTGGCTGCCGTAGACCCAGGGCCAGTGACCTTTCTCTCCGGCCCCGAAGGAGGCCTCACTGCGGCCGAAGAAGCCGCCGCCCTGGCGTGTGGTTTTGTGCCCGTCACGCTGGGCTCGCGCACGCTGCGGGCCGAAACCGCACCGCTCGCCGCGCTGGCGACGCTTACACTGGGCGCATGAACCGTCCTCTGCTGCTGCTGGCCATCTGCCAGGGCCTGTTTCTCACCAACAACGTGGTCTTCATCGCCATCAACGGCCTGGTCGGCCTGAGTCTGGCGCCACTGGGCTGGATGGCCACGCTGCCAGTGATGGGTTATGTGGTCGGCGGCGCCTTGAGCACCGGCCTGGTGGCGCGCACCCAGGCCCGCTACGGGCGGCAGGCCTCGTTCCAGATCGGCCTGGTGGTCGCACTGCTGTCAGCCCTGCTGTGCGCCTGGGCCGCCTGGCGCCATGATTTCTGGCTGCTGGTCGTGGCCACCGTGGTGGCCGGCTACTACAGCGCCAATGGCCAGCTCTACCGTTTTGCTGCCGCCGAACTGGCCGCGCCGGCCTACCGCGAAAAGGCGGTGTCGCTGGTGCTGGCCGGCGGCCTGATCGGCGCCATCATCGGCCCGAACCTGGCCAAGTACACCCGCAACCTGCTGACCACCCCTTTTGCCGGCGCCTACCTGGCGCTGGCCGCTGTGGCCGTGCTGGCCATGGGACTGATGGCCTTCGTGCGCTTTCCGGCTGTGCCGGCGGCACAAAAGAGCAGTGCCGGCGGGCGCCCCCTGCGCGAGATCGTGCGCCAGCCGCTGTTTTTTGTTGCCGCCGTCGGCGCGGCACTGGGTTATGGCGTGATGAACCTGCTGATGGCCGCCACACCGCTGGCCATGCAGGTGTGCGGTTTTCCCTTCGACGATGCGGCGCTGGTGCTGCAGTGGCACGTGATCGGCATGTTCGCACCGGGTTTTTTCACCGGCCACCTGATCAAGCGCTTCGGCACCCTGACCATCATGGGTGTTGGCGTACTGCTGAACGCGCTGTGCATCGCGATTGCGCTCACCGGTGTCGATCTGCACCAGTTCCTGGTCGCGCTCTTTCTGCTCGGGGTCGGCTGGAATTTCCTCTTCACCGGCAGCACCACGCTGGCGCTGCAGGCCTACCGCCCGGAGGAGAAAGACCGCGCGCAGGCCGCCATCAACTTCAGCGTGTTCGCCGTGATGGCGCTCACGTCGTTTGCTTCCGGCGCCCTGGTCACCACCCAGGGCTGGCAGCTGCTGAACCTCGGCTCACTGCTGCCGGTGGCACTCACCGGGGCGGCGCTGTTGTGGCTGGCGCTGCGGCGGCAGGCCGTGGCGCGAGGCTGAGGGAGTCCCGGCTCAAAAGCGGGCATCCAGCCAGCGCTTGAGCTGTTCGAACACCGGCTCACGTTCCAGCTCGTTGAAGATCTCGTGATAGGCCTGCTCAAAACAATGTGAGGTCACCACCCCGGCGGGGGCCGCGGCGGCAAAGTCGCGGCTGCCGGTCGGGCTGACCAGGTGGTCGTCCCCGGCATACAGCAACAGCGTCGGCACGCGCCATTGCGCGGCCAGCGCGCGGGTGGCACGCCCCGCCTCGACGATGAAATGCGCCAGCCGGCCCGAGATGCGGTCGTGGATCAATGGGTCCTGCTGGTAGGCGCGCACCACCGCCGCGTCGTGTGAAATCAGCCGGGGATCGAGGCCGTTGCGCACACACAGGTCGGGGACCAGGCGCGGCAGCACCGCGAGCAGCAGTTTCTGCCAGAAGCCCAGGCCCGGATCGAGCGCCGGCGAAGACAGCACCAGGCCCTCGACGGATCTTGGCTGGAGGGACACGAAACGCGCCGCCACCAGCCCGCCCAGACTGTGGCCCAGCAGGATCAGCGGCGTGGCCGGGTCCATGCGCGCACGGGTGCTTTCCAGCACATCGGCCAGATCGTCAAGCAAGCGCTGCTCATGCGGCAGGCTGCCGCGCACGCCGCTGGATTCGCCGTGGCCGTATTGGTCGTAACCCCGCACCGCAAAGCCCCAGTCATTGAGGCGCCGCGCCACGTGGTCATAGCGTCCGGCGTGCTCGGCCAAGCCGTGCACCAGCAGCACGACGCCGCGCAGATGGCGGCCATAAGCCAACGGCCAGTCCTGGATGGCGATGTTCTCGCCATCGCTGGCGACAAAGGTGGAGAGGGTGGATTCCGTCAAGCTTCGGCGCCTCAAGGCATCTGGGCGATCACCTGCGCCACCGCCGCCGTCAGCTTGCGGGCGTACGGCACGTGCAGAAACTCATTCGGGCCATGGGCATTGCTCTTGGGACCGAGCACGCCACAGACCATCATCTGCGCCTTCGGGAAGCCCTTGGACAGCATGTTCATCAGCGGAATGGTGCCGCCCTGTCCGATATAGCCGCAAGCAGCGCCGAAGTAGTTACGAGAGGCCGCCGTCAGCGCCTGCTCGAACCACGGCGTGGTTTCCGGGGCGTTCCAGCCGGTGGCTGAACTCAGGCCCTCGAAGGTCACGCGCGCCTGGTAGGGAGCGTTGTCCTCCAGCACGGCCTTGAGTTCCTGCACGGCTTGTGCGGCATCAACCAGCGGCGGCAAACGCAAGGACAGCTTGAACGCGGTGTAGGGCCGCAGCACATTGCCGGCATTCTGCAGATCCGGCAAGCCTTCCGCACCGGTCACGCTCAGCGTCGGCGCCCAGGTACGCGCCAGCAGGGCCTGCAGCGGGTCGGTGGTCATGGGCAGGGCCACGCGCGCATCGCCCCCGCAGTCGTAGTGCACCCAGGGGAAACGCCGGTACAGCTCCTCGCCCAGGATGGCCGCCGTGGCCTGCGCCTGGGCCAGGCGCTCAGCCGGCACCTCGCAGTGAAAACTCTGCGGCAGCAGGCGGCCGCTGGCGCTGTCCTCCAGCCGGTCCAACACGTGGCGCATGATGCGAAAGCTCGAGGGCACCACGCCGCTGGCGTCACCCGAGTGCACGCCTTCGCTCAGGATCTCCACTTTCAGCACGCCGCTGGCCATGCCGCGCAGGCTGGTCGTCAGCCAGAGCTGGTCGTAGTTGCCGGCACCGGAGTCGAGGCAGATCACCAGCCCGACATCACCCAGGCGGTTGTTGCCCGGCGCGCGCAGGGCATCGATATAAGGCAACAGGTCGTAAGAGCCGCTTTCCTCGCAGGTTTCGATCAGACCGACGATGCGCGGGTGCGCCACCTTCTGGCTTTTCAACGCCGCAATGGCGGCAATGCTGGCATAGACGGCGTAGCCGTCATCAGCGCCACCGCGACCATAGAGCTTGCCGTCCTCGTATTTCGGTGTCCAGGGGCCGAGGTCCTTGCGCCAGCCGCTGAATTCGGGTTGTTTGTCGAGATGGCCGTACATCAGCACCGTCTGGCTCGACACGGTTTGCGCACCTTCGCCCGTGGAGGCCGGCACTTCGAAAAACAGCACCGGTGTGCGCCCGGCCAGCCGGATCACGTCCAGCGTCAGCCCCTCGATCTTCTGCGCCTCGACCCAGGCGGCCGCGCTGCGCACCACGGTGTCGATGTAACCGTGCTCGGCCCATGACGGGTCGAACATCGGCGACTTGGCCGGGATGGTGATGTAGTCACTCAGCTGGCGGACGATGTCGCCATCCCAGGCCTGGCTGACCTCTTCCAGTACTCGCGTGCTGTCCAGCACGAATTGCGCAACTCGGTCATTCATTCCGACACTCCTCAGGAAGCGCGGAACACCTCCACCGCCCCGACCAGGCGCTGTGCCTGATCCTTCAGGCTTTCCGCTGCAGCTGCCGATTGTTCCACCAAAGCTGCATTTTGCTGCGTCATCTGGTCGAGCACATTGATCGCGCTGTTGACCTCGCCGATGCCGCTGCTTTGCTCGGTTGAGGCGGCCGTGATCTCGCCAATGATGTCGCTCACGCGGCGCACCGAACCGACGATCTCGTCCATCGTGCTGCCGGCGTCCTGCACCAGGCGCGAACCCGATGCCACCTTCTCCACCGAAGCGCCGATGAGCGCCTTGATCTCCTTGGCGGCCTCCGCGCTGCGGCCCGCGAGCGAACGTACCTCGCTGGCCACCACGGCAAAACCGCGGCCTTGCTCGCCAGCACGGGCTGCTTCCACCGCCGCATTGAGCGCCAGGATGTTGGTCTGGAAGGCGATGCCGTCGATCACGCCGATGATGTCATTGATCTTCTTCGAGCTGTGGTTGATCTCGTCCATGGTGACGACAACCTGGCCGACCACCTCGCCACCGCGGGCTGCTACTTCAGCGGCAGTGGCCGCCAGCTGGTTCGCCTGGCGCGCTGCATCGGCCGATTGCCGCACATTGCTGGTGAGTTCTTCCATGCTGGAAGCGGTGCGCTGCAGGTTGCTGGCGGTCTGCTCGGTACGCTGGCTCAGGTCCTGGTTGCCGGTAGCGATTTCGCTGCACGCCGTTTCAATGCTGTTGGTCGAGGCACGCACCGCCGAGACGGCCGAGTCCATCCGGGCCAGTGCCGCCTTGAGCGACAGCGCAGCCGGGGTATTGACCTCGATCTGGGCCACGTTGAGCGAAATGCCGTCGGGCCGGTCGACACCGCAGACCAGTTGACTCAGTTCCACGCCTTCGCGCGCGGTACGCCCCATGGCCACCGCCAGCACCACTTCCAGCGCGGTCTGGATCACCACATAAACAGCGTGCAGCACGATGATGCCGAAATCCGGCTGGGTCAGGCAGTAAAAGCCATACCCTGCGGCTTGCAGGCGATCGAATGCCACGTGATGCACCGCGAACAGAACAGCGGCCAGCAGAATGGGACGCCAGTCAAGGTAGACCAGCAACAGCGCCAGCGATACAAACACCCCGAAGTGGAATTCGAGCATGCCGCGTGCCAGCTGGATGTGCAGCTCGATCAAGGACGTCAGTACAAAGGTCAGAATCAGGCGCGAGGCAAGACTGCCGCGCAAGGTGGCATAGGCAAAGCCCGCCAGCGCCACCAGGACCGCGGTGGCCGTCAGCGCCAGGCCCGAATCGACAAACTGGAATCCCAGCACCACGGCCGCCAGGGCACTCAAGCCGATGGCCACCAGAATGGCCTTGTCCCCAAGCAGCGCCGGCTGGCTTACCTGCTTGGCGGGGGCTCGGGCAAACCCTGTTGTGATGGCATGTGTTGTCATGGTGAGTCCTGTTCAATGATTCCGTCTTGCTCGCTGGAGGTGAAAAAGCGCCATCGCACCGACGGGATGCAAGCGGCCACCCATCAACGAGTCGGGCCGTCCTATCGGACGCTATTCGTTGTCTGTCGCAAATGTATCATTTTTAACAATTACTTGTCAATTTACGTGATTTTGCTGATTTTGCCGAATGAAAAGGTTGGGCGGTACAGTCATCTCTGCTACCCGGCTGCAGAAAGCAAAGGGTAGATACTCGGACCATGCACCCGAATTTCCGCTCTCTTGCCACGCCGTCATCCGCTGCCGCTGATTCACCGGCCTATCGCAAAGTGGCCCTGGCGGCCTGCTTTGGCACCTTCATCGAGTGGTACGACTTCCTGACCTTCGCGACGTTGGCCGTCCATTTCGCCGTGCTGTTTTTTCCGGCCGATGATCCGGTCGCGGGACTGCTCTACAGCCTGGCCACCTTCGGCATGGGCATGGTGGTACGTCCGCTGGGAGCGGCGCTCTTTGGCTCCTTCGGCGACCGTTATGGGCGCCGAAAGGTGTTCATCGCCACCATCGGCATCATGGGCGCCGCGACTTTTCTGGTGGGTTTGCTGCCCTCCCACGCCCAGTGGGGCTGGGCTGCCACCGGCATGCTGCTGGCCCTGCGGCTGATTCAGGGGCTGGCCATGGGCGGCGAGATTGGCGGCGCCAATGTCTACCTGGCAGAACACGCCCCGGCCGGGCGCCGCGGCGCCCTGACCAGCGTGCTGCAATGGATGGGCGGACTGGGGATTCTGGCCTCCACCTTGCAGATCGTGCTGCTGCAGACCTGGCTGAGCGAGGCCGATTTCAAGGCCTGGGGCTGGCGCATCCCTTTCCTGCTCTCGGCGCTCTTGTTGCTGGCCAGCATGAAGGCGCGCCTGGCCCTGCATGAATCCCCGGTGTTCACCGAACTGAGCCGCCAGAACAACACGGCCAAGACCCCGTTGCTGGATTGCCTGCGCGACCGGCAGACACTGGGGCGCATGGCCCTGCTGTTCTTCTGCATCTCGGCCGGTGGCGGCCTGCTGTTCTTCTGCTCCCAGGTCTATGCCGCGGTCTATCTCAAGACCGTGGTGAAGATGAACCCGGTGCAGGTCGGCTGGGTCACCCTGGCCGCGACCCTGTGTCTGTTTCCCCTCACCTATGTCTGCGGGGCACTGTCGGACCGCCTGGGACGCCGGCCCGTGGTGCTGGCCGGGCTGTTGCTGGGGACGGCATCGATCCTGCCGGTCTACATCGGACTGCAGCAGTTGGCCCAGCAGCCGGTGCTGGTGTTCGTCCTGCTGCTGATCCCGGTGCTGGCCGTGGCCCTGGTGACAGGGCCGCAGACCGCCCTGTTGTCCGAACTGTTCCCGGCCCGTACGCGCTATACCGCCGTCGGGCTGCCCCACAACTTGGCGGCTGGCTGGATCGGCGGGCTCTCGCCCTACATGATGACGCTGATCGCCGACAAGTCCGGCAGCACCCTGCTGGGCCTGGTCTATCCGACCGCGCTGCTGTTCGTGGCGCTGGTGGTCGGCTACCGCTTCCTGCCGGAAACACGCGGCGCCGACCTCACGGCCTGAGCACACCGCCTCACCGTCAATAAGGTGCAGGCTGCAAAACCAGGGCACCCGCGGAACTGGCTCAGCTAGGCCGCCGGGTGCGCCCCCCTTGAGGGGGGATCGGCGCAGCCGCTCGGGGGGTGCTTCCTGTCAACGCGAGAACTTGAGCACCGCGGTGCTGGCCAGCAGGTTGGGCGCGAAGCGCACGGCACGGCCGTTGTGGATGCCGAAGCTGTCCAGGATCTTCAAGCCGTTGCGTTGCGCCAGCACCTCCAGATCCGCCTGGGTGCCGACGCGGATGTTGGGTGTGTCGTACCACTGGTAGGGCAGGCGACGCGTCACCGGCATGCGGCCGCGCAGCACGCTCAGGCGGTTCGGCCAATGGGCAAAGTTGGGAAAAGCTACGATGCCGGTTCGGCCCACGCGCGCCGTTTCACGCAGCACCACTTCGGCATTGCGCAGGTGCTGCAGCGTGTCGATCTGCAGCACCACATCGAAGCTCTGGTCGCCGAACATCGACAGGCCCTCATCCAGGTTGAGCTGGATCACGTTGACACCGCGCTGCACGCAGGCCAGGACGTTGGCATCGTCGATCTCGATGCCGTAGCCGCTGCAGCCACGCTCGGTCTGCAGATGCGCCAGCAGGGCACCATCGCCGCAACCGAGGTCAAGCACACGCGAGCCTTCGGGCACCAGTTTGGCGATGGCTTCCATTGTGCTGCGCTCAGACATGGTTGACCCCCACGCTTGCTACTGCGTCTGCCGCACTGCGCCCCGAGGGGACCTTCATCTCTCTCAGGATGCTATCAAAATAGGAGCTGACCACGCCCATATAACGCCGGTCATCCAGCAAAAAGGCATCATGCCCATGCGGCGCATCGATCTCGGCGTAGCTGACGTCGCGCCGGTTGTCGAGCAGGGCCTTGACGATCTCCCGGCTGCGCTGGGGCGAGAAGCGCCAGTCGGTGCTGAAACTCACCAGCAAGAACTTGCACTGCGCCACCGCCAGCGCCCGGCTCAGGTCGCCGCCATGCGCACGGGCCGGATCGAAATAATCCAGCGCCCGCGTGATCAGCAGGTAGGTGTTGGCGTCGAAGTACTCACTGAACTTGTCGCCCTGGTAACGCAGGTAGCTCTCGATCTGGAACTCGATGTCCTGCGTGGTGTACTGATAACCTTCGCGCGCCGCGCCGCCGACGGCACTACGGAGTTCACGGCCAAACTTCTCGTTCATCACGTCGTCGCTCAGATACGTGATGTGGCCGATCATGCGCGCGATGCGCAGGCCGCGTTTCGGAATGACGCCATGTTCGTAGAAATGACCGCCATGGAAATCCGGGTCGGTCACGATGGCACGGCGTGCCACCTCGTTGAAGGCAATGTTCTCGGCGTTCAGGTTGGGCGCGCTGGCGACCACCACGGCATGGCGCACACGCTGCGGGTACTGCAACGTCCACGACAGCGCCTGCATGCCGCCCAGGCTGCCGCCCATGACGGCGGCCAGGGTCTGGATGCCCAGGCCATCGAGCAGACGGGCCTGGGCGTTGACCCAGTCTTCAACGGTCACGACCGGGAAATCGGCACCGTACACGCGGCCGGTATCCGGGTTCACATGCATCGGCCCGGTGGAGCCGAAGCAGGAGCCGAGGTTGTTGACGCCGATGACAAAGAACTTGTTCGTGTCGACCGGCTTGCCCGGGCCGATCATGTTGTCCCACCAGCCTTCGCTCTTGTCCTGGCCCTCGTAGACACCGGCCACATGGTGCGAGGCGTTGAGCGCGTGGCAGATCAGCACCGCGTTGGACTTGTCGGCGTTGAGCGTGCCGTAGGTCTCGTAGGCCAGCGTATAGCCGCGAATGCTCGCGCCGCTCTGCAAGGGCAGGGCGGCATCAAACTGCATCGACTGGGGCTTGGCAATCAACATCGCTCAGTGCTTCAAAAAACAAAACCCGGCATAGCTTCAGCTCGGCCGGGTCTCAAATGAAAGAAACACTTGCCTCTTTAGCTGAACTTCGGAACTCCAGGGTTCCGGCGCCCGCAATCGGGTTCAAATCGGCGCTGGAGTTAGTATAAGTCCAAGTCCGGACGATCAGGAGAGCCCATGGCCAACACCAATGAACTGTATGGTTCCGATGCCTACGCCCCGAGCGAGATCGCCCAACGCATCGAGTCCATCGGCGTGACCAAGGCTCGCTTGGCCACATTGCCGCTGCTGATGCTGGGCATGCTGGCTGGTGCCTTCATCGGCCTAGGCGCCATGCTGTTCGTGCTGGTGAAGTCCGATGCCTCGCTGGGCTTTGCGGCCAGCGCCATCGTCGGCGGACTGGTGTTCTCACTCGGCCTCTTGCTGGTCGTGGTGGCAGGGGCCGAGCTGTTCACCGGCAACAACCTGCTGGCCATGGCCTGGGCCGATGGCCGCATCAGCAGCCTTGACGTACTGCGCAACTGGCTGCTGGTCTGCGTAGCCAATTTCATCGGCGCCGCCGGGCTGGCACTGCTGGTGTTCGCCAGTGGCCACACGGATCTGAATGGCGGCGCCATTGGCCAGCAGGTAGTGAAGATCGCGCTGGCCAAGCAGGATCTGTCGCCCATACAGGCCTTCTTTCGCGGTGTGCTGTGCAATGTGCTGGTGTGCATGGCGGTGTGGATGGCCATGGCCGGGCGCAGCGTGGTGGACAAGGCCGTGGCGGTGGTGCCGCCCATCATGGCTTTTGTGGCGGCCGGCTTCGAGCACAGCATTGCCAACATGTACCTGATGCCGCTGGCCATGCTGTTGCAGCAGTTCGGCCCGGCCCATCTGGCGGCCACTGCGCCGGTCACATGGAGCGGCATGCTGGGCAATCTGCTGCCGGTGATCGCCGGCAATCTGGTCGGCGGCAGCGTGCTGGTGGGGCTGACCTATTACGTCATCTACGGCCGCAAGGCCAAACAGGATCCCGCGTGACCTTTAGCCCCAGCCCAGCAGGGTGAGGCCGCCCAGCACGGCGAAGATGCCCGCACTGATCAGGTGCACCAGCCGGATCGGCACCCGGCGCGTCATGCGCTCGCCCAGCCAGACCACCGGCGCATTGGCCAGCATCATGCCCAGCGTCGTGCCCGCCACCACCCAGACATAGGCGTGGTACTGCGCCGCCAGCATGACGGTGGCGATCTGCGTCTTGTCACCCATTTCGGCCAGAAAAAATGCCACCAACGTGGTGCCGAACACACCCAGCCGCGGCGGCTGGCCGGTTTCGCCCTCATCGTCCATCTTGTCCGGAATCAGCATCCAGACCGCCATGGCGATGAACGAAGCGCCCAGCACCCAGCGCAGTACATCGGGCCCGAGCACGGTGGTCACCCAGGTGCCGACCGCCCCGGCCAGTGCATGGTTGGCCAGGGTGGCCACCAGAATCCCCAGCACGATCGGCCAGGGTTTGCGGAACCGGACTGCCAGGATAAGGGCCAGCAACTGGGTCTTGTCACCCATTTCGGCCAGGGTCACAATGCCAGTTGAAACAAGAAATGCTTCCATGGCGTCGATGGTAACGGGTCCGACACAGTGATCCACCGCACGTTCTGGTGCATGGACTGCACAGACGTGGCGCATATCTGGCTCGTTTTTTGCTTTATCTTGGTGCAATTCGGCAAACGCCGTTTTTTTGCACCAAAAACACGCATTTCATTACGAGGGGTTCTCATGGAAGCACTCAAACAGGGCGCGGATGTCCTGTTCATCCTGCTTGGCGCCATCATGGTTCTGGCCATGCACGCTGGTTTTGCATTTCTGGAGCTTGGCACCGTGCGGCGCAAGAACCAGGTCAATGCACTGGTCAAGATCCTGGTCGACTTTTCCGTCTCCACAGTGGTCTATTTCCTGTTCGGCTATGCGGTCGCGTACGGCACCAGTTTTTTCATCGGCGCCGAGCAACTGGTGGCCAAGAACGGTTATGAGCTGGTCAAGTTCTTTTTCCTGCTGACCTTTGCTGCCGCCATTCCGGCCATCATTTCCGGCGGCATTGCGGAGCGCGCCAAGTTCTGGCCGCAGTTGATCGCGACGGCCGCCATCGTCGGCTTGGTCTACCCCTTCTTCGAAGGCATTGCCTGGAATCAGCACTTTGGCGTTCAAGCCTGGATCAAGGCCCTCACTGGGGAGGAGTTCCACGACTTTGCCGGCAGCGTGGTGGTGCATGCCGTCGGTGGCTGGATTGCCCTGCCGGCCGTGCTGCTGCTGGGGGCGCGCAGCAATCGCTACCGCAAGGATGGCGCCATGTCGGCCCACCCGCCTTCCAGCATTCCTTTTCTGGCACTGGGCGCCTGGATCCTGGTGGTCGGCTGGTTCGGCTTCAACGTCATGAGTGCACAGACACTGGACAAGATCACCGGTCTGGTCGCTGTGAACTCCCTCATGGCCATGGTGGGCGGCACGCTGGTGGCGCTGCTGCTGGGCAAAAACGACCCCGGCTTCGTGCACAACGGTCCGCTGGCCGGCCTGGTCGCCGTGTGCGCCGGCTCCGACCTGATGCACCCGCTGGGTGCGCTGGTGGTGGGCGGCATCGCCGGCGCCATCTTTGTCGTCATGTTCACGCTGACCCAGAACAAATGGAAGATCGACGACGTGCTGGGCGTGTGGCCGCTGCACGGTCTGTGCGGCACCTGGGGCGGCCTGGCCGCCGGCATCTTCGGCAGCAAGACGCTTGGTGGGTTGGGGGGCATCACTCTCGGCGGCCAGTTCATCGGTACCGCCCTGGGGGTGGTGTGGGCGCTGGCAGGCGGGTTCGTCGTCTACGGGCTGCTCAAACTCACGCTGGGCTTGCGCTTGAGCCAGGAAGAGGAGTTCAACGGCGCCGACCTGTCCATCCACCGGATCGGTGCCACCCCGGACCGCGAAGCCAACTGGTAATCAGGGGGCGCTCATCGAAAATGAGCGCCTGTTGTGCGTTTGCAGCCATTTTTCATGGTTTGGGCGCATGGATTGGCGATTTATTTGAGTATTTTTCTTGGATTCGCGCATAATGGTTGCATATCGCCGTAAAACGGCGGTATGAATTTGCGGTGATTAAGTCGGTTTTGCGTCTGCTTTAAGTCTTCAATGGTTTGTTGCTCGCGGCTATCAGACTCCATCGCCTTACTTGAGTCTTTTTGAGGAGTCCCTTCATGGGCAACAAACTTTACGTGGGCAACCTGCCCTATTCTTTCCGCGACGACGACCTGCAGAAGGCCTTCAGCCAGTTCGGCACCGTCTCCAGCGCCAAGGTCATGATGGAGCGCGACACCGGCCGTTCCAAGGGCTTCGGTTTTGTCGAGATGGGCAGCGATGCCGAAGCACAAGCTGCGATCAGCGGCATGCACGGCCAGCAGCATGGCGGCCGTGGTCTGGTGGTCAACGAAGCGCGCCCGATGGAGCCGCGTCCCCCCCGTAGCGGTGGCTTCGGCGGCGGCAATGGTGGCGGCTACGGTGGTGGCGGTGGCGGCTACGGCGGCGGTCGTCGCGAAGGCGGCGGTGGTGGTTACGGCGGTGGCCGCAACTACTAAGCATCGATTCGCTGCTTGCATCCAAAAGGGCCCTTGTGGCCCTTTTTTCATGCCTGCCGCCCACCCACCCCCTAGCGCCAACCCCACTTGTGTGAAAAACATTTCTATGGCAAAAACCGAATCGCGGCGGCTAGGAGGCCTCGCACTGGATTGCGGTGATCTGTCGAATTCGCATCGTTGACTACACACTGATTGCGTTTCAGGGACTCCATCGCTCGTTTTTTAGTTTTTCAGGAGTCCCTGCATGGGCAATAAACTTTACGTCGGCAACCTGCCTTATTCGGTGCGAGACGAAGATTTGCAGCAAGCCTTCAGCCAGTTCGGCACGGTGACCAGCGCCAAGGTCATGATGGAGCGCGACACCGGCCGCTCCAAGGGTTTCGGCTTTGTCGAAATGGGCAGCGATGCCGAGGCACAAGCCGCCATCAATGGCATGAATGGCCAGCCACTGAGCGGTCGCAGCTTGGTGGTCAACGAGGCGCGCCCGATGGAGCCACGCCCCCCGCGCAGCGGCGGTTATGGCGGCGGCGGCGGTGGGGGTGGCTACGGTGGTGGCCGGCGTGAAGGCGGCGGCGGTGGTTACGGCGGGGGAGGTGGTGGCGGTTACGGCGGCGGCAACGAAGGTGGTGACGGTGGTTTCCGCAGCCCTTATGGCAACCCGCGCGGCGGTGGCGGTGGCCGGCGCGGTTACTGATCCGCGACGTCGTCAGGCATGACGTTGCCAGCAAGGCTCCTTCGGGAGCCTTTTGCTTTTTCAGCGGCCTGAACGGCGATGTTTGCGCGGCCGACCGGCCAGCAGACGGTCGAACCAGGCATTGGGCAACAAGCGCAGCAGTTTGGCCACCACACCCATCTGCCACGGGATCACGCGGTAACTTGCGCCGGCCTCGATCGTCCGGTAGGCGCGCTCGGCAAAGGCGTCGGCGCTCATCAGAAAGGGCATGGCATAGCGGTTCTGCCGTGTGAGCGGGGTGTCGATGTAGCCCGGACTCAATGTCACCACCTTCACGCCGCTGGCGCGCAGTTCGCCACGCAGGCTTTCGCAATAACTGATCACGCCGGCCTTGCTGGCACAGTAGGCACCATGCCCGGGCAGGCCGCGGATGCCGGATACGCTGGCCATGCCCACCAGCCGGCCGGAACCCCGCTGGACCATCGCATCAATGAAAGGATGGAAGGTGGCAGCCAAGCCGATGTTGTTGGTGGCCAGGATCTGCGCCATCACGTCCAGATCCGAGCGTTCGGCCGTGTCCATGCCGATGCTGATGCCGGCATTCGCTACCACCACATCGGGCACCCCCTGGGCCGCCAGGCAAGCACGCCCGGCCGCAACGATGCTGTTTATGTCCGCCACGTCGGCGCTATAGATTTGATAGCTGCTCGCGCTTATTCCAAGACGGTCGCACCACGATTTGATCTCCTGTGTGCGCCGCCCCACCAACGCCAGCCGGTAACCCGCCTGGTGAAACCGCTTGGCCAACGCCTGGCCAAGGCCGCTGGAGGCGCCGGTGATGAAGACCAGCTTGGGCATCCGGCTTATTTCTTGGGGTCCGGAACCAGCGTGCCGCGCACGCGGCCGCGCAACTGCATGATCTGATCGATGTTGTCGAACTCCATGCTGTTGGCCGTAAACCGGTCGTTGCCACGCGTCAACTCGACCGGCTTGTGCGATTTGACAATCTCGGTGTCCATGTAGGCATGCAGGAACTCCCCGTGGTAGCTCATGCGCGGGACCGTTTCGCCCGATTTTTCCACGAAGGCGTCGCGCACCACCAGGGCATTGCCGATGAGCTGCACCTCCGAGTTGTCGCTGTTGGTGAGCGCCTGGTTGGCGGTGGCCGTGGTGAGTCGCCCCTTGTCGCTGAAGGAGCGGATGCGTGCCTTGTCGATCTCCAGCGTATCGGTGTCCGGATAGTGACGCGCCTCGGTGCCGAAGATCTCGCTTTTCAGGCGGCCCGAGGCATCGAAGGTCTTGACCGAAAACTTCTGCATGAAGTAATCCGCCTCATGCCTGGGCGGCTGGTCCGGTGCGGGCGCCTCGAACACGGGCGTGCTGCGCACCAGCCAGTAGGTCCCGAGTGCCAGCACGCCCATCAGGATGATGGGCAGGTAGATCGACACGCGATCCCAGGCAGCGCGCAGCAAGCGGATCACTGCTGCCACTCCGCAAGCAGGTCCGCATAGCGGCCGCTCGCCACCAGAAGCACGTCGCAGAACTCGCGTGCGGCACCGTCTCCGCCACGGGCCCGTGTCACGTGGTGGGCCACGGCGCGTGCTTCCGCATGCGCATTGAGCGGCGCACAAGCAAAGGCGCAACGCTGCATGACGGCCAGATCGGGCCAGTCGTCGCCCATCGCGGCGGCCTGCGTCCAGTCCAGGCCGAGGGTCTGCAGGACCTGCTCTGCCGCCGGTCGCTTGGCCTCGGTACCAAAGTGCGCATGGACGATGCCCAGCGCCTGCAGGCGCACGCGCAAGGCCGGACTGTCACGCCCGGTGATCACCGCCGGCGTGATACCGGCACGCTGCAGCAATTTGAGGCCGTGCCCGTCAAGCGTGTTGAAACGCTTGAGCGTCTCGCCGGCCTCGGAGATATACAGGCCGCCATCGGTCAACACACCGTCGACATCAAAGAAGGCGACACGGATGCCCTGGGCCTTGAGCAACAGTTCGGGGGAGAAGTTCAGTGCCGGCGTCATCAGATCACCTTGGCTCGCATCAGGTCGTTGCTGTTCAGGGCCCCGCACAGGCGCCCCTCGGCGTCGACCACCAGGACGCTGGTGATGCGTCGCTGCTCCATCAGCTCGGCCGCCTCCACCGCCAACGCATCCGCGGTGATGGTGACTGGATCAGGGTGCATGAACTGCCCCGCGGAACCGGTGCGCAGATCCACGCCCTTTTCCAGCAGGCGGCGCAGGTCGCCGTCGGTGAAGATGCCCAGCACCCGGTCCTGTCCGTCGACGATCGCGGTGGCGCCCAGGCCTTTGGCGCTCATCTCACGCATCACCTCGCTGAAGCCTGCCGCCGGCCCCACCTTCGGCACCGCCTCGCCGCTGCGCATGACATCCTCCACCAGGGTCAGCAACTTGCGCCCCAGCGCGCCACCGGGGTGGGAGCGTGCAAAGTCTTCCGCCTTGAAGCCGCGTGCATCGAGCAGAGCGACCGCCAAGGCATCTCCCAGCGCCAGCTGGGCCGTGGTGCTGGCCGTCGGCGCCAGGTTCAGGGGGCAGGCCTCCTTCTCGACACCGCTGTCGAGCGCCAGGTCGGCATGCCGCGCCAGCGTCGAGTCCAGATGACCCGTCATCGCGATCAACGGAACCCCCAGGCGCTTGAGCACCGGCAGGATGGCGGTGAGTTCGTCCGACTCCCCGCTGTTGGAAATGGCCAGCACCAGGTCGGTGGTCTTGATCATGCCCAAGTCGCCATGGCTGGCTTCGGCCGGATGGACAAACATGGCGGGGGTCCCGGTGGAGGCCAGCGTTGCCACCATCTTGCGGCCAATGTGGCCGCTCTTGCCCATGCCCATGACCACCACGCGCCCCTCCACCCGCAGCATCAGCGCGACCGCCTTGGCAAAATCATCACCGATGCGCTGGCGCAGACCGAGCACGGCGGCCGCTTCGATCTCCAACGTTTCGCGGGCGAGCTGCAAGGCCTTGTCGGCGTCGAACGGCCGGTCCTGGGTTTTGGGTGGGGTCATGCTGTGATTTTATCGGGCAGGCCTGCGCTTGCTAGTATCCGGGTATGAGTGCACTTGAACTCACCCTGATCTACCTGCTGGCCGCCGTGCTCGGTGTTGTGGTGTTCCGCAGCCTGAAACTCCCCCCAATGCTGGGGTATCTGGTGGTTGGTGTTGTGATCGGCCCCAATACACTGGCGCTGGCACAGAATTCCGCGGGCGTGCGCCACCTGGCCGAATTTGGCGTGGTGTTCCTGATGTTCGCCATCGGTCTGGAGTTCAACCTGCCCAAGCTGCGCTCAATGCGCCGCCATGTGTTCGGCCTGGGTTTGCTGCAGGTGCTGCTGACCATGGTGCTCACCGTGCTGGGCGCTTTCGTGCTGAACTGGCTGCTGCCGTCGCTCTGGAAGATCAGCTGGCAGACGGCGCTGGCGCTCTCCGGCGTCATGGCCATGAGCAGCACCGCCATTGTGGTCAAGCTGATGGCCGAGCGCCTGGAGCTGGAAAGCGAGCATGGCAAACGCGTCATGGGCATCCTGCTGTTCCAGGATCTGGCCGTGGTGCCATTGCTGGTGTTGATCCCGGCCCTGGGCAGCCCGGCCAATGAGATGTTCACGGCCCTGGGTCTGGCCCTGCTCAAGGCCGTGGTGCTGCTGGCCCTGCTGCTGATGGGCGGCCAACGGCTGATGCGCTGGACCCTCACGCAAGTGGCCCCGCACAAGAGCAATGAGCTGTTCATGCTCACCCTGCTGCTGGTCACGCTCGGCCTGGCCTGGCTGACCGAACTGGCCGGCCTGAGCCTGGCGCTCGGCGCCTTCATTGCCGGCATGCTGATCTCGGAGACCGAGTACAAGCAGCAGGTGGAAACCGACATCCGCCCCTTCCACGATGTGTTGCTGGGGCTGTTTTTCATCACCATCGGCATGCTGCTGGACTGGCATATCCTTCTGCAGCGCTGGCCGCTGGTGCTGATGCTCATTGCAGCGTCCTTGCTGCTCAAGCTCTCGCTGATCACCCTGCTGACCCGCCTCATGGGCGCCTCCATGGGCGTGGCCTTGCGCACCGGCCTGTACCTGGCGCAGGCCGGAGAATTCGGTTTTGTGCTGTTGTCGCTGTCCCATGAAAAAGGCCTGCTGGACGCGGCCTTGCTCAACCCCATTCTGGCGTCCATGGTGCTGTCGATGTTGGCCACGCCATTCGTGATTGCCTACAGCAACCGGATCGTGATGAAGCTGGTGGCGAGCGAATGGCTGCAGCAGTCGCTGCAGATGACCAACATCGCCCGCAAATCCATCAACACCAGCAAACACGTCATCATCTGCGGTTACGGCCGTTGCGGCCAGAACCTGGCACGCATGCTGGAGGGCGAGAAGATTCCCTACATGGCCCTTGACCTCGATCCGGACCGCGTCCACCAAGCCGCCGCTGCGGGCAACAGCGTGGTTTTCGGCGATGCGGCTCGGCTGCAGGCGCTGAGTGCCGCCGGTCTGAGCCGGGCCAGCGCCGTCGTCATCACCTACCTGGACGTGCCGGGTGCCATGAAGGTGCTGGCCAATGTCCGCGCCCATGCACCGCAGGTGCCGGTCATCGTGCGGACGCAGGATGATCATGCGCTTGACAAGCTGCGCGCCGCCGGGGCCACCGAAGTCGTGCCGGAAGCCATTGAGGGTTCGCTCATGCTGGCCAGCCACGCCCTGGCGCTGGTGGGGGTGCCGATGCGGCGCGTGATCCGCATCGTGCAGGACCAGCGCGATGCACGCTACAACCTGCTGCGCGGCTATTTCCACGGCGCCGATGACAGTGCGGCGGACGAGGGCACGCAGGAGCGCCTGTCCAGCGTCACCCTGCCGGCCGCTGCCCGGGTCATCGGCCGCCCGCTCAGCGCTCTGGCGCAGCTGATACCCGATGTCCGTGTCGTCAACCTGCGCCGCCACAACGGCAAAAATCTGGCCCCCGCCCAAGAGCTGTTGTTGGAAAGCGGGGACACACTGGTGCTCTCGGGTCGAGCCGAGGCGCTGGCCATGGTGGAAGACCAACTGCTCAAAGGCTGATGCCGCGCTGCCTCGCGGCCAGGCACTCACAACCACGATTCACGACCCGATGATCTAGAGGTGACCCATGCAAGACCGCAACATCAACGACTACCTGCGCCGCCATATTCGCACCGTTCCCAACTGGCCCGCTCCCGGTGTGCAGTTCCGGGACATCACGCCGCTGCTGCAGGACCCGAAAGTGTTTCGCGTCATGGTCGACGCATTCGTGCACCGCTACATGGACGCGAGCATGCGACCCGATGTGGTGGCTGGTCTGGATGCGCGTGGATTCATCCTAGGTTCGGTCATTGCCTATGAACTGGCGGTCGGCTTCATCCCGATCCGCAAGAAAGGCAAACTGCCTTTCACCACCGTCGAAGAGACCTATGAGCTTGAATATGGCAGCGCCACGGTTGAGCTGCATACCGATGCCTTCAAGGCCGGCGACCGTGTTCTCCTGGTCGATGACCTGATCGCCACCGGAGGCACCATGCTCGCCGGCAAGAAACTGCTCGAGAAACTGGGCGCCCATGTCATGGAAGGGGCCGCCATTGTTGATCTGCCCGAGCTGGGCGGTTCGCAAAAGTTACGGGCAGCCGGTCTGCCGCTCTTCACCCTGGTTGACTTTGCCGGTTCCTGAAACGGCCGGCTCAGTTCAGATCGCCGTACTGGGTCCGGCTCAGTACCGGATAGGGGTCCTTGGCCACGATCACCTCGGTATCTTCAAAGCCGGACGGCTGTGTCGCCGCCATGCCAACCGCCAGTGCTTGCCTCAGCGCCGCCACCTCGTCTGCTCCGATGGGCTCAAAACGCGGCGTTGTTTTCACCGCCGAAGCCGCTGCGGGCGCCTTGGGTGCCATGCCCTTGAGGCGATCATTGACGCGCCAGTAGATGGCCGAAACCTGGATGTCGTGCTGTGCCTTGGCGTGCAGAACGATCTGCTTTTCCACTTCGCCCTGCCGGCGTGATTCCAAGGCCAGATCGCGCGCCAGATCAACCATGATGATGTACCGGCCGCCCTGCGGCTCCAGCGACAGTACTTTGAAGCTGTAGCTGGCCGTCAACACCCCTGCGTGGACCATCGCTTCACGGATCACGGCATACAGCAGCTCGCGCCGTTCCATGCGTTGTTGTCGGCGTCCCGTCGCACCGGGTTGCGGCCTGGTCCCCGCGCCTTCTGCCGGTGATGTCTTCTCTTGTGTTTTTTTAGCGAACCAGTTGGGGAGCCAGGGCATACGGTCTTTCATGTACTGCCGGACGCATGTCGTTCATCTGCGCCGGATCCTCAAGGCAGTTTAGTGGCCTCGCCCTGTTCCCGCAGCCCCTCTTACTTACCGATACAGAATTTGGAAAAAATAACGCCCAGCAAATCATCGGACGTGAACTCACCCGTGATTTCATTGAGGGCGTTCTGCCCCAAACGCAGTTCTTCGGCCAGCAGGTCAAGTGACTGTGCCTGAGCAGCCAGGTGCTGCGCCGCCATTTCCAGGTGTGCCTGCACGCGGTACAGGGCCTGGACGTGGCGTTCACGTGCGATGTACAGGCCTTCAGGTGCCGCCTGCCAGCCGGCAATCTCCAGCAGACGGCGCCGCAGCGCATCCAGTCCGATGCCGGTCTTGGCCGAGATGGCAAGGTCCTCCGGCGGAGGTGTTATACCGGCGGCATCAGTCTTGTTCCAGACATTGAGCACCGGCACCCGCACCGGCAGGTTGGCGGCCAGGGTACCGGCAATGGCTGCATCGGCGTCGCGGTAGCTTGGCGTTTCAGCACGTGTGAGATCGTGCAGGAACAGCACCGCATCGGCCGCTTCAATCTCTGCCCAGGCCCGGGCAATGCCGATCTTCTCCACCTCGTCGTCGCTGTCGCGCAGGCCCGCGGTATCGATGACGTGCAACGGCACCCCCTCGATCTGGATGGTCTGCTGCACCTTGTCGCGTGTCGTGCCCTCCACCGGTGTCACGATGGCCAGTTCGGCGCCCGCCAGGGCGTTGAGCAACGAGCTTTTGCCCGCGTTAGGCTGGCCCGCAATCACGACCTTGATGCCTTCACGCAGCAAGGCGCCTTGGCGGGCGTGCTGCAACACCGTCGCCAGTTGCTGTTGCAGCTTTGCCAGCTGTCCCTGCGCGTCTGCCTTACGCAAGAAATCAATTTCCTCTTCCGGGAAGTCCAGCGTCGCTTCCACCAGCATGCGCAAATGGATGAGGGCGTCCCGCAAGACATGGATCTCGCGCGAGAAATCCCCCGCCAACGATCGGCTGGCACTGCGCGCCGCGGCTTCAGTGCTGGCGTCAATCAGGTCGGCAATCGCTTCTGCCTGTGCCAGATCGATCTTGTCATTCAGAAATGCGCGTTCGGTGAACTCGCCTGGCTGGGCCACACGCAGACCGGGCAAGCGGGCCTGCCCTGTTGCAGGATCGGTCTCCATCGCAGCTTCCAGGCAGCGTGCCAATAACAGCTGCAGCACCACCGGGCCGCCGTGTGCCTGCAACTCCAGCACGTCCTCCCCGGTGTAGGAATGGGGGGCCGGAAAGTGGATCGCAAGCCCATGGTCCAGCGGCGCCCCTTGCCGATCCTTGAAGGGCAGATAGGTCGCATGCCGGGGACTCAAGGTGTTGCCGCACAAAGCCACGATCAGGCGTTCCAGATTCTGGCCACTCACGCGCACGATGCCGACGGCGCCGCGCCCTGGGGCCGTGGCAATGGCGGCAATGGGTTCCCGGTGTCGTGTGAGCATGGCGTCTGTTCTGGCTGGATGTAAAAGGGCCGCTTGCGCGGCCCCGGTGATCACTTGAACTTCGGCAAGTTGAACTGTGGCGGCACACCCATGCGCTTGTTGATGATCCACTGCTGGGCAATCGACAGGATGTTGTTGGTCAACCAGTACAGCACCAGGCCGGCCGGGAACGCAAAGAACATCACGCTGAAGACCAACGGCATGATCCACATCATCTTGGCCTGCATCGGGTCCGGCGGTGCCGGGTTGAGCGCCGTCTGCAACATGGTGCTCAGGGTCATGAGCAGCGGGAGGATGTAGTAGGGATCCTTGGCCGACAGATCGGTGACCCACAGGATCCAGGGCGCGTTGCGCATTTCCACGCTGGACAGCAACACCCAGTACAAGGCAATGAACACCGGGATCTGGATCATGATGGGCAGACAACCACCCATCGGGTTGACCTTTTCTTCACGGTAGATGCGCATCATCTCCTGCTGCATCTGTTGCGGGTTGTCCTTCAGGCGCTCACGCATTTCCATGATGCGCGGGTTGATCGCTTTCATCTTGGCCATGCTGGCATAGGCCTTGGCATTGAGCCAGTAAAAGGCGGCTTTCAGCAGCACGACCAGCGCCACAATGGACCAGCCCCAGTTGCCGATCAGATACTCCAGCTTGTCCAGCAGCCAGTAGAGCGGCTTGGCCAGAATCGTCAGCCAGCCATAGTCCTTCACCAGCTCCAGCCCTGGCGCCAGTGCCTCCAGCTTCTTTTCTTCCTGCGGACCGACAAATAAACGTGCTTCCACCGTCTTGCTGCTGCCCGGGGCCACGGCTTCCAGCGGGGTGATCATGCCGACGGCATAAAGGTTGGTGTCGACTTTGCGCATGAACAGATCGCGCTTGATGCCGTCCCCCAGCAACCAGGCACTGGCAAAGTAATGCTGCACCATGGCGACGTAGCCGTTTTCCGACTGCTTTTCGATCTCGACCTTGTTCTTCTCGATGTTGCTGAATTCCACTTTCTGGTATTTCTTGGCCTCGGTGTAGACAGCCGGGCCTGTGAATGTGGAATAGAAGGAAGAGTCTTCGCCGACCGGCTTGTTGCCATCGCGCACCAGTTGCAGGTACAGCTGTGGCGCCACGGGGGCCGGGCTGTTGTTCACGATCTCGTGCTTGACGCCCAATGCATAGCTGCCACGCTTGAGGGTGTAGGTCTTGACCAGCTTGACGCCGCCGACCTCGGGCGATTCGAACTTCACCACCAGCTCGTCAGCACCGTCCTTGAGTTCACGCTCGCCGGGCGCCATGGCCATCACGGTTTTGTGCGTCGGATAGGTACCCCCCGCTGCGCCAGCAATCAGGCCGGTCTGGGAAACATAAACACGGTCCTTGTTCTCATCCAGCAGCACGAAGTTCTTGCCGGTTTCCTTCAGGTCGCGGTGCTTGAGGAATTCCGACCGGACCAGCGAACCGCCTTCGGTATCGAAAGTCAGTTTCAGTACATCGGTACGAACCTCCACATGCTCGCGTGCCGCTGCAGGCTTGCTGCTGACCTCTGCAGCAATCTGGGCGCTACCCACAGGCGTCTGCACGACAGCCGCCTGCGCAGCGGCGCCCGTACTGGCGGCGGGTGCTGCTGCAACCGGGGGCTTGGACTTCGGAAAGAAGGTGGCCTGGTGGCCGTTATGGATTTGCCATTGATCCCACAGCAGGACCATGGAGAAACCAAAGATCACCCACAGGATGGTGCGGCGAATATCGTTCATGAAGACTTCTTTTGAGAGGGAAGGGGAAGCAAACGGGTCAGGAAACGAGGCCTTTCCTCCGGCACCGGATCGTGACCGCCAGCACACCAGGGATGACAACGCGCCAAGCGACGCAGCGTCAGATAACTTCCTGTCGCTGCGCCATGCTTTTCCAGCGCAGACAGAGCATACAGGGAACAGGTGGGCTCAAACCGGCAAGCGGATCCCAGCCACGGGCTCAGCAGCAGGCGATAGGCTCGAACCAGGGCCATCAATGCTGATTTCATGCTGCACGCCCCTTGACTTGAGAACTTGCGGCAAGACGGAACAATTGTTCGATCTCCATCCGGACTGCTTTTTTCAGTTCGTCCGAGCTAGCACTTTTAAAATGCGTACGGTCAAAAGCAGCTCGCAAGCGCACAACATGGGCCGCTTGAGGCAAGGAGGATTCGAAATGATCGGCAATGCTGTAAATCTGACGCTTGATCAAATTTCGGGTGACAGCACGCCGGGCCCATCGTTTGGGCACCATCGCCCCGATCCATGTGCGGTCGGGGCTGAAGAGCTCTGGTTTGGACGACAGCGTCAATGGTGACAGGCTGTCCGTCGCCATAACCGGTGCAGAACTGTGCATGGCGAAATGGGTCGTTCGTGAGACGGTACGACCTGCCAAAACGGCCTGAAACTGCTCTCGTGTTTTCAGCCGTTGCACGGAGCCTCGCGCGGGAATCGCGTCTCAGCTATGTGCTCAACGGCCGACGATCAGACCGCCAGGCGCTTGCGACCCTTGGCACGACGTGCATTGATCACTGCACGGCCACCGCGGGTCTTCATGCGGACCAGGAAGCCATGGGTACGCGCACGGCGAATTTTGGAAGGCTGGTAAGTGCGTTTCATTTTGAAATCCTTGGAGACTCAACTCAAAAATATGTGGCTGACTTGTACCGGCTTCGTCGACTACCATCTTCAAGCAGCCGCGCGCAATACATGCTCACATCACCCCGAACAGTCAGGGAAACCCAAGATTATCGCAAATTTTCTTAATCCTGGCAATGTCTTGCAGCGCTTTTATCGCGTAGCGTCACAAAGTCATGATGGATGAAAAAAATTGTGGATAAATTCTTGATAAATTACAATTCCGGGCATTACAAACAATAACTATCCACAGAAATCGCCACCCACCATGACAGAGGGACAATTCAACAGCCACCCTGGCTCTGTGGGCAACGAAGCAGGGCAAAGCCTGTGGCAGACCTGTGTCGATCATCTGGCACAAGAATTGCCGGAGCAGCAGTTCAACACCTGGATCAAACCGCTACTGGCCCATGTTGCGGACGACCTGTCCAAAGTCACCCTGTTTGTCGCCAACCGTTTCAAGCTCGACTGGGTCCGCGCACAGTACAGTGCTCGTATTGCTGCGTTGTTGGAAAAAATCTACGGCCAGCCTGTCTCTGTTGAGTTAGCGCTCACCCCCAGAGAAAATACCCAGAGAATCTCCAGTCCTGCCAGCCCTGTCGATTTCTATCCCGGGGAAGAAGTGCTTGCATCGGTTGAGGAAAAATCCCTTGGCAACAACCGAAATCGGCTCAACCCGGCCCTGACCTTCGACACGCTGGTGGAAGGCACGGCCAATCGCATGGCGCGGGCTGCCGCAATGCATGTGGCCAGCTCACCAGGCCAGCTTTACAACCCCTTGTTCATCTACGGCGGCGTCGGCTTGGGCAAGACCCACCTGATGCATGCCGTTGGCAACCGTCTGTTGGCCGAGCATCCCAACGCCAAAGTTCTCTACATCCATGCAGAGCAGTTTGTTTCGGATGTGGTTAAGGCCTATCAGCGCAAGACGTTTGATGAATTCAAGGACAAGTACCACTCGCTGGATCTGTTGTTGATTGACGATGTTCAGTTCTTTGCCAACAAGGAACGCACGCAAGAGGAATTTTTCAACGCCTTCGAAGCCCTGTTGGCCAAGAAATCTCACATCGTGATGACCAGCGACACCTATCCCAAAGGCCTTGCTGACATCCACGAGCGCCTCGTTTCACGTTTTGATTCCGGTCTGACCGTGGCGATCGAACCACCAGAACTCGAAATGCGGGTTGCGATCCTGATCAACAAGGCCCAGACCGAAGGCACCGAAATGCCGGAAGAAGTGGCTTTTTTCGTGGCCAAGAACGTCCGTTCCAACGTTCGAGAGCTGGAAGGCGCCTTGCGCAAGATCCTCGCTTATTCACGCTTCAACCAGAAGGAAATCTCCATTCAACTGGCACGCGAAGCCCTGCGCGATCTGCTGTCCATACAGAACCGCCAGATTTCCGTAGAGAACATCCAGAAAACGGTGGCCGACTATTACAAGATCAAGGTCGCCGACATGTATTCCAAGAAACGCCCAGCCAGCATTGCCCGACCGCGACAGATCGCCATGTACCTGGCCAAGGAATTGACACAGAAAAGCCTGCCTGAGATCGGTGAACTCTTTGGCGGTCGCGATCACACCACGGTACTTCATGCCGTGCGCAAGATTTCTGCTGAACGACAGCAGCTGACCGAACTGAACCAGCAGTTGCATGTGCTGGAGCAGACACTGAAGGGCTAGTCAGAGGAGGACATCTACTTGAAATCACAACAAAACAACAACACTGGGGATAGTTTCTGGACAACTGGCAAGTTATCCACAGAAAAAACCCGGAAGCCAAAGTTGTTCATGGTCAACCAATGCGTCAAAACATGACTGCACACAGTTTTCAATAGCAGCCAAGTCGTTGATAAAAAAAGGGAAAATGGCGATATCCACAGAAATGGACGCCCTTTAACTACTACTACTAATTTGAAATAGAGAAATTAAGGAAGAGGTTGACATGATCGTCCTGAAGGCAACTCAAGACAAAGTGCTCTCGGTGCTCCAATCGGTGGCAGGCATTGTTGAGCGTCGGCATACCTTGCCGATCCTCGCCAACGTGCTGATCCGAAAGACCGGAAGTGCCCTGCAATTCACCACCAGCGATTTGGAGATCCAGATCCGCACTACCGTGGATTTCGATGGTGATGCCGGTAATTTCACGACCACTGTGGGTGCACGCAAGCTGATCGACATTCTGCGCACCATGCCGGCAGATCAGACGGTTTCCCTCGAATCGGCCCAGGCCAAGCTGATTCTCAAAGGTGGCAAGAGCAAGTTCACGCTGCAGACCTTGCCTGCAGAGGACTTTCCGCTGGTCCAGGAGTCCGCCAGCTTTGGCCCCTCGTTCAGCGTGCCGCAGAAGACATTGAAGGATCTGCTCAGCCAGGTGTCGTTTGCCATGGCCGTGCATGACATCCGTTACTACCTCAATGGCATTCTGTTTGTGGCTGAAGGCAAGCAGCTGAGTCTGGTGGCTACCGATGGCCACCGGCTGGCATTTGCCTCGGCTACGCTGGATGTCGAAGTGCCGCGCCAGGAAGTGATCCTGCCGCGCAAGACGGTGCTGGAAATGCAGCGCCTTTTGAGCGATGCCGATGGTGCCATCGAGATGCAGTTCGCCAACAACCAGGCCAAGTTCAGTTTTGAAGGCATGGAGTTCGTGACCAAACTGGTGGAAGGCAAGTTCCCCGACTACAACCGCGTCATTCCGAAGAACCACAAGAACGGCATCACGCTGGGACGTCAGGCGCTGTTGGCCAGCTTGCAGCGCACGGCCATTCTGACCAGTGACAAGTTCAAGGGGGTACGCCTGAACATCGACCCGGGGACTCTGCGCGTGGCATCCAACAATGCCGAGCAGGAAGAAGCCGTGGATGAACTGGACATCGACTACAACGGCGACAGCATCGAGATCGGTTTCAATGTGACTTACCTGATCGATGCGTTGGCCAACATGGACCAGGACATGGTGAAGGTTGAACTGTCGGATTCCAACAGTTCGGCCTTGGTCACCATTCCGGAGAATGCGAATTTCAAGTATGTCGTGATGCCGATGCGCATCTGAAGCTGAGCAGGCAGCAGGCTGCAACCCGCCATGGACATTGGGTCCATCGCGGGTTTGGTCATTCAAGAGTTTGAGAAATCGATAGAGAAGTTAGTCATGACTGAAGAAAACAAGCCCAGCACCGAGACCTTTACCACTGTCCAGCCGGTGATCGATGCTCACCAGGCAGGTGCATCGGAAGGTTATGGTGAAGGCTCGATCCAGATTCTTGAAGGCCTGGAGGCTGTGCGCAAACGCCCGGGCATGTACATCGGTGACACATCAGACGGCACCGGTCTGCACCATCTGGTGTTCGAGGTCGTGGACAACTCGATCGACGAGGCATTGGCGGGGCATTGCGATGACATCGTGGTGACCATCCATTCCGACAACTCGATCAGTGTGACCGATAACGGCCGCGGTATCCCGACCGGCGTCAAGATGGACGACAAGCATGAGCCCAAGCGCAGTGCGTCGGAAATTGCGCTGACCGAGCTGCATGCCGGTGGCAAGTTCAACCAGAACAGCTACAAGGTGTCAGGCGGTCTGCACGGTGTGGGTGTGTCGTGCGTGAACGCATTGTCGAAATGGCTGCGTCTGACAGTGCGCCGCGAAGGCAAGGTCCATCAGCTGGAGTTCGCCCGCGGTTTTGTTCAGAACCGGGTGATCGAAAAAGTCGATGGTTTTGAAGTGTCACCCATGAAAGTGACCGGTTCGACCGAAAAACGCGGTACCGAGGTGCACTTCCTGCCCGATACCGAGATCTTCCAGCAGAACAACGAGTTTCACTACGAAATTCTGGCCAAACGTCTGCGCGAGCTGAGTTTCCTGAACAACGGGGTTCGCATTCGTCTGAAGGACGAGCGCAACGGCAAGGAAGATGACTTCTCGGGTGCCGGTGGTGTCAAGGGTTTTGTCGATTTCATCAACGCCAACAAGAAGGTGTTGCATCCCAATGCCTTCCATGCCATGGGCGAGCGCCCGGCCGACAGTTATGGTGGCATTCCCGGCACCAGCATCGGTGTCGAAGTGGCGATGCAGTGGAACGATGGCTACAACGAGTCGGTGCTGTGCTTCACCAACAACATTCCGCAGCGTGACGGCGGTACCCACCTGACCGGTCTGCGTGCGGCAATGACGCGCGTCATCAGCAAGTACATCGAGCAGAACGAACTGGCCAAGAAGGCCAAGGTGGATGTCTCGGGCGACGACATGCGCGAAGGCCTGTGCTGTGTGTTGAGCGTCAAGGTGCCCGAGCCCAAGTTCAGCAGCCAGACCAAGGACAAGCTAGTCAGCTCGGAAGTGCGTGCACCGGTGGAAGATATCGTGGCCAAGGCGCTGACCGACTACCTGGAAGAGCGGCCCAACGATGCCAAGATCATTTGCGGCAAGATTGTGGAAGCGGCACGTGCCCGTGAAGCGGCGCGCAAGGCCCGCGAAATGACACGCCGCAAAGGGGTGCTTGACGGCATGGGCTTGCCGGGCAAACTGGCGGATTGCCAGGAGAAGGATCCGTCACTGTGTGAGATCTACATCGTGGAGGGTGACTCTGCCGGCGGCTCGGCCAAGCAGGGCCGCGACCGGAAATTCCAGGCGATCCTGCCGCTGCGCGGCAAGATCCTGAACGTGGAGAAGGCGCGTTACGAGAAGCTGCTGACCAGCAATGAAATCGTGACGCTGATCACGGCCTTGGGCACCGGTATCGGCAAGGCGGCCGTCGAGTCCGGAAAATCCGGGGTAGATGACTTCAATGTCGACAAGCTGCGTTACCACCGCATCATCATCATGACCGATGCCGACGTGGACGGTGCCCACATCCGAACACTGCTATTGACCTTTTTCTATCGCCAGATGCCTGACCTGGTGGAACGTGGCCACATCTACATTGCCCAACCGCCGCTGTACAAGGTCAAGTCCGGCAAGGAGGAGCTCTATCTCAAGGATGCCAGTGCACTGGATGCTTTCCTGCTGCGTGTTGCCTTGGTCAACGCGTCGGTCCATACCGGCGGCGACAAGGGAACGGTCATCAGCGGCGATACGCTGGCAGAGCTGGCGCGCAAGCACCAGCTGGCCGAAGCGGTGATTGAACGCCTGCACAACTTCATGGATGCCGAAGCCTTGCGTGCCATTGCCGATGGCGTGAGCCTGAACCTGGACACCGTGGCTGATGCGGAAGCCTCGGCGGCGGCTTTGCAGGCCAAGCTGCCGACGGCGGAAGTGGCCGGCGAGTTCGACGCCCGCACGGACAAACCCATTCTGCGCATCAGCCGTCGCCATCACGGCAATGTCAAGAGCAGCGTCATCACGCAGGACTTCGTGCATGGTGCCGACTATGCGGCTCTGGCCGAGGCGGCAAATACCTTCCGCGGCTTGCTGAATGAGGATGCCAAGGTCACGCGCGGCGAGGGTGAAAAGCAGAAGGAAGAGAAGGTCAGCGATTTCCGTTCGGCCATGAACTGGCTGATTGCCCAGGCAGAAAGTTCCACGGCTCGCCAGCGCTACAAAGGCTTGGGCGAGATGAACCCGGCCCAGCTCTGGGAAACCACCATGGATCCGGCGGTTCGACGTCTGCTGCGGGTCCAGATCGACGATGCCATCGAGGCCGATCGTGTGTTCACCATGCTGATGGGTGACGAAGTGGAACCGCGCCGCGAGTTCATCGAGACCAATGCACTGCGTGCTGGCAATATCGACGTTTGAGTGGAATGAGCATGTCTGATACCTTGCCGGCCGGCCCCCAGTGCGGGCTGGAAAATACCTACCCGGATGGCAACAACTACATCTGTCCGGACTGCGGTTTCGAATGGCCCACGGTGGCTTCTGCCGATGAGGACGATATGGCCGAAGGCGGCGACGGCGTGGTTCGCGACGCCAATGGCAACCCATTGGTCGATGGCGATGCGGTCATCCTGATCAAGGACCTGAAGGTCAAGGGCTCGTCCATCGTGCTCAAGAAAGGCACCAAGGTCAAAAGTATTCGCCTGCCGGCTGGTGCCGGCGACCATGAGGTCGATTGCAAGACCGATCAGGGCGGGTTCATGCTCAAGGCCTGTTTCCTGAAAAAGGCCTGAGCTGCGGCCCGGCATGAGTGCCTTTGCCGTCATCGACTTCGAAACCACCGGCATGTCGCCCGACCTTGGTGACCGTGCCACCGAGGTGGCGATTGTGATGGTGGATGGGGGACGCGTGGTGGACCGTTTCCAGAGCCTGATGAATGCCGGTGTACGGATTCCGTCCTTCATCACCCAGCTCACCGGCATCAGCAACGCCATGGTGGCATCAGCTCCCGATGCGGCCGAGGTCATGGCCGAGGCCAGCCGTTTTGTCGGCACCACGCCGCTGGTGGCGCACAACGCGGCGTTTGACCGCAAGTTCTGGACGGCTGAATTGGCGCGGCTGGACCTGCCGGCACTACAACCCTTTGCCTGCACCCTGCTGGTCTCGCGCCGGCTCTACCCGCAGGCGCCTAATCACAAGCTGGGTTCACTGGTGGATTACCACCACCTGCCGCGCACCGGTGTCGCCCACCGGGCACTGGCCGATGCCGAGATGGCCGCGGCGTTGCTGGATCGCATCCTGCACGACCTGCGGGCCCGTTATGGCCTTGCCCGTCCGGACCATGCTCTCTTGATGACGTTGCAACGGACGGGCAAGGCGGCAGTTCCTGGGCTGCTGGCGCGCCTTGCACAGGCCTGAGTCGGCGGTGGTGCAAAACCAGAATTTGGCGGAACGCGGGACGACGACAAAGGGCGTTGTCGCCCGTATGCGATGCCCGCATAATCATTTCCAATCCCCGGCGAGCCAGTGCGGCCTTGCCGGGTAGCGATATCCGAACGGATGGCCATGACCGAAAAAAAACCTTTTGAGATTGCGCGCGAAACGCTCAAGCAGCTGACCGCCAAAAAGCTGCTGCCTACGCCGGTCAACTACCAGTCGATCTACAACGAGATTGCCGGCATACCGCTCATCCAGCCCTTTCCGGAAGAGCAGTTGCGCCTGATTGCACAATCCTTGCCAACCAAGAACCCGGGCCAGCAGAAGCAGAAGGGCTTGCTCGAATACGCCATCGGCCAGCGCAACTGGCCCGGCGTGCAGAGCGCCCTAGTGGGTTATGCCGGTTTTGCCTTGCCTGGGGGGACGCCCAGCGAATCGGCCCCCGAGCCGGTGGCGCCGATTGCCTCGGTTCCGGCGTTCACGGCCGAGTTCATGGAGCAGATTGCGCGCATGGTAGAGTACAGCCTGCCGGCGCTGGGCAATGATGATGCCCGATTCCAGGAACAGGTCGACAAGCTGTTGCAGACGCTGCGTGATCCGGCGGCGGATGTGATTGGCATCAAGACCCTGTTGGCCAATTTCAGCCATCGCCTGTCCTTTGCGGCCGAAGACCAGGCCGAGATCAAGAACACGCTGCTCAAGCTGCTCCATCTGATCATCGAGAACATTGGCGAGCTGAGCGTGGACGACAGCTGGCTCAAGGGCCAGACCGACGCGCTGATGGAAGCCGCTTCGCCCCCTCTGACACTGCGTCGTCTCGATGATGTGGAGCGTCGTCTCAAGGACGTGATCTTCAAGCAGACCGAGGCCAAGGGCCGGGCGCTGGAAGCACAGGAAGAGCTGCGCAGCATGCTGGCCATCTTCGTCGAGCGCCTGTCGCAGATGACGGAGTCGAGCAGCAGTTTTCACAGCAAGATGGAAGAGAGCGTGAGCCTGATTGAACAGGCCAAGAGCATCGAGGAGATTGCCCCGGTGCTCAAGGAGGTCATCGGTGCCACGCGGGCCATGGCGAATGAATCACTGACGGTGCGCGACGAACTGCAGGCCATGCGCGAGAAGACGCAGGCAACGGAAGCCGAACTGGTCAAGCTGCACCGGGAACTGGATCGTGTCAGTGCCCAGGCGCGGCATGACACGCTGACCGGGGCCCTCAACCGGCAAGGCCTGGACGAGGCGTTGCATCGCGAGGTGTCAGGCATGCAGCGGCGCGACAGCCCGCTGTGTGTGGCGCTGCTCGACATCGACAATTTCAAGAAGATCAATGACGAGCGGGGCCATGCGGCCGGCGATGCGGCGTTGACGCATCTGGCCACGGTGGCGCGCGAATGCATGCGGCCACAGGACTCGCTGGCGCGTTACGGCGGTGAAGAGTTTGTCATCCTGCTGCCTGATACGCCGCTGGACAAGGGGGTGGATGCCATGACGCGGCTGCAGCGTGAACTGACTCGCCGTTTTTTCCTTGACGGCAATGAGAAGATCCTGATCACCTTCAGCGCCGGCGTGGCGCAGTTTGAACGCGACGAGGCCGGGCTGGAGGCGATCCAGCGGGCCGACCGGGCCATGTACCTGGCCAAGCGCGCTGGCAAGAACCGCGTGATGGCGGCCTGAAACACGAGGGCAGACGTATGACTTACCTGATATTGGGCTTGGTGATTTTTCTGGGTGTGCACTCGGTCCGCATCGTGGCCGATGGCTGGCGCACCGATATGCGCGAGCGGCTGGGCGAAGGCACATGGAAGGGCGTGTATTCCCTGCTGTCGTTGGCCGGGTTGGTGCTGCTGGTCTGGGGTTTTGGCGTGGCGCGTGAGCAGCCGGTGGTGTTATGGACACCCCCCAATGGCATGCGTCATCTGGCGGGCCTGTTGACCTTGCTGGCGTTCGTGCTGTTCGCGGCGGCCTACGTGCCGGGCAACGGCATCAAGGCGCGCCTGCACCATCCGATGGCTGCCGGCGTCAAGGTGTGGGCCTTGGCGCACCTGCTGTCCAACGGCATGCTGGTGCATCAGATCCTGTTCGGCGCGTTCCTGCTCTGGGCCGTGGCCAGCTTTGCTGCGGCACGGCGGCGTGACCGCACCGCAGGAACCGTTTATGCGCCGGGCCAGACGCTGCCGACGGTGGTCACGGTCTTGCTGGGCGCGGCCGCCTGGGCCGCCGTGGCGTTCTGGCTGCACGGCATGCTGATCGGCATCCGGCCGTTGGTCTGACATCCCCCCTGTGGGGGACAACGCCAGTGGCCCGGCGGAGCCGGTTCCACGGCGTTTCCCGCCAAAGTCCTTGTGGTGGGCTCGGACGTCTATTTTTCGAGGACCCACTGGATGACGAACTTGGCGGCGAAGCCGACCATGCCGAACGCCAGGCCCAGGAACAGCACGAAGGTGCCGAAACGGCCGGCCTTGGATTCCCAGGCCAGGTGGCCGATGATGAACAGCATGTAGAGCATGAACGCCCCCACGCCGAAGCTCAGGCCGAAGGCGGCGATTTGTTCCTCGCTGTAGCCGAACATCAGCGTGCCTCCGTGCCGGTTGCCGCGGTGCGTTCCGGCAAGGCCGAGGCGTCCACTAGGTCGCGGTAGGCGTGCCAGCTGGCATGGCCCAGCATGGGGACCACGGCCACCAGGCCCAGCAGCACCGAGCACAGCCCCAGGAGCGAGAAGCCCATGATGAGGAAGGCCCACCAAGCCATGGGCCCGGGGTTGGTCAGCACGGTCTGCCAGCTGGTCACCACGGCTTGCAGCACACTCACGCGGCGGTCCAGCATCAGGGGCAGCGCAATCGCGCTGGAGGCGAAGATGGGGGCGGCCATCATGCCGCCCAGCGCAAGCCAGAGTTCGAACAGATAGTTGTCGTGCGCCAGCATGACATAACGCAGGAAGTCGAGTGGCCGCTCGATCGGGACCGGTGACAGCAGCGTGATGAGGGCAGCAGAGGTCAGCACCCAGCCGGTGCCGGCAAGGCCCAGCAGCAGCCCGAACTTCACCAGGCGCCAGTCCTTGCCGTCCGGGCTGTCGCCGTGACGGCGCCAGCTGAGCCAGGTCTGCAGCACGAGCCGGAAAGAGACGGGCTCACCGCGTTCGACGGCCCGGCTCAGCGCATACAGACCGGTGGCCAGCACGGGGGCCACCACCAGAAACCCCGAGAAGGCGCCGGCCAGCAGCCAGAACTGGTGACGCGCTGCGATCATCAGAAGCAGGCCAAAGACACACAGCGCCACCCCATGCACGAAGCTGACCCAGCCGCAACGCGCCATGTCGCGCCAGGCCAGGGCCAGCCAGCGCATCGGTTGATGGATTTCAATGGTGCGAACGGTGAGTGGCGCCTGTTGGTGCATCGGGTTGGGGTCAGGTTGGTTTCAGGACTCAGTCCTTGCGCGGGGGCCGGCGGTCGCCACGGTCACCAAAAGGGCGGCCGGTGTTGGCATCAAAGACTTTTTTCTGCTCGGCCGTGAGTGTGGCATAGAACGCGCGCGTGGCGTCATCACGCTTGTCCATCTCGGCTTCGCGTTGCTTGCGCAGTTCGCGCATCTTGTCCAGGCGCTCGGGCGTGGTGAGCTTGTCCAGTTCGGCGCGGCTGGGGTGCGGGCCGACAGCCGGCGGTTTCATGGCTGCAACATAGGCATTCCAGGCGCTGTCCTGCTCGGCGCTGAGCTTGAGCTTGGCCTTGAGGTCGGCGGCACGACGGTCCATGTGACGTTGCATGCGGGCTTGCATGCGGTCACGGAATTCGGGGTTGGCACTGGCGCTGGGGTTGCCCGCGCCCGGACCCGCCCCCGGACCTGGACCGGGTTGGGCCAGGGCGCCGAGAGCGACGGCCATCAGGCCAGCCAGCAGGACGGGTTTGAAGACGGATTTCATGGGCACTTCCTTTCAAAAAACCTGTCAGGACAACAGGTGAAACGCAGTCTGCGCGCGTCGTGTATCGGGGTCATGACGGCGTGCGAAGGCTTTGTAAAGTTCGGTGCAGTTGTGTGGACTCAGGCCAGACGGCCGCTGCGGAAATCCTCCACGGCGGTCATCAGTTCCTCGCGCGTGTTCATGACAAAAGGGCCGTACTGGGCAATCGGCTCGCCCAGGGGGCGGCCCGCGATCAGCAGGGCGCGCGCCGGCTCGCTGCCGGGGTCGGCCTGCAGCCGTACGCCGTCGCCGGCGTTTTCCAGAATCGCCATGCGGTGCAGGGGCACTGGTGTGGCCTTGTCGTCGCCGTCCACCACGTGCACGGTGCCGCGGTAGACATAGATGAAGGCGTTGTGGGTGGCTGGCAACGGCTGCGCGAAGGTCGCGCCGCCCGCCGGGAAGTGCAGGTCGAGGTACAGCGGGTCGGTCGGGTACTGCGCGGGTGGTCGCTGCATGGCGCCGGCCACGCCGTGGCTGTTGCCGGCAATCACGCGCACATGCACGCCGCCGCGCGCGTCATCGCCTTCGCCGGCCGGACTGGTGAATTCGGGAATTTCGCTGCTCTGGATGTCGCGGTACCCCGGCTGGCACAGCTTGTCCTTGCCCGGCAGGTTGAGCCAGAGCTGGAAGCCTTCCATCACGCCTTGCTCCTGTTCCGGCATTTCGCTGTGGATCAGGCCGCGACCGGCGGTCATCCATTGCACGCCGCCGTTTTGCAGCAGGCCTTCATGGCCGGCGCTGTCGCGGTGGCGCATGCGTCCGGCGATCATGTAGGTGATGGTTTCGAAGCCGCGGTGCGGATGGTCGGGAAAACCGGCGCCGTAGTCCTTCGGGTCGTCGCTGGCGAAGTTGTCCAGCATCAGGAAGGGGTCGAGTCGGTGTTGCAGGTCGTGCGTGAGCACGCGTGTGAGCTTGACGCCGGCGCCATCACGGGTGGGCTGGCCGGTGATGATGCGTTCGACGCGGCGCGGAGACTGGACGGATGGGGTGGTCATGGGAGCGGGTGGGCATGCGCCCGGATTTAGGGATCAAACAGGCCGTTGCCCCTCGTGGATCATGTGCCACCAGCTATTGAATTGATAGCAATCGGTGGCGCATGTGCGAATCACATCAGGACTTCGGTGCTTCCTTGACGCTGCAGGTGTTGAAGCCCAGCAGGGCATATGGCGGGCACCAGCCGAGCAGACCGGTGGCCAGCGGGACGATGCCCAGCCAGCCCCACCAGCCCACGGTGTTGGTGGCCGCCAGCGCAATCAGGACGACGCCAGCCACGATGCGGATGATGCGGTCAATGCCGCCGACATTGGATTTCATGGAGATACTCCTAGGGTGGATAAAAACATTATTGGGGGCTGATGCGGGTCCGTCAACCGGCCGGCTTGGCGCTCGCGGCATGGTGTGCCAGGTCGTCGAGGATCGGGCACTCGGGCCGCTCGTCGCCATGGCAGTGGTGCAGCAACTGGTTCAGCGTGCGCTGCATGGCCTGCATGGCTTCGATGCGTTGTGCCAGATCGACCACATGCTGTTGTGCGATGCGCTTGACGCTGGCACTGGCGCGGCGCCGGTTCTGCCACAGCGCCACCAGTTCGGCAATCTCGGCCATCGAGAAGCCGAGGTCGCGCGAACGTTTGATGAAACGCAGCGTGTGCACATCGGCCTCGCTGTACTGGCGGTAGCCGCTGTCGGTACGGGCCACCCGCGGGAGCAGGCCGAGAGACTCGTAATGGCGCACCATCTTGGCCGAGATGCCGGAGAGCTCGGCGGCCTGGCCGATGCTGACGGGCCATGGGAGCTCGTTCAGGGCGCGGGTCATGGCAGTCAGTTCTCAGGCGGTAACGGCGTAGCCCTCTTCGGCAATCGCCTTGGCCAGCGCATCGCGCGGTTGCTGCGACAGCACCTCGACCTTGTTCTGGCTGCGGTCGATCTTGACCTCGGCTTGCGGGTCGAGTTGTCGGATCGCTTGCGTGACGGCTTTTTCGCAGTGGCCGCAGGTCATGCCGGTGACTTCAAAGATCTGGTTCATGTGGACTCCTTCAGAAAACAGGTACAGCCTGATGGCTGACGCTCATCCTGAACCTTGCCACGGTGGGAAGGTCAAGGGCATTATGGCAACCTTGGCCGCAGAATGGTTGATTTAACGCAGGGCTTGACCCTCCCATCATGGCAAGGTTCAGAATCCACACATGAGCACCATCACCCCCCCACCCGCAATCCCTTCCCTGGACATTGGCATTGGCGGCATGACTTGCGCCTCCTGCGTGACGCGGGTGGAAAAGGCCTTGAAGAAAGTGCCCGGCGTGAAAGAGGCCAGTGTCAACCTGGCCACCGAATCGGCGCGGGTGAGCTTCGAGCCTTCCGAGCAGATGGAGGCGCGCCTGCGCCGTGCCGTGCGCGATGCCGGTTACGAGCCGCGCGCGGCGGATGCCCTGGAGCAGGAGGGGGATGCTTCGCCCTGGACCGGTTTTGCGCCGGTTGCCGTCGGCCTGCTGCTGTCGGCACCACTGGTCGTCCCCATGCTGGGCGATTTGCTGGGGCTGCACTGGATGTTGCCGGCCTGGGCGCAGTTCCTGCTGGCCACACCGGTGCAGTTCATCCTCGGCGCGCGCTTCTACAAGGCGGGCTGGCATGCACTCAAGGCCCTGACCGGCAACATGGATCTGCTGGTCGCCATCGGGACTTCGGCCGGTTGGGCGCTGTCAATGTGGCTGTGGCTCAGCGCCGAGCCGGGCGCCATGGTGCACCTGTATTTCGAAGCCTCGGCGGTGGTGGTGACGCTGGTGCTGCTGGGCAAATGGCTGGAGGCGCGGGCCAAGCGCCAGACCACCGCTGCCATCCGCGCCCTGCATGCCTTGCGACCCGAGGTGGCGCATCTGATCGGCCGCGAAGGCGAGGTGGATGTGCCGGTGGCCGAGGTACTGGTGGCCGACCGGCTGGTGGTCCGCCCGGGGGAGCGTTTCCCGGTCGATGGCACGCTGCTGGAGGGGCATACCCAGGTGGACGAGTCGATGCTGACCGGCGAGCCGCTGCCGGTGCCCAAGGACGTGGGCGCCAAACTCACCGGCGGCTCCATCAACGGCGAAGGCCGGGTTGTGATGCAGGTGGGTGCGGTGGGCAGCGAGACGGTGCTGGCGCACATCATCCGTCTGGTGGAGGATGCGCAGGCCGCCAAGGCGCCGATCCAGCGCCTGGTGGACCAGGTGTCGGCGGTGTTCGTGCCGGTGGTGCTGGCCGTGGCGCTCGTCACGCTGCTGGGTTGGTGGCTGACCGGCCACCCGTTCGAGCTGGCCTTGATCCGTGCCGTGGCGGTGCTGGTGATCGCCTGTCCCTGTGCCCTGGGTCTGGCGACGCCGGCCGCCATCATGGCCGGCACCGGCGTGGCCGCCAGGTTCGGCATCCTGATCAAGGATGCGCAGGCCCTGGAGTTGGCACACAAGGTGGACACCGTCGCCTTTGACAAGACCGGCACACTGACGGTCGGCCAGCCGCGCCTGACGGCGCTGGTGGTGGCCGAGGGCGTGGATGAAGCCACGGTGCTGCAGGCAGCGGCCAGCCTGCAAAGCGGCAGCGAGCATCCGCTGGCGCGCGCCGTGGTGGCGGCCGCGCAGGCGCGCCAGCTCAGCGTGGAGGCGCCGGACAACGTGCGTGCCGTGCCGGGCCGTGGCAGCGAGGGCGAGGTCGGGGTGAAGAGCTACCTGATCGGCAGTCTGCGCTGGATGGACGAACTGGGCGTGAGCCTGGGGGTGCTGGCGACCCGCGCGGCCGAGCTGCAGGCCCAGGGCGCCACAGTCTCGGCGATGCTGGAGCGCACGGCCCAGGGCTTGACCTTGCGGGCCCTGATGGCCTTTGGTGATGAACCCAAGCCGGGCGCCAAGGAGGCGCTGGCGGCCCTGCGGGCACGTGGCATCCGCACCGTGATGATCTCGGGCGACAACCGCGGTGCTGCCGAAGCCATGGCGCGCCGCCTGGGTCTGCGGCCGGAAGCCGGCGAGGTGCTGGCCGAGGTGTTGCCCGGCGACAAGGCGGCCAAGGTCGCAGAACTGAAAGCCGGGGGACATGTCATGGCCATGGTGGGCGACGGCGTGAATGACGCGCCGGCGCTGGCAGCGGCCGATGTCGGCCTGGCCATGGGCAACGGCACCGACGTGGCCATGCATGCGGCCGGCATCACGCTCATGCGGGGTGACCCGCTGCTGGTGGCGGCGGCGCTGGATGTCTCCGACCGGACAGTGGCCAAGATCCGGCAGAACCTGTTCTGGGCCTTCATCTACAACGTGGCGGGCATTCCGCTGGCCGCTTTCGGCTTCCTGAACCCGGTGGTGGCGGGGGCGGCCATGGCCATGAGTTCGGTCAGCGTGATGACCAACGCCCTGCTGTTGCGGCGCTGGCAACCACGGGGTCTGAATAGGTAAGCGCAAACTGAAGTATTCGCCGCCTAGAATGCCGTTTCGGTTTCATTTCATAACTAATGGATAACGGGACGGGTCATGATGTCGAAAATTTTTGAGTTGATGCGCCAATTCACCATCCGTTTTCGCATGCTCAGTGCGATCGTGGTGGTCATGTGTCTGCTGGGTCTGCTGGGCGGTGCCGGCATGCTGGGGATGTTCCGCATCCACAACATCGGCGAGCAGGAGGTCAACCAGTCGCATGCCGGGGTGGAGCGCCTGGGCAGCCTGCGTTATGAGATGAGCCTGGTGCGCCGGCATGAAAAGGACATGATCATCCAGTACGAGAAGCCGGAGGCGATCCAGCAGATCCGTGCCAAGTGGCTGGCCGACATGCAGAAGATTGAAAAGACGTTGACGGAGCTGCTGGAAAGCGCTTCCGACGCCGACAAGCCCCGGGTCCAGAAAGCGATGGAGCACATGAAGGCCTATCGCACCATGTTCGGCCAGGTGGCCGGGCAGCTGGAGGCCAGCGCCTACGAAACGGCCACCATTGCCAACCGCATGAGCGCGCGCGCCGTGGCCGAGTTCGAGCAAGCCGACAAGCTGCTGCAGCAAATCGACAACGCGTTGCGCGAGAACGCCCGCCTGGCCGTCGAAGGCCAAAGCGCGGCACTGAACCAGACGCTGTTCCTCTTCGCGGCACTCGTGGTGTTCGCGCTGGTCGTGGTGGTGCCGCTGACGCTGCTCAACATGCAGGCCATCTGCCAGCCGCTGGAACAGGCACGCGGCCTGGCCCAGGCGATTGCCAGCGGTGACCTGTCGCAGCAGATGCGGGTTGACGGCAAGGACGAGGTGGCCGACCTGCAACGCGCCCTGGAGGCCATGCGCTCCGGGCTGGGGCACATGGTGTCCCAGGTGCGGGATTCGAGCGAAAGCATTGCCACCGCCAGCCGCGAAATTGCCACCGGCAACCAGGACCTGTCCAGCCGGACCGAGCAGACCGCCAGCAATGTGCAGCAGACGGTGTCCTCCATTTCCAACCTGAGCGGCAACGTGCAGCACACCGCGGCTTCTGCGCAGACGGCCAACCAGCTGGCAGCCACCGCCTCGCAGGCGGCACAGCGCGGCGGCTCGGTGGTCGGGCAGGCGGTGCAGAGCATGCAAAGCATCTCGCAGGCCAGCAAGAAGATCGGCGACATCATCGGCCTGATCGACTCGATCGCTTTCCAGACCAATATCCTGGCGCTCAATGCCGCGGTGGAAGCCGCGCGTGCCGGTGAACAGGGCCGGGGTTTTGCCGTGGTGGCCAGCGAGGTGCGCTCCCTGGCGCAGCGCTCAGCGGCGGCGGCCAGCGAAATCAAGGGCCTGATCGACAACAGCGTGACGGCGGTGGATGGCGGTGTGCGCCTGGTGGAAGAGGCCGGTCGGGCGATGGAGGAGATCGTGGGCGGCGTCAAACGCGTGAGCGACACCATCGGCGAGATCACCGTCGCCTCGACCAGCCAGTCCGAAGGCATCGGCAACGTGAGCCAGGCCGTGAACGAAATCGACCGCATGACGCAACAGAATGCGGCGCTGGTGGAGGAGTCTGCCGCGGCGGCCGAATCCATGCGCGAGCAGGCGGACCGCCTGGCCCAGGTGGTGCGCCAGTTCCGTGTCGGCAACGAGGTTCAGGCCCTGCTGACGTGAGGATGTGAGCAAAGCTTGACGAAGGTCAAGCTTGCGGCAAAGCTGGCGTGACAAGCTAGGGTCAAACAGTTGCATTGACCTGAGGAGTGCCATCATGAGTCACGAAAGTATCCGCATCATCCATGACGAACATGCCGCCTTGGCGGCCATGTTGCAGTCCCTGCGCATGATGGTCCAGCGCGGACCTGCGAGCGAACCGGAGAACTTCTTCGATGTGTTGCGCGCCATGCTGTTCTACATCGACGAATTCCCCGAGCGGTTGCACCACACCAAGGAAACCGAACTGCTGTTTCCGCCGGTGCGGGCACGGGCGCCGCACCTGAAGGACACCCTGGACAAACTCGACAAGGACCACGCCCGCGGCGAAGAGGCGGTGCGTGAGCTGCAGCACCTGCTGCTGGCCTGGGAGTTGCTGGGCGAGTCGCGTCGCGCGGCCTTCGACGCGGCAGCCAAGCGTTACCTGGAGTTCTACCTCGAGCACATGCGGCTGGAGGAGACGGTGATCATGCCCGAGGCCGAGAAGGTGCTGACGGCGGAGGACTGGAAGGCGCTGGATGCCGCCTTTGCCACCAACTGCGACCCGCTGACCGGCAAGTACCCGCGCGACCCGGTTTATGACCGCCTGTTCACCCGCATCGTGATGCGGGCGCCCTCGCCGATCGGTCTCGGCGAGGGTTGAGCCGGTTCCGGGTCAGGGCCGGGTGGCTGGTTTTGCCAGTTGTTCGTCGACCTTGAGCTTGGAGAACCAGGCGACATAAAGCACCGGCAGCACCACCAGCGTGAGCAGGGTGGCCGTGACCAGGCCGCCAATCACCACGATGGCCAATGGGCGCTGGGTTTCCGAGCCGATGTCATGCGACAGCGCCATCGGCAGCAGGCCCAGGGCGGCCAGCATGGCCGTCATGAGCACGGTGCGCAGGCGCTGCATGGAGCCCAGGCGTGCCGCTTCCAGCACGGTATGGCCGGCATTGCGCAGCTGCTGGAACACCGAGAGCATGACCACGCCGTTGAGCACGGCCTGGCCTGACAGTGCGATGAAGCCGATGGCCGCCGATACCGACAGCGGAATCGAAAACACCCACAACGCAATAAAGCCGCCGATCAGTGCCAGCGGCACGTTGATCAGGATCAGTGCCGCCTTCTTGAACGAGCCGAAGGCGTCGAACAGCAGCACGAAGATCAGCAGCAGCGAGATCGGCACCACCACCGACAGCCGCTGCATGGCACGCTCCTGGTTTTCGAACTCGCCCGACCAGTTGACCGTGTAGTTCTCGGGCACCGTCACGTTTTTCGCCACGCGCGCCTTCATGTCCTTGACCACCGAACCCATGTCGCGGCCCTTGATGAACACGCCGATGGCCATGGTGCGCCGGCCGGCTTCGCGGGCAATGTTCATGGCGCCGGTGGTCTGGCGGATGTTGGTGACCGAGCCCAGGGTGGTGTAGCCGCCCGCGGGAATGGGCAGCGGCGTGCTCGGCAGGCTGGCGATGACGCGTTCATCGGCCGGCAGGCGCACGGTCACGGCAAACTTGCGCTCGCCCTCCCAGAGCTGGGTGGCGGCGCGGCCGGCCAATGCCGATTCGATCACGTCCTGCACGTCGCTCACGTTCAGGCCGTAGCGCGAGGCGCGTTCGCGGTCGATGTCGATCACCAGCTGCGGCAGGTCGCCCAGGCGGTCGACCTCGGCGCGCTGCACGCCCTGCACCTGGCGGAACTCGCGCCGCATGCCCTCGACCGTGCGTTGCAGCTCAGCCAGGTCGTCGCCTGCGACCTTGACCACGATCTGGCCCTTGATCTGTGAAATCGATTCGAGCACGTTGTCGCGGATCGGTTGCGAGAAGGCGGGGTCCACGCCCGGGATGACCGAGAGCTTGCGGTCCATCTCCTCGATCAGGGCCTCGCGTGTCATGCCTTTGCGCCACTCCTCCATCGGCTTCACGTCAACAAAGACTTCCGCCATGCTCAGCGTCTTGGGGTCGGTGCCGTCTTCCGGCTGGCCGGCCTTGGAAACCACGGTGCGCACTTCCGGCAGGGTCAGCAGCTGCTGGCGCGCCTTGCGCAGCACACGTGCGGCTTCTTCCTGCGACAGGCTGGCCGGCATGTCCCAGTTGACCCAGAAGGTGCCTTCGTTCAGCTCGGGCAGGAATTCGGAGCCGAGGCGCGCGGCCGCGACGATGGACAGCACGAAGCCGCCCAGCGCAATGGCCACCACCTTGCGCCGGTGCTCCAGCGCCCACAGCAACACCGGCTCGTAAAAGCGTTTGGCGGTGGCGACGACGCGGTTGTCGCCGTGCGGCAACTTCTTGCGCAGCATCCAGTAGGCCAGCAGCGGCACCAGGGTGAGCGAGAAGATCAGCGAACCGATCAGCGCCGTGGTGACCGACAAGGCCATGGGCTGGAAGATGCGGCCCTCATGGCGTTGCAGGGCAAAGATCGGGATGTGCGCCGCGATGATGATGAGCATGGAGAACAGCGTGGGCCGGCCGACCTCATTGGCCGCGTCGATGATGGCCTGGCGCCGTTCGCTCTCGGGCATGTTTTCGCCCTCTTTTTCCAACCGGTGCATGATGTTCTCGATCACGATCACCGCCCCGTCGACGATGATGCCGAAGTCCATGGCGCCGAGCGACAGCAGGTTGGCTGGCACCCCCATGACTTTCAGGCCGAGGAAGGTGGCCAGCAAGGCCAGCGGGATCACCACCACCACCGCCAGGCTGGCGCGCAGGTTGGAGAGGAACAGGTAGAGCACCAGCGAGACCAGCAGCGCGCCTTCCACCAGGTTGTGGAACACGGTGGTCATGGTCTTGCCCATCAGCCAGGTGCGGTCGTAGAAGGGCACGATCTGCACGCCGGGCGGCAGGCCGCGCTCGTTGAGCTGGGCGATCTTGTCCTTCACGCCCTTGAGCACGACGCTGGCGTTCTCGCCCTTGCGCATGATGACGATGCCGATCACCGCGTCGTCGTCGTCGTCCTGGCCGGTGATGCCCAGGCGCGGTACCGAGCCGAGCTTGATCTGGGCGACGTCACGGATCAGCACCGGGGTGCCGTTGCGCGAATCGAGCACGATGCGGCCGATGTCGTCGGCCGAACGCAGCAGGCCGATACCCCGGATGGCGAACTGCTGCGAGCCCTGGGCCACGTAGCTGCCGCCGGCGTTGGAATTGCCGCGCCCGAGCGCATCGAGCAGGTTCTGGAAGGTCAGCTTGTAGGCGCGCAGCTTGTCCAGGTCCGGCTGCACTTCATACTGCTTGATGAAGCCGCCCATGGCGACCACGTCGGCCACGCCCGGGACCTGGCGCAGCGCGCGCTCGACCACCCAGTCCTGCTGGGTGCGCAGGTCGGTGGTGGATTGGCCGTCGCCGCGCAGGCGGTAGCGCATGATTTCGCCCACCGGGGTAGCGTTGGGCGCAATGTTGGCCTGGGCCCCGGGCGGCAGATCGACCGAGTTCAGGCGCTCCATCACCTGCTGGCGCGCAATGTTGACGTTGGCGCTGTCGTCATAGGTGACCACGGTGTACGACAGGCCGAACTGGGTGTGCGAGAAGACGCGGATCGAGTTGGGCAGCCCGGCCAGCGCGGTCTCGATCGGCAGCGTGACCTGCTTTTCCACCTCCTCGGCGGCGCGTCCCGGGAACAGCGCAATGACGGTGACTTGGGTGTCGGTGACGTCGGGAAAGGCTTCGACCGACAGGTTCTTGAAGGCGATCACGCCCGCCATCACGAACAGCAGCGTGCCCAGGATGATGAACAGCGGCTGGTGCAGCGCGTATTGGATCAGGCGTTTCATTTCTGCGCCGCTCCGGTGTCGGCGGCAGCGCCGGGCGCTACAGATTTAGTAGCTGCTGCGGCAGCATTGTCGGGGGCTCTGGCCTCTTCTTCCGCAAGGCGCAGAAGACGTGCCAGCAGCAGGGCGTTTTCAACCACGACCTGCTCGCCGGCTTGCAGGCCTTTGGCAATCACGACCTCGCGCGGGCCTTCGTAGTCGAGTTCCACGGCGCGGCGTTCGAATTCGCCGGGGCGGGTTTGCACGAACACGGAATGGCGGGTGCCGCGCAGCAGCACAGCGACGGCAGGCACCACCACGCCGGATTCGAAGGTCCGCTCGAATTTGGCGGTGGCCAGCATTTCGGCCTTGAGGCGGCGGTCGGCATTGGCCACCACGCCGCGGATCTTGATGGTGCGGGTCAGGGGGTCGATGAAGTCGGACGTGGCGATGACCTTGCCTTGGAATGTCTGCCCGGGCAGGGACGGAATCGAGAGCTCGAAGGCCGTGCCGGGGTGCACGATGCCAACCTCCGATTCACGCGCATCGATCTGGATCCAGAGCGAAGAGGGATCGGTGACGACAAACAGCGCCGGCACGCCTGGGCCGGCCAGATCGGGACGCACCTCCTGGCCGGGGTTGAGGTTGCGCTCCACCACCACGCCGCTGATGCTGGCGCTCAGGGCCAGTTGCTGGTTGACGCCACTGCCGCTGCCGTACAGGCGGGTACGGGCCTGGGCGCGCGCGACTTCGGCCTGCGCGCGGTCAGCATCGGTTTCGGCCTGTTCCAGTTCCTTGCGCGCGACGATGCCGGCTTCGAACAGTTCGCGCTGGCGTTGCAGGGCCTTGTGTGTCAGGCGGGCATCGGCCTCGGCCTTGGCGGTTTCGCTTTGGGCCTGGCCGAAATCGGGCGAGGCCAGCAGGGCCAGCGGCGTGCCTGGCAGGACCTTCTGGCCGACGTCGGCCTTGATGCCCATGACGCGGCCTGCAAAGGCCGGGTAGATGCGCTGTGTGCGCTCTTCGTTCCATACCAGCTTGGCGGGCAACTCGACTGTCATGGCCTTGGCGGGTGCGGCGGCAGCGACGTGCAGCAGGTTGAGTTGCGGGTGACCGGCGGCAAAGCGCAGCTGGTTGTTCTGCACGATCGGTGCCGGCGCCTCCACCTTAGGGGCGGGGGCCTCGGTGCAGGCGCTCAGTCCCAGGGCAGAGAGGAGGAGGACGGGAAGAAAACGGTTCAGCATGGTTCAACAACGTCTGGAAGGGGACGGTATTCAGTTGGAAGGGGTGGGGGCCGCGGCCGTGGCTTCGGCCTGGGTGCGCAGCTGCCAGGCGCCGGCGGCCTTGGCATAGTCGGCGCGGGCCGTCAGAGCATCCAGCAGCGTGGCACGCAGGGTGCGCCGCGCGTCGAGCAGGTCGGTCAGCGACATGGCACCTTTGCTGTAGGCCAGCTCGGCACCCTCCGCCACCTTGCGCGCGCGCGGCAGGATGTCGACTTCGTAGGCCCGGGCGCGTTGGGCCGTGTTGAGCGCTTCCTGTTGCAGGCGCTGCAGTTCGGCACGGGCCTGGCGGCGGGTTCTTTCCAGCCCGTCCTGGGCCTGGGCCAACTGGGCGTTGGCGCGTGCGATCTCGCCCTGATAGCTGTAACCCCATTGCAGGGGCATCTGCATGCGCAGTTCGATCAGTGCGGTGGAGGTGCCGGGGTAATGGTCGTAGGAGGCACCCCAGGTGATGTCGGAGCGGCGCAGCGCCGTGCTGCCATCGAGCGCGGCTTGTGCGGCCTGTACCCGGGCCTGTGCGGCGCGCACGTCGGGGCGCGCGTCCACCAGGGTGTCCAGGCTGTTTGTCATGGGCATGTCGCCCGTCAGGGCGGGCCAGCCGGTCTGCGCCTGCAACTGCTCGGGCGGGGTCGGCAGGCCGGTGAATTGCCACAGCATGAGGGCGGCGCGCTGGCGATCCAGCTCGGCCAGCTGGACGTCGGAGCGCGCGCGCTGGGCCTCGATCTCGGTGCGGGCGGCATCCTGCGCTGCCAGATCGCCGGCTTGCACACGTTTCTGGGCGGTGATGGCGAGCTGGGCGGCGCTGCGCTCGATTTGCGTCACCTGGGTCAGGCGTTCCTGCGCGGCCAGCAGGTTGTAGAACCCCGCCTGCACGCCCAGCAGCTGCTGGGTGCGGATCTCGTCCAGGTCGGCCTGGGCGGCCGTGGCGGCGCGCTCGGCGGTCAAGGTGCGCAGTTCGCGCTTGTTGCCGCGTTCCCAGGTCCAGTCCAGGCCGATCGACTTGTCGACCCGCTTCTCGGTCATGAAGTTGCCTTCACCGATGCCGTTCTGCAGGTCCATCTGGCTCAGTTTGGTCGTCAGGACGGGCAGCGGTGCGCGGTTGGCGCTCACGATGTCGGCACGGGCGGCGGCCAGGGCATTGCGCGCCAGGGCGACGTCCAGGTTGTTGCGGGCGGCCTGCAGGGCCTGTTCCAGCGAGACCGTTGCGCTGGCGGGGGCCTGAGCCAGCGCGGGCAGCGCCAGCAGCAGGCTTGAAAGCAGAAAGAACTGTCGTATGCTCATGGACTGATTGTCGAAAGTGCCGACTGACCACGGGCTGACTTCCCGCTTGGTGAAAACGCGTAGAGCCCCCGTTGCTGGTGCTGCCTCCATGAGAATCCTGCTGGTCGAAGACGATGCCATCCTGCGCGATGTCATGCTGCACAGCCTGCGCGATGCCGGGCACCGGGTGGATGTGGCCGAAACCCTGGAACAGGCCCGCCATTTCTGGCAGGTCCAGCCCTTTGATGCCGTGCTGCTGGACCTGAACCTGCCCGTGACCGGCAGCCCCCACAGCGAGCATGGAAGCGGCCTGACCGTGCTGCGCGAAGCGCGCGCCCGCGGCGACCGCACGCCGGTGCTGGTGCTGACGGCAAGAAATCGGACCGAGGAACGCATTGCTGGACTCGATGCCGGTGCGGACGATTACCTCGGCAAACCGTTTGAGTTGGCCGAGGTCGAAGCGCGCCTGCGGGCCCTGGTGCGCCGCACCCAGGGCACGGAAGACCGCTTCGAGGTCGGCCGTCTGGCCCTGGACCGCAAGGCGCGCCGCTTTTCAATCGATGCGTCTTTGCTTGAGTTGCCGGCACGCGAGTTCGAGGTGCTGTGGGAGCTGATGACCCCGCCGGGCCGGGTGGTCAGCAAGCGGGTGCTGTCGGACAAGCTCTCCGACTTTGACGAGGCCCTGGCAGACAACGCGCTGGAGGCCTTCATTTCACGCCTGCGCAAGAAGCTGGCAGGCAGCGGGGCCGGTATCCGTACCTTGCGTGGCCTGGGGTATGTGCTGGAGCCAGTGTCGGGAGAGCCGGTTTGAACGCCGTGCCGGCCGCGGCTGAGGCCTTGTCGCGCAAGTCCTCGCTGCGGGCGCGGGTGGTGCGCCATGTGCTGTGGCCACTGGCCCTGACCTGGCTGCTGGGCACGGCACTCACCGTGGGCGTGGCCTACTATTTTGCGCAGAAGGCGTTTGACCGCGCCCTGCTTGATGATGCCTATGCCCTGGCCTCGCGCGTCAAGCTCCATGCGGATGATCTGGCGCTGGAGCTCTCGACCCGCGAGATGAGCGCGGTGCTGTTTGACCAGAGCGAAAACGTGTTTTTTGCCGTGCAGCGGCCGGATGGTTCGGTGATGGCCGGCCACCCCGGCCTGCATGCGCCCCGGCCCGAAGCGCCGGCCCGTACCCGCTTTTCCGAGATCAGCTACCAGGGCAAGAACTTGCGCAGCGTGGTGCTGCTGCGCAGCGAACCGGGTCCTTTTGTGGTGGTGGTGGCGCAGACCATGGGCAGCCGCGATGCCTTGCTGCACAACGTGCTCTTGTATTCCGTGGCACCGCAGGTGCTGCTGTTGCTGGTGTTGGCGGGTTGGTTGCGCCTCATCATCGGGCAGGAGTTGCGGCCGCTGGCCGAGTTGCAGCGCTCGGTCGAGCAGCGCGACGCGCTGGACCTGACGCCGGTGCCGGTGTCGGCCAGCTCCAGTGACATCGAGCACCTGGGCACAGCCATCAATGCCTTGCTGGCCCGCGTCAGCCACAGCATGCAGGCGCAGCGCGAGTTTTCCGGCAATGTGGCGCATGAACTGCGCACCCCGCTGGCCGGCATTCGCGCGCTGGCCGAATACGGCTTGGCACAGCAGGACCCGGCGCTGTGGCGTGAGCAGTTGCAGCGCATCGGCGCCAGTGAGGCGCGCGCCAGCCGTCTGGTCGAGCAGTTGCTGGCGCTGGCATTGGCCGAGGAGGCTGATGCAGGGGTGCAGAACGCGCCCGTGGCGCTGGACGAGGTGGTGCATGAAACAGTGTTGCGCTACATCCCGCGAGCCGATGCCGCCGGGGTGGACCTGGGGGTGCAAGGGCTGGAGCAGCGCTTGTGGGTGGCCGGCAATGTGGCACTGATTGAAGGGGTGCTGGGCAACCTGATCGACAACGCCCTGCGCTACGGTCGTGCGCCGCAGGGCCAGGACAGTTCGGTGACGGTGGTGCTGGCGAAGCAGGAGGGTGTGGTCACGCTGTCGGTGATCGACAATGGTCCGGGCCTGTCACCCGAGGAGCGCCGTCACCTGATGCAGCGCGGCGTGCGCGGGGTGCAGGCGGATCGGCTGGGGCAGGGGGCGGGCCTGGGCCTGGCCATCGTCGCCAAATTCGCAGCTGTGATGCATGCCGGGTTCGAACTCGGCGACGCGCCCAGCGGGCAGGGCCTGAGGGCGACGGTGAGTTTTCCCGTCGCCAGCGCAACCTAGAACTCGCTGTGCCAGCGCAGCGAGTAGACCTGTACCGGGCCCCGGTCCTGGTTGTAACCCGGGTTGCTGATGTGTTGCCAGCCGAGTGACACCGCCGATTGCACCTTGCCCACCCGCGTGCCCCACTCGGGCAAGGCCCAGCGGTACCAGGCTTCCTGCACGCGTTCCGGCGCGTAGTTGAGCCGGCCGTCACCCAGGAAAAAGCCCTGCCCCCGGCCTTCAGGTAATCGCGGTGCGGGTCGGAAATGTCGTTGATGGCCAGGGCCACACCCCAGCGGTCGGCACGGCGGCCCCAGGCGGCGCCGGTGAACTGCCCGCCGATGGCGGTCTGCCGGTCAATCTCGGTGAAAGCGTAGGTTTCCGTGCCGCCGTCGTTGGCGTTAAGGCGCAGGAACAGGCCGGCATCCTCGGCCAGCGGTGCCAGCAGGGTGAAACCCCAGCCGGTCTTGCTCTGTTCGCGCCGCACCTTGCCCACGTCGGGTGTTCCACCCAGGGCCAGCGCCTCGGCGTAGCTGCCCATCACGGCCTGGTTGCGGAACCACAGCGCACTGGCGCGCAACGGCCCGGCGGGCAGCTGCAGCGGCAGGTCGGATTCGATTTCCAGCTGGTCGCCATAACGGCGGCTCAGGTCGCTGTCCAGCGCCAGGCCATTGGATTCGACCGGTACGGCCGCGCGTGCGGCGCGCACAGCCCAGGTCGGCGTGCTGTATTCGAGCAGGATGGCGTTGCTGTAGCCGCGCGAGTCGGCAGCGTAGTCCCAGGCGCCGTGTGTCATGAAAGCCCAGTTGTGGAACTGGCTGCGCGGGTCCTTGGCGTAGGGGTTGGTGTCAAAGTAGTCGAGCAGCGAATAGTTGCCCACCACCAGCGTCCAGCGTCGCGCGCTGGCGCGGCCGCCGATCTCGTTGAAACCGGCTTCGATGGTCTCATCCTCGCCGCCGGCATTCCAGCGCTGCAGCAGGAACAGGCGGGCCCGGTAGGTATTGATTTCCGCCCCGGAGGTGCGTGCCAGCTCGCCGTTGGACAGGCCGCCGGCGCCGGTCAGGCGCGACAGCGGCTCACCTTTGGTGGACTCCGGATTCAGGTGCAGCTGGGCGCCTTGCCACAGGCGCAGGCCGATGTCGGCCGTGGCGGTGAGCGAATAGGAGCGCTCCTCCAGCGGGCTCATGCTGTTGGGCCCGTTGTAGGCCGCATGAAAAGCCGGTTTGGCCTGCCAGACGAAAGTGGTTTGGCCGTGAAACGACCACCGGGGCGCCTCGTCCGGCGTCTGTGCCTGCAAAGCGGTGCTGGCCGTTGCGAAGGCAACAGCAAGGGACGAGGCCGGCAGGAAGCGGCGGAGGCGGACGTTAAACATGGGAAACTTGAGCCTACCATGGGGGTATGACAGAGCCGCGTCATACCGCCAATGCTTAAGCAGGCCTTAATCGGAATGGATTAGAGTTGAAAGACGGTTATCCTTCGAACCGGGCCATTTTAAATCAGCCATGCTTTTTCCCCCCCGACTTTCCCGTACCACCCTGGGTGTTGCCAGCCTCCTCGTGGTCCTTGCTGGCCCCGTGGTGGCGCAGGATGCCACCAAACCCATTCCCTGGAACAAGAAGCTGGAAGCCGGTGCCGGCGTGAGCACGGTGCAAGTGCAGGCGCAAACCGGCGGGGGCGGTGCCGTGCTGCTGCAAGGCACGGTGGTGCTGCCGGCGCAGCAAAGCGATGTGGTCAGCATGCCGGTGGCCGGCGTGGTGCAAAGCGTGCTGGTGGCACCGATGCAGACCGTGCGCGCCGGCCAGCCGGTGGCGCGCATCATGAGTCCGGAACTGGCGCAGTGGCAACGCGAGTGGCTCATGGCCGATACGCAGGCCCGGCTGGCGCAGGGCAAGGCGCAGCGTGACGAACAGATGTTTGCGGACGGCATCGTGTCCGAGCACCGCCGCAATGAGTCGCGCGCCCAGGCCGAGATGGCAACACTGGCCGCACGCGAGCGCCGCCAGGCGCTGCGCCTGGCGGGTGTGGGCGAGGCCGCATTGGCGCAGGCGTCCAAAAACGCCGGTCTGTCGCCGCAGCTGACGCTGGTGGCGCCGGTGGCTGGCACGGTGCTGGAACAGATGGCCACCCCGGGCCAGCGGCTGGAAGCCGGCAGCCTGGTGGCGCACATTGCGCGCGCCGGCCAGCTGGCGATCGAATTGCAGGCCTCGCGCGAGCAGGCACAGGCGCTGCGTGTGGGGGATGCCCTGCAGGTGGACGGCTGCAAGACGCCGGCGCACATCACCGCGCTCTCGCCGCAATTGAGCAGCACGACACAGGGTGTGCAGTTGCGTGCTGAACTGACGGGGCGCGAGGACTGCCTGCGCATCAACCAGTTTGTGCACCTGCGCTGGCAGGGGACGGCAGTCTCTGCGGCAGGTGTCTTCAGCGTGCCGACGGCGGCCGTGGTGCAGCAGGGTGGCCGTCATTACGTGTTCGTGCGCCAGCCGCAGGGTTTTCGCGCCGTGGTCGTGACCATGGGCCCCGGGGGCGGCAGCGAGGTGCTCATCACCTCCGGACTCAAGGCCGGGGACGAGGTGGCGGTCAAGGGCGTGGCGGCCATCAAGGGCGCTTGGCTCGGTCTGGGCGCTGACGCTGGCGCGGGGCAGTGATGCTGGCACGTCTGATTGCTTTTGCGCTGTCGCAGCGGCTGCTGGTCCTGGTGCTGACACTGGGCCTGGTGGGCGCCGGCACCCTGGCGTTTCGCGACCTGCCGATCGACGCCTTCCCGGACGTCTCGTCGACCCAGGTCAAGATCATCCTGAAAGCGCCGGGCATGACACCGGCCGAGGTCGAGTCGCGTGTGGTGATCCCGATCGAGCAGGAACTGCTGGGCCTGCCGCACCAGACCATGCTGCGTTCGCGGAGCAAATACGCGATTGCCGACATCACGCTGGACTTTGCCGACGGCACCGACATCTACTGGGCACGCCAGCAGGTGAGCGAGCGCCTGAACGGCGTGATGGACCAGTTGCCGGCCGGCCTGTCCGGCGGGTTGGCGCCGATCACCACGCCGCTGGGCGAGATGTTCATGTTCACCATCGAGGGCGAGGCCACGCTGACCGAAAAGCGCACCCTGCTCGACACCGTGATCCGGCCGCAGCTGCGTGGCATTCCCGGCGTGGCGGACATCAACTCGCTGGGCGGCCATGCGCGCGCCTTCGAGGTGGTGCCGGATGTGGCGGCGCTGGCGGCGCGGCGCGTCTCGTTGGCGCAGTTGCAGGCTGCACTGGCGGCCAACAACCGCAATGACGGCGCCGGCCGGCTGGCCAGCGGTGAGGAGTCGCTGCTGGTGCGCAGCGACGGCAGCATCCGCACGCTGGACGATGTGCGCGCCATCGCCGTGCTCGAGCGCAACGGCCAGGCGGTGCGGGTGGGTGATGTGGCCGAGGTGCGCATGGGCAGCCTGACGCGTTACGGCGCGGTGAGCCAGGACGGCAAGCGCGAGGCGGTCGAAGGCCTGGTGCTGGGCCTGCGCGGCGCCAATGCGCAAAAGGTGGTGCGTGAGGTCAAGGCCCGGCTGGAGATCATCGGCAAGACCCTGCCACCCGGCATCACGGTCAAGCCCTTTTATGACCGCGGCAACCTGGTGGAGCGCGCGGTGAACACGGTGTCCAAGGCGCTGATGGAAGCCATCGTGCTGGTGCTGGTGCTGCTGCTGCTGTTCCTGGGCAATCTGCGCGCGGCACTGGTGGTGGCGCTGATCCTGCCGCTGTCCGCGTTGGGCACCTTCATCCTGATGCAGCAGTTCAACCTCTCGGCCAACCTGATGTCGCTCGGCGGGCTGGCGATTGCCATCGGCATGCTGGTCGATGCGGCGGTGGTGGTGGTGGAAAACCTGCAGGCACGGCCTTCGGCCGCCGGCAAGCTGCAGCTGCACGACGTGTTCCGTGCCGTGCAGGAGGTGGCGCTGCCGGTGACCTCGGGCATGTTCATCATCATGATGGTGTTTGTGCCGCTGCTGACGCTGCAGGGCCTGGAGGGCAAGATGTTTGCGCCGGTGGCGATCACCATCGTGTTTGCGCTGCTGACCTCGCTGTTGCTGTCGCTCACCGTCATCCCGGTACTGGCCTCGTTCTTCCTGAAGGGCGGGGACCATGCCACGCCGCGGCTGGTGCTCTGGCTGGAGCGCAATTATTCGCGCATGCTGGACTGGGCTCTCGGCCACAGCCGGCCGGTGGTGGGGGCTTCGGTGGCGCTGCTGGTGCTGGCGGTGGGCCTGTACACGCTGGTGGGCAAGTCCTTCATGCCCTCGATGGACGAGGGCGACGCCATTCTTCAGGTCGAGAAGCTGCCATCCATCAACCTGGAGACCTCGGTGGCGATGGACCAGGCGCTGCAGCGTCGTGTGCTGGCGGCGGTGCCGGAGGTCAGCAGCATCGTGGCGCGGGTCGGTGCCGACGAGCTGGGGCTGGACCCGATGGGCCTGAACGAGACCGACACCTTTCTGGTGCTCAAGCCCAAGGCCGAATGGCGTTTCGACAGCAAGGAGGCCGTGCTGGACGAGGTACGCAAGGTAGGCGCCGAGTTCGCCGGTATCAACCTGAGCTTCACCCAGCCGATCGAGATGCGTACCGCCGAGATGCTGTCCGGCGTGCGCGGCGACGTGGCGGTCAAGATCTTCGGCAGCGACCCGCAGGTGTTGAACCAGCTGGCCGAGCAGATGGTCAAGCTGCTCTCGGGCATCAGCGGCAGCGAAGACGTGATCACCGTGAAGAACGAGGGTGTGCAATATTTCCGCGTGGTCATCGACCGCGTGGCTGCCGGCCGCCTGGGGCTGTCGGTGGAGCAGATCCAGAACGACCTGCGCACGCTGGTGGAAGGCCTGCCGGTCGGCACGGTGCTGGTCGATGCCCGGCGGGTGCCGCTGCTGCTGCGCGGCCCGGCGGCGACGCAGATGACGCCCGCCACCTTTGCGCAGTTGCGCCTGCCGCTGGCTGACGGCCAGGCCATTCCCTTGAGCCATGTGGCCACGCTGGAGGTGGTCGACGGCCCGGTGAAGATCGAACGCGAGAACTCTTCGCGCATGGCGGTGGTGCGCGCCAATGTGCGCGACCGCGACCTGGTGGGCTTCGTCGACGAGGCCAAGGCGGCGGTGGCGAAGAACATCACGCTGCCGCCGGGGGTGCATGTCACCTGGGGCGGCCAGTTCGAGAACCAGCAGCGTGCCGCGGCCCGTCTGACCCTGGTGATCCCGGTGGTGCTGGGCCTGATCGTGCTGCTCTTGTTTGCCACCTTGGGCACGCTGCGTCAGGCGCTGCTGGTGTTTGCCAACATCCCGTTTGCCCTGGTGGGCGGTGTGGTGGCGCTGGCAGTCTCGGGCGAGTACCTGTCGGTGCCGGCCTCGGTGGGTTTCATCGCGCTGATGGGCATTGCGGTGCTCAACGGCCTGGTGCTGGTGACGCACTTCAACCAGTTGCTGGCGCGCGGCATGGCGCTGGAAGACGTGGTGCACCAGGGCGCGCTGCGCCGCCTGCGCCCGGTGCTGATGACGGCCAGCATCACCGCGCTGGGCCTGGTGCCGCTGCTGCTGGCCACCGGGCCGGGCTCCGAGATCCAGCGTCCGCTGGCGGTGGTGGTGATCGGCGGCCTGTTCAGTGCCACTGCGCTGACGCTGCTGCTGTTGCCCATTCTTTTCCGCCGCTTTGGCGTGGCGGTCAAATCATGAACCAAGATTCAAGCACTCCCACCGATGGCCCCTGGGCCGCAGACATCGATTGCCTGCTGACGCTGGCCATGCCGCTGGCGTTGGAAGAAGAAATGCTCGACCTGCTGCGCCAGCATGCGGACCTGGTGCCCGGTTTTTCCGTCATCCAGGGGCATGGCATCGGGATTCATGCGCCACTAACCACGGCCATGGAGCAGGTCCAGGGGCGTGCGCGCCGGGTCTTTGTGCACATGGTGATGCGCAGTGGTGATGTGGCGCCACTGGTGGCGCGTCTGCGCGAGGTGCTGCAATCGCCGCAGGTGTTTTATTGGGCAGTGCCCTTGCAGACCTTCGGGAGGCTGGCATGAAACGGTTGAATGTGAGCCGTCTCGCGCTGGGCACCCTGATCTGCAGCCTGGCCTTGGGCGCTTTGGCCAATGAGGCCGATGCCCTGGTGCCCAAGCTGTTGCTGCCGCCGGTGAACCCGACGCGCGAAGTGATTTCAAGCTTGCCACAGGTGCAGGCCGCGCGTGCCGGCATGGCGCTGGCGCAGGCGCGCAGCCAGCAGTTGGTCGCCGGTGTGCACGAATGGAACCTCAAGCTGGGTGCCCAGCGCCGCAAGGAAACCGTCGGGCCGGACTACGCCGAGAGCGATCTGGCACTGGAGCGCAGCATCCGCTGGGGCGGCAAGGCCCAGACCGACCGCGATCTTGGTGATGCCGGTGTCGCAGCCGGTCAGTCGGCTTATGCCGATGTCTGGCATGAGGCGGTGCGCGGTCTGGTCACGGCTTGGTACGGCTGGCAGCGCGAACGCAGCACGGCGGAGGTGCTGGCGCAGCAGGCGACGCTGGCGCAGGAGCAGTTGCAGGTGGCGACACGTCGCGTCAAGGCCGGTGATGCGCCGCGCATGGACCAGCTGATGGCGCAGGCCGAACATGATCGGGCGCAGGCGGCCGGGCAACTGGCCGTGGCGCGCGAGCAGATGCAGCGGCAGGAGCTGCAAAAGCGTTTTCCCGGTCTGGCTGTCGACAGTGTTCCGCTGGCCGCGACAACGGACGCGCCAGCCTTGCCCGGCCAGGCGCAGGACTGGCTGCAGCGCATCGTGAGCGACAACCACGAGATCGAACTGGCCGAGGCCGAGCTGAAGCAGGCACGGCTGCGCAGCGAACGCGCCCGGCTCGATACCCGTCCCGACCCGCTGCTGGGGGTGCGCGCGGCGCGTGAGCGCAGCGGGCAGGAAAACATCGTCGGGGTCTATGTGTCGATTCCGCTGCCCGGGGCCTACCGCGAGGGCGAACAGCGTGCCACGCTGGCGCTGGCCGATGCCGCCGAGCAACGATTGGCCCAGACGCGGCAACGGGTGGAAGCCACGGCCCAGCGCACCGTGCTGCAGGCCGTGAATGCCGTGGCCGTGGCGCAGCGGCAGGCGGCCGTGCAGCAGGCCATGGCCAGCGTGGCCCAGCTGGCCGTGAAGGCCTACAGCCTGGGCGAAGTGACGCTGACCGAAGCGCTGCAGGCGCGCCGCACGGCGCTGGAAGCGGCGCTGGCGGCGGATGCTGCGCGCTGGGATGCGCAGGCGGCCGTGACCCGCGTGCTGGTGGACGCGCACCGCCTGTGGGCCGCCGAGGAGGGCGGCCACTGAGCCGCCGGTCTCGCTCGGCCGCGGGTGATCAGGCCAGTGCCGGGTAGTCGGTGTAACCCTTCTCACCACCGCCATACAGCGTGGCGCGGTCTACCTCGTTGAACGGGCCGCCTTCGCGCAGGCGACGCACCAGGTCGGGGTTGGCGATGAAGGGCCGGCCATAGGCCACCAGGTCGGCGCCTTGCGACAGCGACTGTTCCGCCAGCGGGCGGTCGTAACCGTTGTTCACCATCCAGGCCGCCTTGCCGCCGGCGGCGCGGTAGGCTGCCAGCAGGGCGGCGTAGTCGAACGGCGTGTCGCCTTGCTGGTGGTCGCGCGGGCCCCCGGTGGCGCCTTCGATGATGTGCACATAAGCCAGGTCCAGCGGGGCCAGCGCGCGCACCACATGTTCGAACAGCGGTTGCGGCTTCGGGTCGCTGGCATCGTTGGCCGGCGTCACCGGCGACAGGCGCAGGCCGGTGCGCTGGGCACCGATCTCCTCGCAGACGGCCTGCATCACTTCGAGCAGCAGGCGGGCACGGTTCTCGATCGAGCCGCCGTAGGCATCGCTGCGCTGGTTGGAGCCCGAGCGCAGGAACTGATCCAGCAGGTAGCCGTTGGCACCGTGCACTTCCACGCCGTCGAAGCCGGCGGCGATGGCGTTGCGGGCGGCACGACGGTAGTCGTTGACGATGCCGGGCAGCTCGGCGAGTTCGAGCGCACGCGGGGCCGAGGTCTCGACGAAGGTCGGTACACCGTCCTTGATCAGCACGGTCTTGGTCTTGGCAGTGAGGGCCGAGGGCGCCACCGGCGCCTGGTGGTTCGGCTGCAGTTCGGTGTGCGAGACGCGGCCGACGTGCCAGAGCTGCATCACGATCTTGCCGCCGGCCGCATGCACGGCGGCGGTGACGGGCTTCCAGGCGGCGACCTGCTCGTCGCTCCAGATGCCGGGCACATCGGCATAACCCTGGCCCTGGTGGCTGATGGCGGTGGCCTCGGTGATGATGAGGCCGGCCGAGGCGCGCTGGGCGTAATAGGTGGCCATCAAGGCGTTGGGCAGGGCACCCGGGGCGCGGTTGCGCGTCAGCGGCGCCATGACGATGCGGTTGGACAGGGACAGGGCACCGGCCTGGACGGGATCAAACAGGGAGCTCATGGAGGCTTTCTTTCACATCGGGTTGAAACACGAGGCGTAGCGTACGGGCTCGCCGAAACCCTTGCCCATGACAGGCTGCTGTCTTTGTGACAGGCACCGCAGAGGGCGGACGCGACTTTCCCGCAGAATGCTGGACATCATGTCGCGCCATTCGCCGCTTTCTCAAGTCTCCCCCCTGTCGCTCATGGGACTGGCGTTGGCGCTCTCGCTGGCCGCCGCCGTCTCGCTGGGCATTACGCGTTTTGCCTATGGACTGTTGCTGCCGGTGATGCGCACCGACCTGGGCTGGAGCTACACCCTGGCCGGCGCCATGAACACCGCCAATGCGCTGGGTTACCTGCTGGGGGCCCTGGCCACACCGCGGCTGATGCAGCGCCTGGGCGCGGTGACCTTGCTGCTGGGTGGCGCCCTGCTGGCCAGCCTGTTCATGGGCCTGAGCGGCTTCTTCACCAGCGCGGCACCGCTGCTGCTGCAGCGCTTGCTAGCCGGGGTGGCGAGTGCCTTCATCTTCATCGCCGGCGGTTTGCTGGCGGCGCGCATGGGCGCTTTGCAGCCGCAACGCGGTGGTCTGCTGCTGGGGCTGTATTACGGCGGTACGGGTTGGGGCATCACGCTCTCGGCCTTGGCCGTGCCGCAGGTGCTAACGGCCGCCAGTGCCGTGCCGCACGGCTGGACCTGGGCCTGGTGGTTGCTGGCGGCTGTCTGTGGGCTGGCCACCGCGGTGTTGTGGTGGCCCGCGCGGCGGCTGCGCGCGTTGAGCCCGGCGCCTGTCGCGGGTCTGTCGGCACCGGCCGCCACGCCGTTCCATTGGCGTCCGCTGGCTTACGCGCTGGCCGGCTACGGTCTGTTCGGTGTCGGCTACATCGGCTACATGACTTTCGTGATTGCGCTGCTGCGCGAGCAGGGTGTGGCGCCCGGGGCCGTCACGGGCTTTTATGCGCTGCTCGGCTTGGCGGTGGTGGCCTCGGCCCGGCTGTGGGCCGGCCTGCTGGACCGCTACCGCGGCGGCCAGGCGCTGGCCATTCTCAACACGCTGCTGGGCGTGGCCACGGTGCTGCCGGCGCTCACCTCGTCCTGGGCCGTGGTGCTGGTCTCCGGCCTGCTGTTCGGCGGTGTGTTCCTGTCGGTGGTGGCGTCCACCACGGCGTTGGTGCGGCACAACCTGCCGGCCGAGCAGTGGGCGGCAGGCATCAGCGCTTTCACGATCGTCTTTGCGGCCGGTCAGATCATCGGCCCCACCATCGTGGGCTGGATTGCCGACGGCCCCGGTGGCCTGAGCCGTGGTCTGGTGTTCTCGGCGCTGGCCCTGTGGCTGGGGGCGCTGCTGGCCTGGCGCCAGCGCAGTCTGCCGCAGCCGGTTTGAGTGCCTGGGCCGTGCGGGGCGATGCCACAATGCCGGCATGAAACGCGCTGTCAAATGGATCGGGATCGCACTGCTGGTGCTGTTGTTGCTGCTGGCCGCCGGTGTGCTGGCCTTGCAGCGCTGGATTGGCACCGACGATTTCCGTCAACGCGTGGCGCAACAGGCCAGCATGGCGCTCGGCGTGGATGTGACGCTGGGCGCCATCGAGGTGGCGCTGTGGCCGCTGCCCGCTGTAGCGGTGGACCGCATTGCGGTACAGACCAGGCCGGCATTGACGGTGGAGCGCGTCGAGGTCCGCCCGGCATGGGCCGATCTGCTGCAGGGACGGGTGGCGCCGGCCACGCTGGTCGTGCGCCGCGCCGTGCTGCCGCAACCCGGCATCGATGCCTTGCTGGCTGCGATGCAGAAGGCCAAACCGAAGGATCAGCCGCAGGGTGATGTGCCGTGGCAGCTGCTGCCGCAGCGCACCGTGCTGGATGGCCTGACCTGGGTGGACGCCAAAGGGGCGGCCATCACCGTGCAGGCCGATGTCCGCCTGAGCCCGGATGTCTGGCCGCAGCAGTTCGATGCGCAGATCGAGCAGGGGCGGCTGCAGGGCAGCAAGCTCGTTTTGCAACGCGAAGCACAGGCCTTGGCCTGGGGTGTGGTCTTGCAGGTGGCCGGTGGCAGTGTCAAGGGCCGTCTGGAGTTGCAAATGCCCAGGGAGACGGGGGCTGAATGGGCCGTCAAGGCGCAGTTGCAGACGCGTGAGGTCGAGGTGTCACGCCTGACGACACCCGAGCCGACCCCGAAGTCGCAGGCGGCACAGCCGCTGAGCGGCAAGCTCGAAGCCAACACCAGCCTGAATGCCCGCACCCGCAAGCCCGCGGCGCTGCTGGAGGTGCTGCAGACGCAGTCGACCTTCACGGTGCGCAACGCGGTGGTGCACGGCATCGATCTGGCCCGCGCGGTCAAGACCGTGGGCATGAGCCGCGGCGGCGAGACACCGCTGGACACGCTGGCCGGTCAGGTGCGCACCCAGGGCCGGGCGATCGAGCTCAGCAACCTGGTGGCCAGCTCGGGCGTGCTCAGCGCCACCGGGCAGGTGAACGTGGCGCCGAGCCAGGCCTTGAGCGGGCGCATCAGCGTGGAGCTCGGCGGGGCGGTGGGCGTGCCGCTGGCGCTGGGCGGCACGGTGAGCGACCCGCAGGTGACGCTGACGCGCGGCGCCATGATCGGTGCGGCCATCGGCACGGTGCTGATGCCGGGTGTCGGCACCGGCACCGGGGCCAGCCTGGGCGACAAGGCCAGTGAGGGTTTCAAGAAGCTTTTCGGCAAGTAGGCCTTGCCATCATTGCGCCAAGTGCTATTAAAACAATAGCATTCAAAAACATCCCGGGCTCAGGTCTTGTAGCTGGGATCCATGCGGTCGAGTTTGCGCAGCAGCGCCGGCCAGGCCAGGTTGGCGCCCTGGCCGACGGTGACGGTCTTCATGGCGCTCGCCACACCCGTCAGGATCTGCGGGTTGATGTGAACCAGTTCACCACCGGCCTGGGCATCGAGCTGGATGCGGCAGGTGGCTTCGAAGATGTACATGTTCAGGAAAGCATCGGCAATCGTCCGGCCCACGGTCAGCAGGCCGTGGTTGCGCAGCATCAGGTAGTTGGCACGGCCCAGGTCGGCTTGCAGGCGCGGCTTCTCGTCGTCGCGCAGCGCCACGCCCTCGTAGTCGTGGTAGGCCAGTGAGCCGAGCACGAAGGTGGACTGCTGGCTGATCGGCAGCACGCCGCATCTCTGCGCGCTCACCGCCACGCCGGCGCGCGAGTGGGTGTGCAGTACGCAGCCGGCGTCCTCGCGTGCCTGGTGGACGGCGCTGTGGATGACAAAGCCGGCCGGGTTGACCGGGAAGGGTGAGTCGGACAGCTTGTTGCAGTGCTGGTCGACCTTGACTAGGCTGGAGGCCGTGATCTCGTCGAACATCAGCCCGTAGGGGTTGATGAGGAAGTGGTGCTCCGGTCCCGGGATGCGCGCGCTGATGTGGGTGAAGACCAGATCGCTCCAGCCGTAGGCGGCCACCAGGCGGTAGGCGGCGGCGAGGTCGCAGCGCAGCTGCCATTCATCGGCGCTGACGGCGTCTTTGAGTGAGGGAATGTGCATGGTGGGGTCTCCAGCGGATCTTGTGTTTGTGATCCGCAACTGTCCACCAAGGCGACGCAAAGATCAATGCGGCTGCAGTCGCGTCTGGGACGTCAGGCCCTGCTGGCGGAACTCGCTCGGGCTCATGCCGGTGTGTTCGCGGAACACGCGGCTGAAATGCGACGGGTTGTTGAAGCCCCAGGACAGCGCGATCTCGGTGATCGGGCGCGACTGCGCCATCGGGTGCTGCAGTTCGCGCAGGCAGGCGTCCAGCCGCAGGTGCTGGATGTAGCTGGCCAGCGTCTGGTCTTCTTCGGCAAAGGCGTTGTAGAGGTGGCGCTTGCTGCAGTTCAGGGCGTGGGCGATCTGCTCCACCGTCAGCTCGGGGTCGCGCAGGTGCAGCGCGACGTAGCCACGGATGCGGTCTTTCAGTACCTCGCGCTGTGTCTGCGCGGTTTCCTGGCCCGACAGCTCGATCAGGGACAGGCGCACCAGCTGGGCGATCAGTTCGCCGGCACCACGTGCGGCATCGGCGCTCATGTGCGGCAGTTCCTGGAAGGTGCTGCGCATGGTGGTCAGCGCCACGCGGGCGATGCCGCTGGCGCCGCCGACCGGGCGCGCCATCAAGGTGTCCAGGCGCAGGCCGCGTTCCACCATCTGTGCCTTGGGCAGCATGACGATCAGGTGCTCGACGCGCTCCGGGTTGGCCACGGCATAACTGCCGGTGGTGTCGTAGATGGTCCAGGCGCCGGGGGCGACCCAGGCCTGGCGGCCCATCTGCTCGACGCCGGCACGGCCCTTCATCGGCGCCACGATCTTGAGGTAACCCTCGTCGCTGGCGCGCACCATGTCCTGCGTGCGGACCACGCGGTGGCGGTTGGCTTCGAGCTTGGTGAGGATGATGTCGCCGGCGCGCGCCGAGGCCATGTGGCCGTCGAAGTCGGTGTCGCCGTAGAGGTCGGACTCCAGGCCGCCGAAATGTTTCCAGATCCACTCGCGCCATACCGGCGCGCGTTCACGCGGCGCGAAGTCATCCGTCGTGACGGACGTGGTCGCGGTCATACGGCGCTCCGTGGGATGGCGTGTGGGTGCATGGTCCCGCGATTATGGGCGTTGCACCAAATTCAGAGGAGGTGTGTGGACAAGGGTTAACCCTGACTTGCTTGCGTGAACCGTCAACAACTTTGTGCACGTTCAGCAAAGCCGTTTCCGGTGCGGTTTCCTAACATGGCCGGTCCAATTCCCGAAAGCCCACTTTCACTGGAGACAACATGGTTCAACAATCAAAACGTACCCTGCTCAAAGGCGCCGCCGCCGCTGTTGGCACCGCCACCTTTGCCCCGCAGCTGCTGGCGCAGCAAAAGCCCGTGCGCATCGGCTACGCCATCGCCCGTACCGGCCCGTGGGCGGGTGGCGCGCAAGTCAGCCAGGAACCGAACTTCCTGCTGTGGGCCGAGCAGCAGAATGCGGCCGGTGGTCTGGACGTCAAGGGCGTGCGCCGCCCGATCGAGCTGGTCAGCTCAGATGACCGCAGCGACATCGAAACCTGCGTGCGCTCCTACGAGAAGCTGATGGGCAGCGACAAGGTCGACCTGATCCTGCCGCCCTGGGGCTCCAACGCCAACTTCGCCATTGCCCCGCTGGCCAACCGCTACGGCTACCCGATGCTGGCGCCCACCGCCTTGTCGCGCAAGCTGGTCGACATGCGCCTGCCGTACTTCTTCTCGCTGCTGCAGCAGCCCGACAAGATGATGGGCGCATTGGTGGACATGCTCAAGGCCAATGGCGTGAAGACCATTGCCATCGTCTACATGGACGACCTGTTCGGCCTGGAGAATTTCGCCGCGCTCAACAACGCCTTGAAGGGCAGCAACATCCAGGTGGTGGAGCGCAAGGGTTATCCGCTGGGCGTGAAGGACCTGTCGCCGGTGCTGCGCGGCATCAAGGACCTCAACCCCGATGCCTTCATCGGCATCACCTACCCGCCGGACACCATCCTGGCCAGCAAGCAGGCGAAGGAGATCGGCTTCAACCCGAAGTTCTTCTACGCCTCGGTCGGCACCGCCTTCCAGCTCTACAAGAACGTGATGACACCGGCCGGCGCCGAAGGCGTGCTGGGCATGGGTTCGTGGAACGGCAAGACCAGCGCGGCAGCCAAGGCCTACTTCGATGCGCATGCCAAGAAGTTCGGCGGCAAGGAGCCGGATCGCTGGGCCAGCGGCCACTGCTGGGCCGGCCTGGAGATCCTGACCGAATCCGTGGCCAAGGTCGGCCTGGACCGCAAGGCCTTGCGCGACCACATTGCCAAGAACGAGTTCAAGACCATCCTCGGCAACATCCATTTCGAGGGCAGCGAGGTCTCGGTGCCTGGCACGGTCGGCCAATGGCAGAACGGCGAGTTCGAAGTGGTGTGGCCGGCCAAGCTGGCGACCGCCAAGCTCAATCCGAGCAAACCGGTCTGGAAGTGATCGGTATCCCCCCTGAGTCGGCCTGACGGCCGCCTTCCCCCCGCAAGGGGGACGCCACCTGCGGCCCGGCGAAGCCGGTTCCGCGGTGGCCCCCGATGATGGCCCTCGCTGTTGTTGCGGGTTTTCTTCAATTTCCTGATACCCAATGTCATTCACTGCCTGGTTAGAACTGATCGCCTCCGGTCTCATCACCGGGGGCATCTACGCGCTGGTGGCGCTCGGACTGAACCTGCAGTACGGGCTCATGCGCATCCTGAACATCGCGCACGGCGAGTTCCTGATGATCGGTGCCTACATCACCTGGATGGCGCAGGACGCCCTGGGGGTGTCACCGCTGTTGATGGTGCCGGTGTCCTTTCTGCTTCTCATGGGGCTCGGCCTGGTGCTGCACCGGCTGTGCTTCCGCCGCCTGACGGCGACCTCGCCCAACCTCGACGTCTTCGAGGCGCGTGGCCTGATGGTGGCTTTCGGTCTCATGTTCCTGGCGCAGAACTTCGCTTCCTTCATGTGGGGCGGTGAGCTGCGCGGCTACGACTACCTGACCGACTCGGTGAAGATCGGTGAGGCCCAGTTCGCCGGCAACAAACTGCTGGTGTTCGGGCTGGCGCTGGCCTTCAGTGCGGCGCTGATCGTGCTGATGCGCATGACCCTGCTCGGCAAGGGCGTGCGTGCGCTGATGCAGTCGCCCATCGGCGCACAGCTGGTCGGCATCGACACCCAGCGGCTGCACCCGCTGATGTTCGGCATCGGCCTGGGGCTGTCGGGCATTGCCGGCAGCCTGCTGTCCATGGCCTACACCATCACGCCCTCGATGGGCGAGCCCTACACCGTGACGGCGCTGATCGTCATCACCCTGGGCGGCTTTGGCAGCATGAGCGGCGCGCTGGCCGGCGGTCTGCTGCTGGGCGTGATCGAGGCGCTGGGCATGCACTTCACCAGCCCCTCGCTCAAGGCCCTGCTGTCCTACAGCGTGTTCATTGCGGTGCTGCTGCTGCGGCCCGAAGGTCTGTTTGCGCGCAAGGGGAGGAAGGCATGAACTCGAAGCAGATCCTCATCCGTGACCTGCTGGTCCTGCTCGCCATCACCGGCTGGGCGCTCGCACTGCCGCACTACGGCAGCGAGTTCGTGGTGTCCATGGCGCTGACCTGCCTGATGTACGTGGCCCTGTCGTCCAGCTGGGGCCTGTTCTGCGGCAGCACGCGCTACATGTCGCTGGCCACCTCGGCCTTCTTCGGCATCGGCGCCTACACCAGTGCCATCTTCCTCGGCCAGTTCTCCTGGATCGAGGCCATCCTGCTCGGCGCCGGCCTGTCGGCCGGGGTGGCAGTGGTCATGGGCCTGGCGGTGCTGCACTTGCGCGGCACCTACTTCGCGGTGCTGACTTTCGGCATGACCGAGCTGATCATGCACGCCGTGACTTTCTTCGAGAAGCGTTTCTCCGGCACGGTGGGCCGTGTGCTGACCGTGATCCCGGAGCCCGACACGATCTACCTGACCGTGCTGGCCTTGGCCATGCTGGCGGTGCTGGCGTCCATCGTGCTGCGCCGCACCCGCTTCGGGCTGGCGTTGCTGGGCATCGGTGCTGACGAGCAGCGTGCCCAGACGCTGGGCGTCAACACGCGGCTGATCAAGACCGCCGGCTTTGCGCTCACCGCCGCCTTTGCCGGTGCCGTGGGCGCTGCCATGGCGGTGCGCTGGACCTACATCGACCCGCACACGGTGTTCAACCCTTTCATCGGTTTCCAGACCGTGCTGATCGCCCTGATCGGCGGTGCCGCCACGTTGTGGGGGCCGTTGATTGCCGCCATCGTGTTCAGCGTGCTGGCCGAGACGCTGCGCCTGCAGTTCCCGCAGATCTACATGATGTCGCTGGGTATCTTGCTGATCCTGTGCGTGCTGTACCTGCCGGGCGGCCTGGCTTCGCTGCGCTGGAGCACCTTCGGTGACTGGTGGCGCAACAGCCGCCAGTCGGTGCGCGCGCTGGGCGGGAAGGAGCGCAAGCATGTCTGACATTTTTCTCGAAGCCCGTGACATCACGGTGCGTTTCGGTGGCCTGGTGGCGGTGGATGCGGTGAGCGCCACCTTCCGCGCCGGCGAACTGGTCGGCATCATCGGCCCCAACGGCGCCGGCAAGACCACGTTCTTCAATGCCATCTCCGGCGTGATCCCGCCCACCTCGGGCCAGCTCATCGCCGGCGGCCGCAGCCTGGCCGGCAAGCCACCGCATTTTTACGCCGCCGCCGGTGTGGCGCGCACCTTCCAGACACCGCGTGTGTTTGCCGACATGACGGTGACCGCCAACATCGACTTCGGCCTGAAGTTCGCCGGTCGCCAGCGTGAAGGTTCTTGGCATCTGCGTGACGCCACCAGCATCCTGGAGCTGATTGGCCTGGTCCATCTGGCAGAGCTGCCGGCCGCGGCCATCACGCCCTCGCAGCAGCGCGTGCTGGAGATCGGCATGGCGCTGGCCACCCGACCGCGCATGTTGCTGCTTGACGAGGTGGCCGCCGGCCTGACCGAAATCGAGGTCGACAACATGGCGCAGCTGATCCGGCGCATGCGCGACGAGCTGGACCTGACCGTGGTCTGGATCGAGCATGCGGTGACCACGCTGCTGAAGTACGTGGAGCGTGTCATCGTGCTGCACCAGGGCCGCAAGATTGCCGATGGTGTGCCCGATGAGGTGGTGCGCAATGCCGAGGTGGTCGAGGCCTACCTGGGCGACGAGATGGAGCAAACCGCATGATGTGGTACGACCCAAGCCCCTTTGTGCTGGGCGGCAGCCCGCAGGCCCACTTGAAGATCAAGGGCCTGAGCGCCGGTTATGGCGCCTTCCTGGTGCTGCGTGACCTGACGCTGGAGATCAAGCCCGGCCTGACTGTCATCCTCGGCCCCAACGGCGCCGGCAAGACCACGCTGCTCAAGGCGCTGTCCGGCCTGATCGCGCGTCAGGGTCAGGTGCTGCTCAACGGCGAGCCGCTGCCGACCAAGACCAACGAAATCGTGCAGCGCGGCATGGCGCTGGTGGCTGAAGGGCGACAGCTGTTTCCGCAGATGACGGTGACGGAGAACCTGGAGCTGGGCGGCTGGTTGTGCCCGAAGGCCGAGCGCGTGCGCCGGCTGGAGCAGGCCTTCAACGACTTTCCCAAGCTGCGCGAACGCGCCCACCAGCTGGCCGGCACCATGAGTGGCGGCGAGCAGCAGATGGTGGCGGTGGCGCGCGCCATGATGAGCGCGCCCCGCCTCTTGATGCTCGACGAGCCCTCGCTCGGCCTGGCACCGAAGATGGTGGACGAGCTGCTGGCGATTGCCCGTCGTATTGCCGATGCCGGCACCACCGTGCTGATGGTGGAGCAGAACGTCAAGAAGGCGCTGGCCGTGGCCGATCGTGCTTATGTGCTGGAGCGCGGCGTGCTGGTGGCCAGCGGGCCGGCCAGGCTGCTGGCGCGCTCCAGTGTCATCCGCGAGGCCTACCTCGGCGCCGGCAAGAAGGACGGTACATCCCCATCGACCCCGGCCACGCAGCGTCCTGCGGTGGCCGCCTGACCTGTTTTTTCCGATCCATTACCTGAAGGAGTCTCCCCCATGTCCGACATGTCCATGCTTATCAACGGTCTGAAGGTCAGCGCCGAAAACCATGCCATGTTCGAGCGCCGCAACCCGCTCGATGGCAGCGTCGCCACGCGCGCCCCGGCCGCTTCGCCGGCCGATGCCGTGATGGCGGTGGAAGCCGCCGCCGAGGCGTTCAAGAGCTGGAGTCAGACCGGCCCCAGCGAGCGCCGTGCCCTGTTGCTGAAAGCGGCTGACGCTCTGGAAGCCAAGACGCCGCAATTCATCGAGGCTGTGGCCGCCGAAACCGGTGCCTCCGGCATGTGGGCCGGCTTCAACGTGCACCTGGCTGCCGGCATGATCCGCGAAGCGGCGTCGCTCACCACCCAGATCAGTGGCGAGGTGATTCCGTCCGACGTGCCGGGCAGCCTGGCCATGGCGGTGCGCCAGCCCGCTGGCGTGGTGCTCGGCATGGCGCCGTGGAACGCGCCCGTCATCCTGGGCGTGCGTGCCATCTGCGTGCCGCTGGCCTGCGGCAACACGGTGGTGATGAAGGGCTCGGAAAACTGCCCGCACACCCATCAGCTGATCATTGAGGCCTTCCAGGACGCCGGCTTTCCGCCCGGCGTGGTCAACTACGTCACCAATGCCCCGGCCGATGCGGCGGCCGTGGTGGAGGCCATGGTGGCGCACCCGGCGGTGCGCCGCGTGAACTTCACCGGCTCCACCCGCGTGGGCAAGATCATCGCCATGACCTGCGCCAAATACCTGAAGCCGGTGGTGCTGGAACTCGGTGGCAAGGCGCCGATGGTGATCCTCGACGACGCCAACATCGACGACGCGGTGAACGGTGCGGCCTTCGGCTGTTTTGCCAACAGCGGCCAGATCTGCATGTCGACCGAGCGCATCATCGTCGACCAGAAGATTGCCGACGAGTTCGTCAGGAAGTTCGTCGCCAAGGCCAGCGCACTGCCGCTGGGTGACCCGCGCAAGCCGGAGCCGGTGGTGCTGGGGTCGGTGATCGGCATGAGCACGGTGGAGCATTGCAACGCCTTGATCGACGATGCGCTGGCCAAGGGCGCCAAGCTGCTGTGCGGCGGCAAGGCCGAGAACACGCTGATGCCGGCCACGCTGCTGGACCACGTGACACCGGCGATGCGGATCTACGCGGAAGAGACCTTCGGCCCGGTCAAGGCCATCGTGCGCGTCAGCGGCGAGGACGAAGCCGTGGCCTGTGCCAACGACAACGAGTACGGCCTGTCGTCGGCCGTGTTCGGTGGCGACATCGCGCGTGCCTTCAATGTGGCGCGCCGCATCGACTCCGGTATCTGCCACGTGAACGGCCCCACCGTGCACGACGAGGCGCAGATGCCGTTCGGTGGTGTCAAGGGTTCGGGCATCGGCCGTTTCGGCGGCAAGGCCGGTATCCACGAGTTCACCGAGCTGCGCTGGATCACGATGCAGACCACACCGCGCCACTACCCCTTCTGAGGCGGTCGGGGCTAAGCCGCGAGATCGGCGGCCCCGTCCTCGTGGTAGATCTCGGCGGCATTCTTGCCGCCTTTTTTGACCTTGTACATGGCCTGGTCGGCATGCTCGGTGAGCGTGGCGGCATCCTGGCCGTGTTCCGGGTACAGCGCGATGCCAATGCTGAGCGAGACACGGGCGGTGGCACCTTCCGCCAGCGGGATCGGCTCACGCGCGATGGCGCCGATCTTTTCCGCCAGGACCCAGGCGTGGTGTTCGTCGGTGACATCCGGCAGCAGGACCACGAATTCATCACCGCCGATGCGGGCCAGGGTGTCGGAGGCGCGGATGCAACGCTGGATACGCCGTGCCATGGTTTGCAGCACGAGATCACCGGCGTCATGGCCATGCGTGTCGTTGACCAGCTTGAAGCCGTCAATGTCCATGAACATCAGCGCCAGCGCCTCGTGGTTGCGCTGCGCGACCAGCAGGCTGTGCTCCAGCCGATCGGCCAGCAGGGTGCGGTTGGGCAGCCCGGTCAACTGGTCATGGTGGGCACCGTGCTTGTAGCTCTCTTCCAGTTGCTTGTGGTGTGTGATGTCCAACCGGGTGCCGCACATCATCAAGGGCTTGCCGTCGGGCGTCCGGCTGGCGAGCTGGCCGCGGTCGAGCACCCAGATCCAATGGCCATCCTTGTGGCGCATGCGCGCTTCGCATTCGTAGTATTCGAGCTGACCATCGAAATGCTGCTGCAACAAGGCTCTGGAGGTTTTCAAATCGTCCGGATGGGTGCGATCGGTCCAGGTCTCGATGGAGGTGGGTTCGAGTTCTGACAGCCCGTAGCCGATGAGCTGGGCCCAATGCGCGTTGTACGTGGTCTCGCCGGTCTGCACGTTCCACTCCCAGGTGCCGGCGTGTGTGCCGGCGATGATGGCAGAGAGCTTGGCCCGCTCCTGCACCAGCGCGTCGTTCATCTTGATGGCCATGGCGATGGCCCGCTCGCGCCGGGTGACCAGCACCTGGATCAGAAGGGCGAGCACCAGACTCATCAGCACGCCGCCCAGACCCAGCAGTGCGGGCAGGCGGGTGTCGATCCGGGACAGCATCAGATCGGATGCCCGCATGTGCAGTGTCCAGGTGTGCCCCATCTGGTGCAGGGTCTGTACGGTTTCGTAGATGGCCGAGGGTTTGTCCTTCGGGTCACGCCAGGTGGCCTGCTCGGTGTGCATCAGGTTGGCGGGTGTGGCGTCGGTCCCGTCATAGATGTCGATCAGCAGGTTGCCGGCGCGCTCGCCATAGATGCCGGTCAGGAAGTCGTTCATGCGAAACGGCGCATAGACCCAGCCCACCAGGTGGGCGCGGCGTTCCTCGACGCCGGTGAGCGGCATCCCTTCCCGGTAGAGCGGGGCGTAGACCAGAAAGCCGGCTTGTTCGTCCTGGCCGGTTTCCTGAACCAGGCGGACCTTGCCCGACAGGCTCATCTCGCCAGTGTCGGCGGCCCGCTGCATGGCCAGGCGGCGCACCGGCTCGGCATACATGTCGTAGCCGATCGCGCGCAGGTTGCGACCCAGCGCAGGGGCAATGTAGACAATCGATGAGTAGAGTGGCCGCTCACCTCCGGGCCGGATGGTGTAGTCCGCCACGCCTTCACGCCGGACTGATGCGATGTGCGCCTGCAGTTCCTGGGGCCGGATCAGGCGCGCAAACCCGACGCCCTGGATGCCGGTGTGGTCGGTGCCAACGCCTTGCTGGTCGATGAATTTGTGGAACTGTTCCCGGCTGACCTGTGGCTGTGTTTTCAGCAGCCCGCCCGTGGCGCGCAGGATCTGCAGGTAAGTGCCCATGCGGGCCTCGATCATTTCGACCGCCTTGCGCACCTCGGACTGGAAGATGGCGCTTTGCTGCGCCTCCAGGTTTTCCCGGTTTTCCAGGTACACCACGCCACTGAGCGCCACGCCCACGGTCAGCACCAGCCAAGGCAGCCCGCGCCAGAGCCGGGCCTTGACCGCCACGGGCAGGGTTGTGTCGGGCGGGTTCATGAGGTGGGCTATCGGGGGTGTTGAGTTGGTTGGTTTTGTGATTATTTCATTTTTATCTTATTTTGTCATCGCTTCATGTCCATCGGGCTGGGTTGCCCGTTCGAGCTGGTTCAGGAAATGCAGTGCCTGGGCTGAGTCCTGGCCGCACATGGCTGGGGTGGGTTGGAGGCTGCTGCAGACGGCCGGCCGTTCGGGGTGGCCGAAGATCTGGCAGCGGTTGGCGCTGTCGAGCTGGATGCAGCGCACACCGGCCGGTTTGCTGATGCCGTTGATCACGGGCATGCCGGGAATCGGGCTGGAAATGGAGGGGGCAATGCAGCAGGCGCCACAGCCAGGACGGCAATCCATGTGATTTGCTATTGAATTTGTAGCGCTTGGCGCAGATGGCACTTGGCCGAGGGGCGGATTTATAGCCCCAATTGTCGCGTAAATCGGCCCGGCCGGCTAAAATTGCGGGTTCTTTCCCCTGCGCGGACCGCCTGACGGTCACCCCCTGCACCATGTTGTACCCACAAGAATTCGATGTCATCGTCGTCGGCGGCGGCCATGCCGGCACCGAAGCCGCGCTCGCGGCCGCCCGCATGGGGTGCAAGACCCTGCTGCTGAGCCACAACATCGAGACCCTGGGCCAGATGAGTTGCAACCCTTCCATCGGCGGCATCGGCAAGGGCCACCTGGTGAAAGAGGTGGACGCGCTGGGCGGTGCCATGGCGATTGCCACCGACGAAGGCGGCATCCAGTTCCGCATTCTCAACAGCTCCAAGGGCCCGGCGGTGCGCGCCACCCGCGCCCAGGCCGACCGCATTCTCTACAAGGCGGCCATCCGCCGCCGGCTGGAAAACCAGCCCAACCTCTGGCTGTTCCAGCAAGCGGTAGACGACCTCATGGTGGAAGGCGACCGGGTGGTGGGGGCGGTGACCCAGGTCGGCATCCGCTTCCGCAGCCGGACCGTGGTGCTGACCGCGGGCACCTTTCTGGACGGCAAGATCCACGTCGGTCTGAACAACTACGCGGCTGGCCGCGCTGGCGACCCGCCGGCAGTGTCGCTCAGCGCCCGCCTCAAGGAACTGAAGCTGCCGCAAGGCCGGCTCAAGACCGGTACCCCGCCGCGGCTGGACGGCCGCAGCATCGACTTCTCTAAATGCACCGAGCAACCCGGCGACGGCATGCCCGGCGGCATGAACGAAGGGCAGGGCGTGCCGGTGTTCAGCTTCATGGGCAGTGCGGCCATGCACCCGCAGCAGCTGCCGTGCTGGATCACCCACACCAACGAGCGCACCCACGAGATCATCCGCTCCGGCTTTGACCGCAGCCCCATGTTCACCGGCAAGATCGAAGGCGTCGGCCCGCGTTATTGCCCGAGCGTGGAAGACAAGATCAACCGCTTCGCCGACAAGGACAGCCACCAGATCTTCCTGGAACCCGAAGGCCTGACGACGAACGAGTACTACCCCAATGGCATCTCCACAAGCCTGCCGTTCGACATCCAGTACGAACTGGTACGCAGCATGAAGGGGCTGGAAAACGCCCACATCCTGCGCCCGGGCTACGCCATCGAGTACGACTACTTCGACCCGCGCGAACTGAAAAGCAGTTTTGAAACGCGGCAGATCGGTGGCCTGTTTTTTGCCGGCCAGATCAACGGCACCACCGGCTATGAAGAGGCGGCGGCCCAGGGCCTGTTCGCCGGCATCAACGCCGCGCTGCAGTGCCGGGGCGACGCGCCGTGGCTGCCGCGCCGCGACGAGGCCTACCTGGGCGTGCTGGTGGACGACCTGATCACCAAGGGTGTGACCGAGCCCTACCGCATGTTCACCAGCCGGGCCGAGTTCCGCCTGCAGCTGCGGGAAGACAACGCCGACATGCGCCTGACCGAAGCCGGCCGCCAGATGGGCCTGGTGGACGACGCCCGCTGGGATGCCTTCTGCCGCAAGCGCGATGCTGTTTCACGTGAAACAGAACGCCTGAAATCCACCTGGGTCAACCCGCGCAGCCTGCCGGCTGCCGAGTCCGAGCGGGTGCTGGGCAAGGCCATCGAGCGCGAGTACAACCTGTTCGACCTGTTGCGCCGGCCGGACGTGAGCTACGCCAACCTGATGTCCATGGATGGCGGCAAGTACGCCAAGGCCCCGGCCAATACCGATCCGGCAGCGCCGGCCGTGGCCGACGTATCACGTGAAACACTGGGTGAGTTGTATGCGCCAGTGGTGGAGCAGGTGGAGATCGCGGCCAAGTATTCCGGCTACATCGACCGCCAGAAAGACGAGGTCGAACGCGCCTCCTATTACGAAGGCCTCAAGCTACCGGCCAGCCTGGACTACATGCAGGTCTCGGCGCTGTCGATCGAGGCGCGGCAGAAGCTGCAGAAGCACCGGCCGGAAACCCTGGGCCAAGCCTCGCGCATCTCCGGCATCACGCCGGCCAGCATCTCGCTGCTGCTGATTCACCTGAAGAAGGGTGGCTTCAAAGGTTTTGCCGCATTGCCGGCGGAAGCGGCCGAGGCATGAGAGATGTCCTGCAGAGCACCCTGAAAGAGGGGGTGCAGGCACTCGGCCTGACATTGAGCGAAGCGCAGCTGACCCAACTGCTCGACTACCTGGCCCTGATCCAGAAATGGAACAAGGTCTACAACCTGACCGCCGTGCGGGACCCGGCCGAGATGCTGACGCACCACCTGCTCGACAGCCTGGCCGTCATCCGGCCCTTGCGCCAGCAGCTGCAGGGCAGGGCGCCGGCCGATGGCGCCGGCTTCAAGCTGCTCGACGTCGGCGCCGGCGCCGGTCTGCCGGGGGTGGTGATTGCCATCTGCTGCCCGGACATCGCCGTCACCTGCGTCGACACCGTGGCCAAGAAAGCGGCTTTTGTTCAGCAGGTGGCGGTGGGGCTCAAGCTGCCCAACTTGCGCGGCCTGCATGCCCGGGTTGAGACCCTGACCGACGGTTACGACGTGGTCTGCTCCCGTGCCTTTGCCTCGCTGGTGGACTTCACCAACTGGTCGCGCAGCGCGCTGGCGCCGGCCGGGTTCTGGCTGGCCATGAAGGGCAAACAACCGGCCGACGAGCTGGCCCAGCTGCCGGCCGACGTGGCTGTGTTTCACGTGGAACAACTGGCCGTGCCCGGGCTGGGTGCCGAGCGCTGCATCATCTGGATGCGCCCGCAGGCTTGAGGCCGGGGGCGGTTTGGGTGGCGGGGAATCCACCAGCCGCGACCGCCCGGGCGGGGGCGCTAACCTAACGTAAACTCAGGCCTTCGGTTTCCTGGAATTCCCCCATGTTTGGTGTCGCGGACTACGGCGCATTTGTCGCCACGGTCATCATTTTTCTGCTGATTCCCGGCCCGGGCAACCTGGCCCTGATCACCTCCACCGGCAAGGGCGGGGTGCGCGGCGGGCTGGCGGCGACCCTCGGTGTGATCCTGGGCGACCAGCTGCTGATGTGGGCCGCGGTGGCCGGCGTGTCGGCGCTGCTGCTGGCCTACCCGACGGCCTTCCATGCCGTGCAGTGGCTGGGCGCCGCCTACCTGGCCTGGCTGGGTGGGGTGATGCTGCTGGCCAAACCCGGCGCTGCACCGGTGCTCAACATCAAGGCCGGCCACTACCTGCGCCAGGCCATGATGATCACCCTGCTCAACCCGAAAGCCATCGTGTTCTACATGGCCTTCTTCCCGCTCTTCGTTGACCCGGCCCGGCACCAGGGCCTGCCGACCTTCAGCTTCATGGCGCTGACGATTGCCGTCCTGACCTTTCTCTACGGCCTGACCATGACGCTGCTGACGCACCATCTGGCCGGTCATCTGCGCGCCAACCCGCTGGTCGGCCGTGTGCTGGAAAAACTGGCTGGCCTGTGCCTGCTCGGTTTCGGCCTGCGACTTGCTTTCACCAAATAAAAGACTTCCACATCACGGGACACCACATGGCCAAAATTTTCTGCGTTGCGAACCAAAAAGGCGGCGTCGGCAAGACCACCACCACGGTCAACCTGGCGGCCGGCCTGGCCAAGATCGGTCAGCGTGTGCTGATGGTGGACCTCGATCCGCAGGGCAATGCCACCATGGGCTCGGGGGTCGACAAGCGCCAGCTCAAGCTGAGTGTCTACGACGTGCTGCTGGAGTCGGCCTCCATTCCCGAAGCACGCGCCAAAAGCGAGAAACTTGCTGAAGGCGGTTGTAGTTACGATATCCTGGGCGCCAACCGCGAGCTGGCCGGTGCCGAGGTTGAACTGGTGGAGGTGGAGCGGCGAGAGAAGCGCCTGAAAGAGGCGCTGGCCGCAGTGGATGCCGAGTACGACTTCGTGCTGATCGACTGCCCGCCCAGTCTCTCGATGCTCACCCTCAACGGCCTGTGCAGCGCGCACGGCGTCATCGTGCCGATGCAGTGTGAGTACTTCGCGCTTGAAGGCCTGACCGATCTGGTCAACACCATCAAGCAGGTGCACGCCAACCTCAACAAGGATCTGCAGATCATCGGCCTGCTGCGTGTCATGTTCGACCCGCGCATCACACTGCAGCAGCAGGTGAGCGACCAGCTCAAGGCCCACTTCGGCGACAAGGTGTTCAACACGGTCATTCCGCGCAACGTGCGCCTGGCAGAAGCGCCCAGCTACGGCGTGCCGGGTGTGGTGTTCGACCCCTCGTCCAAGGGGGCGCAGGCTTTTGTCAGCTTCGCCGAGGAAATGGTCGAGCGCATCAAGGGTATGTGATTTTTAAGCGAAATGCAGCCCTAAGCCTTGCCGTCATTGCGCCAACAGCTATCAAAATCATAGCAATTGAAGTCTGCCAACGTCCTCATCCTGCCCGGCTGGCAGAACTCCGGCCCCGCGCACTGGCAAAGCCGGTGGGAGGTCGCGCACGGCTACACGCGTGTGCAAGAGCACGACTGGGAACGCCCCTTGCGCGGCGACTGGTTGATGCAGCTGGAAGAGGCGGTGCTGCGCTGTGACGAACCGGCCGTGCTGGTGGCGCACAGCCTGGGCTGCATCCAGGTCGCGGCCTGGGCGGCGCATTCACAGAACGCGCAGCGCGTGAAGGCGGCACTGCTGGTGGCGCCGGGCGACGTGGAACGCGAGGCCATGCGGCCGCTGCTGCCCAGCTGGTCGCCTATCGCGCGTCAGCCGCTGCCGTTCAAAACCATTCTGGTGGCCAGCCGCGACGACGTGCACTGCACTTTTGAGAAAGCCGACAGCCTGGCGCGCGACTGGGGTGCCGAACTGCTGGACCTGGGCAATGCCGGCCACATCAACGCCGACTCGGGTCTGGGCGACTGGCCGCAGGGCCAGGCGCTGCTGCGCCGGCTGACCGATTTAAATTAGAAGAGGAAAAGAGGACCGTCATGGTGACCAAAAAACCCAAAGGCCTGGGCCGTGGACTCGAAGCCCTGCTGGGCCCCAAAGTGGACGAAGCCGCCGAGGCCGCCGCTGCCGCTGCGGCCGGCGCCAACGCCGGCCAGCCAGCCTCGCTGTTGTTGACCGACATGGTGCCTGGCATGTACCAGCCGCGCACGCGCATGGACGAGGGCGCGCTGTACGAACTGGCAGAGTCCATCAAGGCGCAGGGCATCATGCAGCCGATCCTGGTGCGCAAGCTCCATGACGGCCCGAACGCCGGCAAGTTTGAGATCATCGCCGGCGAACGCCGCTTCCGCGCCTCCAAGCTGGCCGGGCTGGACAGCGTGCCGGTGCTGGTGCGCGACGTGCCGAACGAAGCCGCCGCTGCCATGGCGCTGATCGAAAACATCCAGCGTGAAGACCTCAATCCGCTGGAAGAGGCCCAAGGCCTGCAACGCCTCATCAAGGAGTTTGGGCTCACCCACGAACAGGCGGCACAAGCCGTCGGCCGCTCGCGGAGCGCCGCCAGTAACCTGCTGCGCCTGCTGAACCTGGCCGAGCCGGTGCAGACCATGCTGATGGCGGGCGACCTCGACATGGGCCACGCCCGCGCCCTGCTGGCGCTGGACCGTGCGGCCCAGATCACCGCCGCCAACCAGATCACCGCCAAGAAGATGTCGGTGCGCGAGGCGGAGAACCTGGTGAAAAAACTCGGTGCCGAGTTCTCCCTCACGCCGCAGAAACCGGGCAAGGAAAAGTCGCGCGACCTCAAGCGCGTGGAAGAAGAGCTGTCCGACCTGCTGACCGCCGAGGTCGAAGTGCGCGTCAAGAAGCGCGTCAAGCGCCATGGCCGCGTGGAAGAGATGGGCGAGCTCAGCATCCAGTTCGGCTCGCTCGACGAACTCAACGGCCTGATCGATCGCCTGCGCGGCAACGGCCACTGAGCCAACCCGGCCCCAACATGCTGGCCCGTCTGCCCTGGCCCCTGCCGGCCCTGCTGGCGTGGGGGCTGGCGTGGCTGCTGTTCGTTCTGTCACTGCGCGCGGGTCTCAACGCGGTGCTGGCACTGGCGCTGGCCTCCGCTGCCGGTGTGCTCCTGAGCGTACTGGGCGCCAGCTGGTGGCGCCGCCTCATCATCGGCCTGGGTTTTCCGCTCTCGGCCTTGCTGGCTGGCGGCCTGGCCCTGCCGGCCTGGGGCTGGCTGCTACCGCTGGCGCTGCTGGCCCTGATTTACCCGCTCAACGCTTGGCGCGATGCACCGCTGTTTCCCACCCCGGCCGATGCCCTGAATGACTTGCCCGGTGTTGCTCCGCTGGAACCCGGCGCACGCGTGCTGGACGCCGGTTGCGGCCTCGGCCACGGCCTACAGGCGCTGCGCCAGGCCTACCCCTTGGCCGAACTGCACGGCATCGAATGGAGCTGGCCACTGCGTTTTCTTTGCGCGCGCCGCTACCCCTGGGCGACGGTGGTGCGGGGCGATATCTGGAAAGCGGACTGGTCGGGTTACGGCCTGATTTACCTGTTCCAGCGCCCCGAGAGCATGCCGCGCGCCATCGAAAAGGCACGAGCCGAACTCAAGCCCGGGGCGTATCTGGTGAGTCTGGAGTTTGAGGCGGTGGGCCTGACGCCGCTGGCGAAGCTGGAGGGGGCGCAGGGGAAGCTGGTGTGGGTGTATCAGTTTGAGCAGACGTCGTAATTGGCTACGAGAGACTGACAAGATGATCGAGTCAATCTATTGGAAAGAAGAGCTCAGACGAATAGCACAAAGTATTCGACGTGTTTCAAAACCGGCGAGATGGAGTGAACGATCTCACTGCATCATTGAACGAGACTTAATGATTGGCTTCTTTATCTTGAGAAGACTAATTGAGCTGCACAAAGTCTCCACAACAACCAGCCAGAGGACTCTCAACGTGTTTGCATATAAAGCACGTGGGAAGAAGGTCACTAAGCTAAACGGCCATGATCTACCAGATGTGTACGAAATGGAAGAAGAGGTCGCGAAGCTAAAGACAGCAACCTACATGGCAAATCAATTCATACACGCGTATACGAGTCTTGTTGAAAGGGATGAAACCAGAAACTGGAGTGATGTGTATGTGGTGTCAGACTATGACAAAAATGATCTCATATGGAGAGTACCGCTTACAGAAGTCAGAGACTTATTTCTTAAGGCGGCAGACGACTATCCACGAGTTATGAGTTTTGAATTTAATGAAAAGCGTGGCGACTACGACATAAAGACAAACTAATAAACGAGCAAGTCGAACCACAGTCATGACATTGGCACGAGTGATTCTTCTCACCGCATTGGTGTTGCTCGCTTTCGCCGGCAACTCCCTGCTGCTGGCCTCCGCCGCCATTCTGGGCGGTGTTGCCCTGGTCATTCGCCAACGGGCACAATAACGACGGGCATACCCGCTCACCTACCTGAGAACTCAGCCTTCATGAACTCGCTACGTCGTCTCTTTGCCCAGATCGCCCTCGTGCTGAGCGCAGCGCTGCTGGCCGCCTGCGGAACCCCCACGGTCCATCAGAACGAGAAATTTGCCCAGCAGAGCCCGTACTTCCGTCACTACGGGCAGGCTGAAGGCGTAGCCTGCGTGGCGGCCCGGCGTGCGCTGCTGAGCCAAGGGTACCGCATCGACATGACCATGGACCTGAACCTGAAGGCCCACAAGGACTTCCAGCCGGACACCGATGTGAATGTGGTGATCGATTTCGACGTGACCTGCATCGCCAAACCCGACGGCAGCGGCTCCACGGTCTACGTCAATGCGGAAGAGTCCACCTACAACCTGAAAAAAACCTCCGGCGCTGCCAGCCTGAGTGTGCCCGGCGGCGGCATTGCCATGCCCTGGGGCAAGACCACAGATCACCTCATCAAGGTGGCCGGCAAGACGATTGTCGACGAGCAGTTCTACAAGCGTTTCTTTGACCTGTTGGCTTCGCAACTGGGCAAATAAGGGTCAGCCCCGCAAGCGGTGTGCCCGACGGCATGGTGCTTGGCAGCGGTAGCCAGATCCAGAGATTCCTCAGTCATGAACCACAGCATCACCTTCTTCGACCAGCAGTTCAGCCAGGGCGCCACGCCGCAGGCGCTGGCACTCAATCCGTTCGAGACGCTGACCTTGCCCCACCTGCGCGGTGAGGTGCTGGACTTCGGCAGCGGCATGGGCAACCTGGCGTTTGCGGCCGCGCGACAAGGCTGCCGCGTGACGGCGCTCGACGCCAGCCAGGCGGCGGTGGCCCACATGCAGCAGCGGGCGACGGCGGAGGCGCTGCCGGTGCGGGCGGAACTGGCCGACTTGCGCCAGTACCTGATCGGTGCCGACTATGACGCCATCGTCTCCATCGGCCTGCTGATGTTTTTCGATTGCGTCACCGCACGCAAGGTGCTGGCTGAGTTGCAGCAGCATGTGCGGCCCGGCGGCATTGCGGCGGTCAATGTGCTGATTGAAGGCACCACCTACCTGGACATGTTCGAGCCGACGGAGCATTGCCTGTTCGGGGCCGCCGAGTTGTTGCAGTGCTTTGACGGCTGGGACATTGTGCTGAACGAGCTCAGCACATTCGAGGCGCCCGGCAACACCGTGAAACGGTTTGCCACCGTCATCGCGCGCAAACCGGCCTAGCGGGCGCGGCGCGCTGATCAGAGCGCGAAGATCTTGCCCGGGTTCATGATGTTCTTCGGGTCCAGCGCGCGTTTGATGGTGCGCATCATGTCCACCGCACCGCTGCCGGCTTCAGTCAACAGGAAGTCCATCTTGTGCAGGCCCACGCCGTGTTCGCCGGTGCAGGTGCCGCCCAGTTGCAGCGCACGCGTCACCAGTTGATGGTTCAGCGCTTCGGCCGTTTCGCGCTCTTGCGGGTTGTCGGGGTCGATCAGGTAACCGAAGTGGAAGTTGCCGTCACCGACATGGCCGACCAGGAAGTAGGGGATGCCGCTGGCATCGGCCTCGGTCACCGAGTCGAGTAGGCAATCGGCCAGGCGCGAGATCGGCACGCAGGTGTCAGTGCTGATGGCGCGGCAGCCCGGTTTGCTCTGGATGGCGGCAAAGTAGGCGTTGTGCCGCGCGGTCCACAGGCGGGTGCGTTCCTCCGGCGTGGTGGCCCATTCGAAGGCGTTGCCGCCGAACTCGCTGGCAATCTCCTGCACCGTCTCGGCCTGTTCCTTCACGCCGGCCGGCGAGCCGTGGAACTCCATCAGCAGCATGGGCTCTTCACGCAGGCTCAGCTTGGCATAGGTGTTGACCATGCGCACGGTGTGGGCGTCGATCAGTTCCACGCGGGCGATCGGAATGCCCATCTGGATGATCTGGATGGTGGTGCGCACGGCGGCCTCGATGCTCGGGAACGAGCAGATGGCGGCTGAGATCGCTTCCGGTAGCGGGTAGAGCCTGAGTGTGATCTCGGTCATCACGCCCAGCGTGCCTTCGCTGCCCACCAGCAGGCGCGTCAGGTCGTAGCCGGCGCTGCTTTTCTTGGCGCGTGTGCCGGTGCGGATCACCTCACCGCTGGCGGTCACCACTTCCAGCGCCAGCACGTTCTCGCGCATGGTGCCGTAGCGCACGGCGTTGGTGCCGCTGGCACGGGTGGCGCTCATGCCGCCGATGCTGGCGTCGGCACCGGGGTCGATCGGGAAAAACAGGCCGGTGCTTTTGATCTCGTCATTGAGTTGCTTGCGCGTCACGCCCGGCTGCACGGTGACGGTCAGGTCTTCGGCATTGACCGAGAGCACCTTGTTCATGCGTGACACGTCGATGCTGATGCCGCCCTGCACCGCCAGCAGGTGGCCTTCCAGCGAAGAGCCGACACCGAAGGGGATGACCGGCATGTTGTGCTGGCTGGCCAGCTTCACGGCGTCTGACACATCGGCCGTGCTCTCGGCAAACACCACGGCGGCCGGCGGTGGTACGGAGTACACCGATTCATCGCGGCCATGCTGTTCACGCACCACCAGCGCGGTGGAGCAGCGCTCGCCGAACCGGGCCTTGAGTGCTTCGACCAGGGCCGGTGGCACCTCGCGCTGGTGGATCTCGGGCAGCAGGTGGGCGGCTTGAGCAGGGGCGTTCATGAAGTCTCCAGACGGGCAGACCCAGCCAGGACAGCGGCTGGGGAATAATCGAACTTTCAGCGCCTGAAACCTTCAGGCGCGGTCAACCCACATTTTGATCCAAGGTTGCCATCATGGGAAATCGCCTCACGCAAATCGCCACCCGCACCGGGGACAACGGCACCACCGGCCTGGGCGACAACCAGCGCGTCTCCAAGAACAGCCTGCGCGTGCATGCCATGGGTGAAGTGGATGAACTGAACTCGCACATCGGCGTGCTGCTGTGCGAGGAGATGCCGGCCGATGTACGCGTGCTGCTGGTGGAGATCCAGCACCAGCTGTTCAACCTGGGCGGTGAGCTGTCCATCCCGGGGTACGAGCTGCTCAAGCCCGAGGCGGTGCTGGCACTGGACGAGGCCCTGGCCACTTACAACGCGCAATTGCCGCGCCTGCAGGAGTTCATCCTGCCCGCCGGTTCACGCGCTGCCGCACTGGCGCATGTGTGCCGCACCGTGGCGCGCCGCGCCGAGCGCGCGGTGGTGGCGCTGGGCAGCGAAGAGGCCATCAAGGAGGCACCGCGCCAGTACCTCAACCGGCTGAGTGATCTGATGTTCGTGCTGGCGCGCGTGCTCAACCGCATGAACGGCGGAGACGACGTGTACTGGAAGAGCGAGCGGCTTGGGCAGTCCAACGGAAGCTGAGAGATCAAATAAAAAGAAGGGAGACAAGATGGGCAAGAAGCCACGTGGCCGAACGTTGGCTGAATTTCAGCCACTGCAACCGGCGGAGAAACTGCTCCTAGGGGCATGTGCCGATGGCTTATTAGCTGAGATAGGTCAAGACCGTCCGACGGAACGAACAGACGACAACGCGGTGCGCGCGGAATTCTTGCGCTTCTTGGTACTTGGCGGCGATGACGACGCGCCAGTGCATGAGCAAGGGGTTCGGCTGCAAGGGGCCTGGGTAGAAGGAGTGCTCAATCTAAGTAACGCGCTGATCCCGTTCGGTTTGAGTTGCTTGAAGTGCTATTTCGAGCAGCCGCTCGAGTCCATGGGGTCGAGGTTTCAAGGGCTTGTGAGTTTGTCGGGGAGTTACTTGCCCGGATGGTGGGCAGACCGCGCCAACCTCAATGGCAGCGTGTTTCTGCGCGATGGGTTCAAGGCCTCAGGGGAAGTGCGCTTGCTGGGCGCTCAGATTGAAGGAAACGTCGATTGTTCCAAGGCCGAGTTCGAGGGCAAGGAGGGCGATGCCTTGTCC
>NZ_BCWP01000010.1 GCF_001592265.1 Curvibacter delicatus NBRC 14919 | reverse complement strand
CCCTGAACGCGGCGGTGGAAGCCGCGCGCGCTGGTGAACAAGGCCGTGGTTTTGCCGTGGTGGCCAGCGAGGTGCGTAGCTTGGCCGGCCGCAGTGCCGAAGCCGCCAAGGAAATCAAGACCCTGATCACCGACAGCGTGACGCGTGTCGAACAAGGCAGTGCCCTGGTGGACCAGGCTGGTACCACCATGAGCGAGGTGGTGGCATCGATCCGCCGCGTGACCGACATCATGGGCGAGATCAGTGCCGCGAGTACCGAACAGAGCCAGGGCGTGGCGCAGGTGGGCGAGGCCGTGACGCAGATGGACCAGGCCACGCAGCAGAACGCTGCGCTGGTGGAAGAGATGGCAGCGGCGGCCTCCAGCCTCAAGGGGCAGGCCAACGACCTGGTGCAGGCGGTGTCGGTGTTCAAACTGTCAGTTCAGGGGCAAAGGCCTCTGGCTACCCCGTCCACGGCTGTTTACTCTTCTGCATCCTCCAGGACGATGGAGCGACGTGCCCTAACCCGGCCTGCTGCTGCCTCGTCTGTGGAGAAAGAGGGGGGCGCGGGGATTGATCTGGATGGGGCCATCCAGGCACATGCCGACTGGCGCGCCAAATTGCGTACGGCAGCCATGCGTCATGAAACCATGGACGCCGAAACCATCAGTTGTGATGATTGCTGCGTGCTGGGCAAATGGCTGCATGGGGCGGGTCAATCGCAATACGGCGGCAAACCCAGCTTTGTCAGCCTGATGGATGCGCACCGGGAGTTTCACCAAGAGGCCGGCAAAGTGGCGCGGCTGATCAACCAAGGCGCTTATGACGTGGCCGAGCAGCAACTTGGTGGCAACACTGCTTTCTCAAAAGCATCCAGCCAAGTTGGGGCTGCAGTGGTGCAGATGAAAAAGGAACTCAAAGGCGCGTCCACTGCTGCAGCACCGAAGAAGGCACCTGCCGCCAAGCCGCTCAGCCAGTCCGCGGCGGCCAGTACGGAAGATGACTGGGAGACGTTCTAAGACGCTGCAAACAGCTGCTGGCAAGGCCAGACAGACCGTTTGAAGGAGGCGGGCTCCAGTCGACAGGCCTTTGGCTGGCGGAGCTGGAGCCTTTGAGGCTGGTTCTTACTGGGCCTGGAAGCCGCTGTCCTTGATGATCTTGGCCCAGGTCTTGGTGTAGGCGCGTTCGCGGTTGGCGAGTTGCTGGGATGTCATGTGACCAACGGTCAGTCCCATGGTGGTGAGGCGTTCGCGCACTTCCGGCAGGGCGATGACCTTGGCCAGTGCATCCGAGTAGCGGTCCAGCGTTGCTTTGGGCGTTCCATGCGGGGCAAAGATCCCGTAGTAGGGCAGGTCGTCGAAACCCTTCAGGCCGAGTTCATCGAAGGTCGGCACATCCGGCAGCAGGGCCTGGCGCTTGGCTCCAATCACTGCCACGATACGGATCTTGCCAGCCTTGTGGTTCTCGATGAAGTCGGGCACCGAGCCGACACCGGCAGCAATCTGGTTGCCCAGCATGTCGCCCATCATCGGCGCGCTGCCGCGGTAAGGCACGGCCTGCAGATCGAGTTTGTATTTTTCGCCGATCACCTTGACGAAGAATTCCGGGGTCGAGGCCGGTGCCGGCACGCCTACGGTGCCTTTGCCCTTGCCGTGTTCACGCACCCAGGCCACGTACTCGTTCACCGTCTTGGCGGGCGTGCCGCCCGAGACCGCCAGGCCATTGGCGAAGCTGGCGAAGCCAGCCACCGGCACGAAGTCGTGTGCCGGGTCGAAGCCGGGGTTCTTGACGACCTGCGGCAGGATGGAGATGGTGTGATCATGCGACAGGAACAGCACCGATCCGTCTGCCGGCGCCGCCCTGAGTGCTTGCGCCGCGATCTGGCCGCCAGCACCCGCCTTGTTGTCCACGATGACGTTGGCACCAAGCTGGTCCTTGAGCTTGTCGGCCAGCACACGGGCGATGGCATCGGTGCCGCCCCCGGGCGGGAAACCGACCATCAGCTTGATGGTGGCGGGCTGAGCTGTCGCCAGCGAGCCAAACAGCAGGCCGGCGGCAGCCAGGCCCAGGGTGCGGCGCTTGAAAGCAAGAATCATGGTGTCACTCCAGTTGGGAAAACGGAAATATCGCGCCGCAATGTACCACCGGTGCCTGACGCGGCCTGATTCAGAGCCAGCGAAACAGCAGCGGGATGAGCAGCGAGGCCAGCACCACCTGCAGGCCCAACGCCAGGCCGGCATAGGCGCCGGCGTCGGCGTTGACCTGCAGCGCGCGCGCTGCGCCCAGGCCGTGCGAGGTGGTGCCCAGGGCAAAGCCGCGCGCCATCCAGCCGTCTGGCGTGGTGGAGATGCGCAGCAGATCGAACAGGTATTTGCCGCTCAGGGCGCCGATGATGCCGGTCAGTACGGCGAACACGGCCGCCAGCGCCGGGATGCCGCCAATCTGCTCGGCAATGCCCATGGCCACCGGCGCGGTGACCGACTTGGAGGCCAGTGACAACAATACGTCGGAAGGCAAGCCGAAGGCCCAGCCCAGTGCCAGTGCCGAACCGGCGGAGGCCGCGCCACCGGCGAGTGCTGCCAGCAGCAAGGGTGCCCAGCGGCGGCGCAGTTCTTCGCGTCGCTGCCACAGTGGCCAGGCCAGTGCCACCACCGCCGGGCCGAGCAGGAAGTGGATGAACTGGGCACCGGAGAAATAGGTGGGGTAGGGGACATCGGTGGCAAGCAGCCCGCCTGCAATGGTGATCACCGTCCACAGCACCGGGTTGGCCCAGGGGGCTTGCTGCAGGCGGACATACAGGGCGTGCGCCAGCACATACACCACCAGCGTGGCGGTGAGGCCGAACAGCGGCGTGGTGGAGAGGTAGACCCACAACTCAACAAACTTGGGCATGGCTCAGTTCTCCTGGGGCGCTTGGCCGCGTCGCGTCAATGCACGCAGCACCAAGGCCGTGACCGCCAACCCCAGCCAGGTGGACAAGACGATGGTCAGCAACATGCGCAGACCGAAGGCGCTGATCAGGCCCAGGTGCGTCATGACGCCCACGCCCACCGGCACGAACAGCAGCGACAGATGGGACAGCAGGTAATCGGCGCAGGCCGCGACGGGTTCGCGCACGGCTTTGAAGCTCAGGGCAAACAGCAGCAACAGCATGCCCACCACCGGGCCGGGAAACGGCAGGCGCAGACCATGCGCCAGCAGCTCGCCAGCCGACTGAAACAGCAGCAACCAGGCAAAGCCGCGCAAGCCGAGCATCAGTGCGGCTTCAGAAACGTGGCAGATCGGGGTGCGAGATCTGGCCGCCTCGTACCAGCATCTTGCCGTATTCGGCGCAGCGGTTGTGCGTCGGGATCACCTTGCCCGGGTTGAGCAGGCTCTGCGGATCAAATGCGCGTTTGAGGCCGAGCATCTGTTCGTTCTCTTCCCGGCTGAACTGCACACACATGGAGTTGAGTTTCTCCACGCCCACGCCATGCTCGCCGGTGACGGTGCCACCCATGGCAACGCTGGTTTCCAGGATGTCGGCGCCAAACAGCTCGCAGCGGTGCAGCTGATCCGGGTCGTTGGCGTCGAACAGGATCAGCGGATGCAGGTTGCCATCGCCGGCGTGGAACACATTGGCGCAGCGCAGGCCGTATTTTTTTTCCATCTGCTGGATCGCAAGCAGGATGTCGGCCAGTCGGCGGCGCGGGATGGTCGAGTCCATGCACATGTAGTCGGGTGCCAGGCGGCCGCTGGCCGGGAAGGCGTTCTTGCGGCCGCTCCAGAAGCGCAGCCGCTCGGCCTCGTCGCGGCTGACGGCCAGCGCCGTGGCGCCGGCTGCGCGCAGTACGTCGCTCATGCGGCCGATTTCCTCTTCCACTTCCTCGGGTGTGCCGTCGCTTTCGCACAGCAGGATAGCCTCGGCGTTGAGGTCGTAGCCGGCGTGCACGAAGTCTTCCACCGCTGCCGTCATGGGCTTGTCCATCATTTCCAGCCCGGCCGGGATGATGCCGGCGGCAATCACGGCCGCCACGGCGTCACCGGCTTTGCGCATGTCGTCGAAGCTGGCCATGATGCAGCGGGCCAATTGCGGCTTCGGCACCAGGCGCACGGTGACTTCCATCGTCACGGCCAGCATGCCTTCGGAGCCAATGAAAACACTCAGCAGGTCGTAGCCGGCGGCATCCAGTGCATCGCTGCCGAACTCGACCGGCTCGCCCTCGATGGTGTAGCCACGCACCTTGAGCACGTTGTGCACGGTCAGGCCGTACTTGAGGCAGTGCACGCCACCGGAGTTCTCGGCCACGTTGCCGCCGATGGTGCAGGCGATCTGGCTCGATGGGTCTGGGGCGTAGTACATGCCGTAGGGGGCGGCGGCTTCGCTGATGGCGAGGTTGCGCACGCCGGCCTGCACCACGGCCGTACGGCTGGTCGGGTCGATCTTCAGGATCTGGTTGAATTTGGCCAGGCTCAGCGTGACGCCCTGGGCCAGCGGCATGGCGCCGCCCGACAAGCCGGTGCCGGCGCCACGGGGCACCACCGGCACACCCAGTGCATGACAGGTCTTGAGCACAGCTTGCACCTGCGCCTCGGTCTCGGGCAGGGCCACCACCAGCGGGCGCTGACGGTAGGCGGTCAGGCCGTCGCATTCGTAGGGCGTGACGTCCTCGCTGTGCCACAGCAGGGCATGGGCGGGCAACACGGCCTGCAGAGCCTGGACAACTTGCGCTTGCCGTTCGGCCCGCTGCTGGGCATTGACCTGAGGGCTGGAGAGGGTGGCATTCATGGGGAAGGATTCTAGGCCTTGCTCACTATAATTTGCGGTTCATTCACTTTCACCCTGGCGGTAGCTACCGTGTCCGATCGTCTTGCTGTGCTACCCCAGTATCTGTTGCCGAAAAAGGCCCTGACGGCGCTTGCCGGCCAGGTTGCCGGAGCGCCCATGGGGGCACTCACCACCGGCATCATCCGCCGCTTCATTCGCCGTTATGGCGTGAACATGAGCGAAGCCGCGAATCCCGATCCGGCCAGCTACGCTACCTTCAACGAGTTTTTCACCCGCCCGCTGAAAGACGGCGCCCGCCCGCTGGCGGCAGCCGATTTCATCTGCCCAGTGGATGGCGCCATCAGCCAGTTCGGAGCGATCGAGCAGGACCAGATTTTTCAAGCCAAGGGCCATCGTTATTCCACGACGGCCCTGGTCGGCGGCGATGCCGCGCTGGCGGCCCAGTTCGAGGGCGGCAGTTTTGCCACCTTGTATCTGAGTCCGCGCGACTACCACCGGATTCACATGCCCTGTGACGGTGTGCTTGCCCGCATGATCTACGTGCCGGGCGAGCTGTTTTCCGTCAATCCAACCACGGCCCGCGGCGTGCCGGGCCTGTTCGCCCGCAACGAGCGTGTGGTCTGCGTGTTCGACACGGCCCATGGCCCGCTGGTGCTGACCCTGGTCGGCGCCACCATCGTGGGCAGCATGGCCACGGTCTGGCATGGTGTGGTCAACCCGCCGCGCCGTCCCGCGGTCCACGAATGGCGCTACGAGGGGCAGGACGTGCGCCTGAAGCAGGGCGAAGAAATGGGCCGTTTCCTGCTGGGTTCCACGGTGGTGATGCTGTGGCCGCGTGGGCAGATCGGCTTTCATCCGGCCTGGGCGCCGGGGCAGCCCATCCGGCTGGGTGAGGCCATGGGCACACATCCGGCCGGGTAATACCCCGGATGCCAAGGGCATGCTTGGCGTGCTAAGCTTTTCGCGAGCCTTCCAGAAGAACCATACTTACCCGGAGATCGCCATGCCTGGCTTGTTGCCCAATGTAGACCCTGACGGTCTGCTCGAGTTTTCCGTCGTCTACACCGATCGTGCCCTCAATCACATGTCCAAACGCTTTCAGGGCGTGATGAAGGACATCTCCGGCATCCTCAAGGAAGTCTACAAAGCCAAGTCCGCCGTGTTGGTGCCAGGCAGTGGCACCTTCGGCATGGAAGCCGTGGCACGCCAGTTCGCCACCGGCAAGAAGACCTTGGTCATCCGCAACGGCTGGTTCAGCTACCGCTGGACCCAGATCTTTGACATGGGCAACATTCCTGCCGAGTCCACCGTGCTGAAGGCGCGCCGCATTGGCGGCGGATCGCAGGCATCCTGGATTCCCTGCCCTGTCGAGGAAGTCGTGGCCACCATCAAGGCCAAGCGTCCCGACGTGGTGTTCGCTCCGCACGTGGAAACCGCCGCCGGCATGATCCTGCCGGACGACTACATCCGCAAGGTGACCGACGCCGTGCATGAGGTTGGCGGTCTGTTCGTGCTCGACTGCATCGCCTCCGGCTGCATGTGGGTGGACATGCAGGCCACCGGCGTGGATGTGCTGGTGAGTGCGCCGCAAAAAGGCTGGAGCGGTTCACCCGCCTGCGCCATGGTCATGCTCAGCGAGCGCGCCCGCGCCGCCATCGAAAGCACCACCAGCACCAGTTTTGCGGCCGACCTCAAGAAGTGGCTGCAGGTCATGGAAGCCTATGAAAACGGTGGCCACACGTATCACACCACCATGCCGACCGACGCGCTGGCACGGCTTGACGAGGTGATGCGCGAGACCAAGCTCTACGGCTTCGAGAAAGTGCGCCAGGAACAGATTGCGCTCGGCGCCAAGGTACGCGCCCTGCTGGAGAGCCGCGGTTTTGTCAGCGTGGCTGCCGAGGGCTTCAAGGCGCCTGGTGTGGTGGTGAGCTACACCACCGACCCGGAGGTGCAGAACAGCAAGAAATTCCTGGGCTTGGGCTTGCAGACTGCTGCCGGCGTGCCGTTGCAGTGTGACGAACCGGCTGACTTCAGCACCTTCCGCATCGGCCTGTTTGGTCTGGACAAATTGCACCAGCCCGATCGCAGCGTGAAGCAGCTGTCGGACGCACTGGACAAGCTGGGCTTCAAGGAAAAGATGCCGGCTGCCGCCTGATCTGCCGTGGTCCGAAAAACGCCCCGGGCCTTGCGGCTGCGGGGCGTTCTGTTTGGCAGCGATGCTGCTTACTTGAAGATCACGGTCTTGTGACCATTGAGGATGACGCGGTGTTCGCTGTGCCACTTGACGGCACGCGCCAGCACCTGGCTCTCGGTGTCGCGGCCGATGGCGGTCAGGTCTTCCACCGTCTTGCTGTGGTCGACGCGGGCCACGTCCTGCTCGATGATCGGGCCCTCGTCGAGGTCGGCCGTCACATAGTGGGCGGTGGCACCGATCAGCTTCACGCCGCGGTCATGGGCCTGGTAGTAGGGCTTGGCGCCCTTGAAGCTGGGCAGGACGCTGTGGTGGATGTTGATGGCCTTGCCGGAAAGTTTGCGGCACATGTCGTCACTCAGCACCTGCATGTAGCGCGCCAGCACCACCAGTTCGGCGCCCTCGGCCTGCACCACTTCGTACTGCTTGGCTTCGGCCTGTGGCTTGGTGGCTGCCGTCACCGGGATGTGGTGGAAGGGCACGTTGTAGCTGGCCGCCAACTGGTAGAAGTCGCGGTGGTTCGAGACGATGGCGCGGATGTCGATCGGCAGCAGGCCGATCTTCCAGCGGAACAGCAGGTCGTTCAGGCAGTGGCCTTCCTTGCTGACAAAAAGGACGGTGCGCATCGACTGCGCGGCGGCCTTAAGGCTCCACTGCATCTGGAACGGATCGGCAAACAGCTTGAGCTGGGTCTGCAGGTCCTCGTAGCTCACCTGGCCGCAGGCGAACTGCACGCGCATGAAGAACAGGCCGGTGGCCGGATCGTTGTACTGCGCCGCTTCTTCGATGTTGCCGCCGCGCTCCAGCAGGAAGCCAGAGACGGCATGCACCAAGCCCAGGCGGTCCGGGCAGGAAAGGGTCAGGATATAAACTTGGCTCATAGGGTTCATTGTCGCAGGATGGTTGGATCAACACATGCGGCCAGCTTTTTGCCGTTCGTACAACCGCATTGTCTCAATTTCCAGGGAGAGCGTGCCACGATGGCCGCAACTGCCCGTGTTCGTTTGACGTCACCCGACACGATCGCCCTCACAAAGTACGACCAAGGAACCCATGCCATGAATATTCTGCTGACCGGAGGAACTGGGTACATCGGCAGCCATACGGCCGTGGTGTTGGCACAAGCCGGGCACGACGTCGTGCTATATGACAACCTGAGCAACAGCGACAGGAGGGTGGTCAATCATCTGGCGCACATCACTGGACGGCCCATGACGTTTGTCGAGGGGGATATTCGCGACGCGGAATTGTTGACCCGGACGCTGCGGGCGGCCGGCATTGAGGCTGTCATCCACTTCGCCGGGCTCAAGGCCGTGGGCGAGTCGGTCGACAAGCCGGTCGAGTATTACGCCAACAATGTGCAAGGCACCATCAGTCTGTTGCAGGCCATGCAGGCCGTGTCTATCGGAACCCTGGTGTTCAGCAGCAGTGCAACTGTGTATGGCGAGCCGCAGTACCTGCCTCTGGACGAGAAGCACCCGACCAGTGCGACCAATCCCTATGGGCGCAGCAAGTTGCATATCGAAGAAATGCTGCTGGATGTGGCCAAGTCCGACCAGCGTTGGCGCATCGCCTGTTTGCGGTATTTCAATCCGGTGGGTGCGCATGACAGCGCCCTGATCGGCGAAAGCCCTCGTGGAATTCCGAATAACCTGATGCCCTACATTGCGCAGGTGGCAGCGGGGCAGCGGCAGGCACTTCAAGTGTTTGGGGATGACTACCCGACGCCCGATGGCACCGGTGTCCGGGATTACATCCATGTGATGGATCTGGCGCGAGGCCATCTGGCAGCCCTGGGTTTCCTGGCCCACCATGCGGGCTGGCATGCCGTCAATCTGGGCACGGGGCATGGCAGCAGTGTTCTTGAGATGGTTCGTGCTTTTGAGCATGTCAGCGGCCAGTCCGTGCCTTACAAGATCACGCCACGTCGGCCTGGTGACGTGGCGGCCTGTTATGCGAAGGCCGACAAGGCTGCTCGGGAATTGGGCTGGTCGGCCCAGCTGGGTCTGGAAGACATGTGCCGCAGCACATGGAAATTCCAGCGTCAGAGCGAATCCGGGTCCTCTCGCTGACCTGCGACACCGGTCCTTAAACGAAACTTCAAGCCGTCAATTCGATACAATTGATAAAGGGTTTGTGCCGAGTGGAAAGCATTGCTGCCCACTTGGCTGAAAGTGCGTTCGTTGGGACAATAAAAAGGTCAGCAGATCTGCAACGGTCTGTCATGGACCGGAGCGCACGGATTGTTTTGAATAAATAAATCAATGCACCCAATCCGATGGATTGCCGGGGTCGTGCCATCGTATGCGCTGAAAACGTGCGGACTGCTGCTGAGTGTCCTGCTGATGGCGGGATCTGTCTGGGCGGCGCCGGCGGTCGCTTTTTTCTACGGTAGCAATCCTCCCTGGGAAAGCTTGCAGGCGTTTGACTTGGTCGTGGTCGATCCGGGACATGTCCCGGATGCCCAGGTGGTCAAGCTGCCACAGACCGAGTTGGTCGCCTACGTGTCCGTCGGCGAAGTGCACCCGTCTCGTTCCTATGCCGGGCGCATCCCCGCAGCCTGGTTGCGCGGTGAGAACAGGGACTGGGGCAGCCGCTTGATTGACCAGGCCGCACCTGGATGGCCGCAATTTTTTTCTGAATCCGTGGTCGCACCCTTGTGGGAAAAGGGGTATCGCAGCTTTTTCCTCGATACCCTGGATTCCTATCACTTGTTTGCCAAGACCGCTGAGGAGAAATCCCGTCAGGAGGCTGGGCTGGTCGCCCTTGTGAAGGAGGTCAAGCGCCGTTACCCGCAGGCCAAGCTGATCTTCAACCGTGGTTTCGAGATTCTCGAACAGACACGTGGTGACGTGGCGATGATCGCGGCGGAGTCCCTGTTCCAGGGTTACGACGCCGGGCGCGCTGTTTACCGGAAAGTACCTCAGGACGATCAGGCATGGCTGCAGGTGCAGCTCAAGCGTGCCCGTGACGAATACGGTCTGCCCGGCATCGTCATTGACTATGTACCGCCGGCACAAAGAGAGTTGGCAAGACAGACCGCACGACGCATTGAGTCCCTCGGTTTTATTCCCTGGGTCGCCACGCCGGATCTGACCAGCCTGGGTGTGGGCCTGGTCGAAGTGATGCCCAGGCGCATCCTGGTCGTCCACAGCCCGTTGGCCAGCGAGTATGCGTTGCGCGCGACGGATGCTGTGCGTTATGCCACCATGCCGCTCAATCACCTGGGTTATATGGTGGAGTATGTTGACGCCCGGTCGCTGCCAGAGGGCGGGCTGGCTGGACGCTACGCAGGCGTGGTGCTCTGGCTGGAGACCCCGGGCACAGCCCCCGAACGGACAAAACTTGCCGCGTGGTTGGCACTGCGTGTGGATGAAGGCGTGCCGGTGGCGCTGGTCAACGAGATCGGCCCCTTGCTGGAGCCGCCATTGAAGGACAAGCTGGGGGTTGACGCGCCCACTGTCTCGGACCAGGCCGGACCCGTCAGCATTGCCGTGCAAGCGCCGACGGTCGGGTTGGAGCGTCAGCCACGGCCCCATCCCAGCGAGTTCCAGCCGCTGACGATCAGTCAAGGCCGGACTTGGCTGACCTTGACCAAGGGCGCGGCAAAACAGGTGGCCGCTGCCATCACCCCCTGGGGCGGGTATGTGATGGCTCCCTACGCGACGGTGACGCTGTCCAGTGGGGAGCAGAACCGTTGGGTGATTGATCCCTTCGCTTTTTTCCGTGAGTCTTTGCGTCTGCCGCTCATGCCGGTGCCTGATGTGACGACGGAAAGCGGCCGGCGAATGCTGATGGTGCACATGGATGGCGACGGCTTTGTCAGTCGCTCGGAGCTGCCGGGCAATCCTTTTGCTGGCGAAGTCGTCCGTGACCGGGTTGTCAGGAAGTACCGCTTGCCGATGACGCTGTCGGTGATCGAAGCCGAGCTGTCGCCGCAAGGTCTGTACCCACAGCTGTCAGGCCGGCTGGAGGCCGTGGCCAGGGAGATCTTCAGCGAGCCGCAGGTGGAGATCGCTTCGCACAGTTATTCACATCCCTTCAATTGGCGCATGGCCAACCGCAAGGACACCGCAGAGGGCTATCACCTGAACATACCGGGCTACAAGTACGACTTGCAGCGAGAGATCGAAGGATCGGTTCACTATGTCCAGAGCCGCCTGGCACCTGCGGGCAAAAAAGTTGCAATGTTTCTCTGGACGGGAGACTGCATACCGGGGCGTGATGCACTGGCCTGGACACAAAAAGTGGGTGTGTTGAACATGAATGGCGGCGATACGCTGGCCACGCATTCCAACCCTACGCTGACCTCGGTTGAAGGGCTTGGCATCGAGCGCAACGGGCTGTTCCAGGTTTTTGCGCCCAACCAGAACGAGAACGTCTACACCAACAACTGGACCGGGCCGTTTTACGGATTTGAGCGCGTCCTGGAGACGTTTGAGTTCACCGAAAAGCCGAGGCGGCTGAAACCGGTCGATGTTTATTTCCATACCTATCTGGTGACCAAGCCGGCGGGGCTCAAGTCACTGGACAAGGTGTTTGACTGGGTTCGGGCGCAGGAATTGACGCCGGTTTTTGCCTCGGACTATGCGCGCAAGGTGGAGGCCTTTCGCAACATGGCCGTTGCAACAACGTCGAATGGATGGCGCATCCGCGGTGACGGCAATTTGCGCACCGTGCGGCTGCCGGCTGAACTGGGTTTTCCCAACCTGAGGGCCAGCCAGTCCGTGGCCGGGTTCAACCAGCACGAGGGAGAAACCTTTGTCCATCTGTCAGGTCCTTCGGCTGAGTTGCGGGTCGCGCCGCAGCCGATGGGGGGCGTGAGATTGATTTCGGCCAATGCGGCCGTGGAGTCGGCAGAGCGCACCGAGGATGGCTTTCGCTGGAACCTGGCCGGACACGTCCCCTTGCGCGTGACCTTGGCCAATGCGCAGCGCTGTCGCGTCCGTGCCGGTGGGCGCGATCTGGTCCCGGTGCGCGGCCGAGATGGCCAATTCCATTACCAACTGAATACCCATGCTGCCAGACCGTTCGAAGCGATATGCCGGAATTGACGAGGAGCCGCCGCGGCTCAAGCTCGTCAATCACTGGCAACTGCTGTTGGCGGCCCTCTTGATGGTCGGGCTGCTGCGTGCTATCTTTCCGCAGAAGGCATTGGTCGAAGAGTTGTACGAACGCGAGACGTTGGACGAGCTGACGCTGTCTTATATCGAGAACCTGCACCGGACCCAGCCCGGCAATGCCGACCTGACGATCCTGCTGGCGCGGGCGCAGCAGGATCAGCTTGACCTGGCCGCACTGGAGCGCTTGCTCAATCCGATACTTCGGTCGGGCCGCGACGACGCGCGTCAGCGCTCCGAGGCGCGCTTGCTGCTGCTTCGCCGCTATGAGCGCATCCTGTCCACTGCCTTGCCCGGTGCGGACCGTGCAACATGGGAGCGTCGTCTGACAGAATTCTTGCGCGAATCCAGCGAAGACGAGGTCCTGCCGCAACTGGCCGGCGAATTCGCATCCGAGGCCTTTAACCTGGGTTTGACGCAGCTGGGGTTCAGGTTCCTGCGGCGCGTTTCGCAGCAGGACCCCAGCACGGCACTGGCAGATTACGCGCATGCGGAGCTGGCGCAAGGGCACTACGCGCTGGCAGCCGAATACTTCATGCTGGCCAGGCACCAGACCGAAGACCGGGATCTGGCGCGTGCTTATTTCCGGCAAGGAGTCTCCGCGCTCATGGCAGCGAGCCGCTTTGAGCAGGCCATGCAACTGGTGGACCGAAACCTCGGGGATTTGGCCGATGACAGGGATACCTTGAATTTCCTGACGCGCACAGCGCTGGCCGCCGGTGAGCCTGCGCGAGCGGCCCAGTACGCACGGCAACTGGTCTTTGCCGAAAAGCCTGCAACAGGAGCGGCGCAGTGAATCGCTGGCTGACGTTGGCATTGTTGATGGCAGCAGCCGAGGCGGGCGTGGCCAACGATTCGGCGTGGCCGCCTGGCAATTCGGCTGCCGAGGCCGCGCCGGGAAAAGCGACGTCGGCACTAAGGGCGGCAGCAGGGCCGGACCTGGCGTCAGCGAAGTTGAGGTCCTTCAATCAGGATGACTACGACTTGGCGTTCACGGCATTCATGGGCAGTGGCGATCTCAAGCGGGCCTATCTTCTGGCCAGCAAGGCCGTGCAGAGTGTGCCCACGGATGTGACGTGGCGCCAGCGACTCGCCAGTGTGGCCGAATGGGTGGGCAATCCCTTGGTGGCCTGGGAAAACTGGGCGTATCTGTTCCAGCAAGGTGTTCGGTCAGACGAGGTGATCAATGGCGTCATCCGGTTGGCCCCCTATGTGGGACAACCGGATGTCGCGATCGAGGCGTGGGAATACCGTGCCGCGCGCACGCCGCTCAGCAGTGCCCAATGGGCCGACATCCGTTTTCTGTACGAAGCGGTCGGGAAACCCCAGCAGGGTCGCCGTTTCTTCGAGGTGCAGTATCAGAAGCGGCACGAGGGTCGGCTGCTTGAGCACGCAGCCGCGCTGGCGGAAAACGCGGGCGAAGATGAGCAGGCGTTGCGGTTGTACCTGGAGCGTGCGCGGCTCAAACCGTTCTCTACCGAAGCGACGCTGCGCGCCGCGGTGTTGTTGTTGCGGCGTGACCGGGAGCGAGAGGCCTATGCACTGTTGCTGGCGCACAGCAACGACGTGCCGGAAGCTGCAGGGAATGACGAGGATGCCGAGGAATTCTGGCGTCTGCTCGGCAACACGGCGTGGGAGTTGATGGAGAGCGATGCGGCCGAAATGGCCTATCGGCGTTACGTGCCTAGCCCGTCCGCCACGGCCGGAGACTGGGGGCGTCTGATCTACCTGGTTCGCCAGCGGCATCCTGATGTGGCGGCGGATCTGTCTTTCGAGGCCTATCGACGGTACGGAAATATTGAAAACCTGTTGCAGGCATTGAGCATCTTTGCTGAAGCCGGAGATGCCAAAGGTGAGGCGCAGCTTTACCAGCAACTCAAGGTGCAGGAGCTGGAAGGTCTTGAGCGAGAGGTCCGTTTTCTGGTCCTGCGTGCACAGCACTTCCAGCGGGTGGCCGAGCCCGAGAAGTCCTGGGACGACTACCGACGTGCTCTGGCCATCAACCCGTTCGACCCGCAAGTTGCAACACCAGCCCTGTGGTTCCTGATTGATGCCGGCCGCAGGAAGGAACTGGAAGCGTTGCTGGGCGTTCTGCGGGCAAGCGCCCACAAGGACACCGCTTACTGGCTGCCTTTTGCGGCAGCGAATCTGGTGCTCGACCAGCCGCAGAAAGCGCTGGTCTGGTACCGCAAGGAAGTGCGACGCAATCCGGACGATATTCTGCTGCTGCTCAATTACGCCGAGGTCTTGCAGCGGGTTCAGCAAGCCGGCATGGCGGCGCGTGTGCGCCAGCATGCCTGGTTGCGTCTGCGGGAGAGACAGGCGACCCTCGCTGCGCCTGACAAGCAGCCGGAGCTCCTGGCCTTGACACAACTGGCGCTGCTGAATCGGCCGGGTGATTCATCGCTGGCCCTGGTGCGCCAGGTGGCGGGCCGTTTGCGTGGGGTGCCGGCAGCGCAGGAGGACGCCGCCCAGACCCGTGACCTCATTCTGGGCTGGGCGGTTGCAACGGAGCAGCAGGCCAACGCCCGCCAATGGCTGTGGTTGAACTACGCCCGGCAAGCGGGGCAGCCCGGACGTACGCCGCCGCTGATGCTGCAAAGCCAGATGGCTCTGCAGGCCGGTGATGGCCAGGCCATGAAAAGCCTGCTGGCGGACCATGCAGACCGCCTGCCACTCAGCAACCGCTATGACATGGCTGCAGCGTTGGGCAATCACGCCCAGGCCGAGAGCGCTGCGTTTGCCGCGATGCAGGGGAATGACGATGATGCTGACATGCATGAGCGTTACCGTCAGCAGGTTCCTCTGCGGGCGAATTACCTGCAGTTCAGGTACGCCCAGAACCAGTATGGTGACCTGGATGTGCGCAGCCGTCAGATGGAGGCGCGTCTCGCCCTGGGTGTCGGCCGGCAGTTGCTGCTGGGGTGGGCGGAAAACTCGCAAGCCAGTGCCGAGCCGGTACTGGCGTCCTACGTGCCGGCATCGGAACGACTGACGAGCCTGGGCATGCGCTGGCAGCGTGAACGGGGGGAGACCCAGATCCATGTCTTTCAACGGGATGAGCGCGACAGGAACACTGGTCTGCGTTTCGCGCAGACCTGGTTCTGGGGTCGCCGGCTGGCGCTGGATGGCACGCTGGGCTGGCGCGCTGATTCGAGCGACAGCCTGCCGTTGCGCGTTGCCGGCTCGGAGGACCATGTGCAACTGGGTTTCAATTACGCCTTGGGTCGGCGAGAGTATGTGCGCATGACGGCACGCGTGGCGCGTTATCAGACGCAGTCGGGCGACAGCTTAGGGACGGGGCGTGTCCATGAATTCGAAGTCGGGCACAGGATCAGGACGGAATATCCGGACTTCCGCGTGCGCCTCTTTGGCATGCAGCAGAGCTATGCCTACGATGACAACATGGATGACCGGACGCGGGAGCTGTCCCCGGCGGTGCGTGCCGCCGTGGTGGCGGGCACCGTCGATTCGATGAAGTATTTCCTTCCGCAGGGCAGCACGACGTGGGGCGCATGTCTCGGGCTTGGTGAAAACCGCGCAGGGCAAAGCGTCCAGGAGGTCTATTCCCGCGCGTTCAAGCCGTTCTTTGAGACCTGCTCAACCAGCAACAGCCTCAACGGGGGCGGTTATGTGGGCGTACTCGGCATCGCCGGGACGGTCACCGGCGAGGACCATTTGTCCTTGCGGATCGAACAGAGCAGTGGTGGAGCAGGAACAGGTGCCTTGACGCGGGTGCTTGCTCTTCGGTACCGACATTATTTTTGATAGAAGGATGGATATGAACCTCAACAGACGTTCTCTGCTCGTACTCGCGGCGCTTGCCATGGCGGGTTGTTCCACGCTCAGTTCGGTGTCGTCCGGGACTGCGCTGGTCCGCGACCAGAAATGGGTTCTGCTGCCGATGGTGAATCACACCGACACGCCGCAGGCGGGGCTTGCGGCCGAGTCCATCGCAGAACATGTGCTGCGTTTGCGCGGTGTTGACAACCTGGTGCGTTATCCCGCGACCTTGTCGCGCGACAGCCTGTTCGAGCCGGCGGAGCGCCGTGTCGTGGAAGAGGCGCAGAAATGGGCGCGTGAGCAGGGCGCACGCTATGGGTTGACCGGCGTGGTGGAGGAGTGGCGCTACAAGGTCGGCATCGACGGCGAGCCGGCCGTGGGGCTGACCTTGCAGGTGATCGATCTGGCGGACGGCCGGGTGGTCTGGAGCGCCTCCGGTGCCAGGAGCGGCTGGAGCCGGGCACCCTTGTCAGGCGTGGCGAATCAGTTGTTGAATGAGATGATGGCCGAGCTCCCGTTGCGTCCAGCAGCGGTTGCGCCGTAACGGGTGAACATGACGGCTCATTTCTTGAAATCGGCTTGGCAGCGTTTGCGGTCGGGGCTGCTGCGCGTGTCAGGCGAACGCGAGCCGCGCGGCCAATGGCTGGAGGCCATTGCGATTCCGCTGGTGTTCATGGGCTTGGCGTGGTCGCTGAAGCCGCAAGACCCGTTCTTGCTGGGGTCGGTCTTTCCCTGGTTATGGTTCGCGCCCGTGCTGGTTGCCTTGCGCTACGGTGCCGCGTCAGGCCTGGTCAGCGGGTGCGTTCTTCTGGGGGCGTGGCTGATGGCGAATGTTGCCGGTGTGGCGGCTGTTGTGCGATCTGATTTCCCCAAGGATTATTTCTTTGGTGGCGGCTTGCTCGTTTTGCTGTGCGGGAAATTCAGTGACGTCTGGCGGGATCGTTACCAGCGCATGGACGAAGCCAATCTGTATGTGACCGAACGGTTGTCACGTCTGACCAAGCGCCATCTGTTGCTCAATCTGTCGCATGATCGGCTGGAGCAGGAGATGCTCGCGCGCCCCGGATCGTTGCGTGACGCGCTGACGAGTTTGCGAGACGTGGTCCTGAAAAGCGGACGCAGCGAGGGCACATTGCCAGGGGTGGAGGCATTGCTCAATCTGCTCGAGCAATACACCAAGATCGAATCCGCGGCCATCTATTGTGCGCAAGAGCGGGATGGCCAGGTGCGCCTGGGTGCCGTGGCGGGCTCGCTGGGCGAACCGCAGGCGCTGGAGCCGGACGATGAGCTGCTCCGGCTGGCCATTGAAGAGCGCAAACTGGTCCACATCGCCCAGGAAGAGGTTTCGTACGAGCGGCCCTCGAGGCAACTGGCCGTGGTGCCGCTGATTGCCAGCGATGACAGCCTGGTCGGAGTTCTGGCGGTTTCCAAGATGCCGTTCTTCTCGCTCAATGCCGAGAACCTGCAGATGATGTCGGTGATGTTGGCCTACTACGCCGACCACCTGCTCAATGCCCCGGACATTGCGTTGTGCCGCAAGGCCTTGCCGGGCATTCCCGAGGCCTATGCCGAAGAGCTGGCACGCATGCTGCGCATGCAGAAGACGGCGAACATCAACAGCCAGATCGTGGTCATGACCTTTGCGGGGCCCGCGAAAGAGAGCATTCCGACGCAACTTCTGCACATCAAGCGAGGTCTGGATCTTTATTGGCAAACGCAGGTGGGCGAGAACCCCGTCATTGCCGTTCTGATGCCATTTGCCCCGCCCTCGAGTCAGGAGGGCTTCCTGCATCGCATCAACGACTGGCTCAAGGTTCGATTTGGCGGCGATTTCGATTCCCTGAAGATTGATCTGAGAGGCATCGACTTTGAGCGGGAGGACCCGCTGAAGGTCCTGGCGGAGATCATGCGACCATGAAGCCCATCTACTGGGGCATTGTGGCCGCGACCATTGCGCTGGATGCGGCCATTCTGGTCAGTCCCCTGCCGATGTCGACCACGACCGAGGCTTTTGCTGGTATGTGGGCACTGCATGCGCTGTGCTGTGCTGTACTGGCCAGCAGCACATTGCGCCTGCTGCCCGCGCGATACCAGCAACGCCCGGTCTGGGCCTGGTTGATGATGTTCGATTTTGCTTTCATTGCACCGGTGCTCGGCCCGATCGGCATTCTGCTGGTGGCGCGTGCCACTTCACATCGCCGGCCTGATCAGTTGATGTATGCGAAACCCCAGGCGCTCAGCCTGCCCGAATACGATGTGCGAACGCAAGACCCGCAGCGGGCGGGGCAGGGGGCCATCCGTTCGCGCCTGGGCTCGGGTGTTCCGGCCAGTATCCGCATGCAGTCCCTCCTGACCTTGCAAGCGGTACCCAGTCGTGTGGCCAACCCGATCCGGGAGGAGCTGCTGGGGGATGCTGCCGATGATGTGCGGCTGGTGGCGTTCGGCATGTTGGATGCGGAGGAGAAGCGGCTGTCGAAGCACATCCATCGCGAACAGACCAATCTTCAGATGGAGCTCTCGGCGCGGGCCCGGTTCGATTGCCTGGTTCATCTGGCCGAGCTGCATTGGGAGTTGATTTATGCAGGGTTGGTCCAGGGCGAATTGCGCAAGCATGTCCTGGGAGAAGCCCGGGGCTACATCGATGCTGCGTTGGCACTTGGTGCCAGTCACGAGAGCGGCCATGTGTTCCTGAAAGGGAAAATCCTGCTGGCCCAGGGCGAAGACGAGCAGGCCGAACAGGCCTTTGACGAGGCGCTGAAGCTCGGTCACTCGGAAGTTTCCGTGATCCCCTTTCTGGCTGGACTCGCATTCCGCCGCCATGAATTCAGGCGGGTGCGGGCTTCCATGCAGCACTTGTTCCAACATCACGCGGCGTCGCGTGTCATGCCCGTTGTCGCTTTCTGGAATGCAGGCGGCGGCACCCATCCGATGGCTTCCCAACGTGCTTTCAACCACCTCTGAACCTTCGTTCCCACGTGCCGACAACGTGGATGTGCTGCTGCTGCTGGAAGGCACGTTTCCCTTCGTGACGGGGGGGGTGTCGAGTTGGGTGAATCAAATCATCCGCGGCAACCCGGGCATCCGTTTCGGCGCGATCTTCATCGGCGCCCGGCGCGAGGATTACGGCCCTTTGCGGTATGCCCTGCCGGACAATCTGGTGCACCTTGACGTTGTCTATCTCTGGGAGGCGAAGCCACCCGCGCGCTCCCGTCCAGCCCCAGTTCGTGCCGATGCGCACGCCATGTCGAAGGTCAGCGAGCTGCACGAGATGCTGCATCACGACATCCAGCAACCGGATTGCCTGCGGTTGTTCGGTTCGCTGCTGGACGAAGCCCATCCGCACGGCACGCTGAACCAGGAGACCTTTCTGCACAGCGAGGCGGCCTGGGAGCAGATCAAGGCGGGCTACCGCCGGTACAGCACGGACCCCTCTTTCGTGGACTACTTCTGGACCATCCGGACCATCCATGCCCCGATGTGGCCCTTGCGTGAAGTGGCGCAACGTTGCCCGACAGCGCGCATCTATCACTCGGTGTCGACGGGTTACGCAGGTACCTTGGCCCTTTTGCTCAAGCACCGCAATCCCCGTCCTTTCATCCTGAGCGAGCACGGCATCTACGTCAAGGAACGCAAGATCGATCTTTACCAGGCCAGCTGGCTGAAAGACAACCGCTCGGTATTCGAGCGGGATCCCTCTCAGGTCAGTTACTACCGGCAGCTCTGGATTCGTTTCTTCGAGCATCTGGGGTATCTGACCTACCAGGCCGCGGACCATATCGTCGCCCTGTATGAGGCCAACCGACAACGTCAGCTGGCAGACGGCGCACCGCCGGAGCGCACGCGCAACATCCCGAACGGGATAGATGTGGCCTACTTCGCACCGATCCGCCAGCTGCGTCCGGTGCCGCCGCCGCCCGTGTTGTGTCTGATCGGTCGGGTGGTTCCGATCAAGGACATCAAGACCTTCATTCGTGCCATGCGCACGGTCGTCACGCATCTGCCTCAGGCACAGGCCTGGATTGCCGGGCCTGAAGACGAAGACCCCGACTATGCGCAGGAGTGCCGTGACCTGGTGCGGCGCCTCGGGCTGGAAGACCATGTGAAGTTTCTCGGCTTCCAGAAACTGCCCGCGCTGTTGCCGAAGATCGGTCTGGTGGTGCTCAGCTCGATCAGCGAGGCTCTGCCCCTGGTGGTGCTCGAAGGTTACGCCGCCGGCGTGCCTGCAGTCACCACCGATGTCGGTTCGTGCCGACAGCTGGTCAACGGATTGCCAGGAGAAGACGAGGCGATCGGTCCTTCCGGCCGGGTGGTCCGCATTGCCGATCCGGAAGCACTGGCCCAGGCTGCACTGGAATTGCTCACCGATCCGCAAGCCTGGCAGCAGGCGAGTGCGGCCGCGATCAAGCGTGTCGAGACGTATTACCAGCAACAGCAGATGTTCGACCGCTACCGCGAACTCTATGCGCAAGGACTGGCATGGCAGGCATAGGCTTCGAGCTTCGCAAGCTGCTCAACAAGCGCTCTTACGCGGGCGTGCTGCAGGCCTACGCCTATGCCGGCCTGATCAGCTCCGGCCCCATGGTGCTCTCGATCGTCGGCATGGTGCTGATCGGTGTGCTGAGTTTCGGTGTGGTGATACCGCACATCCTGATCTCGCAGTTCCAGATCACGGTGACCTACATCTACTTCAGCTCCCTGATCCTGACGGGGCCGGTGCAGCTGAGTTTCACCCGCTTCATTTCCGACCGCTTGTACGTCAAGGACGAGGCGGCGGTTCTGCCCAATTTCAACGGCCTGCTGTTTCTGGTCATCAACGTGAGCATTCTGCTGGCCTTGCCGGTGGCCTTGTTCGGGCTGGGCGGGCAGACCGCCATGTACCGGCTGCTGTTCGTGATGGGTCTGGCCATCATGTCGGGCATCTGGGTATCTGCTGTCTTCCTCTCGGGCATGAAGCAGTACAAGGCCATTCTGCTGATTTTCGTGCTCGGTTACAGCGCGACCCCTGTGCTGGCGCTGGTCTTCATGCATTTCTTCAGCATGGAGGGGCTGCTGCTCGGGTTCGTGGCGGGGCACTTCCTCCTGCTGGCCGGCATGATCTGGCTGATCTACCGAAATTACGCGTCAGACCGTTTCATGGCCTTTGACATCTGGAAACCCGGTGCCATGTACCGGAGCCTGATGCTGACGGGCCTGTTTTTCAACCTGGGCTTGTGGGTCGACAAGCTGATGTTCTGGTATTACCCGGGGACGGGGCAGTCGGTGGTGGGGCCGCTTCACGCATCGGTCATCTACGATTTCCCGATTTTCCTGGCTTATCTGACGGTGATCCCGGGCATGGCGGTGTTTCTGGTCCGCATCGAGACCGACTTCGTGGAGTACTGCACCAGGTTTTATGAAGCGGCTGGTGGCGGGGCCACGCTGGACTACATCATGCGCATGCGCAACCAGATGGTTTATTACGTCCGGCAAGGGTTGCTCGACATTGCCAAGATCCAGGCCATCACCGCGTTGGTGGCGTTCGTGCTGGGGGAACGCTTGCTGCAATGGCTCGGCATTTCGACCCTGTACCTGCCCTTGCTGTTCGTTGACGTGGTCGGCGCCGGCCTGCAGGTGGTCATGCTCGGTGTCCTCAACGTGCTGTTTTACCTGGACCAACGCCGGATCGTGGTCTGGCTCACCGGTCTCCTGCTGGTTTGCAATGCCGGCTTCAGCGCACTGTCGATCTACCTGGGAGCGGCGTGGTTCGGTTACGGTTTCGCCGTGGCCATGCTGGTCACGGTGCTGGTCGGCATCTGGGTGCTGAACCGGCGTCTGGAAGCGCTGGAGTTCGAAACCTACATGCTGCAGTAAGACGCATTGGCGCGCGCGCTCATCGCGGCTGGCCGGCACTGAATTCGGCGCAATAGTCTTTCGCACTCGCAGGGCGGGCTGGCCAGAGGCGGTCGAAACGGTCAGTGGGCGTCGAAGCCTCGGTATCACGCGTGTCGTCACCCAGGACGACAGCTTTGACTTGCAGGGATGAGGGCAGGTGTTTCGGCACCCCCAGCTGGCGATCCACATGGCCGTGGCCGGCCAGCAGCAGCACCGTCTGGCCCGGCTGCACTGCTGCGCGCAGGGTGTTGGCCATGGTCAGGTCGCGTGCGATCTGCACCCGTGTCATGGGCGTGATCTGGCCTTCCGGCAGCATCCCGCAGTGGCCCAGTCGGATGGCCTGCTGTTGCGCCTTGAGCGCCGGGCCGGGCAACAGGGTGTCGAGTTGCGGGTCGGCCATGCGCGCGCGTAGCTGCGTGCGTGGCAGGTTGGCGCCGAGCACCGGCACACCGGCGCGCACGGCTGACATCACTGCCGGGCCATACGCGCGCCAGGGCCAGGCGTTGTCGTTCCACTGCAGCGCGGCACGCACCTGCGTTTCGCTGGCATTGGCCGGCAGGCCGCGTGTGTCATGTCCCTGTTCGGCCATTTCCAGCGTCAGCGCGGCCAGCTGCCCCCGTGCCGCCAAGGCCTGCACCACGTCACGTTGCACCCGTTGGTGGTCCGGTGCATCGTGCTGCTCACCCAGCAAGATCACATCGGCCGGCAGCAGAGTCGCCAGGCGCTGGTCGGTGTCCGCGTCGAGGCGGCTGGCACAGCCGACCGCCAGCGCAGCGCAGGTCAGCAGGGTGATGCGGTGAAGCGTAAGACGGCGGCACATCGGGCGATACTACGGGCAATTGCCAAGGTTTTCATGCGCTCGAATCTTTTCCTGAGGACCGTCCTCACCCTGCTGCTTGCGTTGCTGGCAGCCCTCCTGTGTGTCTGGCTGAACACCCCCTTGCCCTGGATGATCGGCCCCTTGCTGTCCACCGCCGTGGCGTCCATCCTGCGCGTGCCGACGGCCAGCTGGACACCGCTGCGCAATGCGGGGCAAGCCACCATCGGGGTGGCGCTCGGCCTGTACTTCACGCCGCAGGTCACGGCACTGGTGCTCAGCCTGTGGTGGGCCATCGGGCTGGGCATCGTCTGGGCGCTGGGGCTGGGCGCGTTGTTCAGTGCCTGGCTGCAGCGCCTGCATGCGCACCGCCTGCCCGGGCTGAACCGGGCCACCACCTGGTTTGCCGGTGCCATCGGTGCGGCGTCCGAAATGACGCTGCTGGCCGAGCGTGCCCATGGCCGTGCCGACCTGGTGGCGGCGGCGCACAGCATGCGGCTGCTGATCGTGACGGTGCTGATTCCCTTCGGCATGCAGTTCAGCGGCTTGCACGGGCTGGACCTGCTGGCCGCCGGCACGGTGCGCGAGGTGCATTGGGATGGCCTGCTGCAACTCGGTCTGGCCGCAGCGGCCGGTGCCTGGGTGATGCAGCGGCTGGACCGCGCCAACCCCTGGTTCATGGGGGCGCTGCTGGTGGCCATGGTGCTGACCATGGCGGGGATTGAGCTGTCGGCGCTGCCCAAAGTGTTGTCGAATGCGGCGCAGCTGGTGATCGGCGTCAGCCTGGGGGTGCGTTTCACGCCGGCGTTTGTACACACCGCGCCGCGCTGGCTGGCCTCGGTGGCCTTCGGGACACTGGTGATGGTGGTGCTGTGCGCGGTTTTTGCCTGGGGGCTGGCGCAGGCCACGGGGCTGCATCCGGCCACCCTGGTGCTGGCCACATCACCCGGCGGCATTGCCGAGATGTCGATCACGGCCAAGGTGTTGCAATTGGGGGCGCCGGTGGTGACGGCGTTCCAGGTCTGCCGTCTGGTGGCGGTGCTCTTGCTGCTGGAGCCCCTGTACCGCTGGCGTTACCAGCGCGTGTGAGGGCAGGCCCCAAGCGTCGCGCGGTGCCGACGCTTGGGTGGACGTTCAGTGGACGGTCAGCGGCGTCTGTGCCAGTTCGGCGTACTGCGCCAGCGTGTCTTCCACTTCTTCTTCCGTCGGGGCGTTGACCTGCCAGGCGGCAATGCGTTGCTGGAACAACTCGGCCCAGGAACCGTCAAGGTAGAGCTCCTTGCCGGAGCGCTTGTCCACGATTTCAAAACCGTGGCGCAGCAAAACCGGCCGCTCGGCGGCGGTATCGGTATCGCCCAGCGAGGTCAGTACTTCATCGGGCTCGATGGCCGCGAGGTGCGTGACCGAGAAAGTGTCCGAGTCATAAAGCGTGTGCATGGTGTACGGTTCTCCCAACGTCCTGAATTCCAGATGGATGCCGCTTCCGGTAATTTCAAGGGCATGCACAGCGTACCACCATTGTGGGCGGTCCGGCCTGCTCAAGGTGTGGCGCTGCTGCGCCATTGCTGGTCGATGAAGTCGCCGTTGTCCTGGGTCAACTTGATGCGCACCGGCAGGTAGCCCAGTGCCGGCGCCAGCCAGAGTTCGACCGTCAGTTCGTGGGGTTGACGGGGGGCGCGTGTGAGCTTGAGCGTGTCCTGCTCGCCGCCCGGCAGCCTGAGCCGTTCTTCCCCGTTGACGACAAAGCGCCAGCTGTCGGATTCGCGCGGGCCCACGGCCTGCATTTCGAGGGCCGTGCCACGCGGGTAGCGCTGCGGCTCGGCGGCAATCAGGCTGGCGAGCTGCACGAAGATGCTGAGCTGGTCCTGCGCACCGGGCTGCAGCGCGGCCTCGGGCGTGTTGGCACTGAAGATGACCTTGCCCTTGTCGTACTCGAAATGCGCCGCGACCTCGCTGCGCACCTTGTCGCCGAAGCGTTTCGGTTTCAGGCCTTGTGGCGTCAGCTGCCCGCGACTGGTCTGCCGGCGCGAGCCCAGGAACAGGGCGCTGATCTCCAGTTGCGCGTTGTAGCTTTCGCCGTCATGGGCCCACAGCAGTTCGGCGTTGGCGGTGTAGGGCAGCGTGCGGACTTCGCCGTAAAGCTGGTACTGGATGCGCAGCGAGCCGGGGACGGTCACGACGGGCGCGGGCGCTTCGGCGGCTGGCGCGGCGGGTGGGGCTGTCGGCGTTTCGGTGGCGTTTGCAGGCGGCTCTTCTGCTACTGAATTGATAGCTGTTGGCGTTGATGTGACGGCGTCGGAGGTCGGATTGGAGTCTTGGTCGGGGGCGGGAGCCGGGGCCGGGGCCGGGGCCGGGGGGGCCGTCCGGGGTTGGGTGCGGGTGGCCACCGGCTTGGGGCGCGGTGGGGTGGCCTGCGATGGGGGCACGGCGGCTACGGGCGTTGCAACCACGGTGCGTGTGATCAGTGGGCGGTTGAGGGGCTGCGCGGCTGGCAGGCCATCAAAGTTCATGCCGCCCAGCAGCAGCAGGTGAGCGGCCAGCATGGCGGCGCTGAGCAGCGCCAGGGGCCGCCAGGGGGTGGCAGACGAGACGTCGCGGGAGGGCCGGGTCGGGTGGCTCAAGTCCGGTGCCCCAGTTCGGCCGACAGCTGTCGTGCCGCCGTCAGCAGCGGGGTGGCCACGGAGCCGTCCCAGGCCGTGTCGAAACTGGCGACCGAGCCCATGGCCACCATGCCAAGCACCAGATGGCCGTCGAAGTCGAAGACCGGGGCGCAAAAGCCGGCCACACCGGGCAGCAGCGAGTCCACCGCACGCGCCAGGCCGTGCTCGCGCACCTGGCGCAGCATGAGATTCAGATCGGTCTGGTTGCACGGCAGGTCGGTGCGGCCGAGCTGGCGGGCGCGTGCCAGCTCCTCGCGCAGCAAGGGGGCAATCGCCTCGCGCGACACGTAGGACGCAAAACAGCGGCCGGTGGCAGACGACAGCAGCGGCATGACGTCACCCAGGCGCAGGTTGACGGTGACGGACTGCGGTGACTCTTCCCAGTGCACGATGGTCGGGCCGAAGTTGCCCCAGACGGCGAGCGCCAGCGTGTGGCCGATGCGCTCCATCAACGCCGGCATGCGTTCGCGCGCCAGCTTGATGGCATCCAGCCGCGTGATGGCGGCCAGGCCGAGCTTGAGTGCCGCCGGCCCGAGGTCGTAACGCGTGCTGCCGTCCTGGCTGACCAGTCCCAGGCGCTGGAAGCTCACCAGGTAGCGGTGCGCCTTGGCCGCGCTCATGCCGGCGGCGGCGGCCAGATCGCGCAGCATCAGCGGGCCGGGGGCGCGCGCCAGCGCGTCGAGCAGGGCGAACCCGACCTCGACCGACTGGATGCCTGCGCGTGTCTTCTCCATGGTGTAATCAGCGGAACGAACGTCGTTTCGATGGGTTCAACGAGTTTAGCAATACGGAATCAGAGATTTTTGCCCCATGAAGCTTGCCACCTACAAAGACGGCTCACGTGATGGACAACTGGTGGTCGTTTCGCGCGACCTGAGCACCGCGCATTATGCGACCGGCATCGCCAACCATCTGCAGCAGGTGCTGGACGACTGGAACTTCCTGTCGCCGCAGCTGCAGGACTTGTACGATGCGCTCAATCAGGGCAAGGCGCGCCATGCCTTTCCTTTTGATCCGCACATGTGCATGGCGCCGCTGTCGCGTGCCTACCAGTGGGCCGACGGCTCGGCCTACATCAACCATGTGGAGCTGGTGCGCCTGGCGCGCAACTCGGAAGTGCCGGCCAACTACTACACCGAGCCGCTGATGTACCAAGGCGGCAGCGACGACTTCCTCGGCCCGCGCGACGATGTGGTGTGCGTCAGTGAAGCGCACGGCATCGACTTCGAGGCCGAGATCGCGGTGGTCACCGGCGACGTGCCGATGGGCAGCACGCCTGAGCAGGCGCTCGACGGCATTCGCCTGGTGATGCTGGCCAACGACGTCAGCTTGCGCCACCTGATTCCCGACGAGCTGGCCAAGGGCTTCGGCTTCTTCCAGAGCAAGCCAGCCACGGCCTTCAGCCCGGTGGCTGTCACGCTGGATGAATTGGGGGAGGCCTGGGACAAGGGCCGCCTGGGCCTGACCCTCCAGAGCGCCTGGAACGGCCGCACCGTTGGCATGTGCGATGCCGGCGAGGAGATGACCTTCCACTTCGGCCAGCTCATTGCTCACATCTGTAAGACACGCAATGTGCGTGCCGGCAGCATCGTCGGTTCCGGCACGGTCAGCAACCGCGCCACCGAGGTCAAGGGCAAGAAGGAATGGACCCGTGGCTACAGTTGCATCGCCGAGAAGCGCGCCATCGAGACCATCCAGGACGGCAAGCCCAGTACCGACTACATGAAGTTCGGCGACACCATCCGCATCGAGATGAAGGGGCGCGACGGCCAGTCCGTCTTCGGCGCCATCGAGCAGAAGATCGCGCCGCTGGCGAAGTAAGGCATCAGCCCAATGAAAAGGGGCGGCCCTGGGCCGCCCCTTTTTCGTAGTGCCGACAACAATCAGGCCTGGCCCTGCATCTTGTCGTGTTTGAGGAAGTACTTCTTGGCCATGGCCACCAGTTGGGCATCGCTCGGGTGGTCGCTGCTGATCACGTCAACAATGGCCTTGTCGATGGCCTTGTCGTGACGCGCGCAGTGCGCCTTGAACTCGTCCTTGGCCTGGGCCGGGCCGGTCACCAGAATCTCGTGCACACCCTTGAGTGCTTCGGCGATCGAGTGGTAGTAGGTTTCGTCGCTGCTGTTGTGGCCGCCTTGCGCCGAATGGTGGCCGCTGGCGCTGTCGCCGCGGCCGTGCATGCCCTGGTGCGAGCCGACATGGCCGCCGGTGGCCTTGTGCTGGCTGCGCGACTTGATGCGCTCGGACTCGACATGCTCACGGTCGAACATGACGACGTGGGCTTCGGAACGGTCGAGCCAGACGATGGCGTGGAATGTGGACATGGGTATCTCCTGATCAATCAATAAGTAATGGGTCAATGGGATGCTTCAGGCGTTCGCCGTCTTGCCGAGTTGTTCGAACTTGCCCTGGCAGGCGATGCAGCGCAGGGTCTCCGGGGCGGCATGCAGGCGGGGGGCCGGAATGTCGGCATCACAGTCGATGCAGATGCCGTAGACGCCGTCTTCAATGCGCTTGAGCGCGGCATCGATGGCGTCCAGCTCGGCGCTTTCGCGTGCGTCGAGGGCCAGTTCCAGGTCACGCGCGGTGGCGGCCTGGGCGCGAGAGTCTTCCGTCTGGGCACTGAAATGCTCGGCCGAGGCTTCAGCGCGCCCCACATTGCCGCCCCGCAGGGTGGCGATCTGGGCCAGCAGGCTGGCGCGCTGTTCCTGCAGCTGTTTCTGGAAAGGGGCTGTCAGTTGTTTGTCCATGGAAATCTCCGTATCGAATGTTTCCATCATGCGCGCCTCCGGCATCACCGTCTTTGACGCAAGTCAAGACTGATGCGGGGGTGCCAAATGCCGGCAGAATCAGGCTCGGGCATTTTGCAACGAAACAGAACACAGGAGACCGCCTCATGGATTACAGCCGCTACCAGACCCTTCACATCACACGCCGCGGTGACAACGGCGCCGTGCTCGACATCCAGATGAAGGCACTCAATGGCAAGCTGCCGACCGCCGACCACCACGGCCACCGCGAACTGACCGAGATCTGGCGTGACGTCAGCGCCGACGACACGGTGCGCTGCGCCGTGCTGCGCGGCGAGGGGCAGGGTTTTTCCGGCGGCGGCGACCTGGGCCTGGTGCAGGACATGGCGCAGGACTTCGCCGTGCGCAGCCGCGTCTGGAAGGAGGCGCGTGATCTGGTCTACAACGTCATCAACTGCGACAAGCCGATCGTCAGCGCCATGCACGGCCCGGCGGTCGGCGCCGGCCTGGTGGCGGGCCTGCTGGCCGACATCTCGATTGCCAGCAAGGGCGCCAAGATCGTTGACGGCCATACCCGCCTGGGCGTGGCTGCCGGCGACCATGCGGCCATCATCTGGCCGCTGCTGTGCGGCATGGCCAAGGCCAAGTACTACCTGATGCTGTGCGAGCCGGTCAGCGGCGAAGAGGCCGAGCGTATCGGTCTGGTGTCGCTGGCGGTGGACGAGGCGGAGCTGCTGCCCAAGGCCTATGAGGTGGCCGACCGGCTGGCCAACGGCAGCCAGAGCGCGATCCGCTGGACCAAGTACGCGCTCAACAACTGGCTGCGGCAAGCCGGCCCATCCTTCGACACCTCGCTCGCGCTGGAATTCATGGGCTTTGGCGGCCCCGATGTGCGCGAGGGTCTGGCCTCGCTGCGTGACAAGCGTGCACCGCGGTTCTGAAACACCCCCAGGCTGCGCAAAGGTCGTGTCGCTTTGCCCGACAGGCCCGCGCCAGAGGCTGTGGCTCTTCGGTCTGTCCAAGCCTGCGCAGGCAGGCTTGGAGCCGCAGCCCTCAGCCCCTGGCAGGAGACAACGCCAGTGGACCGGCGGAGCCGGTTCCACGGCGTTCCTGGGTTGGGCCGCTTTATGTGCAGTGTGCCTGTCGAGCGCGTTGAATTCGTAGGGCTGTCATAATCCCGGCCATGCAGACCCTGCGCCGCGCCCACTTCCTTGCCCGCTTCGTGCTGGTGTGGTTCGCGCTCGCGCTGGGTGCGGCGATCGCTTCGCCGATCGTCAAGCCGCAGGCCATGGAGCTGGTCTGTTCCGCTGGGGGTGCCGTCAAGCTGGTGTTCGGCGATGACGATGCCCCGGCTCCGTCCGGCCACACACTGGACTGCCCGCTGTGCATGATCAGCAGTGCACCGCCGCCGGCATTGCAACTGCAGGTTCAACCGCACCAGGCTCTGGCGCATGCCCTGCGCCCCATCCCTGCGGCCCACATCGCCGGCCGCACGGCTGCGCCCTTGCCGGCCCGGGGTCCTCCCTCGCTCTCCTGAGCTATCAAAACCATAGTGCCTGGCGCCCATCTGACGAGGGCTGACGGCTGATTTGTTTGATCAAGGTGGGAGGCCTGTCTCCTGCCGCGTGCATGGCAATGCACACGCGAGGGATTTCCGCATGAAACTCATCCAGCGTCTTCTGCTGGCCTGCGCTCTGCTCATGGGCGCAACCCTTCCGGCTCTGGCGGGCGAGACAGATCCGCTGTTCATCAACCTCACCACCGACGAGCCGGCCCGTGCCGGCATGGGGTTGACCTTTGGCCTGCACCAGCATGAAAACGGCCATCCCCTGACCGTTTTCCTGAGCGACAAGGGCGTGCTGTTGGGCGCCAGGACGCATGCCCGCCAGTACGCGGCGCAACAAGAGATGCTGGTGGCGCTGATGAAAAAAGGCGCCGTCGTGCTGGTCTGCCGGTCCTGCCTCCAGTACCAGGGCATGGCCGAAGCCGATCTGTTGCCGGGCCTGCAGCTCAGCAACAGCCAGCTGTCGGGCGGTGCGCTGTTCCGCGGCAACACGCGCGCCCTGAGCTGGTAGACACCCAAGATTCCCATCCACTGTTCGTTTTTCAACCCAGGAGATCATCATGAAACGTATCACTCTCACACTTGCAGCACTCGTCATGGCCGCGACGGCCCAGGCCCAGGTCAGCGTCAAGGACGCCTGGGTGCGCGCCACCGTGGCGCAGCAACAGGCCACCGGCGCCTTCATGCAAATTGTCTCGGCCAAGGATGCCAAGCTGGTCGAAGCCAAGTCGCCGGTGGCCGGCGTGGTGGAAATCCACGAGATGGCCATGGTCGACCAGGTCATGAAGATGCGTGCCGTGCCCAGTCTGGACCTGCCGGCCGGCAAGGCGGTGGAGCTCAAACCCGGCGGCTACCACGTCATGCTGCTGGACCTCAAGGGCCAGGTGAAGGACGGCGACGTGGTGCCGCTGACCCTGGTGGTCGAAGGCCGCGACGGCAAACGCCAGACGCTGGAGCTCAAGGTGCCGGCCCGGCCACTGAATGCAGCGGCACAGAAAGATGTGAGCCAGGGCGGTGGCCATGGCCACGGCGCCATGAAGCACTGAGCTTCTGACGGTCTGATCTCCGGCTCCTTTTCTGACTGACTACATGCACCGCTGGCGCGCTCACCGGCTGATCCTGTGGCTGACCGTGGCCGTGTCACTGCTGGGTGCGCTCGCACCCACGGTGTCGCGTGCCCTGGCTGCTGCGGGCAGCCGGGCGCTGGCCATCGAAGTCTGTACCAGCGAAGGACCGCGCTGGCAGCTGGCCGCGACAGTCGAGGTCACCGCCACCCCGGCGGTGACCGCCCCGAATTCCCAGAGCACGGTTGTCCCTGAAGGGCGGGACACCGCGCTGACGCTTGACCACTGCCCCTTTTGCCTGCTCGTCGCTGATCGGCTGGGGCCGCCGCCCGCGGCTTCTATGCACTTCTTCAATGCGGAATCTGGTTTGGCCCCACCGGACGCGCAGGCACTTTTCTTACCCACCCGGATTCTCTCGCCGGCCTTGCCGCGCGGCCCGCCGTCCCACGCCTGAACTGCCATCTGCTGCGCCTGCGCGGCAACCCCATGACGTCCAGTTGCGAAGACCGTGGCCGGACCTGCAATTCAGGGAGACTCTTTTGCACAAGAACCATCTTGCCGTGGCATTGGCCATGGCGTTTCCACTGGCGTGGCCGGCCATGGCGCAAACCCGGGCGCAAGACGGCACGGCGGCCTCCGACATGCCCGTCAAGTCGCTGGGCGTTGTCACCATCAACAGCGGCCAGCCCACCTCGTTGCCGACGCAGATCCCCACCACCATCGAAGGGGTGACGCGCGAGCAGATCGAGGAGACCGTCAACGCGACCGACAGCGAAGATGCGATCAAGTATTTCCCCAGCCTGCTGGTGCGCAAGCGCTACATCGGCGACTACAACCACGCCGTGCTGTCCAGCCGCGCCTCGGGTACCGGCAACAGCGCGCGTTCGGCGGTTTATGCCGATGGCATCCTGCTCTCCAACTACCTCGGCAACGGCGCGACCTACGCGCCGCGCTGGGGGCTGGTGACGCCGGAGGAAATCGACCGCGTCGACGTGATGTACGGCCCGTTTTCGGCCGCCTACCCGGGCAACTCGGTCGGCGCCGTGGTGGATTACGTGACGCGCATGCCGACCCGGTTTGAAGGCCACGCCAAGGTCAGCGCCTTCACGCAGAACTTCAGCCTGTACAACACCAGCGAGACCTACAGCGGCAACCAGGCCAGTGCCTCGCTGGGCAGCCGGCACGGCGACTGGTCGTGGTGGGTGAACCTCAACCACACGGACAGCGCCGGCCAGCCGCTGGTGTTCGCCACCAAGCTGGTGACGGCCACCGGCGGCGCGGGCACCACCCCGGTCACGGGGGCCGTGCTGACGCCCAACAACTACGGTGTCAACAACTACATCCTGGGCACCAACACCCAGTACCACACGGTGCAGGACCACGCCAAGATCAAGCTGGCCTACGACCTGTCGCCGACGCTGCGCGCCAGCTACACGCTGGGTTACTGGGCCAACACCTCGGACGGCAATCCGCAAAGCTATCTGCGTGATGCCGCCGGCAACCCGGTCTACTACGGCAACGTCAAGATCAACGGTCAGAACTACAACATCAACGGCGCCTTCAATGCCTCGCGCGAGAGCCTGGCGCATGTGATGCACGGCCTGTCCGTCAAGAGCCATACCCAAGGCGAGTGGGACTGGGAGCTGGCCGCCAGCCTGTACGACTATGGCCGTGACCAGCAGCGGGCGACCACCCTGTCCACCACCAGCAGCCTGAGCGGCGGCGCCGGCACCATCACCGACCAGAACGGCACTGGCTGGAACACCCTGGCGGCCAAGGGCACCTGGCGTCCGCAAGGCATGGCGGGCGCGCACATCGTGGACTTCGGTTTCCAGCAGGAGAGCTACCAGCTGCGCATCCTCAAGTCCAACATCGCGGGCAACTGGCTGACCGACGGCGCCGGCACGCTCAACAGCGATGTCGGCGGCAAGACGCAGTTGCAGAGTGTGTACGGCCAGGACACCTGGCGTTTTGCCCCGCGCTGGAAAACCGTGCTCGGCGCCCGAGTGGAAAACTGGCGCGCCAGCGGTGGCTACACCCGCCTCAGCGGCTCGACCCCGGTGGACTACGACAGCCGCAACGAAACCTTTGTCTCACCCAAGGCGGCGCTGGCTTACCAGTGGTCAAGCCACACCGTGCTCAAGGGTTCGGTGGGGCGGGCGGTGCGCATGCCGACGGTGCAGGAGCTGTATGGCGCCACCTCCAACGCCAACCTGTCTTTCGTCAACGACCCCAACCTGCGGCCCGAGCAATCGGTGACGACGGAACTGTCCCTGGAGCGCGACCTGGGCCATGGCTTGCTGCGCTTCACGGTGTTCAACGAGGACGTGACGGACTCGCTGTATTCCCAGCTCATTCCCGGCTCCACCACCACCTCGCGGGTGCAGAACGTGGACGCCATCAACACCAAGGGTGTGGAAGTTGCCTACCAGGGCAACGACGTGCTCGTGAAGGGGCTGGACTTCTCCGGCAGCATCACCTACGCCGACTCGCGCATCATCAGCAACCCGGCCTTGCCCGCCAGCATCGGCAAATACCAGCCGCGTGTGCCGGTGTGGCGCGCCACGGCGCTGGCCAGCTACCGCTTCGACGAGCAACTGAGTGCCTCGCTGGGTGTCCGCTACAGCGGCGACCAGTATTCACAGCTGGACAACTCGGACGTCAACGGCTTTGCCTACATGGGTGCCAGCCGTTACCTGATCGTCGACCTGCGCACACGTTACCGCATCAGCCGCAAGGCGGTGGCCGCCTTCGGCATCGACAACCTGACGAACGAGGAGTACTGGAACTTCCACCCCTACCCGAAACGGACCTACGTGGCCGAACTCAAGTACGACTTCTGACTGACATTCAAGAAAGGACTCTTATGAAATCCGCTTCCAAATTCATAGCATTCGGCGCATTGCTGACGGCAGCTCAAGCCGGTTTTCCCCATGTGGTGCTGGAAGACCAGGCCGCCCTGGCCGGCAGCAGCTACAAGGCGGTGCTGCGCGTCGGCCACGGCTGTGCCGGCGCGCCCACCAGCGCCATCCGTGTGCTGCTGCCGGCCGGCTTCCAGGGTGCCAAGCCCATGCCCAAGGCAGGCTGGACCCTGAGCACCCGCAGCGAACAACTGCCGCAGCCCTACACCAGCCACGGCAAGACCGTGAGCGAAGACGTGGTCGAGATCAGTTGGACTGCCACGGCGAAGGAGCATTGGTTGCCCGATGCCTGGTACGACGAGTTCGTGCTGCGCGGCACTTTGCCCGCCAGTGCCGGCCCGCTGTGGTTCAAGGTGCTGCAAAGCTGCGAGCCGGGCCGCCTTGACTGGGTCGAGGTGCCGGCGCAAGGCACATCGACGAAAGGGCTGAAGGCTCCGGCCGCCTTGCTGGAAGTTATTCCTTCCGGCCCAGCGTCTCACGCCGCCCACGCGCACTGAGGCGCCATCGATCCCCTCCAACTGCTGCAGTTTTTTACCTAGGAGAAAACCATGAAATTCAAAACCCAATTTCAAGCACTCGTCGCCACCCTCGCCCTGACGGGCAGCGCCCTCTACGCCCAGACCGTGGAGGTCAAGGACGCCTGGGTGCGCAGCACCGTGCAGGGCCAGAAGGCCACCGGCGCCTTCATGAAGCTCAGCGCCAAAGACGGTGCCAAGCTGGTCGGCGGCGCCTCGCCGGTGGCCGGCGCGGTCGAGGTGCACGAAATGAAAATGGAAGGCGACGTCATGAAAATGCGCGCCGTGCCCGCGCTGGACCTGCCGGCCGGCAAGACGGTGGAACTGAAGTCTGGCGGCTACCACGTGATGCTGCTCGACCTGAAGACGACGCTGAAGAAAGACAGCACCGTGCCGCTGACGTTGCTGTTCAAGGACGGCAAGGGCGTGGAGAGCAAGGTTGATCTGCAGGTGCCGGTGAGCACCACCGCACCCGGTGGCCATGGCGCCGGCATGGCTGAGCATGGCCACGGCATGAAGCACTGAACGTTCCTTGTCCGTTGCGTCCATCCGCACCGTGAATCAACTGCGCGCTTGTCGTCCCGCGGTCTGGCTCGCCCTTGCCGCCATGCTGCTGGGCGCGTTCGCGCCCACGGTGTCGCGCGCCTTGGCAGCGGCCCGCAGCGACGGGGCGCCGATGGTCGAGGTGTGCACCAGCGAAGGGCCGCGCTGGGTGCCATTGGCACCAACCTCGGCCGACATGTCAACGGCGGATGCCTCACACGGGCAGGAATCCGCCCCTTCTCTTGACCATTGCCCGTTTTGCCTGCTCGTCGCTGAACGGCTGGGGCCGCCGCCCGCGGCTTCCATGCACTTCTTCAATGCGGAATCTGGTTTGGCCCGACCGGACGCGCAGGCACTTTTCTTTGTTTCCCGGCCCTCCACCGTCGCCCTGCCGCGCGGCCCGCCTCGGCGCGCCTGACTTCACGCACCACTGAAGCTTTGCCTGCCTCGGACTGAGGTGGGCGGAGGGCTTGCATCGTTTTCTTTTCTCAAGGAGGGTGGGATGAATGAACCCACTGGAACTTTCGATGAGGTGCGCGCTGGCGCATCTGAACATCGGCGCCGTGCGCGCGCTGATGCTGTGGCTGGGACGGCCGTTGACAGGGGGAATGGTATGAGGCCAGCGCATCACACCACCAGGCTGATGCGCCGGTTGGCCGTTTTTGTCGTGCTGCATCTGGCCGCGTTATCCCTGGCCTGGGCCGTTGCCACGCTGGTGAGCCGAAGCCATGCGGACCTCTCTGCCGGCGGCAGCCATCTCCGCCTGATTCCGCTGACAGGCACGCGCTGAGCACTGCAGGGCGCGTACACAAGACGCGCACAACCCTGTGCCCGCTGCGGTGGGCATGCGATTTCTTCAATGGCGGCCGTTCCCTGCACAGGTGTGCACCGGTCTGCCGCTGACCAAGGTTTTGATCATGAATTTCCAACGACGAACTTTTCATCGGGCCATGCTTCTGGCCCTGCCGTCCCTGGCCGTGCTGAGCGGCAGCGTACTGGCTGCCGAGGACGCTCCAGCCACATTGCCTGACGTGACGGTCAAGGCGACCAGGCCCGAACAGTCCGGCCCCATCGCGCTGGACGCCGCAGCCATCGTGCCGCGGCAGGCGGCCACCAGCGACACGGCTCAACTGCTTTATGGCGTACCGGGCTTGAGCCTGTATGGCGCCGGAGGTGTCTCCAGCCTGCCGTCCATCCACGGCCTGGCGGACGACCGCTTGCGCATCAAGGTCGATGGCATGGATCTGATCTCGGCCTGTGCCAACCACATGAATCCACCGCTGTCGTACATCGATCCGACGGCCGTCGACAGCATCCAGGTCTACACAGGTGTGGCACCGGTCAGCGCAGGCGGCGACAGCCTGGGCGGCACCGTCGTCGCCAACGCTGCGGCGCCGGTGTTCGCCCGCGCCGGTGAAGGCCTGCTGCTCAAAGGCACGACCGGTGCGTTCTATCGCAGCAACGGCAACGGCCGAGGGGCCAATGTGTCGATGACCGCAGCCAATGAACGCTTCAGCCTGTCGTACAGCGGGTCCACTGCCGAGTCCGACAACTACGAGACCGCGGCAGACTTCAAGACCGGCACACCCACCACCCGGGTCAAGGTGCCGGCCGCCCGCGAGGTGGGAGCATCGCAGTACAGCGCACAGAACCAGTCGCTGGGCCTGGCCATGCGCCAGGAGAACCACCTGCTGGAGCTGAAGCTGGGTCTGCAGAACATCCCCTACCAGGGTTTCCCGAATCAGCGCATGGACATGACCGGCAACAAGAGCGAGCAGGTCAACCTGCGCTACAAGGGGCAGTACGAATGGGGCTCGCTGGAGACGCGCGTCTACAACGAGCACACGCGCCACAAGATGAACTTCCTGGACAACAAACTGTCATCGGCCACGTCGCTCGGCATGCCCATGGACACCGAAGGCTGGAACACCGGCGCCCTGGTCAAGGCGGATATCCTCCTCTCGCCGCGGGACACGGTCAGGGCGGGTGTCGAATACCAGCGCTATCGTCTCGATGACTGGTGGGATCCGATCACCACAACCGCCGGCATGATGGGGCCGAATAAATTCTGGAACATCAACGGCGGCCAGCGCGACCGGCTGGAAGTGTTTGCCGAATGGGAAGCGCGCTGGAGTCCGAAATGGCAGTCGCAACTGGGGCTGCGCAGCGGAACAGTGACCATGGACACCGGGACGGTGCAGGGCTACAACAACGCCGGCGGCATGATGGGTTATGGCGACCCCACCAATCCGGCCACCGTGCCCGGGGCCTTCAATGCGAGCGACCGGCGTCGCACCGACCAGAACCTTGATGCCGCAGCACTGGTGCGGTACAGCCCGGATGACGAGCGCAGCTTCAGCGCCGGTCTGGCCCGCAAGACGCGCTCCCCCAACCTCTACGAGCGTTACACCTGGTCGACCAACAACAGCATGGCCATGAACATGATCAACTGGGCTGGCGACGCCAACGGCTATGTCGGAAACCTGAATCTCAAATCCGAGGTGGCCAACACATTGAGCGTGACGGCCGACTGGCACGATGCCGATCGCCGCAACTGGGCCTTCCAGGTCACGCCCTACCTGACCTACGTGCAGGACTACATCGATGCAGTGTCATGTGCAGTCGTTGGCAAGAGCTGTCCCACGCGCACCGACGGTTTCGTCAACCTCAGTTTCGCCAACCAGCGCGCGCGCATCTACGGGGTGGACATCTCGGGGCACACCCAGCTGGTTGCCGGCGGGGCCTGGGGCAGTTTCATGGCCAAGGGGCTGTTGAGCTACCTGCGGGGCAAGAATACCGATACCGACGACAACCTGTACAACCAGATGCCGCTCAACGCCAAGCTGGCCCTCGAGCAGCGTTTCGGTGCTTGGACCAATACGGCCGAGATCCAGCTGGTGGCGGACAAGAAGGACGTCTCGCAGGTACGCAACGAGATGCAGACCGGCGGCTACGGCTTGCTGAACCTGCGCAGCAGCTACGAGTGGAAGTCGGCTCGTCTGGATCTGGGTATCGATAACGTGCTGAACCGGGCTTATGCGCCGCCACTGGGTGGGGCCTATGTGGGGCAGGGCGGTGCCGTCTGGGGAACGCCCGTTCCGGGGCCGGCGCGCTCGCTGTATGTTGGTCTGAGCGCGAAGTTCTGACCGTGGAATCCGCCCTGCGCTGCCCCGTGCCGCGCAGGGCGGACCGGCGCGCACCCGCTCTGGCCCGTCTGGCCTGACCCCTTACAGGCCCAGCAGGTTGCGCCGCACGTGCAACAGGTGCTCACGCGTGTGCGCCAGCGCCGTGCCCAGGTCGCGTTCGCGCAGTGCGGCCACCAGCGCGCGGTGCTCCTGCTGGTAGGCGGCACGCCGTTCGGGCGTGACGCTCTTGCGCTTGAGCATGCCCCACTCGCCCTGCGCGCGTGCCTGGTTCATCAAGCGGAACACATTGCTGATGAAGCTGTTGTGCGCGGCTTCGGCAATTACCTCGTGCAGCAGCCCGTCCCAGTGCTCGAACTCGTCGAGCGAGCTGGCCCGTTCGGCCTGTTCGCAGCACTGGTCCATGCGGGCGAAATCGGCGGAGGTGGCATTGCGCACCACCATCTCCACGATGGCCGGCTCCAGCGCCATGCGCGCTTCCATCAGCTCAGCCGGGCTGGTGCTGGCCAGCGGCGTGTTGCCCAGCGCGGGCAGCAGCCCTGGGGCCTGTTCGGTCACATAGGTGCCGCTGCCCACGGTCTGTGAAATCAGGCCCGCGTCCTTGAGCTGCGCCAGCACGCGGCGCACCGCCGAACGTCCCATGCCGAACTGCTCGCACAGCGCGCGCTCGGTCGGGATGCGATGGCCGGCACGCCAGGTGCCGGTCTTCAGGTTTTCAACAATCGTTTCCCGTAACAGGGCGGTCGAGTCCATGGCGAGGTGGGCAGTGGGAGATGCGTGATGGTAGCAAATTGCCAGACCAAATCAAACCAATTAATTCGAAGGCCTACGTGTTTTCCACCGTGACAGAGGCAAAATGCCCGGTCTATAATTTTGACCAAGATAAACCAATTGCAACCAATTTGGGTTTGCATTTACTTTGCAGGAGTTCGCATGAAGATCGCACGTGTGGAAAAAGCCGGTCAGGTCCACCTGGCCCTGGTGGATGAAGCCAAGCAGGAAGTGGCCCTGGTCGGCGGCGCCTTGGCCAGCCACCCCAACCCGGTGCTGGCCGTCATCGAGCAGGGCGTGAGCGCCGCCCAGTTGCAGGCCGCCGTGACCGAGTGTGTGCCGATGGCACAGGTCAAGTTCCTGGCCCCGCTCTCCGCCTTCCTGCGCAACCCGTTTGCTGTCGGCAAGAACTACCACGAGCATGCGGTCGAGTTCGACAAGAGCGGCTTCAACGCCACCAGCGGTGCAGCCTCGGCCATCCCGCAGTTCCCGCAGATCTTCACCAAGGCCACCACCACCCTGAGCGGCCCGACCGATGCAATCCGCTTCAACCCCAAGCACACCCAGTCGGTGGACTACGAAGGCGAGATCGGTGTTGTCATTGGCAGCACCTGCCGCAACGTCAGCAAGGCCGACGCCATGCAGCACGTCTGGGGTTTTGTGGCCCTGAACGACGTGACTGCCCGCGACCTGCAGAAGAACCACGCGCAGTGGTTCCTCGGCAAGTCGCTCGACGGCTTCTGCCCGCTCGGCCCCTGGATGACCAGCCGTGACGAAGCACCGACCGACATGCGCATGCAGACCTGGGTCAACGGCGAGCAGCGCCAGAACGCGCACATCTCGCAGCTGATCTTCGACGTGCCGACCCTGATCGAAACCATGTCCGCCGCCATGACGCTGCTGCCGGGTGACATCATCGCCACCGGCACCTCGGTGGGCGTGGGCGTCGGCTTCAATCCGCCGAAGTTCCTGCGCCAGGGCGACGTGGTGCGCGTGGCCATCTCCGGCCTGGGTGAACTCAACAACCCGGTGGAAGAGATCTGACGCCGGCGCGCGACCGGTGCCCCTGAACAACAACCCGAGGAGACAACCATGACACAACGCCGCGAACTGCTGCAATTCGCCGGGGCCGGCCTGGCCGGCCTGCTGGGCCTGCCCGCACTGGCGCAGGAAGACTATCCGAACAAGCCCGTCAGCATGCTGGTGCCGTTCCCGCCCGGCGGCGTGGCCGACACCGTGGGCCGTCCGGTGGCCGAAGCCATGGGCCGCGCGCTTAAGCAATTCATGATCGTGGAGAACAAGGGTGGTGCCGGCGGCGGCATCGGCATGGCGCAGGTGGCCAAGGCGCGGCCGGACGGCTACAGCCTGTTGATGGCGCTGTCGTCCATCGTGGTGCTGCCGGAGGCCGACAAGGTGCTCAAGCGTGCGCCCATGTTCACGCTGGAGCAGCTCAAGCCGGTGGCGCGTTTTACCGCCGACCCGACCGCGCTGGTGGTGCGCGCCGACAGCCCGTGGAAGACCTACAAGGACTTCATGGCGGCGGTGAAGGCCAGGCCCGGCGCCATCACCTTCGGCTCCTCCGGCAACTACGGCACCATGCACGTGCCGATGGAGCAGCTCAAGGTGGCCACCAACAGCTTCATGCTGCACGTGCCCTACACCGGCGCCGGTCCTGCCGTGCTGGCCCTGCTGGGTGGCCAGGTCGATGCCTTGGCCACCGGCCCGTCGAGCGTGATGCAGCACGTGCGTGCCGGCAAGCTGCGTGTGCTGGCGCACTGGGGCGAAGGCCGCTTGGCCGCGCTGCCGGAGGTGCCCAGCTTCAAGGAGCTGGGTGTGCCGATCAGCTACTCGCAGTGGGCCGGCCTGTTCGTGCCCGCAGGCACGCCGGAAGCCGTGGTGGCCAAGCTGCGCCAAGCGGCCAAGGCCGCGTCCGAAGACGCGCGCGCCAAGCAGGCGCTGGCCGCTGCCGGGACGTCTTTCCAGTACCAGGATGCGCCCGAGTTCGAGCGCTTCGTGCAGGCCGACGCGCGCAGCATGGCGGCGCTGGTGCAGCGCATCGGCCGTCTCGACTGAGCGCACGCAGGCCGCGCGGCCTGTGTGCTCAGTGCACACCGCGCGGTGATGGGGTAAGCTGTTGTCCATCACTGACGACAACTTGCTGGAGCGGCCATGAGCACAACAGACCCCACCGGTTTCGGCAAATTCGTGCCGGGCTTCGAGTTTCTGCAAAGCCTGGGCAAAGGGGCTGCGGCGTCCTTGCCGGCCATGAACAGCTGGGTGGCGCCCACGCTGGACCCGAAGGTGCTGGACAAGCGCATCGAGGAGCTCAAGGCGGTGCAGTTCTGGCTCGACCAGAACGCCACCGCCCTGCGGGCCACCATCCAGGCGCTGGAGGTGCAGAAGATGACGCTGGCCACGCTCAAGGGCATGAACTTCAACCCACCCGACCTGGCCCAGGCCTTCAAACCCGCTGCGGCCGCACCACAAGCCCCTACTCCTGCCACCCCCGTCAAAACCGCCGCGCCCCGCAAGCCGCGCGCAGCGGCCGGCGCGAAAGGGAGCAGTGCAAAGACCACTGCCGCACCAACGCCGGACCCGATGCGGTTCTGGGGCGCGCTCACCCAGCAGTTCCAGCAGATCGCCAGCCACGCCATGAAAGAGGCCGCCAGCAAGCTGCCGTCGGCGCCGCAGACTGCTATCAAAAAAGAAACGGCTGGCGCAGGCAAGACAGGGGCTGGAGCCACAAAAGTCGCCAAGAAAAGTGCGGCAAAAAGTGCGCCGCGCCGTCGTTGACCCGTGCCTGCCGGAGTGATTTCGTGAAGCTATTCCCCCACGCACACGCCACCCACCCACAGTGGACGATGGCCGCCGGCTTGGTGCTGGCACAGCTGCGCGCGCAGATGGCCTTGCCCGACTACGCGCACAACCCGACGCTGGCGCTGCTCTACATCACCGACCACTACGCCGCAGAAGCCGAGGCCATCCTGGCGCACCTGAGCGCCGAACTGCCCGAAGTCACCGACTGGGCCGGCACGGTGGGCGTGGGCATTGCCGCCAACAACGTGGAGTACTTCGACGAGCCGGCGTTGGCCGTCATGCTGTGCGAACTGCCGACCGACCAGTACCGCGTGTTCTCCGGCGTGGCGCCGCTGGGGCTGGGCTTTGAGGCGCACACGGCGCTGGTGCATGCCGACGGCGAAACGCCCGACCTGGCCGAACTGATCAATGAGATGGCTGAGCGCACCGACTCGGGTTACCTGTTTGGTGGTCTCGCGGCCAGCCGCAGCGAGAGCGTGCAGTTCGCCCTCGGTGGTGACGGTTTCATCCGCGGCCAGGGCCGGGCCACCGGCGTCTTCCATGGCGGCTTGAGCGGCGTGGCCTTTGGTGAGGGCGTGCGGCTGGTGTCGCGCGTCACGCAGGGCTGCCTGCCGGTGGCCAAGAGCCATGTGGTGACCGAGGCCGAGCGCAACGTGGTCTTCAAGCTCGACGGCGAGCCGGCGCTGGAGGTGTTGCTGCGCGACCTCAACGTGTCGCTGGACCGGCCACAGCAGGCGCTGGACGCCGTGCGCGCCACGCTGGCCGGTCTCATGCGGCCGGCCGATGCGCCGCAAGACGGCCACGCCGTCAGCCGCACCGGCAACTTCGGCAGCGACGTGCTGGTGCGCCACATCATCGGCCTCGACCCCTCACGCCAGGGCGTGGCACTGGCCGACCTGGCTGAGCCCGGCATGGAGCTGGCGTTCTGCCAACGCAATGTGCAGGCGGCACGCGCCGACCTCACGCGCATCTGCGCCGAAATCCGCGAAGAGCTGGAGCCGGAGGAAATGACGGTCGGCACCGCGCACGCCCTGGGCGCATCCGAGGCGGAAGCCGCACCGCATCCGGCACGGCGCATTGCCGGCGCGGTGTATGTGAGTTGCTCCGGTCGTGGCGGTCCGCACTTCGGTGGCCCGAGTGCTGAACTGCAGATCGTGCGTCGCGCTTTGGGTGATGTGCCGCTGGTGGGTTTCTTCGCGGCCGGCGAAATCGCGCGCCACCACCTGTACGGCTACACCGGCGTGCTGACGGTTTTCACGGCGTAAGCCGCATTCAACCCTTGTGGCACAGCGGCCCGTCGACCGGATTCTCCAGGCTGTGGGCAATGGCGCTCACCAGGTCGTGCGCCTCTTCGGCCGTGAAGCGCTCCAGCAGCGGGCGGGCCACCGCAGCCGGTAGCCGTACTACCGCGCTGCTGCCATCGGCACGCGTGAAGCGCACCCCGGCCACCTGGTGGCTTACCCAGTCCGGCCGTGTTTCGGCGCGCAGCATCTGCTCGTGCATCAGCGCTTCGTAGTCGGCTTCCAGCGCCTCCAGCACGGCATCGGTCGCTTCGTCGCCAAGCTGGACCACGAAACCCTCCATCGCATCTTCCCGTACCTGGCTGCTCAGCGCACGGGCCGCAACCGCCTGCACGAAACGCTCGCACAGGTCGGCGTCGAAGAAGATGTATTCAGTGGCCATGGGCCGCGCGCTCAAGCGCTTATTTGTCCTTGAGCTTCATGATGCCCAGGGCGTTCATCACCAGCTTCTCGAACAACGGTTCGGAGGTACCGCTCTTCATCTTGCGGATGAAGTACTTCTCGAAGGCGATCTTGGCCAGGTGCACCCACTTGCCTTGCGAGAACCAGTTCACGTTGCGCGGCGGAATCTGCGGCAGCGCCACAAAGCAGGCGCCGGTGTCGCCGAAGTCGGCCAGGCACAGCGCGTTCCAGGTGGCCTTGTGCGTGGGCGCCTTGTTGTCGAGCACCTCGCGGATGTTGTGCGCTGTGGCCGTGACCATGGACTCGATCATGTAGCCGGTCTTCGGTGCGCCGGTGGGCACCGGGGTCACTTCCACCGGCGGAATCGCCACGCTCACGCCGACCGAATAGATGTTGGGGTACTTCGGGTTGCGCTGGTGCGGGTCGATCAGGATGAAACCGCGCGGGTTGGTCAGGCCCTCGATGCCGAACACCGCATCAATGCCCTTGAAGGCCGGCAGCATCATCGAGTATTTGAAGTCCAGCACGTGCTCCTTCTTCGGTGTGCCGTCCTCGTTGTGCTCGGTCACGTACATCTTGCCGGCTTCCACCTTGGTGGTCTTGGCGTTGCAGATCCACTTGATGTGGCGCTCGCGCATGACCGATTCCAGCAGCCCCTTGGAGTCGCCCACGCCACCCAGACCGAGGTGGCCCACATAGGGCTCGGCGGTGACGAAGGTCATCGGCACCCGGTCGCGGATCTTGCGGCGGCGCAGGTCGGTGTCCATGATCATGGCGAACTCGTAGGCCGGGCCGTAGCAGGAGGCGCCTTGCACCGCCCCCACCACCACCGGGCCAGGGTCCTTGACGAACTCCTGCCAGCGCTGCTCCGCCTCCACCGCATGCTCCACATGGCAGATCGACTGCGTGTGGCCTTTGGGCCCCAGGCCTTCCACCTCGTCGAAAGCCAGCTTCGGCCCGGTGGCGATGATGAGGAAGTCGTAGTCGATGCTGCGGCCGTCCTCGAGTTCGATCTGGTTCTTCTCCGGGTGCACGCGCTTCGCGCCGACACCGATGAAGTCGATCTTCTTTTTCGCCAGCGCGGGCGCGATGTCCAGCTCGATGTCGTCGCGCGTGCGCCAGTTCACCGCCACCCAGGGGTTGGACGGCACGAAATGGAATTTCGGGTTGTTGGAAATGACGGTGACCTTGTCACCGGCGCGCGCTTGTTCGCGCATTTCATAAGCCATCGGCATACCGCCGAGGCCTGCACCAAGAATCACGATGTGGGCCATGAAGTTGTCTCCTGTAATGTGTATGACGAACAACCTGCATCGGGTCGTTCACCTTGTAGGACTTCAGGCTGGTTTATATGCCCCCGGGGGTACGTTCGGATTGATATAAATCAAGTCATGGCGGGTCTCAGCGTCGCAAGGCGGCAAAGGCTTCGAACTCCCAACTGCGCATGGCCAGCAGCAAGGTATAGCCCTCGCGCTCCTTTTCTGCAAGTTTCTGGTCGGTGCGATCTGTCATCAAAGCCCTGTAGGGCCTCGGGCAGAATCGCAAGCAGCCTGAACCAAGAACAACAGAGGAGGAGTACGCCTTGCGCGACTTTGACGACACCTGGCCGCCCGAGCACCCTGCCGCGGCCTCTGACGCCCACCCCAACCAGTTTGCCCTGCTGCGCCAGCGCCGTTTCGCGCCGTTTTTCTGGACGCAGTTCTGCGGCGCCGCCAACGACAACCTGTTCAAGTTCGCTTTCACCGTCATGGTGACCTACCAGCTCAGCATCGGCTGGCTGCCGCCCGCCATGGCCGGGCTGGTGATTGGCGCACTGTTCATCCTGCCCTTCGTGCTGTTTTCCGCCACCAGTGGTCAGCTGACCGACAAGTTCGAGAAGACGGCCATGATCCGTTTCGTCAAGAACATGGAGATCGCCATCATGCTCGTGGCAGCTTGGGGCTTCATCATGGCCAACGTGCCGGCGCTGCTGCTGTGCACCTTCATGATGGGCCTGCACTCCACGCTGTTCGGCCCGGTGAAGTTCGCCTACCTGCCGCAGGTGCTGCACGAACGCGAGTTGACGGGGGGTAACGGCATGGTGGAGATGGGTACCTTCGTCGCCATCCTGCTCGGCAACGTGGTGGGTGGCCTCATCGTCGCCATGCCGGAAGTGGGCCACCAGAACGTGGCGCTGGCCTGCGTCGTTCTGGCGGTGCTCGGGCGTGTGGTGGCCGCGCGCATTCCGTTCGTGCCGGCCACCGACCCGGGTTTGAAAATCAACTGGAACCCCTTCAGCGAAACCTGGCGCAATCTCAAGCTGGCCCACGGCAACATCGTGGTGTTCCGCTCGCTCTTGGGCATCAGCTGGATGTGGTTCTTTGGCGCCGTCTTCCTGAGCCAGTTCCCCAGCTTCGCCAAGGAGGTGCTACACGGCGACGCGCACGTGGCCTCGGCCCTGCTGGTGGTGTTCTCCATCGGCATCGGCATCGGCTCGCTCATGTGCGAGCTGCTCAGTCGCCGCCATGTGGAAATTGGCCTGGTGCCGCTGGGCGCCATCGGCATGACGGTGTTCGCCGTCGACCTCTACTTTGCTTCCCGTGGCCTGCCCGCAAGCGAGGTGATGGGCCTGGCCGCCTTCCTGGCCCAGCCGGCGCACTGGCGCGTCATGGCCGATCTGCTGCTGCTCAGCCTGTTTGCCGGCCTCTACAGCGTGCCCATGTACGCGCTGATCCAGCTGCGCAGCCCGGCCACGCACCGCGCGCGCATCATTGCCGCCAACAACATCCTCAACGCGCTGTTCATGATCGCCAGCTCGCTCATCGCGGGCGCGCTCTTGGCCATGGACGTCACCATTCCACAGATCTTTTTCCTGGGGGGCCTGGCGAACGCGGTGGTGGCGCTCTACATCTTCCTGCTGGTGCCGGAGTACCTGCTGCGCTTCGTGGCCTGGGTGCTGAGCCACTTCGTCTACCGCTTCAAGGTGCGGGGTGACGAGCACATTCCTTCAGAAGGCCCGGCCATCCTGGCCTGCAACCACGTGAGTTTTGTCGACGCCGTGCTGCTGCAGGCTGCCAGCCCGCGCCCCATCCGCTTTCTCATGGACCACCGCATCTTCAAGGTACCGGTGCTGGGCTGGCTGTTCAAACTGGCCAAGGCCATCCCCATCGCCCCGCGCGCCGAAGACCCGGCCGCCTACGAGGCGGCCTTTGCCGCTGCCGTCAAGGTGCTGAAAGAGGGCGACCTGCTTGGCATCTTCCCCGAAGGCGGTATCACCCAAGACGGCACGTTGCAAGAGTTCAAGGGCGGCATCATGAAGATCCTGGAGCAGCAACCCGTGCCGGTGGTGCCTATGGCGCTGACCAACCTGTGGGGCTCCTACTTCAGCCGCATCGAGCTGGTAGGCGGCAAGCCGACGGCGATGGCCAAGCCGTTTCGACGGGGGATATTTAATGTGGTGGGGTTGAATGTGGGTGAAGCGATCACAGCGGATGAAATGCAGTTGGAGAGGTTGCAGAATCAGGTGGTTCAGTTGTCTTTCAACAGGTAGCCGACAATTCCTACTAAGACTATTTGGAGAAACGCATGGCCATTCCTGACTACCAGACATGCATGCTTCCTTTTCTGAAAGCGCTGACGGATGGAAAAGAACATACCTTGGGACAGTTAGAGGAAGATCTCGCCGCCCGCTTCCAGCTTTCGCCTACGGAGTTGGCCGAGTTACTTCCAAGTGGACAACAGCGTGTGTTTCGAAATCGAATTGGTTGGGCAAGAACGTACCTTAAGAAAGCGGCTTTGATTGAGGCACCCAAGCGAGGTGTTTTTAAGATAACCGAGCGTGGAATCAGTGTCCTAAAGACTAATCCGGAGAGGATCGACGGAAAGTATCTTGAACAGTTCCCTGAGTTCATTGAATTTCGGGAGTTGTCGCGTTCTGGAGTCGGTCGAGACGATTCGGCTACTTCAGTGCCGGGCGATACGACGCCTGAAGAGTCAATCGAGGTGGCATATCAAGGCTTAAGAGAGCAGTTGGCGCAAGAGTTATTGGCCAGAATTCTTGCGTGCTCTCCAGCGTTTTTTGAGCAACTCGTTGTCGAGCTTCTTGTAAAAATGGGATACGGCGGGTCTCGACGTGATGCTGGTGAGCGAATCGGTCAAAGTGGTGATGGTGGAATAGATGGAATCATCAAAGAAGACCGCCTGGGCCTCGACACTATCTATCTTCAAGCCAAGCGCTGGCAGGGCTCAGTCGGTAGGCCTGAAATACAAAAATTTGTTGGTGCACTTCAAGGTCAGCGTGCGAGAAAAGGTGTGTTTATTACAACCTCAACGTATACGGCTGACGCTGTTGATTACGCATCGAGGATTGACACCAAGGTGGTCTTGATTGATGGTGGCCGGCTTGCCAACTTAATGATCGATTTTGATGTTGGTGTGACGCCTTCTGCAACATACGTTGTGAAACGCGTAGATAGCGATTACTTTGAAGACAGCTGAGGCTGCCCTAGTATGGGATCAGGCCGCAATGGAAGCAGGTCTCGCATCCTACTGTTAGAGGAATGGCTTGACACTAAAGCGCAGACAGGCAACCTGGCAAGTGCAAATTTGGTCACATCGATGACGGGGGCACCCATGAAAAAACTCCCTCTTAACAAAGCCTTCACCTTGCTGGAGCCCGGCCCGGTGGTGCTCGTCACCACGCATGACGGCCTGCAGAGCAACATCATGACGATCTCCTGGACCATGGTGGTGGACTTCACGCCGGTGTTTGCCATCACCACCGGGCCGTGGAACCATTCCTTTGCTGCCATGCGCAAGACCAAGGAGTGTGTGATTGCCATCCCCACGGTGGACCTGCTGGACAAGGTGGTGGGCGTGGGCACCTGTTCGGGCACCGACACCGACAAGTTCGCCAAGTTCAAGCTCACGCCGCTGCCGGCCAGCCAGGTCAAGGCGCCGCTGATCAAGGAGTGCCTGGCCAACATCGAGTGCCGGGTGATCGACTACAACAAGAAGCACAGCATCGTCATTTTGCAAGGCGTGGCCGCCTGGGTGGACGCTGCGCGCAAGGAGCGGCGCATGCTGCACGCCGTGGGCGATGGCACCTTCATTGCCGACGGCCGCAAGCTGGACCGCCGCCAGGCGATGCGCGCCAAGCTGCCGGCGGGCGTGTAACTCCTCAGACGGTGGTCGGCGCACCGGTGACCGGTCGTAACGCGGCTGGCAAAGGCCGGGGCCGGCGGTAAGATGAATCTGAATCAAAACAACCAGGAGCCATCTCACCATGAGCACAGCCCCCCAACACTGGCGTTTCTTCCGTGCCGGCGGTTTCGACCAGGTGCGGCTCGATACCGCTGAAGAACTCCTTGCCATTGACCAGCTCGACCAGAAGCTCTGGGTGGCGCTGTCATGCCCGGTCAAGGGCATCGAGTTCGATGCCCGCACGCTGGCGCTGGTGGACAGCGATGGTGACGGCCAGATCCGCGCGCCGGAACTGCTCGCCGCCGTGCAGTGGGCCGGGGAGCGCCTGAAGAATGTGGAGGTGCTGGCGCAGCAACTGCCCGGCGTGCCGCTGGAAGCGATTCGTGACGATGACGCCGAAGGGCTGGCGATTGCGCAGGCAGCGCGCGAGCTGTTGGCCGACATCGGCGGCAACCACGGGCTGGTGACGGTGGAGGCCGCACGTGCCGCGCAGGCACGTTATGCCGAACGCGCAACCCAGGCCTGGGAGGCCGCCGGTGCGCAGGCCCGCCCGCTGGGCGACGCCACCGAGGCCGCGCATGCGGCGCTGCTGGCGGTGACCGAGAAAGTGGAAGACTGGTTTGTGCGTTGCCGGCTGGCGGCGTTCGACACACGCGCCGGTGCGGCGCTCAATGCTGCGGATGAAGCCCTGGTGTCTTTGGGCAGCAGCACGCTCACCGCCGATGCCCAGGACATTGCCGCCCTGCCGCTGGCACGGGTGGAAGCCGGCGCGCAACTCTCACTCACCAGCGGCCTGAACCCGGCCTGGGCCGAACGCATCAACACCTTGCGCGATGCAGCGGTGACGCCCTTGCTGGGCCAGCGCGACACGTTGAGCGAAGCCGATTGGCTGGCCCTGAAGGACAAGCTGGCGCCCTATGCAACTTGGCTGACCGCCAGGCCCGACCCGGCAGCCGAGGGTGACGGCGTGCGCCAGCTGGAAAAGCTGGCCCACTACGTGCGCGACCTGATGCCGCTGGCCAACAATTTCGTCGCCTTCCGCGACTTCTATACGCGGCAGGGCAAGGCCACCTTCCAGGTCGGCACGCTGTACCTGGACGGCCGTTCCGCCGAGCTGTGCGTGGCCGTCAACGATGCCGGCCGTCATGCGGCGCTGGCCACGCTGTCGCGCATCTGCCTGGTTTATGTGGACTGCGTGCGCGGCGGCGAGAAGCTGAGCATTGCGGCGGCCTTCACCGCCGGCGACTCGGACCAGCTGATGGCGGGGCGCAACGGCGTGTTCTACGACCGCCAGGGCCGCGACTGGGACGCCACCATCAGCAAGATCGTCGATCACCCGATCAGCCTGCGTCAGGCGTTCTGGGCGCCTTACAAGCGGCTGGCGCGTTTCGTGGCCGAGCAACTGCAGAAGATGGCGGCCAACAAGGCGCGTGCGTCTGAAGACAAGATGACAGCGGCCGTGGTCGATGGCGGCAAGAAGGCGGTAGCCGGTGCCACGCCGGCCGCGGCACCGCCGCCCTTCGACGTTGGCAAGTTCGCCGGCATCTTTGCCGCCATCGGGCTGGCGGTGGGCGCGTTGGGCACGGCGCTGGCCTCGGTGCTGGCCGGGTTGTTTGCCCTCAAGTGGTGGCAGCTTCCGTTCGCGCTGGCCGGGCTGTTGCTGATCGTGTCCGGCCCGGCGGTGCTGCTGGCCTGGTTCAAGCTGCGCAGCCGCAACTTGGGGCCCATTCTGGACGCCAACGGCTGGGCCATCAATGCGCGCGCGCGCATCAACATTCCTTTCGGTACCTCGCTGACGCAAGTGGCACAGCTGCCGCCCAACGCCGAACGTGCGCTGACCGACCCCTACGCCGAGAAGAAAGCGCCCTGGGGCTGGTACGGCGCCATCCTGGCGGTGCTGCTGCTGGCCGTGTTCGCCTGGTACCTGCGCGCGCAGCTGCAGTAAGAGCGGTGTGAACGGCCTGCCGCAAGGCGGGCCGGTTGCGGTGCCGGGCTGACGGCTAGGCCATCCAGTCCGCCATCGGCTTGGGCCGCTGCAGCAGGTAACCCTGCAGGCAATCGCACCGGTTGGCGATCAGAAAGTCGGCTTGTGCTCGGGTCTCGACGCCTTCGGCAACCACCCGCAGGTTCAGGTGTCTGGCCATCGACAGAATCGACTTCACGATGGCGGTGTCACTCGGGTCGTCGGGCGTATCCTGCACAAAGCTCTTGTCGATTTTCAGCTCGTACAGCGGCAGTTTCTTCAGGTAGGCCAGGCTGGAATAACCGGTGCCGAAATCGTCGATGGAAAAACGGATGCCCATGTCGACCAGCTCGATCATGCGTCGTTTGGTCTCCTCCCAGTTCTGGATGAACAGCCCTTCCGTGACTTCGAACACCAGCCGATCAACCGGGGCGCCGGTCTCGTGCAGGATGGCGCGCACGCGGTTGACGAAGTCCTCCTGATGGAACTGGCGTGGGCTGACGTTGACGGACAGCGTGCCCTTGCGCCCGGTGGTGTCCATGTGGACCAGCATGTGGCAGGCCTGCCGGACGACCCAGTCACCCAGGGGAATGATGAGGCCGGACTCCTCGGCAATGGCAATGAATTCGAACGGTGAAATGCTGCCGAGGCTGGGATGGTTCCAGCGCAAGAGAAGTTCGCCGCCGATCTCGGTGAAGTTGTTGTCGAACTGCGACTGGACGTGCAGTTCCATCTGTCCGGCGGCAAGTGCCTGCTTGAGGTCCTGCTCCATCGCCAGCCGTGCCTCGACCTCGCCTTGCATCGTGGCCTGGAAAAATGAGATCCGGTTGCGCCCGGCGGCCTTGGCGCGGTACATGGCGGTATCGGCTTCGCGCAGAAGGTCATCGATGCCTTCATTGCTCTTGGGGAAGATCGTGATGCCGATGCTGCCGGTGCAGGCATAACGCCTGCCGTCGATATCGTGAGGGGCTTCCAGTGCCGCATGCACCTTTCTGGCAATCGACATGACGGCCAGGGAACTGGTTTCCTCGTCCGGTCCGAGGTCATTGACCAGCATCACAAACTCGTCGCCGCCCAGCCGGGCGATGGTGTCGTCGGTGCGCATGATCTCGTTCAGGTGTGAGGCGATCCGGATCAGGAGCTGGTCGCCGACGGCATGGCCCCGTGCATCGTTGATCTGCTTGAAATTGTCCAGGTCGACAAACAGCAAGGCGCCCTTTTTGCCGGTGCGCTGGGCGGACGCCAGCGCCTGTTTCATGCGGTCATGCAGCATGAGCCGGTTCGGCAGGCCGGTCAGCGCGTCCAGATAGGCCAGCCGGTAGGTGTGCTCCTCATGCTGTTTGCGCTCGGTGATGTCGCGTTCCACCGCCACCCAATGGGTGTACCAGCCGTTATCGTTTGCAACGGGAACGATGTCGATCTCGAGCCAGTATTCCTCGCCCGACTTGGTGTAGTTGACCAGCTCTTCCCGAACGGGCTGCCAGTTTTTCAGGGCTGCACCGATTCGCTCGCAGGCGTCGCGCGCCGTGTTCGGGCCTTGCAGGAAGCGGGGGCTGCGGCCGATCGCCTCTTCCCGGCTGTAGCCGGTCCGGCGTGTGAAGGCATCGTTCACATAGACGATACGGGGGCCGGGTTCACGGGTCGGCTCGGCTTCGGTGACGATCACGACGTCATTGAGGCGCGACAGGCAGGCCTCGAGCAGTCGCAGTGTCTCGTCCCGTGCCTTCAGATCGATTTCTGCATGCTTGCGTTCGGTGATGTCGCGTGCGATGGCGATGAAGCGTTCGCCATCGGCCGGCCGGCTGTCTTTTCGGGCGATGGAAAGCTCAAACCATTTGTCGCCATCGGGGTGCGGCGCCAGGTACTGCTTTCCGATCGAGAAGCCCTGCGCCCCCGCTTCCTGCACCGCCTCCATCCAGATGGTTGCGGCCTCGGCCGGCAACATGTCGGACAGCTTGCGCCCGAGAAACGATGTTGGGCGTGCAGACAGAAGGTCGGCGCGTGAAGACCGGTAGTGGTGAATGCGCCCATCCCGTCCCAGTTCCACCAGCAGGTCGGGAATGGCGTTCAGCGTGCTTTCCAGATCATCGCGGATGCCGCGCAGCTCCCAGGTTTTCTCGCGTGCTAGCGCAATGGCACGGGCCTTGCCGGTCGTCAGCATCCAGGTGACCCAGCCAAACAGCAGGCTCAAGAGCACGCCCACCAAAGCCACTTGTGTGTGCGCGACGTTGTCGAACCGCCGCTCGAACCCGGGCAAGGTGGCCACCTCGATCTGCCAGCGGTGGCCGCCCACATCCAGGGCGTTTCGGCTTCTGAGCTGGGTGCTGGCCTCGCCGCCGTCCTGCTGACCGCTGCGAAAGAGGAGCGTCTCGGGAGTACCTGCCGCACTCTCGAAGATGCTCAGGCCGATATCGGTTCCCAGCTCAATGTTGAGCCCGGCGATCAGGTCGGGAATCCGGAAGGGGGCATCGACCCAGGCCAGCAGGGCTTTGCGGCGGTCCTCCGGCGTGTCGAGCCGTGCGCCATTGGCATAGATGGGCAAATACATCACGACGGCTGCCGGCGCGTCCGGTTTGCCGACATCCTGCCTGAGCTGGAGCTTGCGCGACAGCACCACCTTGCCGCTGTCCCGCGATGTGTGCAGCGCCTCCTGCGCCTGCGGAATCGTCAAGATATCAAAGCCCACGACATTGCGGTTGTCGTTCGACAGCGGTTCAATCAGGGCAATCGGGGCGTAGACGTCGCGTTCGCCATCAGGTCGCAGGCGATATTCGGGGAAGCCGCGTGCGCGCGTGTTGGCGATGTGCCGTTCCTTCTGCGTCCCGGGCACATGCAAGACGAGAGCGACACCCTGGAGTCCCGGCTCTGAAACGGACAGCTGCAAGGCTTGGGCATAGGTAAAGAACTCGTGCCGGTCGATCTGCGCCGAGCCGGCGAAGTAGCCTTTGATGCCGCGCAGCACCAGTTCATAGTTGGCCAGTCTGTCCTTGATGCCGCGGTTGATCCGCTCGACTTCCAGTTCAAAGCTGTGCTGGCGTTTTGCGCTGGTTTCGTTCTTCGCATCATGCCAATACCAGAAGGTGATGGTCAGCATGAGAAGCGACACGAGCAAAGACCAGCCCAAGCTGGTGCCTGCTGTGCTCATGTGGATGTCCCCGTTCCGGCGGTGATTGGGAGAGGTCTTCATGCGGTCATCCGGTTTGACGTGACACCTTAGGTTCTAACGTGCATAACCCAGTCTGTCGTGAATTCAGGATTGCGACAAGTCAGGTAAAGCCCGCTGTCTTTTGTCGGCGACACCGTGTTGGCTTAGGGGCCAATACCCATGATCGAATCGTGGGCACGCAGATCGATCACATCCAGCTGCGGATGCCCATGATGTTTCAAACGCGGTCATCAGGGATATGGCGTGCAGCAAGATCCCTGCCAGTTCTTGGCATCACGCAGCAGAGGGGGCGGTGTACGAAGCCTGCCGCGCCACGCGGCGCTTACACGCCGCGCGCCCGGTCCGCGTGGAACTGCTGCACGAAGGTGCCGAAAGTCCCGGCATCCAGCGCTGCGCGCACCTCGCGCATCAGGTTCAGGTAGTAGTGCAGGTTGTGCACCGTGGTCAGCATGGGGCCGAGCATTTCGCCGCAACGGTCGAGGTGGTGCAGGTAGGCGCGGCTGAAGCCCTCGCGCCCGCCCTGCGCATAGGGCACACCCGAGCGGCCGGCGCAGGCGTAGCAGGTGCAGGTCTCGTCCAGCGGGCGCGCGTCGCTCTTGTGGCGTGCGTTGCGGATCTTCAGGTCGCCGAAGCGCGTGAACAGGTGGCCGTTGCGCGCGTTGCGTGTGGGCATGACGCAGTCGAACATGTCGAAGCCCTGCTGCACGCCGTACACCAGGTCTTCCGGCGTGCCCACGCCCATCAGGTAGTGCGGCTTGTGCGCCGGCAGGCGCGGGCCGCAGTGGCGCATCAGGCGTTGCATGTCTTCTTTCGGCTCGCCCACGCTGACGCCGCCCACCGCAATGCCGGGGAAGTTGAGTTCTTCCAGCCCGGCCAGCGATTCGTCGCGCAGGTTTTCGTACATGCCACCCTGCACGATGCCGAACAGGGCGTTGGGGTTTTCCAGTCGCGCAAATTCGTCCTGGCAACGCTTGGCCCAGCGCAGCGAGAGCTCCATGGACACGCGCGCCTCGCGCTCGGTGGTGAGCTGGCCTTTGGTCTTGGGGTCGAGCGAGACATAAGGCGTGCACTCGTCGAACTGCATCACGATGTCGGAGTTCAGCACGGTCTGGATCTGCATCGACCCTTCGGGCGTGAGGAAGAGCTTGTCACCGTTGACGGGCGAGGAGAACTTCACGCCTTCCTCGCTGATCTTGCGCATCTCGCCGAGGCTCCAGACCTGGAAGCCGCCCGAGTCGGTGAGGATGGGTTTGTTCCAGTTTTCGAACTGGTGCAGGCCGCCGAAGGACTTCATCACGTCCAGACCCGGGCGCATCCAGAGGTGGAAGGTGTTGCCCAGGATGATCTGCGCGCCCATGTCCTCCAGGCTCTGCGGCATCACGCCCTTGACGGTGCCATAGGTGCCCACCGGCATGAAGACGGGTGTTTCCACCACGCCGTGGTTGAGCGTCAGGCGGCCGCGACGGGCATGGCCGTCGGTTTTGGAGATGTCGAATTTGAGCATGGGCTCGATTTTCGCAAACTCGCCGGGGGCTGGCGGGGTTATTGCGCCAGTCGACGATACCCGTGCGTCGTTTCGTCGAGAATGCAGCGGTCTGTTTTTTATCGTCAAGTCTAGGAGTCCCCCATGAAATCCCGCGCCGCCGTGGCCTTTGCAGCCGGTCAACCCCTGCAGATCGTCGAGATCGACGTCGCTCCGCCGAAGAAGGGCGAGGTCTTGGTGAAGATCACCCACACTGGCGTCTGCCACACCGACGCCTTCACGCTCAGCGGTGACGACCCTGAGGGTATCTTCCCCGCCGTGCTGGGCCACGAAGGCGCGGGTGTGGTGGTAGAAGTGGGTGAGGGCGTCACCAGCGTCAAACCCGGTGACCACGTCATTCCGCTCTACACCGCCGAATGCGGCGAGTGCCTGTTCTGCAAGAGCGGCAAGACCAACCTCTGCGTGGCCGTGCGCGCCACCCAGGGCAAGGGCCTGATGCCCGACGGCACCACCCGCTTCAGCTACAACGGCCAGCCGATCTACCACTACATGGGCTGTTCCACCTTCAGCGAATACACCGTGGTGGCCGAAGTCTCGCTGGCCAAGATCAACCCCGCGGCCAACCCTGAGCAGGTCTGCCTGCTGGGCTGCGGCGTCACCACCGGCCTGGGCGCCGTGAAAAACACTGCCAAGGTGCAGCCCGGCGACAGCGTGGCCGTGTTCGGTCTGGGTGGCATCGGCCTGGCCGTGATCCAGGGTGCCAAGCTGGCGCAGGCGGGCCGCATCATCGCCATTGACACCAACCCTTCCAAGTTCGACCTGGCGCGCACTTTTGGCGCCACCGACTGCATCAACCCCAAGGACTACGACAAGCCGATCCAGCAAGTCATCGTGGAGATGACCACCTGGGGCGTGGACCATTCCTTTGAGTGCATCGGCAATGTGAACGTCATGCGCGCCGCGCTGGAGTGCGCGCACCGCGGCTGGGGCCAGAGTGTCATCATTGGCGTGGCCGGTGCAGGGCAGGAGATCAGCACCCGGCCCTTCCAGCTCGTCACCGGCCGGCGCTGGCTGGGCACGGCGTTTGGTGGCGTCAAGGGCCGTTCGCAGCTGCCGGGTATGGTGGAAGACGCGATGAAAGGTGATATCCAGCTCGCGCCCTTCGTTACGCATACGCGTGGCCTGCAGGACATCAACGAAGCCTTCGACCTCATGCACGAAGGCAAGTCCATCCGCACTGTCGTCCATTACTGAGCCAGAGGAGATCACGCATGAACCGCGTTGAGCGCCACGCCAGCTTTGGCGGCCGGCAGGAAGTCTGGAAACACACGTCCGCCACCCTGGGCTGCGACATGAAGTTCGGCATCTACCTGCCACCGGCGGCGGTGGCGGGTGAGCGCTGCCCCGTGCTCTACTGGCTCTCGGGCCTGACCTGCAACGAACAGAACTTCATCACCAAAGCCGGCGCGCAGGAACACGCTGCGCGTCATGGCTTCATCCTCGTCGCACCCGACACCAGTCCGCGCGGCCCCGGTGTGCCCAATGACGAGGGGTATGACCTCGGCGAGGGCGCAGGCTTCTACCTCAACGCCACGCAGGCCCCCTGGGCGCAGCACTACCGCATGCAGGACTACGTGGCGCAGGAACTGCCCGCGCTGATCGAGCAGCACTTCCCTTCCACCGAGCAGCGCGGCATCTTCGGCCACAGCATGGGCGGCCACGGCGCGCTCGTCACCGCGCTGCGCCACCCGGGTCGTTACCGCAGCGTCTCGGCCTTCGCGCCCGTGGTGGCGCCCAGCCAGGTGCCCTGGGGCAGCAAGGCCTTCATGGCTTATCTGGGTGAGGATCGGGACGCGTGGAAAGCCTGGGATGCGGTGGAACTGATCGCCACCGCCCAAGAGCGCCTGCCCCTGCTGGTGGACCAGGGCGAAGCCGATGAATTCTTAGCCAAGCAGCTGCGGCCGGAGTTGCTGCAGCAGGCGTGTGATGCGGCGGGGCACCCGCTGACGCTGCGCCGCCACGCGGGCTACGACCACAGCTATTACTTCATCGCGAGTTTCATGGCGGACCACTTTACCCACCACGCGAAGGCGCTGGGCTAAAGCGCCCAGCCTCGTGCGCCTGTTGCGTCAGTCCGCCGACATGGCGGCGGCCTTGGCCACCTTGCCCAGCCGCTCGTACTCGCTGGCCGCCAGCCGGGCCAGCATGTCGGGCGTGGAGCCTTCGGGGGTGAAGCCGCTCTTGATGAGTTTGGCCTTCACCTCTGGGTCTTGCAGCGCTTCGTTAAAGGCCTGAGACAGGCGCTGCGTGACCTTCGCGTCCATGCTCGCGGGGGCGAACACGCCGAACCAGGGGTCGATACCGTAACCCTTGAGGCCGGCCTCGGCCAGCGTCGGCACATCGGGCAGGGCGGGCGAGCGCGCCTTGCCCGCCACCGCCAAGGCGCGCAGTTTGCCGGTCTGGATATGCGGCAGGCTGGCCGGCAGGTTGTCGAACATCACCGTCAAGTGGCCGCCCAGCATGTCATTGATGCCGGGGCCACTGCCCTTATAGGGCACATGCGTCAGCTCGGTTCCCGTCATCTGACCAAACATCGCGCCTGCCAGATGCATCGAGGTGCCCGCGCCTGCTGTGCCATAGGTCAGACCCGGATGCGCTTTGGCGTAGGCGATGAACTCCTGCACGTTCTGGCTAGGCACTTTCTGAGGTGCGACCGTCAACACGATGGTTGAGTAGCCGAGCATGCTCACAGCGGTGAAGTCCTTGCGCGGATCAAAGGCCATCTGCTTGTAGATGTGCGGATTGAGCGCATTGGTCGAGATGGCGCCAAAGCCGATGGTGTAGCCGTCCGGCGCGGCCTTGGCCACAGCATCCATGCCGATGTTGCCCCCCGCGCCCGGGCGGTTCTCGATTACCACGGGCTGCTTCAACTTCCTGCCCACGAACTCGCCGGTCGTTCTTGCCACCAGGTCGGTGGTGCCACCGGCCAGATAAGGCACGATGAACTTGATGGGTTTGGTCGGCCAATTGCCGTCCTGGGCCAGGGCCGTGAGCGGCAAGGCCAGCGTGAGCAGGGCCAGTGAAAGGCTATGTCGGCGGGCAGGTTGCAAGGTCATTTTTGTCTCCGGAATGTGCGTTGATGTTGTTGTAGGGGGCATTCTGTCAGACCCCGCTGAATCAAGACGACAACGACGAATTCTGGAGCGGGTTTATGGCGAGCGTTGCAACAGCATCGCATCCCCATAACTGAAGAAGCGATAGCTGTGTTCGATCGCATGCCGGTACAGCCCCATGACGTGCTTGTAGCCTGCAAAGGCACTCACCAGCATCATGAGAGTGGACTTCGGCAGATGAAAGTTGGTGACCAGCAGGTCGGCCACCTGGAACTGGAAACCCGGGGTGATGAAGATTTCGGTGTCGCCGCTGGCCTGGCCGGTCTTGGCCCAGGATTCGAGCGTGCGGATGGTGGTGGTGCCCACGGCCACGATGCGGCCGCCGCGGGCTTTCGTTTCTGCGATGGCCTGCTGCGTGGCGGCGGGCACCTCATACCACTCGCGGTGCATGCGGTGCTCGGCCAGGTTTTCGGTTTTCACGGGCGAGAAGGTGCCGGCGCCCACGTGCAGGGTGACGTTGGCGCGGCGGATGCCACGGGCTTCCAGCGCAGCCAGCAGACCTTCGTCGAAATGCAGGGCGGCGGTGGGTGCGGCGGCGGCGCCGGGTTTGGCGGCGAACACGGTCTGGTAACGCGCCACGTCCTCGGCACTGTCGCTGTGCTCAATGTACGGTGGCAGCGGTACATGACCGTGCTGCTCCATCAACGCGTGCGGTTCGTCGCTGAACTGCAGGCGGAACAGCTGCCCATCTTCATCCGGCCAGCGACCCAGCAGCGTGGCCGTGTAGCCGCCCACCATCTGCAGCACCATGCCCACCGGTGGCTTCTTGCTCACCTTCATGTGCGCCACTACCTCAAAGCCCGGCAACACGCGCTCGATCAGCAGCTCCAGCTTGCCACCGGTCGGTTTCTCTCCAAACAGGCGAGCCTTGACGACTTGGGTGTCGTTGAAGACCAGCAGGTCGCCCGGTTGCAGCAGCCCGGGCAACTCGCGGAAGATGCGGTCCACCGGCTGTGCGCTGCGGCCGTCCAGCAGGCGCGAGGCGCTGCGCTCAGCAGCCGGGTGCTGGGCGATCAGTTCGGGGGGGAGTTCGAAATCGAAATCGCTGAGGGTGAAGACGCGCGTGGCGTCAGGGGAAGCATGGTGCATGTGCTTGAGGGTTGGACGAACCCGTGCCAAGTAAAAGACAAGGCAGAATTGTCCCATGACCGTGCCGCCGCCCGCTCCCGCCCGAAAAAAAGCCGCCAAAGCTGCGGCCAAGGACGCCGTGGCGGGCGAGGCCAAGCGCGTAGACAAAAGCCCGGCCCAGAAGGCGCTGGAGAAACTTGGCCTCAAGCGCGACATCGACCTGGCCTTGCACCTGCCGCTGCGCTACGAGGACGAGACGCGCATCACGCGGTTGGTCGATGCGCGTGAGGGCGGCACGGTGCAGATCGAGGCCACGGTGACGGCCAGCGAGGTGACCTTCCGCCCGCGCCGTCAGTTGCTGGTGACGGTGGACGATGGCAGCGACACCTGTGTGCTGCGCTTTTTCAATTTCTACCCTTCGCAACAGAAGGCGCTGGCAGTAGGCGCGCGCATCCGCGCCCGCGGCGAGATCCGTGGTGGTTTCATGGGCTGGACCATGATGCACCCGCACACCCGGGCAGCCGGCGGCGAGTTGCCCACCGCGCTGACGCCGGTCTACCCGACAGTGGCCGGGCTGCCGCAGCCCTACCTGCGCAAGGCGGTGCTGGGTGGCTTGGCGCGGGCCGACCTGGTGGACACGCTGCCTGCCGATATTTCAAGCCAAATTGGCCTGAAACCCTTGTGGAATCTGCGCCAGGCGCTATCGTTTTTGCACCACCCGACGCCCGATGTGTCGCTGGCACAGCTGGAAGACCACAGCCACCCGGCCTGGCAGCGGCTCAAGGCGGAGGAGTTGCTGGCACAGCAGCTGTCGCAACTGCAGTCGCGCCGCGAGCGCGCCCACCTGCGCGCGCCGGTGCTGCGGGCTGACGGCGCCGGCTCGCTGCACGAACGGCTGCTGGCCAGCTTGCCGTTCCAGCTCACGGCAGCGCAGCGCCGCGTGGGTGAGGAGATTGCGCACGACCTGGCCGATGCCGTGCCCATGCATCGCCTGTTGCAAGGCGATGTCGGTTCCGGCAAGACGGTGGTGGCGGCGCTGGCCGCGACGCTGTGCATCGACGCCGGCTGGCAGTGCGCGCTGATGGCACCGACCGAGATCCTGGCCGACCAGCATTTCCGCAAGCTGGTGGGCTGGCTGGAGCCGCTGGGCGTGCGTGTGGCCTGGCTCACCGGCAGCCAGAAGAAAAAGGAACGGGCCGAGATGCTGGGCCTGATCGAGCGCGGCGAAGCCGGCCTGGTGGTGGGTACGCACGCCGTGATCCAGGAGCAGGTGCAGTTCAGGAACCTGGCGCTGGCCATCATCGACGAGCAGCACCGTTTCGGCGTTGCCCAGCGCCTGGCCTTGCGCAGCAAGACCAACGGCGATGAGGTGGAGCCGCATCTGCTGATGATGACGGCCACGCCGATCCCGCGCACGCTGGCCATGAGTTATTACGCCGACCTCGATGTCTCCACCATCGACGAACTGCCGCCCGGGCGCAGCCCGATCGTGACCAAGGTGGTGTCCGAGCAGCGGCGCGACGAGGTGATCGAGCGCATCCGCGGCCAGTTGGCGGCTGGCAGGCAGGTCTACTGGGTTTGCCCGTTGATCGAGGAGAGCGAGGCGCTTGACCTGACCAATGCCACGGCCACGCACTCGGAACTGAGCGAGGCCTTGCCGGGTGTCATGGTGGGCCTGCTGCACTCGCGCATGCCGACGGCCGAAAAGAAGGCGGTGATGGCGCTGTTCACCAGCGGCCAGATGGGGGTGCTGGTCAGTACCACGGTGATCGAGGTCGGTGTCGACGTGCCGAATGCCTCGCTGATGGTGATCGAGCATGCCGAGCGTTTCGGCCTGAGCCAGCTGCACCAGCTGCGCGGCCGCGTTGGTCGTGGTGCGGCCGCTTCGGCCTGCGTGCTGCTGTATTCCACCGGCGACGCGCCACGCCTGGGCGAGACGGCGCGTGCGCGCCTGAAGGCCATGGCCGAGACCAGCGACGGCTTCGAGATCGCGCGGCGCGACCTCGATATCCGCGGCCCGGGCGAGTTCCTTGGCGCACGCCAGTCCGGTGCGGCGCTGCTGCGTTTTGCCGACCTGGCCACCGACACCCACCTGCTGGCCTGGGCGCGTGAGGCGGCGCCGCTGATGCTGGACCGCTACCCGGAGCTGGCGGCCAAGCACGTGGCGCGCTGGCTGGGCGGCAAGACCGATTACCTCAAGGCCTGAGGCTGTTTCAGAGCCGGGGGTCAGTCGCAAATTTGTAGCATCCGATCCACACGGGGCATGGGATTTCGGCCAATGTGATTTAGACTCGCCCCATTCCACTCCGGGCAGATCTACCTGCCGCGCACTACCTTTTTCAAGCAACGATGGCCACCGAACCCGCGAACCCGCTCGCCGCCGGCGACACCGCCGAGCTCTATCGCGCTGCCATCGGTCCGCGCGGCCAGGACTACTACCTGCGCCAATTCACCCGTTTCGACGCTGCCGGCAAGACCGGTGCTAGCTGGCACTGGCCGGCCTACTGGAACACGCTCAACTGGCTGGCCTACCGCAAGATGTGGGGCCAGGCGCTGGCCTACCTGGCCGCGGTGCTGGGCATGGCGCTGCTGGTGTTCGGCGTCGGCAAGCTGCTGTTCAGTTATTCCGACACCACCGGGCTGCTGCTGTTCCTGGCGTTCCTGACGGCGGCCTTTGTGGTGCCGGGGCTGTACGCCAACGCCTGGTATTACAACTTCTGCAATGAGAAGATTTCTGCCGCCCTGCGCGCCACGCAGGAGGTAAAGGATGCCTGCGAGGTGCTGGCCGCGCAGGCCAGCAGCAACAAACGTCTGCTGGGGCTGGCCGTTGCCAATGTGGCGCTGATGGCGCTGCTGGCCGGCGCGGTGGTGTTGCTGTTCAACCCGGCGCAGGATTTCATGCAGTTTGCGCAAGGCGGTCCGGCCAAACCGTCGACACCCGTCATGCCTGAGATGGCAGCCGGTACCCAACCGATGCTGGCACCGACCAGCGTGGCCCCGTCGGAGCCGGCGTCAGCGCCGGTGCCGCCAGTGGTGACGGCGGAAGCCCCCAAGGCGGAGCCACCCAAACCCGAAGCGCCCGCAGCCGCTGTGCCGGCGGAGGTGGCCGGCCTGACCTCGGACACCCAGATCGAACATTACCTGGCCCGCATGGCGGAAAAGGCCGCTGTGCCGAGTGACGAACAAACTGCAGCGAAAACGGCCGAGAAAGCCGCCGACAAGACGGATACCAAGGGCGCGCGCACGCCGGAGGTCAAGGTGGCGCAGAAGACTGAAGCGAGTCCGGCAGCGACTGCCAAAGCGGCCCGTGCCTCTGAGCCGGTGCGCCCGGCCGCTGCGAAGGCGGTGCAGGTTGCCGCCGCCAGCCCGGACAAACCGGTGGCGCCGAAAGCGGCGCCAGCCAAGGCAGCTAAAGCCGATGCCCCCAAGACAGATGCTGCTGCACCAGCACCGAAGGCCGGCGCAGACAGCGCCGCCCCGGCCAGTGCCGACAAGCCGAAGGCCAGCACCAAAGCCAGCAAGACGAAAAAGTCCTGGTACGTGCAGGCGGGCGCCTTCGCGCAAGAGGGCAATGCGCAGAACGTGCGCTTGCGGATCGAGGCCGCGGGTCTGGAGACCAGTACCGCGCCCTACGAGACCCAGGCCGGCCGCCTGATTCGCGTGCGGGTGGGGCCCTTTACCGCCAAGGCCGATGCCGAGAAAGCCGCGCTGCAGGTTCAGGCGCTCGACCTGCCAGCGGTGCTGTTCAAGGAATAAACCCGCCTGGCCCGGTGAGAGCCCGCCGGCCAGCTCAACTCCGCTCGCGAAACAACTGGTGGATTGCGCTGCGCAACCAGGCGTGTGCGGGGTCTTTCTGGAAGCGGCGATGCCAGAACAGATGCACGTCGATCACGGGCGATTTCATCGGCGTCTCCACATAACGCACCTGGCCATGCTGGACGCAGAAATCAGCTAAGTCTTTCGGCACGGTGGCCACCACATCTGAACTTTCCACGATCGGCAGCAGGCTCATGAAGTGCGAGAGCTCGACCAGCACGCGCCGCTGGATGCCCTTTTTCTGCAGGAACTGCTCGAATACGTGTTCACGCCCATCCGGCTTGACCACGGCATGCGATGCTGCCAGGAATTGCGACAAGGTCATTTTCGACTTGATCGTCGGATGGTCCTTGCGCACCAGGCAGACATGCGAGTTCCTGATCAGCCGCTGCTGGAAGAAGCCGGCCTTCTGCAGGTCCGGGAAGTAGCCCAGTGCCAGTTCGGCGGCGCCTGACTCCAGGCTTTCCGCGGCCGCATGACGCGGCATGGCCAGGGTCCGCAGGTTGGTGTTGGGGGCCTGGCGGGCTAGGCAGGCCAGGATGCGCGGCAGGAAATTGACTTCGGCGATGTCGGGCGTCACCAGCGTGAACGTGCGCTGGCTGACGGCGGGGTCGAAGACCGAGCGCTGAAGAATTTCCGCCTTGATGGTGCGCACGACCTGGCGGATCGGTGCGCCCAGTTCCGTGGCGCGCGGCGTCGGCCGCATCTCGGCGCCGGTACGCACGAACAGCGGGTCGTCGAACAGGGTCCGCAGCCGGGCCACGGCCGCACTCATCGCCGGCTGACTCAGGTTGAGGGCTTCGCCGGCGCGGGTCACGCTGCGGTGCTCAATCATGGCATCAAACACCACCAGCAGGTTGAGATCGACCGATCGAATATCCATGCGATGGATTCTATCTATCCAGAAAATCGGCTAGATCAATGGTGTGACTCTGCCTAGACTTCGCTCCACTTTGCATTTGACGCAGATCAAATTTCAAATAACAGGAGACAGGATCCGTGCAAGAACTCACGCTGGCGCAGGCCAACCAGATCATTGCCGCTGCCTTGGCGCGCGCTAGGCAGGAACGTTACAAGCCGATGGGCATCGCCGTGCTCGACGAGGCCGGCCATCTGAAGGCCTTTGCACGCGAAGACGGCGCCAGCATGTTCCGTTTCGAAATTGCCCAGGCCAAGGCTTGGGGGGCGGTCGGCATGGGCGTGTCCAGCCGGGTGCTGGGTCAACGTGCCAAGGACAACCCCAATTTCCTGGTGTCGCTGGCGGCGACGGCACAGGGCAAGCTGCTGCCGCAGACCGGTGCGGTGCTGATCCAGGACGCCAGTGGTTCGGTACTGGGTGCGGTCGGGGCCAGTGGCGGCACCGGCGATGAGGACGAGGCCATCTGCATCGCCGGTATCGAAGCCGCCGGCTTGCACGCAGGTTGAACGCATGAACGGGGCGAAGATGAGCTGCCGCTGCGGCGTGGATGTGCATGCGCACGTCATCCCGGGCGAGTTTCCAACGTACCTGGGCGGGGTAACCCCGGCCGGCTGGCCGGCCATGGCACCGGCCGACGCCTGCCATCGCCACGTGATGATCGACGGCAAGAACTACCGCACGGTGTCCGACAAATGCTGGACGACATCGCGCCGCCTGGCCGACTTCGAGGCCATGGGGCTGGTGTTGCAGGCGGTGTCGCCGATGCCGGAGCTGCTGTCCTACTGGCTGGCGCCGGCCACCGGCGCGCAACTGGTGCGCTTCCTGAATGAGCAGATCGCCGGTATGGTGGCAGAGTCCGGCGGGCAACTGGTCGGCTTGGGCGCCGTGCCGCTGCAGGACATGGCGCTGGCGATCCGCGAGCTGCACTACCTCAAGGATTCTCTCGGTTTTTCCGGTGTGGAGATTGGCAGCAATATCAACGGCATCGTGGTGGGTGACCCGCGGCTCGATCCCTTCTTCGAGGCCTGCGAGGCGCTCGACATGGCAGTGTTTGTCCACGCCTTGCGCCCGACCGGTATGAACCGGCTGGTCGGTCCGCCGCCGCTGCAGCAGGTGCTGGCCTATCCCACCGATGTCGGGCTGGCCGCCGCTTCGGTGCTGACCGGCAACCTCATGACGCGGCGGCCGAAGCTGCGCCTGGCGTTCAGCCACGGCGGCGGCACGCTGGCCATGCTGCTGCCGCGGCTGGAGCAGGCGATGTCGGTGTTTCCGGCGCTGCGTGACAGCGTGAACCGTTCGCCTACAGAGCAGGCGCGCGAGCTGTTCTATGACACGCTGGTGTTCGACGCGCCGACCTTGCAGCATCTGGTGCGGACCTTCGGCGCTTCGCAACTGATGCTGGGTACCGACTACCCCTTCAATTTCCACGAGCCCCAGCCGGTGGCGCGTATCGAGCAGGCCGGCTTCGATGGCAACGTGGCTGAGCAGTTGCTGCAAGCCAATGCCCGGCGCTTTCTGGGTCTCGGCGTTTCAATTCCGGAGAACACCCCATGACGCATGCTTCGTCCCGCGTGAGCGCCCTGCGCAGCGTGGCATTGACCGTACCCGACTTGGCGCTGGCCGAGCAGTTCTATACCCAGACCTGGCACCTCGACGTGGCCGCGCGCACGGACAAGGCGATCTACCTGCGCGCCACCGGCGCCGACCACCATGTGCTGGCCTTGCACGAGGCGCCCGGGCCGGCGCGCATCCGCAACGTGACGCTGCGTGCGCGCAGCGCTGCTGCACTACAGGAGGTCGCACAGGCTGCGGTGGCGGCCGGCGGGCGGGTGCTGCAGCCGGCCGGTCCGCTGGGTGAGCCGGGGGGCGGCACGGCCGTCACGGTGGCCGATGCCGACGGCCGCATCTTCCGTCTGGTGCACGGCGACGTGTTGCATGCCGATGCGCATGAAGAAAAAGACCGACCCGTGCGGCTGGCCCATGCCGTGCTCAACAGCCACGACGTGGAAGCCACCCGGCGCTTCATGGAGCAGGTGTTCGATTTTTCGCTCTCGGACCGGACCCGCATCATGGCCTTCATGCGCTGCAACAGCGATCACCACAGCATCGCGCTGGGCGATACCGACAACGACGCGCTCAATCACATTGCCTTTCTCATGCCCGACCTGGAGTCGGTCATGCGTGGCGGCGGGCGCATGCGGGACGCCGGGTTCGGCATCGAGTGGGGGCCCGGCCGCCACGGCCCGGGCGACAACGCCTTCAATTATTTCGTCGGTCCCTTCGACGTCGTCATCGAATACACCGCCGAGGTCGAGCAGGTCGACGACAGCTACCAGGCCGGCCAGCCGTCCGACTGGACCTGGCCGCCGGGCCGGGTCGACCAATGGGGTATTTCCCAGCCACCCAGCGCGCGCCTGAAACAGGCGCAGCGGGCCATCGTTTTCGTTTCCTGAAACCGTACCAAGGAGTTCTCATGCGTTTCATCACCTTCATCCAGGGCGGTCAACATCGACTGGGCCTGGTTGTCGACAACCAGGTCATCGATCTGAACCAGGCGCAGCCGCAGATCAGCGCCGACTTGCGCACTGCCCTGCGTGCGGGCCAGGACCTGGCCGCTGCCGCCAGGGCTGCCATGGCTTCGAATGCGCCGCGCGTTCCCCTGGCCGGCGTGCAGCTGGCGCCCGTGCTGCCCGAGCCCGGCAAGATCGTCTGCCTGGGCCTGAACTATTACGACCATGCCAAGGAGGGCGGGCGCGAGAAGCCGGTCTACCCATGGTTTTTTCTGCGCTCGGCCTCGTCCTTGCTGGCGGCTGGCGCCAAGGCCCTGCGACCCAAGGTGTCGGAGCGACTGGATTACGAAGCTGAGCTGGCGGTGGTGATCGGCAAGACCGTCAAGCACGCCACGCTGGACAACGCGCTCGACGCCGTGTTCGGCTATTCCTGCTTCAATGACATCTCGGTGCGCGACTACCAGAAGAAGACGCCGCAGTGGACCATCGGCAAGAACTTCGACCGCACCGGTCCCTTCGGTCCGGTGCTGGTGACCGCTGATGAATTGCCGCCGGGCGCCACCGAGCTGCGCATCCAGGCGCGCCTGAACGGCCAGGTCATGCAGGACGCCAACACGCGCGACATGATCTGGGGTGTGGCCGAAACGATCCAGTTGCTGAGCGAGTGCATGACACTGGAGCCGGGTGACCTCATCATCATGGGCACGCCGGCCGGTGTGGGCCAGGCGCGCACCCCGCCGGTATGGATGAAGCATGGCGACGTGGTCGAGATCGAGATCGAGAAGATCGGCGTGCTGCGCAACACCATCGAAGACGAGGTGGCCTGAGCATGACGGCAGAGAGCAAGCAGACACCTTTTGATGTCGCCATCGTCGGCTTCGGCCCCTCGGGCGCGGTGGCCGCCGGCCTGCTGGGCGCGCAGGGCATCCGCACCTTCGTGTGCGACAAGCTGCGCGACGTGTACGACAAACCGCGCGCGATCGCGCTGGATCACGAGATCATCCGGCTGTTCCAGCAGATGGGCGTGGCCAAATTGATCAAGCCCTATACCGAGCCCTTCACCGATTCAGTGTACTACGGCGTCGATGGCCAGATCATCAAACGCATGTCGACGGTCGAGCCGCCGTTCCCGCTGGGCCATACGCCGTCCATCGTGTTCACCCAGCCGCCGGCCGAGCGCATCCTGCGCGAGCATGCCCAGTCCTTTCCCGCGGTCACCGTGGCATTGGGCCAGACGCTCACGCAGGTCACGCAGGACAAAACGCTGGTAACGCTGGCGCTCTCCGGCGACGACGGCACGTCTTCCACCGTGCAGGCGCGCTACCTGATCGCCTGCGATGGCGCCTCCAGCACAGTGCGTGGCCAGGTCGGCATGGCGCTGGAAGACCTCGGTTTCGACGAGCCCTGGCTGGTGGTCGACGTGCTGGTCAACGAGCAGGGCCTGGCCAAGCTGCCCACTACCAGCGTGCAGTACTGCAATCCCGAACGTCCCTGCACCTACCTGATCTGCCCGGGCAACCATCGTCGCTGGGAAATTTCTATTAACCCCGGCGAGGACCCGAAAGAGGTGGCCACGCCCGAAGGCACCTGGAAGCTGCTGGCGCCCTGGCTCACGCCGCAGGATGCCACGCTCTGGCGCCAGGCCAGCTACCGCTTTCATGCGCTGGTGGCTGGCGAATGGCGCCGCGGCCGCGTCTTCGTGGCCGGTGACGCGGCGCACCAGCAGCCGCCCTTCTTGGGGCAGGGCATGTGCCAGGGCGTGCGCGATGTGGCCAACCTGTGCTGGAAGCTAGGCGCGGTGTTGCGTGGCGAGGCTGGCGATGCATTGCTCGACACCTATGGCACCGAGCGCAAGGGCCACGTGACCGAACTGACGACGCGCATCAAGGGCATCGGCCGGATCATCTGCGAGCGCGACCCGGTGCGTGCCCGGGCCCGCGACGCGCAACTGCTGCAGGACTGCGGCGGCGTGGTCAAACCCACACCGCGCCAGGACGTGCAGCCCGCGCTGCAAAACGGCCTGCTGGCGCAGTCTGCGCACCCCGCGCGCGGCACCATCTTCCCCCAGCCCTGGCTGATGGTCGGCGGCGAGAAGAAACGCATGGACGATGTGCTCGGCTCGGGCTGGCGCTTGATCCTGGCGGCGAACGCCGGCATTGACGCAGTTCAAGCGGCCCGCCTCAGTGCGCTGCCGAACCTCACGGTCGCCAAGCTCGGCACGCCGGAGTTGAGCGAGGTCGAAGGCGTGTTGGCACGTTGGTTCGAGCGTTACGGCGTGCTGGCCGCGATCGTGCGACCGGACCACTACGTCTACGGCGTCGCAGCTTCCGAACAGGTATTGACCCAGCAGCTGACAGCGTTGAGGCTGCACTGACGACCCGGTATTTCAAGCAGAACATCAACGAGGAGACAAACATGCAACGCAGAAACTTTGTACAGGCGACACTGCTGGCGGCGACGGTCCATTCCGCCTGGGCTCAGGGCGGGGCCTGGCCCGACAAGCCGGTCAAGATGATCCTGTCGCAGCCGCCGGGCTCCGGCCCGGACAACGTGGCCCGCCTGTTGGGCGACCGCATTGGCAAGACCCTGGGGCAGTCGATCGTGATCGAGAACAAACCGGGGGGCCAGAACGTGATCGGCGCCCAGGCCGCCGCCCGTGCGCCGGCCGACGGCAACACCTTCTATTTCGCCACCACGGCCGCGCTGGTCACGAACAAGCACTTGTTCAAGACCTTGCCCTACGACCCGCAAAAGGATTTCGTGCCGGTGGCGTTCGTGGCCAAGAGCCCCTTCGCCGTGCTGGTCAGGGCCGAGTCGCCCATCAGCTCGATGCAGGATCTGGTGGCGCGTTCCAAGGCGGCGCCGGGCAAGCTGTCATTGGCCAACGAAGGTCCGCGCACTTTTGGCGGCATCATCGCGCGCCTGATCAACGCCCGCACCAAGATGGACGCCAATCTGGTGTCTTATGCCTCGGTGGGCGTTTCCGTGCAGGACGTCATTGGCGGCCATGCCAATGCGGTGGTGGCCGATCTGGCGTCCACGGCTCAGCTGGTGCGCCAGGGGCGCCTGCGTATTCTGGCCGTCACCGCGGCCAAGCGGGTGGCCGGTTGGGAATCGGTGCCGGCCCTGGCCGAGATGCTGCCCAACTTCGAAATGATCGGCTGGTTCGCCGTGATGGCGCCTGCCGGCACGCCGGCCGCTGTGGTGGCGCGCCTGAACAAGGAGATCAACACCTTGTTGGCGGATGCCGATACGGCACAGCGCATGTTGACGATCGGCCCGATCGCAGAGCCCATGGGTTCGCCCGATCAGCTCGGCGCTTTCCTGAGTCGGGAGCACGAGCGCTGGAACGAGGTGGCCAAGGAAATCGGCCTGCTGCCGGAGTAGGCAGCAGCGCGGTGCTCGGGCTGGTTTAGCGCTGACCGATTTTCACGTTGCCGAAAATGCTCTGCGCCTCGCGCGGCAGGCAGCGCCAATATTGGGCGCTGGCCTGCACCTGGCCGCCCAGTTCGGCGGCCGCTTCCCAGGGCCAGCGTGGCTTGTAGAGCAGGACGCGGGCGATGGCGATCAGGTCGGCATCACCGGCTTGCAGAATGTCTTCCGCCTGATTCGCCTGCGTGATCAGGCCGACGGCCGTGGTGGGCAGGCCGCAGGCCTGGCGGATTTCGCGCGCAAACGGCACCTGGTAACCCGGGCCCAGGGTGATCTTCTGCAGCGGTGACACGCCGGCAGTGGAGACGTGGATGAAGTCGCAGCCCAGGGCTTTGAGCTGGCGCGAGAACTCTGCCGTCTGCGCCACGTCCAGCCCACCCTCCACCCAGTCGATGGCCGAGAGGCGCACCCCGACCGGGCCGTCGAACACCTGGCGAACAGCGGCAAACACTTCGAGTGGGAAGCGCATGCGATTGGCCAGGCTGCCGCCGTAGGCGTCATCGCGCTGGTTGGCGAGCGGCGAGAGGAACTGGTGCAGCAGGTAACCGTGCGCCGCATGCAGCTCGATGGCGTCGATGCCGATGCGTTGCGCGCGCTGGGCGGCGGCGACAAAGGCGTCGCGGATCTCCGCCATCTCGGTCTGCGTCAGCGCCGTGGGCGGCGCCTCGGCGGGCAGTTGCGGCAGGGCCGAAGGGCCGACGGGTTGCCAGCCGCCCTGTGCGGGCGTCAACAGCTGCCCGCCTTGCCAGGGCGCTGCGCTGGAGGCCTTGCGCCCGGCATGCGACAGCTGGATGCACACCGGCATGGGCGGCGCCAGCTGGCGGGCGCGCTGCAGCGTGTTGCCCAAGGTGTGTTCGGTGCGTTCGTCCCACAGGCCCAGACAGTCGGGGGTGATGCGGCCCTCGGGTGTGACCGCCGTGGCTTCCAGCGTCAGCAGCCCGGCGCCGCTGTTGAGCAGGCTGGTCCAGTGCGCCAGGTGCCAGTCACCGGCTTCGCCGTTGACGGCAGAGTACTGGCACATGGGGGCGATGACGATGCGGTTGGCAAGCGGCAGCCCGCCGCGCGGCGAGGGCAGGGTGTAGGGGGAGAACAGCAGACTCACGGAAAATCCTCACGGCATGAAGGGGGTGTGTGAAATTGTGTCACGCTGCACGTGACAGTGATTTGGCACAATGGCTTGACCCATGGAACAATCAACTTCGCTATGAAACCCTACGCCCTTGCTGCTTTGGTGCTATTTGTTGCCCAGCCCGCTCTGGCGCAGTTGCCGGCGCGCGATCTGAATGTGGAGTTGCGGCAGATCGAAGAAGGCAGTACGGGGGGCTACACCATCGGTACCCGGCCGCAGACGCCGTTGCTGACGCCGCAGCAGATGCTGGTGCGCAATGGCAGCAAGGCCTCGTTCAGCCTGGGGCAGACGATCCCGCTGCAGTGGGTGCAGTCGGTGTCTTCCACAACCTCAACCCTGTCGGTCACTGGGGCGGATGCCAGCAGCCGCGGCGGTTCCGTGTCGCAGGCGCTGGTCTGGATGGATGCCGGCCAGAGTCTGGCGGTCAAGCCGCGCTGGTCGGGCGGCAGGCAGCCGGTGACGGTCGAGGTCGAAATGCAGTCGGCCAGCATGGAGCCGCGTCCGGGCGCCGAATTGCCGAGCCAGGCGCGCAGCCAGCTGGTCACCACGGTGGGAGCACCATTGGGGCAGTGGGTCACGATTGCCACCACCGGCAGCAGCCAGCCCCGGGGAACTTACGGCAGCGAGAGTGCGGGCGAGGGCCGGCGCCTGCTGCAGTTGCGGGTGTCGCTGCCCTGAGTCTGCCGGGTTGAATGTCACAATCACGCCATGACACTGACCGAACTCAAATACATCGTTGCCGTCGCGCGCGAGAAGCATTTCGGCAAGGCGGCCGAGGCCTGTTTCGTGTCGCAGCCGACGCTGTCGGTGGCTGTGAAGAAAATCGAGGAAGAGCTCGACGTCAAGCTGTTCGAGCGTAGCGCCAACGAGGTGACGGTCACTCCGCTGGGCGAGGAAATCGTGCGCCAGGCCCAGGCGGTGCTGGAGCAGGCGGCCAGCATCAAGGAAATCGCCAAGCGCGGCAAGGACCCGCTGTCCGGCCCGCTGCGCCTGGGGGTGATCTACACCATCGGCCCCTACCTGCTGCCTGATCTGGTGCGCCAGATGATCACGCACACGCCGCAGATGCCGCTGATGCTGCAGGAGAACTTCACCGTCAAGCTGCTGGAGATGCTGCGCACCGGCGAGATCGATTGCGCCATCCTGGCCGAGCCTTTTCCAGACACCGGGCTGGCGGTGGCGCCGCTGTACGACGAACCGTTTTACGCGGCCGTGCCGACCAGCCATGCGCTGGCGCAGCGCGACAGCGTCAGCAGCGAAGAGCTCAAGACCGAGACCATGCTGCTGCTGGGCACCGGCCACTGTTTCCGCGACCATGTGCTGGAGGTGTGTCCGGAGTTCGCGCGCTTTTCCAGCAATGCGGAAGGCATCCGCAAGAGTTTCGAGGGCTCTTCGCTGGAGACCATCAAGCACATGGTGGCCGCCGGCATGGGCGTGACGCTGGTGCCGCGCCTGAGCATCCCGAAGGCCGATCTGCTGCCCAAGGCCAAGTCCAAGAGCGCGGGCCAGGAACTGAGTTTCATCAAGTACCTGCCGTTCAGCGGTGAGCCGCCCACGCGCCGCGTGGTGCTGGTGTGGCGGCGCAGTTTCACGCGCTATGAAGCCATTGCCGCCTTGCGCAACGCCGTCTATGCCTGCGAGCTGCCGGGGGTCAAGCGGCTCTCGTAGCCTGTGCCGTTTTCTGAATTTTTCGAAGGAGTGACCATGGCCAAGAATTCCGCCAAATCATCGGCGCCCGCCATCAACATCGGCATCAGCGACAAGGACCGTGCCGCCATTGCCAAAGGCCTGAGCCATCTGCTGGCCGATACCTACACCCTCTACCTGACCACGCACAACTTCCACTGGAACGTGACGGGGCCGATGTTCAACACCCTGCACACCATGTTCATGACGCAGTACACCGAACTGTGGAATGCGGTGGACCCGATCGCCGAGCGCATCCGTTCGCTGGGTCATGCGGCGCCGGGTTCCTACGCCCAGTTCGGCAAGCTGGCTTCGGTGCCCGATGCGCCGGCAACGCCGCCCAAGGCCTTGGAGATGGTGCGTATCTTGGTGCAGGGCCACGAGGCCGTGGCGCGTACCGCGCGCAGCCTGTTTCCGCTGGCCGACAAGGCCGGTGACGAACCAACCGCCGACCTGCTGACCCAGCGCCTCACGGTGCATGAGCAGACCGCCTGGATGCTGCGTTCCCTTCTGGAAGACTGATCAACCTACTGCGCGACCCGATCTTGCGCCTGCGCGTCTTGCCGTACCCGCAGTACGGCTGCGATGCTCGGCGCAACCTCGGGCCGCTCGCTACGGTTTCTCACCCTTCCAGTTCCTGATATGCCGATCTTTGCTGCATCCCCGCGCCTGACCCTTTACCTTGACCTGATCCGCTGGGACCGCCCGGCGGGCTGGTTGCTGCTGCTCTGGCCATCCTTGAGTGCGCTCTGGGTGGCGGCCGATGGCTTCCCGGGGTGGCACCTGCTGGCCGTGTTCGTGCTGGGCACCATCCTGATGCGCAGCGCCGGTTGCTGCCTCAATGATGTGGCGGACCGCGACTTCGATCGCCACGTCAAGCGTACCGCCCAGCGGCCGGTGACCGCCGGCAAGGTCTCGGTGCGTGAGGCGCTGTGGCTGGGCGTGGTGCTGGCGCTGCTGGCTTTCGGGTTGGTGCTGACCACCAACCCGGTGGCGGTGCTGTGGTCGTTTGCCGCGCTGGCGGTGGCCATGGTCTACCCGTATGCCAAGCGCTTTTTTGCCATGCCGCAGGCGGTGCTGGGTGTGGCCTTCAGCTTCGGTATCCCGATGGCCTTCGCTGCCGTGCAAGGCCAGGTGCCGGTGCTGGCCTGGGTGCTGCTGCTGGGCAATCTGTTCTGGGTGCTGGCCTACGACACCGAATACGCCATGGTGGACCGCGACGACGATCTGCGCATCGGCATGAAGACGTCGGCCATCACGCTCGGACGCTTCGATGTGGCGGTGGTGACGGCCAGCTACCTGGTTTACCTGTTGATTTGGGTTGTGGCCCTCGTCAATCATGCGCGAGGCGCTATCTTTTATATAGCACTTGGCGTGGCGCTGGTTCAGGTGGCTTGGCACTACACGCTGATCCGTGGCCGCACACGCGAGGGCTGCTTCAAGGCCTTCCGCATCAACCACTGGCTGGGCTTCACGGTCTTTGCCGGCATCGTGGCCGGTTATTCGCTGACATGAAAAAGCCGCCCCGTGGGGCGGCTTGATGGGAAGCGGTGCTGCGTTACGAGAGCGCAGACGCTGCGGCCATTATTTCTGCTTCTTCGCTTTCTTGGACTTCTTGGCTTTGGCCTTTTTCTTGCTGGCCTTGGCTTTGGGCTGGGCTTCAGCCGGCTGCGGCTGGGCCGCGGGTTGCACGGCAGGCTGTGCCGGCGTAGCCGGTTGCGCCTGGGCGGATGCCTGTGTGGAAACCGCAAGCGGCAGGGCCAGCACGGCCGCACTGATCAGGGTGGAAAGCAGTTTGTTCATGGGGCAAATCCTATCGTCGTTATGTTTGGAATGCGCGGTATCAGCCCAAGGCCGTGCGCAAACTGCACTTTAACGCTATCCGGCGCCTGTTTTTCAATCCCGACCGAATTCTTCGCCAAGTTCCCGGGCGCGCTGCTGGGCGGCCTGCAGGGCTTGCACGAACAGCGGTTTGACCTGGTGTGCTTCCAGGCTGCTGATGGCCGCATGGGTGGTACCGCCTTTGGAGGTGACGCGCTGGCGCAGAATGTCCGGCGGCTCGCTGGACGCATGCGCCAGGGCGCTGGCGCCGCGGAAGGTTTGCACTGCCAGCTTGTAGGCCTGTTCGCGCGTCAGTCCCATGCTGGCGCCGGCATCGGTCATGGCTTCCAGGAAATAGAACACATAGGCCGGACCCGAGCCGGAGAGGGCGGTGACGGTGTCGATCTGCTCTTCACGCTCAAGCCAGACGAATTCGCCGGTGGTGGCAACCACCTCCTCGATGCGGTGTCGGTCTTGCGGTGTCACGCCGGGGCGGGGGAACAGGCCGGTGATGCCCTGGCCAATGAGGGCCGGCGTGTTGGGCATGCTGCGCACCACGCGGTCGGTGCCGAGCCAGCGCGCGATGCTGGCGCTCGGGATGCCGGCCGCCACACTCAGGTGCAGGGCAGACTGCGTGTGCGCCTGCACCGGCGCCGCGGCTTCCTTGAAGGTCTGGGGTTTGACCGCCCACACCACCATGCCCACGCCGCGCAGGAATTCGCCCGCCTGCGCATGGGCCGTGATGCCGAACTTGGTCTGCAGGGCTTGCTGTGCCTCGGGGAAAGGTTCAACCACTTCGATCTGGCTGGCAGGCAGGCCGCGCTGGATCAGGCCGCCGATGATGGCGCTGGCCATGTTGCCGCCGCCAATGAATGCAATGCGCAGGGTTGGATCGCTCATCTTCTTGTTCCTTCAATTCGCAGGTCACGAACGGTGTCACCTGAACAGGGTTGTGATTGTCGCCGCTCAGAGGACCGACCCCGGACCGGGGCCTGGCCCATGGGCCACGGCCGGCGTTGCCGCCTACAGGGTGCCAGCAGCTGGTTTCGTCGCGAACTGGCCAGCGGACGTTCAGTGCGTGGTGGTCTGGCGCACAGCGCGTTCCCACTGGGCCATGCGTTCATGGGCCTGGTCGCGTCCCAGCGTCGGCAAGAAGGTGCGCTCGGCACGCCACAGGCGACTCAGCTCGTCGGTGCCGGCGTACAAGCCGGTGCTCAGCCCCGCCAGGTAGGCGGCGCCCAGCGCAGTGGTTTCGATGACGTCCGGCCGCACCACGGGAATGCCGAGCAGGTCGGCCTGGATCTGCATCAGCAGGTCATTGGCACATGCGCCGCCGTCCACGCGCAGCTCGCTCACCGGGCTGCCGCCTGCCGCCACGGCATCGCGGCTCATGGCCTCCAGGAGGGCGGTGCTCTGGAAGGCGATGCTCTCCAGCGCCGCCCGTGCGATGTGCGCCATGGTGGTGCCTCGTGTGAGGCCGGTGATGATGCCCCGCGCATCGGCTTGCCAGTATGGTGCGCCCAGACCGGTGAAGGCCGGCACCATGATCACGCCCCCGGCATCGGGAACGCTTTGCGCCAACGTCTGCACCTCTCCACTGGCCCGGATGGCGTTCAAGCCATCGCGCAGCCACTGGACCACGGCACCGCCGACGAACACGCTGCCTTCGATGGCGAATTCCGGTTGCTGGGTGGGCTGGGCCGCGCTGGTGGTCAGCAGGCCGTTGCGTGAGGCCTGGAATCTGTGCCCGGTGTGCATGAGCATGAAGCAGCCGGTGCCATAGGTGTTCTTGGCCATTCCCTCCCGGAAGCAGGCCTGTCCGAACAACGCGCTCTGCTGGTCGCCCGCCACGCCGCCAATGCGGATCGCATGGCCGAGCAGTTCGGCTTTGACCGCGCCATAGTCAGCGCTGGAGGGGCGGACTTCGGGCATGAGCTGCGGCGGGATGTCGAGCATGGCGAGCAGTTCGGCGTCCCACTGGTTGCGGTGCACGTTGAACAGCATCGTGCGCGAAGCGTTGCTGACGTCGGTGGCGTGCACGGCGCCACCGGTCAGCTGCCACATCAGCCAGCTGTCGACGGTGCCGAAGGCCAACTCGCCTGCCTGTGCCTGCTGCCGTGCGCCCGGCACGTTGTTCAGGATCCATTGCAGCTTCATGCCGGAGAAGTAGGCGTCGACCAGCAAGCCCGTGCGTTCGTGAATCAGCGGGGCGTGGCCTTGCTCCCGCAATTGCGCGCAGGCCGGCTCGGCGCGGCGGTCCTGCCAGACGATGGCGTGGTGGATAGGCTGGCCGGTTGTGCGGTTCCAGACCACCGTGGTCTCGCGCTGGTTGGTGATGCCGATCGCATGGATGGCCGCGGCGCCGATGCCGGCCTTGCGCAGCACCTCACGGGCTGTGGCCAGCTGGGTCTGCCAGATCTGCTGCGGATCGTGTTCCACCCAGCCGGGCTGGGGGTAGATCTGGGGCAGTTCCTGCTGGGCCAGCGCGACGATCCGGCCTTGCTCGTCAAAGATGATGCTGCGTGAGCTGGAGGTGCCCTGGTCGAGGGCCAGCAGATAAGTCATGGGGTGATTCGGCAGTGGTAGGTCATTCGAGGCACACGTCCAGACGCACGCCGGCGTCGTCGAGCAGGGCGTGGAATGGCGCGGGCGGCTCGGCATCCGTGAACAGGCGGTCGATCTGTGACAGGGTGGCGACTTCCACCATGGCGGGCCGGTTGAACTTGCTCGCGTCCGCCGCCAGCCAGACTTCGCGCGCGTGTTCGATGATCGTCTGGGCGACCTTGACTTCGCGGTAGTCATAGTCGCGCAGCGAACCGTCCGACTCGATGCCCGAGATCCCGATCAGTGCGATGTCGACCTTGAACTGGCGGATGAAGTCGACCGCGGCCTCGCCCACGATGCCGCGGTCACGCGGCCGCACGACGCCGCCGGCCACGATGATTTCAAAACTCGGGTTGCTGCACAGGATCGTGGCGACGTTGAGATTGTTGGTGATCACGCGCAAACCCGAGTGATGCAGCAGCGCGGCCGCGATCGCCTCGGTCGTGGTGCCGATGTTCAGGATCAGGGAGCAGTCGTTGGGTACCTGCTGCGCGATGGCGCGTGCAATGCGTGCCTTGCCTTGTGAATTGAGCCGCTGGCGCTGCTGGTGGGCAATGTTTTCGGTTGTCGAACTGGGCACCCGCACGCCGCCGTGAAAACGCGTCAAGGTCCCCGTCTCCGCCAGTCGCTGGATGTCGCGTCGCACCGTTTGCAGGGTGACGGCGAGTTCCTCCGCCAGTTGTTCCACCGTGGCCGAGCCCCGCGCGCGCACGACGTCGATCAGTTTGAGTTGCCGGGGATTGAAATTCACGATGCGTGCCGGGGGTAATTCATCAGCGGATGACTATAAACCGAATCAAAAAGAACGAATTTAAGGGAATACCAGTAGCTAAAACGAAAGAAAAAGAATCACAATCGAAAAATTACGAACATAAAGACCGGCCTTCCGAATTCGCATATGCGTTCGGTGGGGTGCTGGCCGAATTCTTGGAAAGGTGGCTCGATGCAGCTGGTATTGGATGGCATCGGTAAGAAAGTGGGCGCCGAGACCTGGCTGCATCCCATGAGCCTGGACTTGCGCAGCGGTGCCGTGACGGTTCTCCTGGGGGCGACACAGGCCGGCAAAACCAGCCTGATGCGGCTCATGGCCGGGCTGGATGCCCCCACGGCCGGCCGCGTGCTGGTGGACGGCCGGGACGTGACCGGCGTGCCGGTGCGCCACCGGGACGTGTCCATGGTGTACCAGCAATTCATCAACTACCCGTCCATGACGGTGGCGCGCAACATCGCCTCCCCCATGCGGTTGCGCCGGCAGATCGATGTGGATGCCCGGGTGCGTGAGCTGGCTGCGAAGCTGCATATCGAACCTTTCCTGGACCGGTTGCCGGCCGAACTGTCCGGTGGCCAGCAGCAGCGTGTTGCCCTGGCCCGCGCGCTGGCCAAGCAGGCGCCCTTGATGCTGCTGGACGAGCCCCTGGTCAACCTGGACTACAAGTTGCGCGAAGAACTGCGCGAAGAGCTGACCCAACTCTTTGCCACCGAAGGATCGACGGTGGTGTACGCGACGACGGAACCGGCGGAAGCGCTGCTGCTGGGCGGCTACACGGCGGTGCTGGACCAGGGTGAACTGCTCCAGTACGGTCCCACGGTCGACGTCTTCCATCGGCCCCGCTCGCTGCGGGTGGCGCGCGCCTTCAGTGATCCACCGATGAACCTGATGGCGGCGGAGGTCGCGGCCGACGGCCTGCGCCTGCGCGGCGGCCCGGTCTTGCCGTTGGCGCCGTCCGGCGCGCTGCCGGGCGGCGCCGTCACGGTGGGGCTGCGGGCCAGTGCCTTGCGTGTCGTGCCGCGCGCGCACGATGTGGCCTTGTCCGGTCGCGTCGAACTGGCCGAGATCTCGGGATCGGACACCTTCGTGCACGTGGGAACCGCTGCCGGAGAGCTGGTGATGCAGCTCACGGGGGTGCACTATTTCGAGCTGGGGGCTGCGCTGACGGTGTGGTTCAGCCCCGCGCAAGCCTATCTCTTCGATGCCGCCGGCGATCTGAGCATCGCGCCGCAACGAGACCGGGAGCAGTGACATGGCGCGCATAGAACTCGATTTGGCGCATGCTTACCGGCCGAACCCTCGAGAGGACGGCGACTATGCCCTGCTGCCGCTGAAGATGACGTTTGAGGATGGCGGGGCCTACGCCTTGCTCGGCCCTTCCGGCTGCGGCAAGACCACCATGCTCAACATCATGTCCGGGCTGCTGCTGCCTTCCCACGGCAAGGTCCTGTTCGACGGGCGCGATGTCACCCGCCTCAGCCCGCAGGAGCGCAACATTGCGCAGGTATTCCAGTTCCCGGTCATCTACGACACGATGACCGTGGCCGAGAACCTGGCCTTTCCGCTGCGCAACCGCCATGTGCCGGACGCGCAGATCCGCCAACGCGTTGGCGAGATCGCCGAGATGCTCGACCTGAGCGGCCAGCTCAACCGGCGCGCCGCCGGACTTGCCGCTGATGCCAAACAGAAGATCTCGCTCGGGCGCGGCCTGGTGCGTTCCGATGTTTCGGCGGTTTTGTTCGACGAGCCGCTGACGGTGATCGACCCGCACCTCAAGTGGCAACTCCGCCGCAAGCTCAAGCAGATTCACCACGAACTCAAGCTGACGCTGATCTATGTGACCCATGACCAGGTCGAGGCCTTGACCTTTGCCGACCAGGTGGTGGTGATGACACGCGGCAAGGCGGTCCAGGTGGGGCCGGCGGATGCGCTGTTCGAGCGACCCCAGCACACCTTTGTCGGTCATTTCATCGGCTCGCCGGGCATGAATTTCCTGTCGGCCGAAGTGCGCGACACAAGCCTGCTTCTGGCGGGCCGGACGCTGCCGCTGCCGCACCGGGCGGCGTTGCCGGTCGGGCCGGTCAAGCTGGGCATTCGCCCCGAATACGTGGCGGTTGTGGCGCCCGATGCGGCCGGAGCGGTGCCCGCCCGTGTGCAACAGGTGCAGGACGTGGGTACCCATCTGATGCTGACGGCGGAGGTCCTGGGCGAGCGGGTCAAGGCCAGACTGAGTGTCGAGTCGCCGGCGCTTGTGCCGGGTGACACGGTCTGGCTGCAGCTGGTGGGGGGGCACACCTGCTTTTATGTGAATGAGGAACTGGTGTCATGAGCGCTGCGAACAAACCCGTGAACCAGAAGGCCTGGTTCCTGATTCTTCCGGTGATCCTGTGCGTGGCGTTTTCGGCGATCCTGCCGCTCATGACGGTGGTGAACTACTCGGTGCAGGACATCATCTCGCCCGAGCGTCGCGTCTTTGTGGGGACCGAGTGGTTTGCCGCCGTGATGCGTGATCCGGAGTTGCATGAGGCCTTGCTGCGCCAGCTGGGGTTTTCGCTGGCAGTGCTGGCGGTCGAGCTGCCGCTGGGCATCCTGCTGGCGCTGGCCATGCCGGCACAAGGCTGGAAATCATCGGCCGTGCTGGTGATGATGGCCCTGTCGCTGCTGATCCCCTGGAACGTCGTCGGCACCATCTGGCAGATCTATGCCAGGGCCGATATAGGGCTGCTGGGGGCGGCGCTGGACTACATCGGGCTCGACTACAGCTACACCGGCAATTCCTCCCATGCGTGGATCACGGTGCTGGTGATGGATGTGTGGCACTGGACGCCGCTGGTCGCCTTGCTGTGTTTTGCCGGCTTGCGTTCGATTCCTGACGCCTATTACCAGGCAGCCCGCATCGACGGGGCCAGCAAGTTCGCCGTGTTCCGTTATATCCAGCTGCCCAAGATGCGCGGCGTGCTCATGATCGCCGTGCTGCTGCGCTTCATGGACAGTTTCATGATCTACACCGAGCCGTTCGTGCTCACGGGCGGCGGGCCGGGCAATGCGACCACTTTCCTGTCGCAATACCTGACACAGAAGGCGGTCGGCCAGTTCGATCTGGGCCCGGCAGCGGCGTTTTCCCTGATCTATTTCCTCATCATCCTGTTGCTGTGCTTCATCCTCTACAACTGGATGCAGCGTGTGGGCACGGCGGACAAGCAGGGAGCCGGCCATGAATGAAAAACGCTTCCAGAAACGCACGCTTTTCCTGATCGCCTATCTGGTGTTCGCCATATTGCCCATCTACTGGATGGTCAACATGAGCTTCAAGACGAACGAGGATATCCTGTCGAGCTTCTCGTTCTTTCCGCAGCATTTCACCCTGGCGAACTACGCGACTATCTTCACCGATCCTTCCTGGTATTCGGGCTACATCAACAGCCTGATCTATGTCGCCATCAACACCGTGATCTCCGTGACCGTGGCGCTGCCCGCGGCCTACGCCTTCTCGCGCTACCAGTTCCTGGGCGACAAGCATGTGTTCTTCTGGCTGCTGACCAACCGCATGACGCCGCCGGCCGTTTTCCTGCTGCCGTTCTTCCAGCTCTATACGACGGTGGGCCTCATGGATACGCATATCGCGGTGGCGCTGGCGCACCTGCTGTTCAACGTGCCCCTGGCGGTCTGGATTCTGGAGGGCTTCATGAGCGGCATCCCACGCGAGATCGACGAGACCGCCTACATCGACGGCTACAGCTTCCCGCGCTTTTTCCTGACCATTTTCCTGCCTCTCATCAAGGCAGGTGTGGGTGTCGCCGCGTTTTTCTGCTTCATGTTCAGCTGGGTGGAGTTGCTGCTGGCGCGTACGCTGACCAGCGTCAATGCCAAACCCATCGTGGCGACGATGACGCGCACGGTGTCTGCGGCGGGCATGGACTGGGCCACGCTGGCGGCCGCCGGCGTGCTGACCATCGTGCCGGGCGCCATCGTGATCTGGTTCGTGCGGCACTACATCGCCAAGGGCTTCGCCATGGGCCGGGTCTGAGCAGAAGAGGAACAAGACATGAATCCCATATCGCAGCGACGATCCAGGACGCAAAACCCAGGGCGCCCGTGGAACCGGCTTTGCCGGGCCACAGGGTGCGTTCCCCTCAGGGGGAGAAGCGCCGCAGGCGCTACAGGGGGGCGCCATGTTTGACTGGATGGCCTGGACCACGCCCGTGGTGGTTTTCTTTGTGTGCATCGTCCTGCTGCTGTTGGGCATGACGGTGTGGGAGATCAAGTCGCCAACCGCGCGTCGCCGCGGGTGGCTGCCGCTGGAGACCACACGTGGTGATCGCCTGTTCATCGGGCTGCTGCTGGCGGCGTACGTGAATCTGATTTTCGTGGGGGCCAGCGGCGCCTTGGCGCAATGGCTGGGGATGTCCTCGGAACCTTCCGTCTGGTTCAGTTTCGTGTTTTCCATGGCGCTCTTGCTGCTGGTGATGCGCAAGGGCTGATCCTTTCCCTTCGTCAGGCTCTCTCCTTCCCCTGAGCCGGACGATCTCTTGAATCCCAGGGGGAGCGACTATGAGGAGACAGACATCATGAAGACGCGGTATACAGCGGTGGCCTTGGCGATAGCCGTCTTGACTGGGCCGGCTGCCATGGCGGGTGAGGCCGAGGCGAAGAAATGGGTTGACAGCGAGTTTCAGCCGTCGACCCTGAGCAAGGAGCAGCAGCTCTCCGAGATGAAGTGGTTCATCGATGCAGCCAAGAAGCTGCAGGCCAAGGGGGTCAAGGAAATCTCGGTGGTGTCGGAGACCATCACCACACACGAATACGAGTCGAAGACGCTGGCCAAGGCGTTCGAGGAAATCACGGGCATCAAGGTCAAGCACGACTTGATCCAGGAAGGCGATGTGGTCGAGAAGCTGCAGACGTCCATGCAGTCGGGCAAGTCCATCTACGACGGCTGGATCAGCGACTCGGACCTGATCGGCACACACTACCGCTACGGCAAGGTCATGAACCTCACCGACTACATGGCCGGGACAGGCAAGGAGTACACCAACCCGGGGCTGGACCTGAAGGATTTCATCGGCACCAAGTTCACGACGGCGCCCGACGGCAAGCTGTACCAGCTGCCCGACCAGCAGTTCGCCAACCTGTACTGGTTCCGCGCTGATCTCTTTGCCCGGAAGGATTTGCAGGACAAGTTCAAGGCCAAGTACGGTTACGACCTGGGTGTGCCGCTGAACTGGAGTGCGTATGAGGACATCGCCGAGTTCTTCACCAATGATGTGAAGACCATTGATGGCAAGCCGATCTACGGGCACATGGACTATGGCAAGAAAGACCCCAGCCTGGGCTGGCGTTTCACCGATGCATGGCTGTCCATGGCCGGCACGGCCGACATCGGCACACCCAACGGCTTGCCGATCGACGAGTGGGGCATTCGCGTGGCGGCGGACAAGTGCACGCCGGTGGGTGCCTCGGTCGCCCGTGGCGGTGCGACCAACTCACCTGCAGCTGTCTATGCGCTGACCAAGTATGTGGACTGGATGAAGAAGTACGCGCCCAAGGAAGCCACTGGCATGACCTTCGGCGAAGCCGGCCCCGTGCCGGCGCAGGGCCAGATTGCACAGCAGATCTTCTGGTACACCGCCTTCACGGCCGACATGACCAAGCCGGGCCTGCCGGTGGTGAATGCCGATGGCACGCCGAAGTGGCGCATGGCGCCGGGCCCCAATGGCCCGTACTGGAAGCAGGGGATGCAGAATGGCTACCAGGACGTGGGTTCGTGGACCTTCTTCAAGGGACATGACGCCAACAGGACGGCCGCGGCCTGGCTGTACGCCCAGTTTGTGACGGCCAAAACCGTTTCGCTCAAGAAAACCATGGTCGGCCTGACGCCGATCCGCGAGAGCGACATCCAATCCAAGGCCATGACCACGATGGCGCCCAAGCTTGGCGGGCTGGTCGAGTTCTATCGCAGCCCGGCACGCGTGGCCTGGTCACCGACTGGCACCAATGTGCCCGACTACCCCAAACTGGCCCAGCTCTGGTGGAAGAACGTGGCGCAGGCGGTGACCGGCGAGAAGACCCCCCAGGCGGCCATGGACAACCTGGCGGATGAGATGGACCAGGTCATGGCCCGGCTGGAGCGCGCCGGCATGGCCCAGTGCCCGCCCAAGTTGAATCCGAAGGGCGATCCTGCCAAGTGGCTGAGCAACAAGACCGCACCGTGGGCCAAACTGGCCAACGAAAAGCCCAAGGGGGAAACCATCAACTACGACAAACTGCTTCAGGCATGGAAGGACGGCAAGGTTCGCTGACCGGCCGATCGGGTCGACGCGCCCGCGCGTGGCGGCGTCGGCCCGTGGTGGAATCAATGGTTGTTTGGCGTACTCCCCTATGCAGCTCTCGATGAAAGGGTGGCTCCGCCTGTGCGGCTGCCACAGAGCACAAAAGTCATGAGTGAACCTCAATTTCCACAACCCAGCTTGCGTTCGCAGCTCGTGCAGCGCTTGGCAGAGCCGCGTGTGTGGGATGTGGCCATCATTGGTGGCGGCGCAACCGGCCTCGGTGTCGCGCTGGATGCGGTTGCGCGCGGGCTCTCCGTCGTGCTGGTCGAGTCACATGATTTTGCCAAGGGCACTTCATCGCGGTCTACCAAGCTGGTGCATGGTGGTGTCCGCTATCTGGCGCAGGGCAATATCGCGTTGGTGCGGGAAGCGCTGCATGAACGTGCCACCCTGCTGCACAATGCGCCGCATCTTGCGCAGCCACTGCCTTTCGTGATGCCTTCCTACCATTGGTGGGAAGCGCCCTTCTATGGCATCGGCCTGAAGGCCTATGACGCACTGGCCGGCAAGGCAGGTCTGGGGGCCACCGAGTTCCTGAGCCGCGGGCAGGTGCTGGCGTGCCTGCCTACTGCACAGGCGCCAGGCCTGAAAGGGGGTGTCAAATACTGGGATGGCCAGTTCGACGATGCGCGGCTGGCCTTGGCGATTGGTCGCACGGCGGCGGCCCGTGGTGCGTTGCTCCTCAATTACTGTGCAGCCACGGACCTGGTTCACGATCAGGGCAGGGTTGCCGGCTTGATGTGCGAGGACCGCGAGACTGGACGTGCCTACCGGATCCAGGCGCGCTGCGTGGTCAATGCGGCAGGTGTCTGGGTCGATGAATTCCGGCAAAAGGATGGCGACGCACTGAGCCGGCCGGTCAAGCCGATGGTTGCGCCGAGCCAAGGTGTGCATTTGGTGGTAGATCGCGAGTACCTGCCGACCGACCATGCCCTGCTTGTCCCCAAAACAGCCGATGGGCGGGTGCTGTTCGCGGTACCTTGGCTGGGCAAAACCATTCTAGGGACAACGGATACACCGCGAAACGATCTGGCGCGTGAGCCGGCTCCGTTTCGTGAAGAGATTGACTTCATCCTCACGGAGGCCGGTCGCTACCTGGCCAAGGCGCCCACACGTGCTGATGTGCGCAGCGTCTGGGTCGGCCTGCGCCCCTTGGTCAAGCCGCCTGACGAGGAGGGGGGGAGTACCAAGGCATTAAGCCGTGAGCACACGGTGTTGGTTAGCCGCAGTGGGTTGGTCACGGTGACGGGGGGAAAATGGACGACTTACCGGGCCATGGCGGAGGATGTCCTCGATCATTGCTTCCGGAATGGGATCTTGGATGGTCCTCGTGCGAAAGTAACTGCTAACTTGAAACTTGTCGGGGCACCTCCGGACGGTGTCTCGTTGGCCGTCAGCGCGCCGCCGGGGTCTCATTTGTACGGCACTGAGCGGGCCTTGCTGGCGTTCCTGCCGGGTGCGGCCGACGAGTTGGGTGGCGGTCTGACGGAGGCGATGGTGCGCTTCGCTGCCCGCTACGAATACGCGCGCACGGTTGAAGATGTGCTGGCGCGGCGGTCCCGGTTGTTGTTTCTGGACGCAGTCCTGTCCCGCCGTCTTGCGCCCCGAGTGGCCCAGATACTCCTTTCTGAGACCGATGTTGACCCGCAGATGGCTGCCTTTGAGGCATTGGCTGAGCAGTATCTTCCGGCTCTGGCGCACGACGCTTGACGGTCAAGAATTAATTTGGCATAATTGCAGACTTCGCGTTAAAAGACGCGGAGTTTCTGCCCAGCGGAGACGGTGTGAGTGGTTCATGCCGAGGACGACGGGCCCAAGACTGACCGGGTGTTGCCGCTGTGCGGAAGCCGCCTGGTGCAAGTTGGGAATATTGAAATGATCCAGACAGAATCTCGGTTAGAAGTCGCCGACAACACCGGCGCGAAGTCCGTTTTGTGCATCAAGGTGCTCGGCGGTTCCAAGCGTCGCTACGCCAGTGTGGGTGACGTCATCAAGGTGAGCATCAAGGAAGCTGCTCCGCGCGGCCGCGTCAAAAAGGGCGAGGTCTACAGCGCTGTGGTGGTTCGTACGGCCAAGGGCATCCGCCGTGGCGATGGCTCGCTGGTTAAATTCGATGGCAATGCTGCTGTGTTGCTTAATGCCAAACTGGAGCCGATCGGCACCCGTATCTTTGGACCGGTCACGCGCGAGCTGCGTACCGAGAAGTTCATGAAGATCGTGTCCCTGGCTCCTGAAGTTCTCTAAGGACCCGCCATGAACAAGATTCGCAAAGGCGACGACGTCATCGTGCTCACCGGGCGCGACAAGGGTAAGCGCGGCAAGGTTGCTCTGCGCAAGGATGATTCCCATCTGGTGATCGAGGGTGTCAACTTGGTGAAGAAGCACACCAAGCCCAATCCGATGAAGGGCACGACCGGCGGCATCGTGGAGAAGGCTATGCCGATCCACCAGTCCAACGTGGCCATTTTCAATGCGGCTTCCGGCAAGGCTGACCGCGTGGGTATCAAGTTGCTGGCGGATGGTAAGCGCGTGCGCGTTTACAAGTCCAGCGGCGAAGAAATCAAGGTGGCATAAGCATGGCACGTCTGCAACAACACTATCGTGAGAAGGTGGTCCCTGAGTTGACCGCCAAGTTCGGCTACAAGTCGCCCATGCAGGTGCCGCGTATCACCAAGATCACCCTGAACATGGGTGTGAGTGAAGCTGTCGCCGACAAGAAGGTCATGGAAAACGCCGTTGGCGACCTGACCAAGATCGCCGGCCAGAAGCCGGTGGTGACCAAGGCCAAGAAGGCTATCGCCGGTTTCAAGATCCGTGAAGGCCAGGCTATTGGCTGCATGGTGACCCTGCGTGGCGTCCAGATGTTCGAGTTCCTGGATCGTTTCGTGACCGTGGCTCTGCCGCGTGTTCGTGACTTCCGTGGTATCTCCGGTCGTGCCTTTGATGGCCGCGGCAACTACAACATCGGCGTCAAAGAGCAGATCATTTTCCCTGAGATCGAGTACGACAAGGTGGATGCCTTGCGCGGTCTCAATATCAGCATCACCACAACGGCCCAGACCGACGAAGAGTGCAAGGCGCTGCTCGCTGGTTTCCGTTTCCCGTTCAAGAACTGAGGTGACCCGTGGCTAAAGTAGCTTTGATCGAGCGCGAGCTCAAGCGAGACAAACTGGTCGCCAAGTACGCGAAAAAACACGCGGAACTGAAGGCTATCGCAAACGACGCCAAGCGTAGCGACGAAGAGCGTGCGGCTGCCCGTCTGGGCCTGCAGAAGCTCCCGCGTAACGCCAATCCGACGCGTCAACGCAACCGTTGCGCCATCACGGGTCGTCCGCGCGGTACCTTCCGCCAGTTCGGCCTGGGTCGCGCCAAGATTCGTGAAATGGCTTTCGCCGGCGACATCCCCGGTGTCACCAAGGCCAGCTGGTAAGCGGTAGGAGAGATTAAACATGAGCATGAGTGATCCCATCGCCGACCTGTTGACACGCATTCGCAATGCGCAGATGGTGGCCAAAACCACCGTGTCTGTGCCGTCTTCCAAAGTGAAGATTGCCATTGCGCAGGTGTTGAAGGATGAAGGCTATATCGACGGCTTCCAGGTGAAAACCGAAGCTGGCAAGTCTGAACTTGAAATTGCCCTGAAGTACTATGCCGGCCGTCCGGTGATCGAGCGCATTGAGCGCGTCAGCCGCCCTGGTCTGCGCGTGTACAAAGGCCGCGATGCCATTCCCCAGGTCCAAAACGGCATGGGTGTGGCCATTGTGACGACCCCCAAGGGTGTCATGACCGACCGCAAGGCGCGCGCTACCGGTGTCGGTGGCGAAGTGCTTTGCTACGTGGCTTAACGCGGCATTGAGGAGAAACTGAAATGTCACGTGTAGGAAAAATGCCTGTTGCCATCCCCGCTGGGGTGGATGTGTCCATCAAGGCTGACCAGATCAGCGTCAAGGGTGCCGGTGGCGCTCTGTCGCTGGCCCAGTCTGCCTTGGTGAATGTGAATAACGAAGGCGGCAAGCTGAGCTTTGTTCCCGCCAATGAGTCCCGTGAAGCCAATGCCATGAGCGGCACCATGCGTCAGCTGGTGAACAACATGGTGGTGGGTGTCAGCAAGGGTTTCGAGAAGAAACTGACCTTGATCGGTGTGGGTTACAAGGCCCAGGCCCAAGGCGCCAAGCTGAACCTGGCTGTGGGTTACTCCCATCCTGTGAATGTGGACATGCCTGCCGGCATCACGGTGGCGACGCCTGCCCCCACGGAAATCGTGATCAAGGGTGCAGACCGCCAGCGCGTGGGCCAGGTGGCTGCCGAAATTCGTGCGATCCGTCCTCCCGAGCCCTACAAGGGCAAGGGCATCCGTTATTCGGATGAAAAGGTCACGATCAAAGAGACCAAGAAGAAATAAGGAGCTGCAGCATGTTGACCAAGAAAGAGCAGCGTCTTCGCCGGGCACGTCAGACCCGTATCCGCATCGCCCAACAAGGTGTTGCCCGTCTGAGCGTGACCCGTACCAATTTGCATATTTACGCCAGCGTGATTTCCGGCGACGGTGCCAAGGTGCTTGCCAGTGCCTCGACCGCCGAAGCCGATGTGCGCAAGTCGTTGGGTGGTTCGGGCAAGGGTGGCAATGCCGCCGCGGCCCAACTCATCGGCAAGCGTATCGCCGAGAAGGCGAAGGCCGCTGGTGTCGAGAAGGTGGCATTTGATCGTGCAGGTTTTGCGTACCACGGCCGCGTCAAGGCGCTGGCCGATGCGGCACGTGAAGCTGGCTTGCAGTTCTAAGCAGATCGGAATTTAAGATGGCTAAAGTTCAAGCAAAAATGCAAGGTAAAGGGGCCGAGGGTCCTGAGGACGGCCTGCGCGAGAAGATGATTGCGGTCAACCGCGTGACCAAGGTGGTCAAGGGTGGTCGTATTCTGGGTTTCGCCGCACTGACCGTGGTGGGTGATGGCGACGGCCGCGTCGGCATGGGCAAGGGCAAGTCCAAGGAAGTGCCGGCAGCCGTGCAGAAGGCGATGGAAGAAGCCCGTCGCAACATGACCAAGGTGTCGCTCAAGAATGGTTCGCTCCACCACCAGGTGGTGGGTCGCCATGGTGCCGCTTCCGTGATGATGGCGCCGGCCCCCAAGGGTACCGGCATCATCGCTGGCGGCCCGATGCGCGCCGTCTTTGAAGTCATGGGCATCACCGACATCGTGGCCAAGAGCCATGGTTCAAGCAACCCCTACAACATGGTTCGTGCCACGCTCGATGCGCTGAAGAACAGCACCACTCCCTCGGAAGTGGCTGCCAAGCGTGGCAAGTCCGTTGAAGAGATCTTCGCTTAATCGGAGACTTCAAAAATGACAACGCAACAAACAGTCAAGATCCAGCTGGTTCGCAGCCCCATCGGTTGCAAGGAATCGCACCGCGCCACGGTTCGTGGCCTCGGTCTGCGCAAGCTGGGAAGCACGAGCGAACTGCAGGACACCCCGGCAGTGCGCGGCATGATCAACAAGATCAGCTATCTGGTCAAGGTTCTCTGAGAGGCAGATGATGGAACTCAATAGCATCAAGCCCGCGGACGGTGCAAAACACGCCAAGCGTCGCGTTGGCCGTGGCATTGGTTCGGGCCTGGGTAAGACCGCTGGTCGTGGCCACAAAGGTCAGAAATCCCGTTCGGGCGGCTACCACAAGGTGGGCTTCGAAGGTGGTCAGATGCCCATGCATCGCCGTCTGCCCAAGCGCGGTTTCAAATCGCATCTGCTGAAGTTCAATGCCGAAGTCACGCTGACCGCGCTGGACCAGCTGGGCGCTGACAGCGTCGATGTTCTGACGCTCAAGCAAGCTGGCCTGATCGGTGAGCTGGCCAAAGTCGTCAAGGTCATCAAGTCCGGCGAAATCAAGAAGGCTGTCAAGCTGAGCGGCATCGGTGCCACGGCTGGCGCCAAGGCTGCGATCGAAGCTGCCGGCGGCAGCGTCGCCTGAGCTGGCATTTGAGGGTAGAACCACGTGGCAACTAACGCGGCTCAGATTGCAAAAACCGGCAAGTTCGGCGACCTGCGTCGCCGGCTGGTCTTTTTGCTGCTCGCGCTGGTGGTGTACCGTGTCGGTGCGCACATCCCTGTTCCGGGCATCAATCCGGACCAGCTGCAGCAACTGTTCAATGGGCAGCAAGGCGGTATCCTGAGCCTTTTCAACATGTTCTCGGGTGGTGCACTGTCCCGTTTCACGGTGTTTGCGCTGGGGATCATGCCGTACATTTCGGCATCGATCATCATGCAGCTGCTGACCTATGTGCTGCCTGCTTTCGAGCAGTTGAAAAAAGAAGGTGAAGCTGGTCGTCGCAAGATCACGCAGTACACCCGTTATGGCACGCTGGGCCTGGCTATTTTCCAGTCGCTGGGCATCGCCATGGCGCTGGAAAGTTCGGCTGGTCTGGTCATCTCGCCTGGCTTCGGTTTCCGTGTCACTGCGGTGTGCACGCTGACGGCTGGCACGATGTTCCTGATGTGGTTGGGTGAGCAGATCACTGAGCGTGGCTTGGGCAACGGCATTTCCATCCTGATTTTTGGTGGTATTGCTGCTGGCTTGCCGGGCGCCATCGGTGGCCTGCTGGAGCTGGTCCGTACAGGTGCCATGAACATCCTGGTGGCCTTGTTCATCGTGGCGCTGGTGGTTCTGGTGACTTACTTCGTCGTGTTTGTCGAACGCGGTCAGCGGAAGATTCTGGTGAACTATGCGCGTCGCCAGGTCGGCAACAAGGTTTATGGAGGCCAGTCTTCCCATCTGCCCTTGAAGCTGAACATGGCCGGCGTGATTCCGCCGATCTTTGCATCGTCGATCATCCTGCTGCCTGCCACGGTGGTGAGCTGGTTCAGCAGCGGTGAGTCCATGACGTGGCTCAAGGACATTGCCGGAAGCCTGACACCGGGTCAGCCGATCTACGTGATGTTGTATGCCTCGGCCATCGTGTTTTTCTGCTTCTTCTATACGGCCTTGGTGTTCAACAGCCGTGAAACGGCAGATAACCTGAAAAAGAGCGGCGCCTTCATTCCCGGGATTCGTCCTGGCGATCAGACGGCTCGCTACATTGACAAGATTTTGCTGAGATTGACGCTGGCAGGTGCGGTGTACATCACGTTCGTCTGCTTGCTGCCTGAGTTTCTGGTTCTGAAGTACAACGTGCCGTTCTATTTTGGTGGCACCTCGCTTTTGATCATTGTGGTGGTGACTATGGATTTCATGGCTCAGGTGCAGAACTACCTGATGTCGCAGCAATATGAATCGCTGCTGAAAAAGGCTAATTTCAAGACTTCACTGGGCGGTTGAGCGGCATGTCGAAAGACGACGTTATTCAAATGCAGGGTGAGGTCGTGGAAAACCTGCCTAACGCGACATTTCGCGTGAAGCTGGAAAATGGCCACGTAGTTCTGGGGCATATCTCTGGGAAAATGCGCATGCATTACATCCGGATTCTGCCCGGTGACAAGGTGACAGTTGAGTTGACACCGTACGACTTGACGCGAGCGAGAATCGTATTCAGGGCCAAATAAATGGCGTGGGTTCCGGAAAGGCTTCGGAACAAGGCTTAAAGTTTTAGGAGAGTGAAATGAGAGTTTCGGCTTCGGTCAAAAAAATTTGCCGCAACTGCAAAATCATCCGCCGCAAGGGCGTTGTACGCGTGATCTGCACGGATCCCCGTCACAAGCAGCGCCAAGGCTGATTGCAAGAGTTATAGAGGACGAAAATGGCACGTATCGCTGGCATCAACATTCCGCCGCATAAGCATGCTGAAATTGGCTTGACCGCCATTTACGGCATCGGTCGCACGAGCGCTCGCAAAATCTGCGAAGCCTGTGGCATTGCATATTCCAAGAAGGTCAAGGATCTGACCGACGGTGACCTGGAAAAAATCCGTGACCAGATCGCTGCGCTCACGATCGAGGGTGACCTGCGTCGTGAGACGACGATGAACATCAAGCGTTTGATGGACATCGGCTGCTATCGCGGCTTCCGTCATCGTCGTGGCCTGCCCATGCGCGGCCAGCGTACGCGTACCAATGCTCGCACCCGCAAGGGCCCGCGCAAGGCAGCCCAGTCGTTGAAGAAATAAACAGGCATTGAAAGATCACTATGGCCAAATCACCCGCCAATAATGCCGCGCAGCGTGTGCGCAAGAAGGTTCGCAAGAACGTTGCCGATGGTATCGCGCACGTTCACGCCTCTTTCAACAACACGATCATCACAATCACTGATCGTCAGGGCAATGCCCTGTCCTGGGCTTCTTCCGGTGGCCAAGGCTTCAAGGGTTCGCGTAAGTCCACGCCGTTTGCTGCCCAGGTGGCGTCGGAAGTGGCCGGTCGTGCTGCTCTGGAGCAAGGCATCAAGAACCTCGACGTCGAAATCAAGGGCCCCGGTCCTGGTCGCGAGTCGTCGGTGCGTGCACTGGCTGCCCTGGGCATCCGTATCAACATGATCTCTGATGTGACGCCGGTGCCGCATAATGGCTGCCGTCCGCAGAAGCGTCGTCGTATCTGAGCGCCACACGCTCGGTTCACAGAAGTTTTTCAACCAAGCCCACCGCCGCCGGCCTGTCGCTGGCGGCTCCCGCAGGCAACTGCGGTAGATGACATAAAAGGAAGTTCAAGTGGCACGTTACCTCGGCCCCAAGGCCAAACTCTCCCGCCGCGAAGGCACGGACCTGTTCCTCAAGAGCGCTCGTCGCTCGATCGGCGACAAGGCCAAATTCGATTCCAAACCCGGTCAGCACGGCCGCACCTCGGGTGCCCGCACTTCTGATTTCGGTCTGCAACTGCGTGAAAAGCAGAAAGTCAAGCGCATGTACGGCGTGCTCGAGCGCCAGTTCCGCCGCTACTTCGAGCAAGCCGATAGCCGCAAAGGCAACACCGGCGCCAACCTGTTGTTCCTGCTCGAGTCCCGTCTGGACAATGTGGTCTACCGCATGGGTTTTGGTTCGACCCGCGCCGAAGCACGCCAATTGGTGTCGCACAAGGCGATCACGGTGAACGGCAACGCTGTCAATATCCCGTCTTACATGGTGAAGGCTGGTGATGTGGTGGCTGTGCGCGAAAAGTCCAAGAAGCAGAACCGTGTGGTAGAAGCTTTGCAGCTGGCCCAGCAAGTGGGTATGCCGGCCTGGGTCGAGGTGAACCTCGACAAGGCTGAAGGTACTTTCAAGAAAGTGCCGGATCGCGACGAATTTGGCTCTGACATCAACGAATCGCTGATCGTCGAGTTGTACTCTCGCTAATCAGGCATATTTCGAATCCGTTCCCGGAGCGCGGGCCCGCGCTGCCGGGTGCTTCACCAGCCTTACCGGTGTAACGAGCCGGGGGTATTGACAGGAAGTCTGCATGCAAACCAGTCTGCTTAAACCCAAAGCAATCAACGTCGAACAACTCGGCCATAACCGCGCCAAAGTGGTGCTTGAGCCGTTTGAGCGTGGCTACGGCCATACGCTGGGCAATGCGCTGCGCCGTGTCCTGTTGTCGTCGATGCCGGGTTATGCTGCAACGGAAGTGACGATCGCAGGTGTCTTGCACGAGTACTCGTCGATTGACGGCGTGCAAGAAGACGTGGTCAACATTCTCCTCAACCTCAAAGGTGTTGTGTTCAAACTGCACAACCGCGATGAGGTGACACTGAGCCTGCGCAAGGATGGCGAAGGCTTGGTCACGGCAGGCGACATCCAGACCCCGCATGATGTCGAAATCATCAACCCCGACCACGTGATCGCCACGCTGTCGGCGGGTGGCAAGCTCGACATGCAGATCAAGGTCGAAAAAGGCCGCGGTTATGTGCCGGGTACGATGCGTCGTCTGGGCGACGAGGCGACCAAGTCAATTGGCCGTATCGTCCTCGACGCGTCGTTCTCTCCGGTCAAGCGCGTCAGCTACACGGTTGAAAGCGCCCGCGTTGAGCAGCGTACCGATCTGGACAAGTTGGTTGTTGAAATCGAAACCAACGGCGCCATCACGGCCGAAGATGCCGTGCGTGCTTCGGCTAAAATCCTGGTCGAGCAGCTGGCCGTGTTTGCCCAGCTTGAAGGCAGCGAACTCGCCGCTTTCGAAGCACCTGCAACGCGGGGCGGCACCCAGTTCGATCCGATCCTGCTGCGTCCTGTGGACGAGCTGGAACTCACGGTCCGTTCGGCCAACTGCCTGAAGGCCGAGAACATCTACTACATCGGTGACCTGATCCAGCGCACCGAGAATGAGTTGCTCAAGACCCCGAATCTGGGTCGCAAGTCGCTCAACGAAATCAAGGAAGTCTTGGCTTCGCGTGGTCTGACTCTCGGCATGAAGCTTGAGAGCTGGCCGCCGGCTGCGCTCGAAAAGCGTTGATTTTCACGAGCCTGAAATAGCGGCTCAGTGCTGCGGGCAGTACCTGATACGGCTGCCTGTTTTATAAAGAAAGGAAAGCACCATGCGTCACGGACACGGACTCCGTAAACTCAACCGAACCAGCTCGCACCGTCTTGCGATGCTGCGTAACATGATGAATTCGCTCATCGAGCATGAAGTCATCAAGACCACCGTCCCGAAGGCTAAGGAACTGCGCCGCGTTGTCGAGCCGATGATCACGCTCGCCAAAGAGCCGACGCTTGCCAATCGCCGTCTCGCGTTCGACCGCCTGCGTGACCGCGACAGCGTCACCAAGCTGTTTGATGTCCTGGGCCCGCGCTTCAAGGCTCGTCCGGGCGGTTACACCCGTATTCTGAAAATGGGCTTCCGCGTTGGCGACAATGCACCGATGGCGCTGGTCGAACTGGTGGAGCGTTCTGAAGTAGTTGAGGCATCTGCCGAGACTGCCAAGGCAGAATAAGGTATAATAATTTTTTACCGCGCGATGGAGCAGCCTGGTAGCTCGTTGGGCTCATAACCCAAAGGTCGGAGGTTCAAATCCTCCTCGCGCAACCAACAAATTAGCGGTATCCCGCTGCAGTAAACGCCCACCTCTGGTGGGCGTTTTTGTTTTTGGCCCAAATTTGGCCCACTTTTAGCCCATCGAAATTGGGCCAAAATTTTCAGGACCATTGGGTCGATGCCCATTATGGTCACGTTCTGCCAACTGAACACCTGAACTGGCTGTCTCGAATGCAGCGATTCCTGTCTCCCGTGGCAAGAAGCGGAGTGCGCGGTTAGTTGCGCGAAGCGGCCATACGCTCATCGTCGCCACGTCAACTGCGCTGACCGCTGTCAAGGGGCAAAGCAGTCGTTCAAGCCGTACGGGCGGAATGGTGCTTCTAATTCCTGGCCGGAAGTAGACCTGGGCCGAGCTACCAGCGCTATGGGCGTGCCGTAGGCAGCTCGATGAGCTCCCTGCCGAAAGTACGCAGGATTATGACCCGGGCAAAGCGTGTCATGAAGGTCGCAGCCTTGACTTGGTCCGAGCTGTTGAACCAGGTCGACATGGTCCGGCTGTCGGTGACGATCACCAGCCAAGCCTCGTCGCACTGACGTAGGTACTCGTCGATCTTGCCGTCCTTGGTGTCGATGACCGCGCGCACGGTGTCCGGCGTTAGCGGCTCCGCCCAAGTCGAGCCTGCGGTGCCGAAGAAGCTCGCCGTCAGGCCGTCGAAGCGCGCCACCCGGATATAGTCGACCTCCTCGGGGAAGTACTCGCGGTTAACCCAGTCGTACTGCTCGCGTTTGGCGAGCGTGCCTTCGGGCGGGATGTTCCGCTTGGCCAATGCGGCGATCTTGGCAGCCAGAGGATCGATTTCCGTGCGGCGATAGGAAAGGTCCTTCAGGTGGACGCAGCAGTCGATGAGCGGTAAGCTTTCGCCGTCATACAGCGCCTTCGCGCGCTGGACGATCTGGTCGCGAATGGCCTCCCGGCCTTGCATGGGAACGGGCTGGCCGTCATTGGCACGGTGCAGTTCGGTGATCTCGATCCCGATGACGCGGTCGGAGGTTCTGACCAGGAAATCCGGTTGTTCGTACTCGCGGACGTCGCCTAGCGGAAAGTCTGCAAGCAGATCACGGACCGCGTCGAGGTATTGGCGTTCGAAGTGTTTCTTGGCTTTCCGGGTCATGCTGAGATGGCGAGTGGGGAATCCAACAGTATCTCTCTGGTGCCGGTAATTCCACAGCTGCATGCTGCAAAATTGCTCGACGCACCACGTTGAGTGCAAGGGAGGAAATGTGATCAAGAAGATTCGCGTTCGGGGTTATCGGATTCATCGGGATCTGACCATCGTTCCTAACACCAAGCTCAACATCATCGTCGGCGCCAACGAATCTGGTAAGTCCACCCTCATTGAAGCCATCGTGCTGGCGCTAACCGGCCGAATCAATGGCCGCAGTGCCGCTGAAGAGTTGAACCCCCACTGGTTCAATACCGGTGTAGTTGCGGACTTCATCGCTGAGAAGGCGAAAGGCAAGCTGCCGCGGCTGCCTGAGATAGACATCGAAGTCTTCCTGGCTGATGTGCCCGACCTTCAGGAGCTATGCGGTGCTCACAACTCCAGCGTTCCCACCGAGGCCACCCCGGGCGTCCGGCTTCGTTGCGTCCCCAACAAAGACTACTTGTTAGAGCTACAGGCCTGGGCGGCAAAGCCGACACACCTTCTGCCCGTCGAGTACTACTGCGTTGAGTGGACATCGTTCGCTGACCAGAAACTGAACATGCGGCCACGGGCGTTGACCACCGCGGTGATCGATGCACGAACGGTTCGAAGCTCCGGCGGGATCGACTTCCACCTGCGCCAGATCCTGGGAAGCCAGCTAGAGCCTCACGAACGCGCCAGCATTTCCCTTCAATACCGCGAAGCAAAGGCGGCCCTTTCAGATTCCGCCTTCAAGGCGGTCAATGACCGCATTAGCCAGATCCACGCGTCACTTCACGCGCAGCCCATAGCGCTTGCGATGGATCAGACAGCCAGGACATCCTGGGAGGAGTCTGTGTCACCGCACGTCGCTGGCGTCCCATTCACCATGGCCGGCCAGGGGCAACAATCAGCCATCAAGATTGCGCTGGCCATGAACCGTCACGCTGGCCGATCCAAGTACGTCACTATCGAAGAGCCGGAAAACCATCTGAGCCATACGAGTCTGGCGACGCTGCTACACCGAATGTCGGCGCTGGCCAGCGCCGATCAACAGCTCTTCATCACCACGCACAGCTCAAGCGTCCTGAATCGGCTGGGCGTGGAGGCGCTTCAGTTCCTCGGTCCCGCCGCACCCGTCAAGCTCAACGAGCTGAGTCCTGAGACCGTGGAGTACTTCAAAAAGCTGCCTGGTTTCGACACCTTACGCCTTGTCCTAGCCGACAAGATCGTCCTGGTAGAGGGCCCCTCCGACGAGATCATCTTCGAGCGGGTATTCAAGGATCTGTACGGCAAACGCCCGATCGAATGCGGCATCGATGTCGTGAGCATGCGCGGACTGTCGCTGGCTCGCGGGCTTGAGCTGTGTCACAGGCTGGGTAAGCGTGTGGCGGCCATGCGCGACAACGACGGCGTTGAACCAGCCGAGCTGCGAAGGCCACTCGCTCAATGGCTAGCCGCAGGGCAGCGCGAGGTCTTCATCGGCGACGTGCTGCATGGAAAAACGTTGGAGCCTCAGTTGATCCACCACTGCGGTGAGGCCCGTCTGCGCACCATGCTTGGCATCACCCCCAATGCGGATGTCTCGACCTGGATGACGCGCGAGAAAACTGAGGCTGCGCTGCGCATAGCCACGTCGGTACATGCGCTGACGCCGCCGGCATACATGCTTCAGGCGGCCAAATTCATCAATGGCTAAGCGTGTCACTCTGGCGGTAGCCGGGTCGCGCAAGACTCAGAGCATCGTCGAGCATTGTTGGACGCTGCCGACGGATCGACGCGTCGTCGTATTGACTTACACCCAGAAGAATCAGCAGGAGCTAGAGGCGCGCCTCGCTCGCTACGCGGGCGACCATATGAACGTCGAGGTACTGGGTTGGTTCACCTTCCTGCTGAGGCATTTTGCTAAGCCTTTTCTTCCGTTCAAGTTCTGTGGCGAGCGCGTGCTCGGCTTCAACTTCGATGGCCGGCCTTACCAGATGGCCAAAGGTAAGGCTCGCTTCCTCGACAAGGGAGGAGCCGTCTATCGGTCCGAGCTCGGACGCCTGGCATTCGAGTTGGTCGGCGACAGCCGCGGCGCTCTCATGCGCAGGCTCGAAGGGATCTACGACGAGATCTTGATTGACGAGGTGCAAGACCTGAGCGCCTACGACTGGGACATTGTCGATGCGCTCTTGGCGTCCAAGATCGACATCTGGATGGTCGGAGACATTCGTCAATCTGTGCTCGCCACCAACGCCAGGAGCACGAAGAACAAGCAGTACGCCTATGCCGACGCCATCAACTGGTTTCGTAGCCGCGAGAAGTGCGGCCTGGTTACCATCGACGAAAGTTCGGTAACCTGGCGGTGCCATCCGCTGATAGCCGCCTTTTCGGACCTGATTTTCGATACTTCATGGGGCTTCCCCAGCACGACATCGAAGAACGAGACGAGCACCGGGCATGATGGCGTGTTCCTTCTTCGCCCAGAGCACGTTGACGCCTACATGGCCACATTCAAGCCGCAGAGCCTGCGTCACTCAGTCTCATCGGCGAAGGACCTGCAGCTGGATTTTATGAATTTCAGGATAGCCAAGGGGGCGACGTTTCAACGTGTGCTGATCGCACCCACTTCGAACATTTCCGACTTCATTCGTTGTGGAGCCTACATGGAGCCGCTCGCCGCATCCAGCTTCTATGTCGCTGTCACGCGCGCCGAGCAAAGTGTCGCAATCGTCTTGAGCGACCCAGGCGCCTCAACACTGCCCTACTGGACTCCGCCCACTCCGTAGAGGCGTGAAGACCCGTCAGACAGCTCTACGAGGGTACTAGTCAAGCCATACAACCTGCTGCCATGCCCTACGACTACCCGACCAAATCGCTCGACATCCAAACCCGGCTTCAGACGTTGGGCCTCTCGCCGCAGCACCTTGGCCTGATCGGTGCGTTCGTCGTCGCATACGGCCTGTTCGAGACCACGTTGGAACGAGCACTGTGGACGCTGAAGGAGGAGAGCGTTGCCGGCGTTCGGCCGTTCACGGAGAAGATGAACTCGGAGAGCCAGTTCAAGCTCCTGGACGCTGGTAATGCTAAGGATTTGCTGA
>NZ_BCWP01000009.1 GCF_001592265.1 Curvibacter delicatus NBRC 14919 | reverse complement strand
TCAGCAAATCCTTAGCTTAGTGAAGGCGAATTCAGAAGATATGCCTTGAGAGACTCTCGTCTTTCCCCCAATAGTCTCAACATAAAAACGGGCGTCATTCGGAAGACAGTCAAAGATTTCCTTGGAGTGAGTTGTGCATATCACCTGCGTATGCATTTCAAGGCATACGTCTTTCAGCTTGTCGACGAACTTTCGCTGTGCTTCGGCATGAAGGCCTAGCTCAATTTCATCCAATACGAGTAACGAGCCAGAGCCGGCTGCATAGATGGTCGAGAAAATCTCGAAAAGTGCGTTTTCGCCAGCTCCCATGTTGAACCCAGAGTAAACGGTTGAACCGCACTTCACGATGGGGAGGCTGTACTTGGAATGTTCCAAGTATCGAAAGTCGTCATAAGTCTTCCCTAAGACATAGCCAACGGCGTTCATGACTTTCGTTTCCCAGCCCTTTAGAGGGGTGTCTTTGAACGCTCGGGAATATGATCTGCTTTGGCTGCGCTCGCTATGTGGGACGATTCGTTCAATACCGAGGAAGACGACGGTTCGCGGTACCCGCGCGTCATAGTCGTTCCATTTCCCACCTTTCACTTTTTTTCGAACTTGTGAGGCGATGCCTATGCCATTAGGAATATATGGTGTGGGTTTCCAGTTGTTGTACGCAATGTCGTAACGAATTGCGAGGCCTCCTGGTGAGACCTCAGAGCCGTGCTGGATGAAAAAATCTGAAAATGTGTAGTAAGGATTCTTGCGTTTAGGGAGCTTGTACCCATCAGCAGAAGCATGGAAAGCACAACATGCCAACGCTAAGATAGTTGACTTCCCCGCCCCGTTCTTGCCAGCAATAGCTGTAATCGGATACTCGAAAGGGATATCAAGTGAGTTGAGACCGCGTAGCACGCCTGACGCAAGGCGAATGTGTCGAAGCAGCGCATGGGCGTTGTCTGCGGTGAACCAAGCGCGCAGTTTCTTGTCTTTGTTGCTCTCGCGGTACTTCATGTTCTCGGCCTCCTCTTATGAAAAGAAGAGAGGCACAAACCGTTGAATGAGACTATGGCTCATTAGGTTAGTTGTCTCCACCTCTTTTAAGCTGCTTTATAGCAGTCACTGACTGCCGTTCGAACGAGCTGAGGTAGGCCATCTGGCTACAGCGAAGGTCAGGTCTGTGCCGCGTTGATTACGCCACCGCCCAAACACACCTCGCCGTCATACAGCACCGCCGACTGTCCCGGCGTCACCGCCCACTGCGCCTGCGGGAACGTCAGGCTGAAAGCACGGTCTTCGATGTTGCTGATGGTGCAGGCCGCATCCGCTTGCCGGTAACGCGTCTTGGCCGCCATGGCGCCCAGCTTGGGCGGTTCACCGGCGACCCAGCTGGCATCCTGCGCGTGCAGCGTGTGAGACAGCAGCCAGGGGTGCTCATGTCCCTGCACCACCCACAGCGTGTTCTTCTCCATGTCTTTGCGCGCCACGAACCAGGGCGCGTGCTCGCCGCCGCCCTTTTGCGCACCTTTGGCCTTGATGCCGCCGATGCCCAGGCCCTGGCGTTGGCCCAGGGTGTAGAAGCTCAGGCCCACATGGTTGCCGATGACGCGGCCATAGGCCTTGTCGCCGGGTGCGGGCGTGCCGTCCTTGATCGGCCCCGGCTCCTTCTGGATGTAGCGGTTGAGGAACTCGCGGAACGGGCGCTCGCCGATGAAGCAGATGCCGGTGGAGTCCTTCTTCTTGGCATTGGGCAGGCCGATTTCCTCGGCGATGCGGCGCACCTCGGTCTTGTGCAGCTCACCCACCGGGAACAGCGTCTTGCTCAGCTGCGCCTGGTTCAGGCGGTGCAGGAAGTAGCTCTGGTCCTTGCTCGGGTCCAGGCCTTTCAGCAGTTCATGTTTGCCGGTGGTTTCATTCAGCCGGACACGGGCATAGTGACCGGTAGCGATCTTCTCGGCGCCCAGGCGCATGGCGTGGTCGAGGAAGGCCTTGAACTTGATCTCGGCGTTGCACAGGATGTCCGGGTTGGGCGTGCGGCCGGCCTGGTACTCGCGCACAAACTCGGAAAACACGCGGTCCTTGTACTCGGCGGCAAAGTTGACGTGCTCGATCTCGATGCCGATCACATCGGCCACGCTGGCAGCGTCGACGAAGTCGATGTTGGAAGAGCAGTACTCGCTGTCGTCGTCATCTTCCCAGTTCTTCATGAAGATGCCGATGACCTCATAACCCTGCTGCTTGAGCAGGTACGCACTGACCGCGGAATCCACGCCGCCGCTCAAACCCACCACCACCCGCTGTTTGCTTGACTTGCTCATAGGTGTGCGATTATCCCAGCCATGACAAGAAAGGGCTGGTGACGGGCTTTTATGGAACTCAGGCAGATTCGCTATTTCGTGCGTGTGGTCGAGCTCGGCAGCATGAGCCGCGCCGCGCTGGAACTCGACATGGTGCAGTCGGCCCTGAGCCAGCAGATCAGCCGGCTGGAGGGCGAACTGGCCACCCGGCTGCTGCAGCGCACCAGCAAGGGCGTGGTGCCGACCGAGGCTGGCCTGGCCTTTTTCCGCGAGGCCCAGCTCACCCTGCGCCATGCCGAGCAAGCCGCCCGCGCCGCGCAGCAGGCGCGCCTGTCGGGCACGGTCAGCGTCGGCCTGGCGCCCACCACGGCTTCGGTGCTGGGCGTGCCGCTGATGCGCGCCATGCGCACGCGCTACCCCGATGTGCGCCTGCACATGGTGGAAAGCCTCTCGGGCCACATCATGGCCATGCTCAATGCGCGCCAGCTCGATCTGGCGGTGCTGTTCGACACCCACACGGCGCGGCGCTGGAGCGTGATGCCCTTGCTGGAGGAAAAGCTGTTCTTCATCCGTTCGCGCCAGGGCTTGCCGGCCAAGGCGCCGGCCAAAATGCGCATGGCCCAGCTCAAGGGTGAGCCGCTGATCCTGCCCACCGGCACGCACGGCCTGCGCAGCACGCTGGACGCGGTGTTTGCCCGGGCGCGTTACCAGCCGAACGTGGTGGCGGAAATCGACTCGCTGCCGATGCTGATGGACGCGGTGGATGCCGGGCTTGGCCACACCCTGCAGCCTTGGGCGGCGGTGGGGCGGTTTGCCGATGCGCAGCAACGCTTCCATCTGGCGGAGGTGACCGACCCGCAGGCACGGCGCGTGAACGCCCTGTGCAGCCTGTCGGACGACGAGCTGTCACCGGCGGCGCTGGCCACGCGGGTCGTGCTGGCGGATTGCGCGCGCGAGCTGGTGCGCTCGGGGCGTTGGGTCGGGGCGGCACTGGTGGACGGCTAGGGCGGTCACCACCGCCAGCCATCACAAAAACTGATGGCCCCATGCGATCACGCCCCTGCCACGGGGCTGGGGTTGTCATTACAGTCAGGCATCCTCGACAACATGTTTCCGGCCTCAGCTCGCAGCTGGGCCGTTGATGGAGATTCCTTGCAATGATCGATGTCCTTGTCATCGGCGGTGGCAATGCAGCCCTCTGCGCGGCCCTGATGGCGCGTGAAGCCGGTGCTTCCGTGCTGCTGTTGGAAGCGGCGCCGCGTGAGTGGCGTGGCGGCAATTCCGCGCACACGCGCAACCTGCGCTGCATGCACGATGCGCCGCAGGACGTGCTGGTCGATGCCTACCCGGAAGAGGAGTACTGGCAGGACCTGCTCAAGGTCACCGGTGGCATCACCAACGAACACCTGGCACGCCTGACCATCCGCGCCTCCAGCACCTGCCGCGACTGGATGCGCCGCCACGGCGTGCACTTTCAGCCGCCGCTGTCGGGTGCGCTGCATGTGGCACGCACCAACGCCTTTTTCATGGGCGGCGGCAAGGCGCTGGTCAATGCCTATTACCGCAGCGCCGAGAAGCTGGGCGTGCAGATCCGTTACCAGGCGCCGGTGGACCGGCTTGACATCCAGAACTGTCAGTTCCAAGCAGCCTACGTGGGTGGCGAGCGCATCGAGGCCAAAGCCTGCGTGCTGGCCGCCGGTGGCTTCGAGTCCAACCGCGAATGGCTGCGCGAGGCCTGGGGCCAGAATGCCGACGGCGAGTGGCCGGCCGACAACTTCCTGATCCGCGGCACGCGCTTCAACCAGGGTGTGCTCATCAAGCACATGGAAGAACAGGGTGCCGACATGATCGGTGATCCTTCGCAGTCGCATTGCGTGGCGATCGATGCACGCGCGCCGTTGTACGACGGTGGCATCTGCACCCGCATCGATTGCGTCTCGCTCGGTGTGGTGGTCAACAAAAACGCGCAGCGTTTCTACGACGAGGGCGAGGACTTCTGGCCCAAGCGTTACGCGATCTGGGGCCGACTGGTGGCGCAGCAGCCGGGGCAGATCGGCTACTCCATCATCGACAGCAAGGCCATCGGCCGCTTCATGCCGCCGGTGTTCCCGGGTGTGCAGGCCGACAGCCTGCCCGAACTGGCGCGCAAGCTCGGTCTTGACGAAACCACCTTCATGCGGACGCTGGATGACTACAACGCCGCCTGCCGCGTCGGCACCTTCGATCACACGGCGCTGGACAACTGCCACACCGAAGGCGTCACGCCGGCCAAGACGCACTGGGCGCGCCCGATCGACAGCGCGCCGTTCTACGGTTACGCGCTGCGCCCCGGCATCACCTTCACCTACCTGGGGCTGAAGGTCAACGACCAGGCCGCGGTGCATTTTGGTGGTGTGCCGAGTCACAACCTGTTCGTGGCCGGCGAGATGATGGCCGGCAACGTGCTCGGCAAGGGTTACACGGCCGGCGTCGGCATGTCGATTGGTACGGCTTTTGGCCGTATAGCCGGCATCCAGGCTGCGCAAGCAGCTATGAAATCAGGAGCGGAATCGGTGTGGGGCAAGGAGAAGAAACGTGCAGCAGCTTGAGAGTTTGACCCGCGAAGCCCGCGCCCTGGCCAATGGTGATGTCGTGCCCGGCTCGGCTGAAGCCGAGGTGGCGCGCCAGTTGCAGATCTGCAATGCCTGCCGTTATTGCGAAGGCTTCTGCGCCGTGTTTCCGGCCATGACGCGCCGGCTGGCCTTCCCCGTCGCCGACGTGCATTACCTGGCCAACTTGTGCCACAACTGCGGCGCCTGCCTGCATGCCTGCCAGTACGCGCCGCCGCATGAGTTTGCCGTCAATGTGCCGCAGGCCATGGCCAAGGTCCGGCTGCAGACCTATACCGATTTCGCCTGGCCGCCCTCACTGGGCCGGCTGTACCAGCGCAACGGCCTGACGCTGGCGCTGGCCGCGGCCGGCGCGCTGGCCTTCTTCCTGCTGCTGACGCTGTGGCTGAAGGACACGCTGTGGCGTGTGCCGGCCTCCGCGGACTTCTATGCCATCTTCCCGCACAACCTGCTGGTGGGTCTGTTCGCGCCGGTGTTCCTGTACGCCGTGCTGGCGCTGGCCCTTGGTGTGCGCCGTTTCTGGCGCGAGGTGACCCCAGGGCACGACTACGAGGCGCCGGCCATCGCGGCCGTGCAAGGTGGCGCGACGCTCGAGGCCACCCATGACGCGCTGCGCCTGAAGTACCTGGACGGCGGCCACGGCGAAGGCTGCCACAACGAGGACGATGCCTGGACGAAACAGCGGCGCGTTTTCCACCATGCCACCTTCTACGGCTTCCTGCTCTGTTTTGCCGCCACCAGTGTGGCCACGCTCTACCACTACCTGCTGGGTTGGGCGGCGCCGTATTACCTGCCCAGCCTGCCGAAGCTGCTGGGTGCCGCAGGCGGTGTGAGCCTGCTGGTGGGCACGACCGGCCTGTTCCGCCTGAACCTGTGTCGCCATCCGCAGCATGGTGATGCGGCGCAGAAACCCATGGACCGCGGCTTCATGGCCCTGCTGTTCTTCACCAGCCTCACCGGCCTGGGGTTGTGGGGTGCGCGTGGCACGGCGGCCATGCCGGCCTTGCTGGCGCTGCACCTGGGGGTGGTGATGGCGTTGTTTCTGACCCTGCCCTATGGCAAGTTCGCGCACGGCATCTTCCGCAGCGCCGCGCTCTTCAAGTGGGCGCTCGAAAAACGGTTGCCGAGCCGGCTCAAGCTCGGCGACGACTGAGGGGCGAGGCCGGCTTGGCAGGACGCGCCGCGCTCCGCTTGCGCAAAAGCGCGTACAACGCTGCCGCCGACGGGGACAGTGGCTGCTCCCGGCGCGAGATCAGGCCCAGTACGCGATGAATGGTCGGCTTGATCAGCGGAATGCCCACGATGCCCAAGCGAGCGGAGTCGTTCAAGGACAGGCTCGGCACGGCCCCCACGCCCAATCCGGCCTGCACCAGGTGAACCAGCGTGGCGACGTGATTGACCTCATGGAAGGCCATCGGACGGCGGCTCAGACGCGATAGTGCGTTGTCGATCAGCAAGCGATTGCCGCTGGCGCGCGACACTGAAATCAGTTTCTCGCTCACCAGTTCGCTCCAGGCGACGGCGCTGCGGTGCGCGAGCGGATGGTCAGGGCGCACGGCGAGCAGGTAGGTTTCGCGGAACAAGGCGTGGAAGTCGAGGCCGGGCTCCTGCGCCCCCATGAAATTCAGGCCGAAATCCGCCATGCCGCCCACGACCTGGGCCAGCACCTCTTGCGCTCCCTCGTCCGCGATCTTGACTCTGACATCCGGGTACTGCTTGGCGAACTCCACCAGGGCGTCGGGCAGCAATTGCTCCGCCACCGAGGGAATGCAGGCCACCGTGACGACGCCTTTGCGCAGTGCTGCGGTGTCGGTGATGTGTTGGACGGCCAGGTCCAGGTTGTCCAGTATCTGTCTGGCGTGTTCGAGAAACTGCCGCCCGACGGCGGTCAGCGTCACACGGCGGGTGGTGCGCTCAAACAGGCGCGTGCCCAGTGCCGTTTCCAGCCGCTCGATGCGGCGGCTCAATGCCGGCGAGGAAATGAACAGGGCATCGGCGGCCACCCGAAAGCTGGCTTTCTCCGCCACGGCGACAAAAGCCTGCAGTTCATCGATTTGAAGATTGTTTCTCTTCATGCATGAATAACTGCAAAAGTTGCAATTTACTAATTATCGGATGAATCGCAGAATGCGGCCGTCGTTGCCTGGCCATCGTTGATGTGCACAGGGCTTGAGTGTTGATGCATGGCGGGTTTGCCGCCTGAGAGACTTTATGAATCCGAAACTGTTTTTATTGCGGCGGCGCATGACCGTGCCAACGCTGCTGCTCGCCTTGTTGGGGGCGGCCAGTGGGGGCGTTCACGCCGACAACTGGCCGTCGCGGCCGATCAAGTTCGTTGTGCCTTTTGGTCCTGGCGGTGCCAATGACCTGGTGGCCCGCGCCGTGGCCGATGCGGCCTCGAAACAACTGGGGCAGCCCATCGTGGTGGAAAACAAGCCCGGTGCGGGGTCGGTACTGGGGGCCGACATCGTGGCCAAGTCGGCGCCCGATGGGTATACCTTTCTGACGCCCGCAGCCGGCATTGTGACCAATGCCCTGATCAAGACCCGCATGCCATTCAAGGAGGCCGATCTGGTGCCGGTGGCGATGATGGCGGTCAGTCCCTCGGTCATCGTGGTACCGGTTGATTCGCCGATCAAGGACCTGAAGGGACTGGTTGCAGCATCGAAAGCGGGGAAAGGGTTGAACTTTTCCACCGCCGGCACCGGCAGTACGCCCCACTTCGTGGCTGAAATGCTCAAAATCCAGTCGGGTGCCCGGCTGGAAGTGATTCCCTACAAGAGCGGCTCGGATGGCATGGTGGCCGTGATCGGCAAGCAGGTCGATGCGACGTCGGAAGCCAGCGTGGTGGTACTGCCGCAAATCAAGGGTGGCAAGCTGCGCCCCATTGCCTCGACGTGGAACCGACGGATTGCGGCCTTGCCGGATCTGCCCACCGCGCAAGAACAGGGCTATCAGGGCGTTTTCATCGGCCATTGGTCAGGGGTGTTTGCGCCGCGTGGTACCCCGGAGGCGATCCTGGACAGGATGAACCAGGCGGTGGACGCGGCCCTGAAGTCTGCGGAGCTGCGGGCGCGGTTGATACCGCAAGGCATCGATCCGGTCGGCGGTTCGCGCGCCGAATTCGTGAAGTTCCTGGCTGGCGAGAAAGCCCGGCTGGGGCCGATCGTCAAGGCGGCGAGCATGAAGGAAGACTGAGGCGACCGCCTCAACCGGATCACTGACGCAAGGAGACTTCGATGAAATTCACATGGCAGACGCTGCGCATGGCCTGGCTGGTCGGTGTTGGTCTGATCTTGGCCGCCGGCATGGCATTGGCCGACGAGATCAAGGTCATCAGCTCGGGCGGTTTCACCGCCGCCTACAAGCAGCTGGTGCCGCTGTACGAGCAGGCCAGCGGGCACAAGGTGATCTCGTCCTATGGCGCCTCCATCGGCAATGCGCCCGATTCCATCCCGAGCCGGCTGGCGCGTGGGGAGCAGTTCGACATCCTGATCCTGTCCGATGCCGGGCTGGAGGCGCTGGTGAAACAAGGCCACGTGGTGCCCGGCAGCCGGGTCGACCTGGGCCGTTCCATCATCGGCCTGTCGGTGCGCAAGGGCACGCCCAAGCCGGACATCAGCACGGTGGACGCCCTGCGTCAGACCCTGCTCAATGCCAAGTCGATTGCCTATTCGGCCAGCGCCAGCGGCACCTACCTGTCGACCGAACTGTTTCCGCGCCTGGGTGTGGCGGAGCAACTCAAGGACAAGGCAAAGAAGATCTACAGCGAACGGGTTGGCGCCGTGGTGGCACGCGGCGACGCCGAGCTCGGTTTCCAGCAGGTCAGCGAACTGCTGCCGTTCAGCGAGCTGGACTATGTGGGCCCGCTGCCCGACGAGGTGCAGCAGACCATCTTCTTCTCGGCCGGCATCGGGGCCCAAGCCAAGGCGCCCGAGGCGGCCCGGCATCTGGTGCGTTACCTGGCGTCGCCGGCGGCAGCGTCCATCGTGCGCAGCACCGGGCTGGAGCCGGTTTCAAGTATCAAATAGGCATCTCGGCCACGCCAAATAAGCGCAAACAGCTCTTATTTTTGTAGCAATTGCACCGAGGTGTCGGTGTAGACCAGGTCCAGCGGGTAGCGCTGGCCGCGCAGGTGGTCTTCCATGCAACGCTGCACCAGCGGGCTGCGGTGGCGTGCGGCGCTGGCGCGGATTTCGTCCGGCGTCAGCCACAGCGTGCGCACGATGCCGGTGTCCAGTTGCGCGCCGGGCACCACATCGCCCAGCGTGCCGGCAAAGGCAAAGCGCAGGTAGGTGATGTCCTCCATCTCTTCGCCCGGGCGCTGGCGCTGCAGGCGCGACAGGTAGATGCCCAGCACATGCGTAGGCGTGAAGCGGTGGGTGGTTTCTTCCAGCGCCTCGCGCGCGCAGCCCTCGACGGGTGATTCGCCCGGGTCCAGATGGCCGGCCGGGTTGTTGAGCATCAGGCCCTCAGTGGTTTCTTCTTCCACCAGCAGAAAGCGGCCATCGCGTTCGATGATGGCGGCAACGGTGACACTGGGTTTCCAACGCATATTCATAGATGAAGATTATGGATTGCCGTCGAAATAGTTATAGAGCTTATGCCTGGGAGCTTCGTAATTCTCAGGTAAGCTTGTTGTCGCGTGCGGGCTGCCCTGCCGGGTGAGGCCGCGTGACCATCAAGAAAATCATAGTCAGGAGATGATGAATGCAAGCTGGCACAGCTCAACCGGCGCAACGCATTGGTGTGCCGCGGGAGATCTTCCCGGGTGAAAAACGTGTCGCCACGGTCCCCGACGTGGTGGAGAAACTCATCAAGCTCGGCTTCCAGGTGGCCGTTGAATCTGGCGCCGGTGATGCTGCCAATTTCAGCGACGACGCCTACCGCGCGGCAGGCGCCGAGATTGTCAACGGTGCGGCGGCGTTGTGGGCGACCTCGGACATCGTGTTCAAGGTGCGCGCACCCAGCATGGATGAAGTGGCCCTGATGCGTGAGGGCAGTGCCCTGATTGGCTTCATCTGGCCGGCGCAGAACCCGGAGTTGATGCAGCAGCTGGCCGCCAGGAAAGCGACGGTGCTGGCCATCGATTCGTTGCCGCGCACACTCTCCCGCGCCCAGAAGATGGACGCGTTGACCTCCATGGCGGGCGTCAGCGGCTACCGCGCGGTCATCGAGGCGGCCAATGCTTTCGGTCGTTTCTTCAACGGCCAGATCACGGCCGCGGGCAAGGTGCCGCCGGCCAAAGTGTTCATTGCCGGCGCCGGTGTGGCCGGTCTGGCAGCCATCGGTACCGCTGCCGGCCTGGGCGCCATCGTGCGTGCCAACGACACCCGTGCCGAGGTGGCTGACCAGGTCGTCTCGCTGGGTGGCGAGTTCGTCAAGGTTGACTACGAGGAAGAAGGCTCGGGCGGCGGCGGTTACGCCAAGGTCATGTCCGAGGGTTTCCAGCAGGCGCAGCGTGCCATGTACGCCCAGCAGGCCAAGGAAGTCGACATCATCATCACCACCGCGCTGATTCCGGGCAAACCGGCACCCAAGCTCATCACCGCCGAGATGGTGCGTTCGATGAAACCGGGCAGCGTGATTGTGGACATGGCGGCCGAGCAGGGCGGCAACTGCGAGCTGACCGAGCCGGGCCAGGCCGTGGTGAAACACGGTGTGACCATCGTCGGCTACACCGACCTGGCTTCGCGCCTGGCCAAGCAGTCGTCGACCCTGTACGCCACCAACCTGCTGCGCCTCACCGAGGAGCTGTGCAAGGCCAAGGACGGTGTTGCCAACGTCAACATGGAAGACGATGCCATCCGCGGCCTGACCGTCGTGAAGAATGGCGACATCACCTGGCCGGCCCCGCCGCTGAAACCCGCGGCAGTGCCGGCGCCGAAGCCGGCTGCTGCGCCGGTGGCCCAGAAGAAGTCAGGCCACGGCCATGGCAGCAGCGGACCGCTGCCGGCCAAGACGCTGGCCATCCTCTTCGCTGTGGCGGCACTGGCCTTCTGGTTCATTGGTGCTTATGCCCCGGTGGCCTTCCTCGGCCACTTCACGGTGTTCGTGCTGGCCTGCTTCATCGGCTACATGGTGGTGTGGAACGTCACGCCGGCGCTGCACACGCCGCTGATGAGCGTGACCAACGCCATCTCCAGCATCATCGCCATCGGCGCGCTGATCCAGATCGCGCCGCCGGACGCTGGCGCAGGCGGCCGCCCGGATGAGCTGATCCGCTGGCTGGCGTTTGCCGGCATCGTGCTGACGGCGGTCAACATGTTCGGTGGCTTCTCCGTCACCCGCCGCATGCTCGCCATGTTCCGCAAATAAGAAGAAAGAGAAGGAAGACGATCATGTCCCAAAGTCTTGCGACGGTGGCCTACCTCGGTGCGGCCATCCTGTTCATCCTGAGCCTGGGTGGCCTGTCCAACCCGGAAACCTCGCGCCGCGGCAACCTGTTCGGCATCATCGGCATGGCGCTGGCCGTGCTGGCCACGGTGTTCGGCCCGCGCGTCAGCCCGGCCGGCATTCCGTGGATCATCGGTGCGCTGTTGGTGGGCGGCAGTGTCGGTCTGTATGCCGCGAAAGTGGTGAAGATGACGCAGATGCCCGAGCTGGTCGCGCTGATGCACAGCCTGGTCGGTCTGGCGGCCTGCCTGGTCGGTTTCGCCAGCTACGTCGACACCTCGGTGCAACTGGCCGGGGCTGAAAAGCTCATCCACGAAGTCGAGATCTACGTCGGCATCCTGATTGGTGCGGTCACCTTCTCCGGCTCGCTCATCGCGTTCGGCAAGCTCAACGGCAAGATCGGCGGCAAGCCGCTGTTGCTGCCGGCGCGCCATTGGCTGAACCTGGCCGGTTTGCTGGTGGTGATCTGGTTCGGGCGCGAGTTCATCCACGCCCCCACCGTGGCCGAAGGCATGACGCCGCTGGTCGTGATGACGGTCATTGCGCTGCTGTTCGGCGTTCACATGGTGATGGCCATCGGCGGCGCCGACATGCCGGTGGTGGTGTCCATGCTCAACAGCTATTCCGGCTGGGCCGCCGCGGCCACCGGCTTCATGCTGAGCAACGACCTGCTGATCGTGACCGGTGCGCTGGTGGGCTCTTCCGGCGCCATCCTGTCCTACATCATGTGCAACGCGATGAACCGCAACTTCATCAGCGTGATCGCCGGTGGTTTCGGCTCGGGCGGCGGTGCGCCGGCCAAGTCGGGTGAAGCCGCCCAGCCGCAGGGCGAGGTGGTGGCGGTGAGCGCGGTGGAAACCGCCGAACTGCTGCGCGAAGCCAAGAACGTGATCATCGTGCCGGGTTACGGCATGGCGGTGGCGCAGGCCCAGCACACGGTGTACGAGATCACCAAGACCCTGCGCGACAGGGGCGTGAACGTGCGCTTCGGCATCCACCCGGTGGCCGGCCGCATGCCGGGCCACATGAACGTGCTGCTGGCCGAGGCCAAGGTGCCGTATGACATCGTGATGGAAATGGACGAGATCAACGACGACTTCCCGGACACCGACGTGGCCATGGTCATCGGCGCCAACGACATCGTGAACCCCAGCGCCATGGAAGACCCGGCTAGCCCGATCGCCGGCATGCCGGTGCTGGAGGTGTGGAAGGCCAAGACCTCCATCGTCATGAAGCGCTCCATGGCCTCAGGCTACGCCGGTGTGGACAACCCCTTGTTCTACAAGGAGAACAACCGCATGCTGTTCGGCGACGCCAAGAAGATGCTGGACGAAGTCTTGACCGTTCTCAAGAGCTGACAAGGCATAATCCCGCAACAGGGAAAAAAGCACGACCGTGCCGAAATACCCGGCACGGTTTTTTTTCGCCCCGAAAAATTCAGATCAAGACAGGAGACATGGAGATGACCGACCGCATCTGGTTGACGAGCTACCCTGAAGGCGTTCCGGCCGACCTGCCCCCCTCACCCTACCCCTCGCTGGTGGCGCTGATGGAAGAAAGCTTCCGCCAGTACGGTGCCCGCCCGGCCTACAGCTTCATGGGCAAGGAGCAGACCTATGGCGAGACGGACGACCTGAGCCGTGCCTTTGCCGCCTACCTGCAGGGCCTGGGCCTGGTCAAGGGTGATCGCGTGGCCATCATGATGCCGAATGTGCCGCAGTACCCGATCGTGGTGGCCGCCATCCTGCGCGCCGGTCTGGTGGTGGTCAACGTCAATCCGCTGTACACCGCACGCGAACTGGAACACCAGCTCAAGGACTCCGGCTCGAAAGCGATCGTCATCATCGAGAACTTCGCCAGTACCCTGCAGAAGTGCCTTGCCGCGACGCCGGTGCAGCATGTGGTGCTGTGCGCCATGGGCGACCGGCTCGGGGCACTCAAGGGCGCCCTGGTCAACTACGTGGTGCGCAAGGTCAAGAAGATGGTGCCGGAGTACAGCCTGCCCGGTGCCGTGCGTTTCAACGATGCGGTGGCACAGGGCGCGCGCGGCACGCTGCGCCAGCCCGGCATCACGCCCGATGATGTGGCGGTGCTGCAGTACACCGGTGGCACCACCGGTGTGTCCAAGGGGGCCGTGCTGCTGCATCGCAACGTGATTGCCAATGTGCTGCAGTCCGAGGCCTGGAATGCGCCGGTGATGAAGAAGGTGCCGGCCAGCGAGCAAGCCACCACCGTGTGTGCGCTGCCGCTGTACCACATCTTCGCTTTCACGGTCGGCATGATGCTGTCCATGCGCACCGGCGGCAAGCTGATCCTGATCCCGAACCCGCGCGATCTGCCGGCGGTGCTGAAGGAGCTGTCCAAGCACGTGTTCCACAGCTTCCCGGCGGTCAACACCCTGTTCAACGGCCTGGCCAACCACCCCGACTTCAACAAGGTGGACTGGAGCCACCTGAAGGTGTCGGTGGGTGGCGGCATGGCGGTGCAAGGTGCGGTGGCGCAGAAGTGGCTGGAGAAGACCGGCTGCCCGATCTGCGAGGGCTACGGCCTGTCCGAGACCAGTCCGTCGGCCAGCTGCAATCCGGTCACCAATACCGAATTCACCGGCACCATCGGCGTGCCCTTGCCCGGCACCTGGATGAAGATCATCGACGACGACGGGCGCGAAGTGCCGCTGGGCCAGGCCGGCGAGATCGCCATCAAGGGTCCGCAGGTGATGGCCGGTTACTGGCAGCGCCCGGACGAAACGGCCAAGGTCATGACGGCCGACGGCTGGTTCAAGTCCGGTGACGTCGGCGTCATGGACGAGAAGGGGTTCGTTCGCATCGTTGACCGCAAGAAGGACATGATCCTGGTCAGCGGTTTCAACGTCTACCCGAACGAGGTTGAAGACGTGGTGGCACGTCTGGACGGTGTGCTGGAGTGCGCCTGTGTCGGCGTGCCCGATGCGCAATCGGGCGAGGTGGTCAAGCTGGTGATCGTGCGCAAGGACCCGGCGCTGGATGAAGCGACGGTGCGTGCGTGGTGCCGCGAGAACCTGACGGGCTACAAACAGCCCAAGGTCATCGAGTTCCGCACCGAGCTGCCCAAGACGCCGGTGGGCAAAATCCTGCGGCGCGAGCTGCGCGATAGCAAGTAAACCTGTTCATGGCCGTGCCGTCACAAACCACGGCCATCCTCAGCGCGCTGGCCGAGGAGCAGCAGGGCTTGCTGGACCTGCTGCATCAGCCCCGGTGCGTCACACGCGCCGGGCGTGAGTTCTGGCAGGGCGAACTGCATGGCCAGCCGGTGGTGCTGGCCCTGTCGCGCATCGGCAAGGTGGCCGCAGCCACCACCGCCACCACCTTGATCGAAGCCTTCGGCGCACAGCGCCTGGTGTTCACCGGCGTGGCCGGCGGCGTCGGTCCCGATGTGCAGGTGGGCGACGTGGTGGTGGCGACCGAGTTCGTGCAGCACGACATGGATGCCTCGCCGATCTTTCCGCGCTACCAGATCCCGCTCTATGGCCGCGAACGCTTTGCCTGTGACATCGCGCTGTCTGCTCTGCTTTCAGGAGCGGCTCGCGCAGGATTGGTGAGGCTGGAAGGCCAGTTCGACGTTGAGTCTGGGCGAAGCGAACGGGCCGTGCACCACGGCCTGATCGCCAGCGGCGACCGCTTCGTCTCCGCCGCCGAGGAGGCACGTCGGCTGCATGCCGACCTGTCGGACGCTGGCCATCCACCGCTGGCGGTGGAAATGGAAGGCGCCGCCGTGGCTCAGGTCTGCCACGACTACGGCATCCCCTTCGCCGCCATGCGCACCATCTCCGACCGCGCCGACGACAGCGCGCACGTCGACTTCCCGAAGTTTGTGACGGAGGTGGCCAGCCGCTACGCCCTGGCCATCATCGATGAGTTCGTGCGCCAGTTGCCGGATGCTCGCTGAGCCGTGAGCTTTGCCGGAGAGTGTGTCTTAACCAGGAAACGCCGTGGAACCGGCTTCGCCGGGCCAGGGGCGTTGCCCCCTTGAGGGGGGAGGACAGCTACACGCAGTGAGCTGTCAACGGGGGTGTTTCACTTCAACCAGCCGCGCTTGCGGAAGTACCACATCGGCACCAGTGCACTGGCCACCATCAGCGCCAACGCATAGGGGTAGCCCCATTTCTGCGACAGCTCAGGCATGTACTGGAAGTTCATGCCGTAGAGGCTGGCGATCAGCGTCGGCGGCAGCAGTGCCACGCTGGCCACCGAGAAGATCTTGATGATCTTGTTCTGGTTGATGTTGATGAAACCGACGGTGGCGTCCATCAGGAAGTTGATCTTGTCGAACAGGAAGGCGGTGTGCGAGTCGAGCGAGTCGATGTCGCGCAGGATCTGGCGCGCCTCCTCGAACTGCTCGCCGTTGAGCATCTTGCTGCGCATCATGAAGCTGACAGCACGGCGCGTGTCCATCACGTTGCGGCGGATGCGCCCGTTCAGGTCTTCCTGCCGCGCGATGGCGCCCAGCACTTCGCCGGCCAGGGCGTCGGTCACGTCGCCCGACAGCACTTGCCGGCCGGCTTTTTCCAGCTGGTCGTAGATGCCTTCCAACGTGTCGGCCGAGTACTCGGCATCGGCGTCGAACAGCTTGAGCAGCACTTCCTTGGCGTCCTCGATCAGGCCCGGGGCGCGGCGTGCGCGCATGCGCAGCAGGCGGAACACCGGCACATCCTCGTCGTGGATGGAAAACAGCACGCCGCGGCTCTTGAGTTCGGTGTTGTGCTGGTTCAGGATGAAGGCCACGCGCACCGTGCGTGGTTCGTCCTCGTCGGCCACCAGGAAGTCGCTGCGGATGTGCAGTTCGCCGTTGTCCTCTTCATAGAAGCGGGCGGATTCCTCGATGTCCTCGTCCATCGCGTCTTCCGGAATGGACAGGCCGTAGTACTGTTTGACCCAGCGTTTTTCCTCGACGGTGGGCGACTCCAGGTCCACCCAGATCGGCTGGAATCTGGAGAGTTCTTCCAGGGACTCGATCTCTTCCTGGAAGAGTCGGCCATTGGCAAGCGTAAAGATGTTGAGCATGGCTCACTCCCTCGGTGGTGTTGCATCTGACGGGGGTTCGGGGTTTCGCTTTCAACCCCTGATGCGGATGAGGGAGTTGAAAGCTACCGACTAGGGCAGGTTTCCAAGGAGCGTTCTCCGAAATTTCGATGGCCGGATTATCGCATCGGCAATGCCTTGCCTGGGTGAAAAAACGATCGCCACGTCAGGCGCGCGCAACAAGTTCAGCGGGGTGGGTGAGTGTCTGGGAAAAAGGGGCTGGGCGCGTGTGAAGCGGGGCCGCCAGGGAGGACGGCAGTGCACCGAACTCAAGCATTGTGCCGGCATGTCGGGGTCGCTGGCAAGTCCTTCGGCGACACGGGGGAAATGCACGTGTTCAGAGAGGGAAAAACCTTGTTTTTCTCAAGAAAAGGGGATTGCTTTTCCCCCCACCCCGGCGCATAGTGAAACCGTCTGCAGCGTGCAAGCCTGATGTCGTTGACGGGCTTGGCCCTGCTGACAACTGTTCAATCCCGAGAGCAACAGGAGGCTACTCATGAACTTGACGATCAGCGGTCATCACCTCGAAGTCACCCCTGCCCTGCGCAGTTATGTCACGACCAAGCTTGATCGAATTACCCGGCACTTTGACCAGGTTGTCGATGTCAAGGTGCTGTTGACGGTTGAAAAGCAAAAGGAGAAGGAACGACGGCAGCGCGCCGAATGCAATATCCACGTGAAAGGCAATGACCTGTTTGCGGAAAGTTCCCATGAGGACCTGTACGCGGCGGTGGACGAACTGGTCGACAAGCTCGATCGCCAGGTGGTGCGGCACAAGGACCGCCTGCAGGACCACCACCATGAGGCGTCCAAGCGCATGATGTAGTCCGAGCTTGCCTGCAAGCTCCCGAGCCGCGGCTTACCCCCGCGGCTTTTTTGTGTGCATAATCTGGCGTCCCGACCATCATGAACCGTCTTTCGTCCATCCTGCCCGTTTCGCAAGTGCTGGTGCATGTCGACGCCACCAGCAAGAAAAGAGCCTTCGAAGAAGTGGGGCTGCTGTTCGAGAACTTGCATGGCCTCAGCCGCGCCCTGGTGACGGACAGCCTGTTTGCGCGCGAACGCCTGGGTTCGACAGGTCTGGGCCACGGTGTGGCGATCCCGCACGGGCGCATCAAGGGCCTGAAGGCGCCGATGGCCGCCGTCTTGCAGCTGGCCCAGCCCATCGGCTTCGATGCACCGGATGAGCTGCCGGTCAGTCTGCTGATCTTTCTGCTGGTGCCGGAGGCAGCAACGCAAAAGCACCTTGAAATCCTGTCCGAAATTGCCGAGCTGCTCAGCGATGCTCCTTTGCGGGCCCAGCTCGTTGCCAGTGCCAGCGCCGAAGAGCTGCACGAGCTGATTGCCGCCTGGCAGTCGGCCCAACTGACCTCCTGAGCCGGAATCGTTCACGTGAGGCCCACCGTTGTCAGCGCCGAAGTTCTGTTTGAGGAGTTTCGCAGCCGGCTGAAGTGGGAGTGGGTTGCCGGTCTCGGCGCCTCCGAACGCCGTTTTGACGAGGTGGCCGTGCGCGCCGCCCGCTCGGGCGCCGACTTGGTGGGTTATCTCAATTACATCCATCCTTACCGCGTGCAGGTCCTGGGGGAGCGCGAGGTCGCCTACCTGACGAATGCCACCAAGGACGACTGCGAGCGCAGGATTTCGCGGATCGTGACATTGGAGCCGCCGGCCCTGGTGCTGGCCGACGGCCAGACGCCGCCGCCGGCCTTGCTGGCCATGTGCGAGCAGGCGGAAATCCCCTTGTTTGCCACGGCGGCCTCGTCGGCCTATGTGAATGACCTGTTGCGCAGCTACCTGTCCAAGCACTTTGCCGAACGGACCTCGATCCACGGCGTGCTGATGGATATCCTGGGGCTGGGTGTTCTGATCACGGGCGAATCGGGCCTGGGCAAGAGCGAACTCGGCCTGGAGCTGATTTCGCGCGGCAACGGCCTGGTGGCTGACGATGCGGTCGACCTGTTCCGCATCAACGAATCCACGATCGAAGGGCGTTGCCCGGACCTGCTGCAGAACCTGCTGGAAGTGCGCGGCATCGGCCTGCTCGACATCAAGGCCATTTTTGGCGAGACCGCCGTGCGGCGCAAGATCCGCCTCAAGCTGATCGTGCATCTGGTGCGGCGCGAGACGATGGAGCGCGATTACGAGCGCATTCCCTATGAACCGCTGACGCAGGATGTGCTGGGCATTCCGGTGCGCAAGGCTGTGATCCAGGTGGTGGCCGGCCGCAACCTGGCCGTGCTGGTGGAGGCCGCCGTGCGCAACACCATTCTGCAATTGCGCGGCATTGACACCTACCAGGAGTTCGTCGAGCGCCACCGCAAGGCCATGGGCGAGCCCGGCTGACCGCTGGCGGTCTTCAGTCGCCGCCGGGTCACCCCAAGACGACGGTTATCCCTTTGAGGGCAGTGGCGACACGCCGCTTTGCAAGCGGGGGCCTTATTTCCCCCGGTTCGGGCAGGCGTCCTTGGTGCAGTGGGCGTACAGGCTCAGCGCGTGGTCTGCAATCGTAAATCCCTTGGCCTTGGCGACGTCATTCTGCCGGCGCTCGATCTCGGCGTCATAAAACTCCTCGACCTTGCCGCAGTCCAGGCAGACCAGGTGGTCATGGTGCTGTCCTTCGTTGAGTTCGTAGACGGCCTTGCCGCCCTCAAAGTTGCTGCGTGTCAGGATGCCGGCCTGTTCGAATTGCGTCAGCACCCGGTACACCGTGGCCAGACCGACGTCCGAGCGGTCTTGCAGCAGGACGCGGAACACGTCCTCGGCTGTCATGTGGCGCTGCGCACCCTTCTGGAAGATTTCCAACACCTTGAGTCGGGGCACGGTGGCTTTGAGACCGGTGCTTTTGAGTTCTTCAATGCTGTTCATCGGAGGTCTTTCTTGCGCGGACGGTAGGGCTGCGGCGACAGGCTCAACCGCTACAATGGGCCGATCATATCGCTACACCTCGACTCATGTCCGATTTTCACCGCGACGTCCCTCGACTGGGGCTGGTTTTAGCCATTAGCGTTGCCTGTGTCACCTTGGCCGCTTGCAGCAGCACCAACGGGACGGGCAACCGCCTGACCGAAGCCCTCAAACCCTACCGTGTCAGCGTGGTGCAGGGCAATGTGGTGACGCGTGAGCAGGTGGCGGTGCTGCGCCCCGGCATGAGCCGCATCCAGGTGCGCGACATCCTGGGGACGCCCTTGCTGGCCAGCGTGTTCCACGCCGACCGCTGGGACTATGTGTTCACTTTCCGCCGCCAGGGCTCAGAGCCCTTGTCGCGTCGTGTCACGGTGTTTTTCAAGGGCGACCTGCTGGACCGTTTTGAGGCGGATGACACCCTGCCGTCCGAAGCCGAGTTTGCCGCTTCGCTGGAGGGCAACAGCGCACCTGCCAAGGTGCCGGTGCTCGAGGCCACGCCCGAGAGCCTGCAGAAGTTCCCGGCACCGGCCAAGGCGGCCGAGCCCAAGCCCCTGCCTCCCCTGCCGGCCAGCTACCCTCCGCTGGAGCCGGCCGCCCGTTAAAGCCCCTTCATTGCCATCATGACTGTCCAGAACCCTCACAAGATTGCCATCGCTGGCGCCTCCGGCCGCATGGGCCGCATGCTGATCGAGGCCGTGCAAGCGGCTGACGACTGCGTGCTGGCCGGCGCCCTGGACGTGGCCGCCAGCCCGGCCATCGGCAACGACGCCACGGCTTTTCTCGGTGTTGCCAGCGATGTGGCCATCACGGCTGACCTCAAGGCCGGTTTGCAGAACGCCCACACCCTGATTGACTTCACCCGGCCGGAAGGCACGATGGCGCACCTCAAGGTCTGTCGTGAGCTGGGCGTGGCCATGGTGATCGGTACCACCGGTTTCAATGAGACGCAGAAAGCCGAGATCGCGGCGGCGGCCAAGGACATCGCCATCATGCTCTCGCCCAACATGAGCGTGGGTGTGAACGTCACGTTGAAACTGCTGGAGATGGCGGCCAAGGCCCTGTCCACCGGTTACGACATCGAGGTGATCGAGGCGCACCACCGCCACAAGGTTGATGCGCCTTCCGGCACGGCGCTCAAGATGGGCGAGGTGATTGCCGGCGCGCTGGGCCGCGACCTCAAGGACTGTGCGGTCTACGAACGCTACGGCCATACCGGCGAGCGCGATCCGTCCAGCATCGGCTTCGCCACCATCCGCGGCGGCGACATCGTGGGTGACCACACCGTGCTGTTTGCCGGTATCGGCGAGCGCATCGAGGTCACGCACAAGTCGTCCAGTCGCGTCACCTATGCGCAGGGCAGCCTGCGCGCGGTGCGCTTCCTGGCGGGCCGCCAGGCCGGCTTGTACGACATGTTTGACGTGCTGGGCCTCAAATGAGTTTCCCGCAGATCTTTCTGCAAGGCGACGCCATCACCCGCTTGGTGGCCGTGCTGCTGCTGGCCATGTCGGTCGCCAGTTGGGTGGTGATCGTCTGGAAGGGCTGGCTGTTGCGGCGTACCGGCCGCGATCTGGCGCGGGCCACGGCAGCGTTCTGGCAGGCCGGTTCGATGGAAGAGGCGCGGCTGAAAGTCGGTGCTTTCGACCGTGAAGCCCTGTTGCTGCCGTTGATCGAGGCCACGCAGGTGCAATCGGTCGGCACGCTGGCTGCCGCCGGCGAGCGTTCACAACAACTCACGCGCGTGCTGCGCGATGCCCTGCATGGTGTGCTGCGCCGCCTGCAGTTTGGCCAGGTGCTGCTGGCCACGGTAGGTTCCACGGCACCTTTTGTCGGCCTGCTGGGCACGGTCTGGGGCATTTACCACGCGCTGACCGGCATGGCCAGTGCCGGCCAGATCACCATCGACCGCATTGCCGGCCCGGTGGGCGAGGCGCTCATCATGACGGCCGCCGGTCTGGCCGTGGCCATTCCGGCCGTACTGGCCTATAACGTGCTGGGCCGTCTGATCGGCCAGATCGAGGCCGATCTGGAGGGCTTTGCCCTGGATCTGCGCGAATTGCTGCTCGGTCAGTCGCAGAGTCCGGAAGCGACGTTGAGTGCCGCCGGGCCGTCTCAAGGCACGAAGGCCCCTAGCCCCAGCGGAGCGCAGGGCACACCTGCGCCTGGGGGCAGCGCAGTACATGAAGTGACAAGCGTGGGGGCCTGATACCCATGGCATTCGGTCGCCTTGAACGCACTACCGGGCCGCAGCCCATGAGCGACATCAACATGACGCCGCTGATCGACGTCATGCTGGTGCTGGTGGTGATCTTCATTCTGACCGCGCCGCTCCTGGCCAGCTCGTTGCGGCTGGACCTGCCAAAAGCCGAGACGGCCCGGCCGCAGGAGGCGCCGCAGGTGGTCCAGGTCGCACTTGACCAAGCCGGCCAGGTCTATCTCCAGGACCAGCCGCTGGCGCTGGAGGCGTTGCGGTTGCGGCTGGCCGACATTGCACGTCAGAATGCCCAGGCCGAAGTCCAGTTGCGTGCCGATGAAGCCGTGCCCTATGGCCGGGTGGTGTCGGTGCTGGATGCCGCCCACCAAGCCGGCCTGAGCCGCATCGGCTTCGTGGCCAAACCCTAAAATGGGGCGCTTGCGACGTCTGCGTCGCCCCAAGTGAACTCCCAAATGCAAGACAAATACAACCATCTCGACGTTGAGAAAGCGGCCCACAGCCATTGGGTGGCGCGCGATGCCTACCGTGTCACCGAACAGGCCGGCAAGAAGAAGTTCTACGCCTGCTCCATGCTGCCCTATCCCAGCGGCAAGCTGCACATGGGCCATGTGCGCAACTACACCATCAACGACATGCTCACGCGCTACCTGCGCATGAACGGCTACAACGTGCTCATGCCCATGGGCTGGGACGCCTTCGGCCTGCCGGCCGAGAACGCGGCGCTGAAGAACGGTGTGCCGCCGGCCAAGTGGACCTACGAGAACATCGCCTACATGAAGGGCCAGATGCAGGCCATGGGCCTGGCCATCGACTGGAGCCGTGAGGTCGCCACCTGCGATCCGGCCTACTACAAGTGGAACCAGTGGCTGTTCCTCAAGATGCTGGAGAAGGGCATTGCCTACCGCAAGACCCAGGTCGTCAACTGGGACCCGGTGGACCAGACCGTGCTGGCCAACGAACAGGTGATCGACGGTCGCGGCTGGCGCACCGGCGCGCTGGTGGAAAAGCGCGAGATCCCCGGTTATTACCTGAAGATCACCGACTACGCGCAGGAACTGCTGGACCATGTGCAGATAGGCAACGAGAAGGCCACGCTCAACGGCTGGCCCGAGCGCGTGCGCCTGATGCAGGAGAACTGGATCGGCCGCAGCGAGGGCGTGCGTTTTGCCTTCACGCACGACATCCGGGGCGCGGATGGCCAGCGCATCGGCGACGGCAAGATGTATGTCTTCACCACGCGTGCCGACACCATCATGGGCGTGACTTTCTGCGCCGTGGCGCCGGAGCATCCGCTGGCCCAGCACGCCGCCAAGTCGAATCCGAAACTCGCCGCCTTCATCGAAGAGTGCCAGAAGGGTGGCACCACCGAGGCCGAGCTGGCGCTGAAGGAAAAAGAGGGTTTGCCCACCGGCCTGTACGTCAAACACCCGCTCAACGACGAGCAGGTCGAGGTCTGGGTTGGCAACTATGTGCTCATGAGCTACGGCGACGGTGCCGTCATGGGCGTGCCGGCGCACGACGAGCGCGATTTTGCCTTTGCACTCAAGTACGGTCTGCCGATCCGGCAGGTGATTGACGTCGCAGGCCAGGCATACGATTACCACCAGTGGCAGGAGTGGTACGCCGACAAGCAGAATGGCGTCACCATCAATTCCGACAGCTTCAGTGGCCTGGACTACCGGGCGGCGGTCAATGCGGTGGCGCATGCCTTGCAGACGCGCGGCCTGGGCGAGAAAAAGACCACCTGGCGCCTGCGTGACTGGGGCATTTCGCGCCAGCGCTACTGGGGCACGCCGATTCCGATCATCCACTGCGAGGCCTGTGGCCCGGTGCCGGTGCCCGAAAAAGACCTGCCGGTGGTGCTGCCGCAAGACCTGGTGCCGGACGGTTCCGGCAACCCGCTCAACAAGTGCGAAGCCTTCCTCAAGGTGGACTGCCCCTGCTGCGGCAAGCCGGCACGGCGCGAGACCGACACCATGGACACCTTCGTGGATTCGTCCTGGTATTTCATGCGCTACTGCGATCCGAAGAATCCGGAACAGATGGTGGCTGAGGGCACCGCGTACTGGATGCGGGACCAGCATGCCGCCACCGGCGGCAGCGGCATGGATCAGTACATCGGCGGCATCGAGCACGCCATCCTGCACCTGCTGTATGCGCGCTTCTGGACCAAGGTCATGCGTGACCTGGGGCTGGTGAAGATCGATGAGCCCTTCACCAAGCTGCTGACGCAGGGCATGGTGCTCAACCACATCTACTCGCGCCGCACCGAAAAGGGCGGCAAGGAGTATTTCTGGCCGCATGACGTCGAGCATGTGCTGGACGAAGGCGGCAAGATCGTCGGAGCCAAGCTGAAGAACGCCGTCGGCGATCTACCCGTGGGCACGGTCATCGACTACGAGGGCGTGGGCACCATGTCCAAGTCCAAGAACAACGGCGTTGATCCGCAGGAGCTGATCGAGAAGTACGGTGCCGATACCGCGCGCCTGTACACCATGTTCACGGCGCCGCCGGAGGCCACGCTGGAGTGGAACGATGCGGCGGTGGAAGGCAGCTACCGTTTCCTGCGCCGCGTCTGGAATTTCGGTGTCAAACTGTCTGCTATCGATTCAGTAGCGGCTGACGCCAGTGTGGCGGGAGCCAAGAGCCTGAAAGATGTGGAATTCGGCAAGGAGGCCAAGGCCCTGCGGCTGGAAATCCACACCGTGCTCAAGCAGATCGACTACGACTACCAGCGCATGCAGTACAACACCGTGGTCTCCGGTGCCATGAAGCTGCTCAATGCGCTGGAAGACTTCAAGGCCATGGACAGTGCCGGTGCCGTGATGGCGCTGTACGAAGGTTTCGGCATCCTGCTGCGTTGCATCTACCCGGCCACGCCCCACCTGACGCACCAGTTGTGGAGCGAGCTCGGTTATGCCGGTGTTCTGGGCGATCTGCTCGACGCCCCCTGGCCGCAGGCCGACGAGAGCGCGCTGCAGCAGGACGAGATCGAACTCGTGCTGCAGATCAACGGCAAGCACCGCGGTGCGGTGCTGGTGCCGGCCGGGGCCAGCAAGGAGGTGATCGAGGCTTTGGCCGTCGCCAGCGAGCCGGTGGTCAAACAGGCGGCTGGTGCGCCGATCAAGCGCGTCATCGTGGTGCCGGGACGCCTGGTCAACGTGGTGCTTTGAAGATGAATACGGCTGCCGTTCCAAGTCGTCGTGCTTTCGGTCGCGCCATGGGGCAGCTGGTGGCGCTGGGGGTGCTTGCTCCGCTGGCGGGCTGCGGCTTTCAGCTGCGGCAGCCGCCCACCTTTGCCTTCAAATCAATCTACACCGGTGTTGCGCCGACCTCGGTGCTGGGCAGCGAACTCAAGCGCAACCTGGCGGCCATGGGCAGTGTCGAGCTGATCACCGATGCGTTGCAGCAGCAGAAAGCCGATGTGATTCTGGATGTGCTGCAAGAGTTGCGGCAGAAGATCGTGGTCGGCACCAACGCGGCCGGCCAGGTGCGCGAGTTCCAGCTGCGCCTGACGTTCCGTTTCCGCTTGCGCACGCCGAAAGGCAAGGAATTGATTCCTGATACCGAAATGGTGCAGCAGCGCGACATCAGCTTCAACGAGTCGGCTGTGCTGGCCAAGGAAACCGAAGAGGCGCTGCTCTACCGCAGCATGCAGACCGACATCGTGAACCAGCTGATGCGGCGTTTGGCGGCCGTAAAGGAATTATGAAAGCCCCCCTGAGGCGCTGCCGCGCCTTCCCCCCGAGAGGGGGACAACGCCAGTGGCCCGGCCAAGCCGGTTCCACGGCGTTTCCCGGTCTCAATCCCGTGGGGGGCTAGCAATGCAAGTCGCCGCCAACCAACTGGAAGCCCAGCTGCAGCGCGGGCTGAAAAGCCTGTACACCTTGCATGGCGACGAGCCGTTGCTGGTGCAGGAGGCGGCCGATGCCATTCGCGCTGCGGCGCGCGCGCAGGGTTATACCGAACGGACTTCGCACACCGTGGCGGGCGCCCATTTCGACTGGAGCGAGGTGCTGGCCGCTGGCGGATCCTTGAGCCTGTTTGCCGAGCGTCAGATCGTCGAGATCCGCATTCCCTCAGGCAAGCCGGGCAAGGATGGCAGTGTGGCGTTGCAGCAGCTGGCGGAAGCCTCACAAGGCAATGATTCGACGCTGACGCTGGTCATGCTGCCGCGTCTGGACAAGATGACCAAGACCGGCGCCTGGTTCGGTGCGCTGGAGAGTTTTGGTGTGACGGTGCAGCTCGATCCCGTGGAGCGCAATGCCCTGCCGCAATGGATTGCGCAGCGGCTGGCGGCACAAGGCCAGCGTGTGGTGGCCGGCGAGGAAGGCCAGCGCACGCTGCAGTTTTTTGCCGACCGGGTCGAAGGCAATCTGTTGGCAGCGCACCAGGAAATCCAGAAGCTGGCCCTGCTGCATCCGGCGGGCGAGTTGACGTTTGAACAGGTCGAAGGCGCGGTGCTCAACGTGGCGCGTTATGACGTCTTCAAGCTGTCGGAGGCCGTGCTGGCTGGGCAGGCGGCGCGTGTGCAGCGCATGCTCGACGGTCTGCGCGCCGAGGGCGAGGCCGAGGTGCTGGTGCACTACGCACTGGCCGAAGACATCCGTGCGCTCAAGCGCGTCAAGGACGCCGTGACCCAGGGCCGGCCCTTGCCCATGGCCCTGCGCGAGCAGCGCATCTGGGGCCTCAAGGAGCGCCTGTTCGAGCGCGTGCTGCCGCGCCTGACGGAAACGGCGCTGGCCAATCTGCTGCATGCCGCGCACCAGGTGGACGGTATCGTCAAGGGCCTGAAGCAGCCGGACTGGCCGGCTGATGGCTGGCAGGCGCTGCACCGGCTGGCGATGCAGCTGTGCCAGCATTGCGCGGTGCAAGCCGGCGCGCACGCCAAAACTGCAGGCGTGAGAAAATGAATACATGAACGCGCTCAATATTGCCGAATACACCCAGACCCTGGGCATGCAGGCCAAAGCGGCTTCCGCCCTCATGGCCAAAGCGTCAGCTGCTACCAAAAATGTAGCGCTTAAGCGTCTGGCTGCGCTGCTGCGCGCCAATGTCGAATCGCTGGGACGGGACAACGCACAGGACATCGAGCGTGCCGTGGCCGCCGGCCTGGCCGCGCCGATGGTGGACCGCCTGCGCCTGACGCCCAAGGTAATTGAGACCGTGGCGCAGGGCTGCGAGCAACTGGCGGCCATGCCGGATGTGATCGGCGAAATCATCGGCATGAAGCAGCAGCCCAGCGGCATCCGCGTCGGCCAGATGCGCGTGCCGATCGGCGTTTTCGGCATGGTCTTCGAGAGCCGACCCAACGTCACCATCGAGGCGGCCAGTCTGAGCATCAAGAGCGGCAACGCCTGCATCCTGCGCGGCGGCTCGGAAGCGATCGAATCGAACAAGGCGCTGGCCAAACTCGTGCAGCAGGCGCTGGTGGAGAGCGGCCTGCCGGCCGACGCCGTGCAGCTGGTGCAGACCACCGAGCGCGAGGTGGTGGGGCAGCTGATCACCATGCCGCAGTACGTGGACGTGATCATCCCGCGCGGCGGCAAGTCGCTGATCGAACGCATCAGCCGCGATGCCAAGGTGCCGGTGATCAAGCACCTGGACGGCAACTGCCACACCTATGTCGACGATCCGTGCGACATCGACATGGCGGTCAAGGTGGCGGACAACGCCAAGACCAACAAATACAGCCCCTGCAACGCCAGTGAAAGCCTGCTGGTGGCGCGCGGTGTGGCCAAGGCCTTCCTGCCGCGCATCGGTGCGGTTTTTGCAGCCAAGGGCGTGGAGATGCGCTGTGACGCCGAAGGACGGGCCATCCTGGCCGATGTGCCGGGTGCCAACCTGAAGGAGGCCACCGAGCAGGACTGGTACGAGGAATTCCTGGCGCCCATCATCAGCGTCAAGGTGGTGGCCGGGCTGGAGGAGGCGATTGCCCACATCAACCACTACGGCAGCCACCATACCGACGCCATCATCACACGTGACCACATGCATGCGCAGGCTTTCCTGCGCGAAGTCGACTCCGGCAGCGTCATGGTGAATGCGAGTACCCGCTTTGCCGATGGGTTCGAGTACGGGTTGGGGGCGGAGATTGGCATCAGCACCGACAAGTTCCATGCCCGCGGCCCGGTCGGTATCGAAGGTCTGACCTCGCTCAAGTACGTGGTGCTGGGCGACGGCGAAATCAGGAATTGACCCCACACCAGGAGCCGGACATGAAGCATCACACCGTGACACGCTGGGTGAGCATCGGGTTGGCAGCGCTGTTGTTGGCGCCCTTGGCCAGCCAGGCCAACTCCTCGCTGGCCGTCGAGATGGGCTGCTACAACTGCCATGGTGCCTATCCGCGCGGCGATGCACCGGGTTTCGAGCGCCTGTCGGCCAAGTATGCCCAGCGTCGGGGTGATGCAGCGGCCGAGCAGCACGTGGTCGAGGAGTTGCTGCGCGGTGAACCGCTGCAGCGCATTCCGGTCCATGAGCACCTCAGCCCGGAAACGGCCCAACGGCTGGTCCATTGGCTGTTCGAAGGCGCGAAATAACGCAGGCAGCGGGGCCGGAGTGGCGCAGTGCCCGGCCTGTCACCTTGAATATGGCGTGACGGTCCCCACGTCCTAGAATTGCGCAACCAAAAACAAATGAGGGCTGCATGGTTCCCCATCTCATCACGGCACTGACAGGCCCGATCAACGAACTCGAACAACGCATCCTGGACTCCATGCCGGCCATCGAGCGCTGGTTCCGACTGGAGTGGATGGAACACACGCCGCCGTTCTACAGCTCGGTCGATGTGCGCAATGCCGGCTTCAAGCTGGCACCGGTGGACACCAACCTCTACCCCGGCGGCTGGAACAACCTGACGCCGGAAATGCTGCCGCTGGCGGTGCAGGCCGCCATGGCCGCCATCGAGAAGATCTGCCCCGAGGCGCGCAACCTGCTGCTGATTCCCGAGAACCACACGCGCAACACCGTCTACCTGAGCAATGTGGCGCAGCTGCGGCGCATCTTCCATATGGCCGGGCTGAATGTGCGCATCGGCTCGATCAACCCCGAGATCAAGAAGACCACCACCATCGAGTTGCCGAATGGCGAAGCGGTGACGCTGGAGCCGGTGATCCGCAGCAAGCGGCGTCTGGGCCTGAAGGATTTCGACCCCTGCACCATCCTGCTCAACAACGACCTCAGCGCCGGCATTCCCGGCATCCTGGAAGACATCCACGAGCAGTACCTGTTGCCGCCCTTGCACGCCGGCTGGTCGACACGGCGCAAGAGCAAGCATTTCCAGAGCTACGAAGAGGTGTCCAAGCGCTTTGGCAAGCTGCTGGGCATCGATCCCTGGCTGATCAACCCGATGTTCAGCAAGTGCGGCGAGGTGAACTTTGCCGAAGGCACCGGCATGGAGTGCCTGACCAGCAATGTGGATGCGCTGCTGGCCAAGATCCGGCGCAAGTACAAGGAGTACGGCATCAAGGAGAAGCCGTTTGTCGTGGTCAAGGCCGACAACGGCACCTACGGCATGGGCATCATGATGGTGCGCGACGCCAAGGAACTGGACGACCTGAACCGCCGCACGCGCAACAAGATGAGCGTGATCAAGGATGGCCAGGAGGTCAATGACGTCATCATCCAGGAAGGCGTGCTGACCAACGAGCGCATGAACGATGCCGTGGCCGAGCCGGTGGTCTACATGATGGACCGTTATGTGGTGGGCGGCTTTTACCGCGTGCATGCCGAGCGCGGGGTCGATGAAAACCTCAACGCGCCGGGTGCCAGTTTTGTGCCGCTGGCGTTTGCCGAAAGCCCCCACCTGCCGCAGCCGGGCATGAAGCCGGGTGCCAGTGCGCCCAACCGCTTCTACATGTACGGCGTGATCGGGCGGCTGGCCATGCTGGCGGCCAGCTACGAACTCGAAGCCACCGACCCGGAAGCCGAGGTCTACGAGTAAGGCGGGTCTGCAGGGACAGTTGTTGCGTTGCAACATCTCCGATTCTGAGCCGTCTCGGACGGCCGGAAGCTGTTGGAAGGCTGGCATGCCGGGCGCACAATAGCGCCTTCCGCATGTTATGGAGCCCCGTTCGTGAAGGCGGGGCAATTTTGTGTCAGCTTCCAAATCCTCGCTTGCTGCGCTCACGCTGGGCGCCATCGGCGTCGTCTACGGTGACATCGGCACCAGCGTCCTGTATGCCGTCAAGGAAGTGTTCGGGTCCGGCCATGTGCCGTTCACGCCGGCCAATGTCTACGGCATCCTGTCGATCTTCTTCTGGACCTTGACGGTCATCGTCTCCCTCAAGTACGTGACCTTGGTGTTGCGCGCCGACAATGCGGGCGAGGGCGGTCTGGTGGCCATGCTGGCGCTGGCCTCGCAGTCAGTCAAGGACAAGCCGGAACTGCGGCGCTGGCTGCTTGTGGTCGGCATCTTCGGCACCTGCCTGTTCTATGGTGACGGTGTCATCACGCCGGCGATTTCGGTGCTGTCGGCGGTCGAAGGTCTGGAAGTCGTCTCGCCGGCCTTCAAGAAGGCGGTGATTCCGCTGACGCTGATCATCCTATTCGGTCTGTTTGCCGTGCAAAAGCGCGGGACGGCCGGCATCGGCAAGTTCTTCGGGCCGATCACCGTGGTCTGGTTTGTGGCCATTGCCGTGCTGGGCGTGGCGCACATTGCCAGCAACCCGGCCATCCTGTGGGCACTGAGCCCGCACCATGCCATCGGCTTCATCGTGCACAACCCGGGCACCACCTTCATCATCCTGGGTGCCGTGGTGCTGTGCGTCACCGGTGGCGAGGCGCTGTATGCCGACATGGGGCACTTCGGCAAGAAGCCGATCCGGCTGGCCTGGTTTTCCGTTGTCATGCCGGCGCTGACGCTCAACTACTTCGGCCAGGGCGCGCTGTTGCTCAAGAACCCGGAGGCCGTGAAGAATCCGTTTTTCATGATGGCGCCGGACTGGGCACTGTTGCCCCTGGTGGGGCTGGCGACCATGGCAACGGTCATCGCCTCGCAGGCTTTGATCTCCGGTGCCTTCAGTGTGACCAAGCAGGTTATCCAGCTCGGCTACCTGCCGCGCCTGCAGGTGCTGCACACCAGCGTCAAGGACACGGGGCAGATCTACATGCCCTTCGTCAACTGGGGGCTGTTCGTGGCCATCGTGCTGGCCGTGGTGCTCTTCAAGTCCTCCAGCAACCTGGCTGCTGCCTACGGCATCGCCGTCACGCTGGACATGCTGATCACCACCGTGCTGACCTTCTTCGTCATCCGGTATGGCTGGAAATACCCGCTGGCCTTGTGCCTCGGGGCCACGGGTTTCTTCTTTGTGGTGGATCTGGCCTTCTTCACGTCCAACCTGATGAAGTTGTTCGATGGCGGCTGGTTCCCGCTGCTCATCGGCGGCTCCGTCTTCATGCTCATGATGACCTGGAAACAGGGGCGCAGCCAACTCAATGCCGCCTTGCGCCAGGATGCGCTGGACCTGCCCGGTTTTCTGGAGGCGGTGTTTGTCAGTCCGCCCGCACGTGTCGAAGGCACGGCCGTGTTCCTGACCGCCGAGCCCGGCAATGTGCCCAATGCCATGCTGCACAACCTCAAGCACAACAAGGTGCTGCACCGGAACAACCTGTTCGTGACGGTGCGCAACCACGAGGTGCCATGGATTGGCCTCGACAAGCGGCTGCAGATCGAGCCGCTGGGGCATGACTGCTGGCAGGTCATCGTGCACTACGGCTTCAAGAACGATCCGGACCTGCCTTCCGCGCTGGAGCAGATCCGCACCCGCGGCTGTGAGCTGGAGCCGATGACCACCAGCTACTTCCTGTCGCGTGACATCGTCATCCCGACCCTGGGACAGGGCATGGCTTCCTGGCGTGAAAAGCTGTTTGCCCAGATGCACCATAACGCCAGCGGTGCGGCTGCGTTCCTGAACCTGCCCAACAATTCGGTGGTCGAGTTGGGCTCGAAGATCGAGATCTGAGCGGGCTGCCCTGACGGGGCCTGGCAGATCACCTTAAGGAAAAGAAAAAGCCATCTGCAAAGATGGCTTTTTTTGTGGTTGGTGCGGGGCGGTCAGTCGTTCGTGATGCCTGCTGTCTTCACCAGCTTGCTCCAGCGTGCCGACTCGGCCTTGATGTGGGCGGCGAACTGCTCGGGCGTGCCGCCGCCGAGTTCGTTGCCCTGGCTCAGCATCTGGGCCTTGATGGTGGGATCGGCCAGCGCCTTGTTGGTGACCTCGTTCAGCAGCTGGATGATGGGCTTGGGCGTGGCAGCCGGGGCGACGAAACCCTGCCAGTTGCTGATCTCGAACCCTGGGAAGCCTTGTTCGGCCATGGTCGGAATGTCAGGGAACTGCGGCGAGCGCTTCAGGCTGGTGATGGCCAGCGGGCGCAGTTTGCCGGCGCGGATGTTGGCCGAGGCGGCGTACATCTGCTCGAACATCATGTCGACCTGACCACCCATCAGGTCCATGGCTGCGGGGGCACCGCCCTTGTAGGGGATGTTGGTGATGAAGACACCCGCCATGTTCTTGAACATCTCGGCGGCCAGGTGGTGCGAGCCACCGGTGCCGCCATTGGCATAGGTCAGGTAGCCCGGTTTGGCCTTGGCCGCGGCAATGATGTCCTTCACGCTCTTGAAGGGCGAGTCCGGGCGCACCATCAGCACCAGCGGGCCGCGTTCGATCAGACAGATCGGCGCCAGGTCCTTCAGCGGATCGAAATTGATTTTCTTGAACATGGTCGGGTTGACCGACAGCGGTGCGAAATTGCCCATGCCGATGGTGTAACCGTCGGGCTTGGCCCGCACGATGGCTTCGGTGCCGATGTTGCCGCCAGCGCCGGGTTTGTTGTCCACCACGACGGGGACGCCGAGCGCCGTGTTCAGGAAACGGCCGAACTGGCGCGAGCGCTGGTCGGTGTTGCCGCCGGCCGGGTAGGGGCAGATGATGGTGATGGGTTTGCTCGGGTACTTGTCCTGGGCGAAAGACAGGCTGGGCAACCCCAGTATGGCGGCGGCTTGAAGAAGATCGCGGCGTTTCATGAGAGACTCCAAAAATATGTCCGCTACGGTACCCCTATTTGACAGGCAACCCCATACGGATTTACCACAATCATTGCGAGGGCGACGCCCCATGAACATCCTTTTCATTGCCGATCCGTTGGAGACCTTCAAGACCTACAAGGACAGCACCTTTGCCATGATGCGCGAGCTGCAGCGCCGCGGCCACCGCATTGCCGCTTGCGAGCCGCGTCATCTGGTCTGGCAGGCGACCACGGGGGTGCAGGCCCATGTGCGCCACATCACACTCACCGGCCATGAGGAACGCTGGTTCCATGAAACACCCGAACCGCCGTTGCAGCGCCTGGCAGCCTTGCGTGATTTCGATGCCATCGTCATGCGCAAGGACCCGCCCTTCGACAGCGAATATTTCTACGCCACCCATCTGCTGGAGCAGGCCGAGCGGGAAGGTGCGCAGGTTTTCAACAAGCCGCGCGCCCTGCGCGACCACCCGGAGAAGCTCGCCATCCTGGAGTTCCCGCAGTTCACCGGCCCGACCCTGGTCACGCGCGACGCATTGGCCGTCCGCGCCTTCCACGCCGAACACCGCGACATCATTCTGAAGCCGCTCGACGGCATGGGCGGCATGGGCATCTTCCGCGTCAAGGACGACGGCCTGAACCTGGGTGCCATCATCGAGACGCTGAACCGCGACGGCGCGCAGACCGTGATGGTGCAGAAGTTCCTGCCGGCCATTGCCCAGGGCGACAAGCGTGTGCTGGTGATCGGCGGCAAACCGGTACCCTACTGCCTGGCACGCATCCCGCAAGGGGGCGAGGTACGCGGCAACCTGGCCGCCGGCGGCAAGGGCGTGGCCCAGCCGCTCTCCGCGCGCGATCGTGAGATTGCCGAGGCCATCGGCCCGGTGCTGGCGGCACGCGGCCTGTTGCTGGTGGGGCTGGACGTGATCGGCGACTGCCTGACCGAGATCAACGTCACCAGTCCGACTTGCTTCCAGGAAATCACCGACCAGGCCGGCTTCGACGTGGCGGCGATGTTCGTCGATGCGCTGGAGCAGGCGCTGGTCTGAGCGCCGACGCGTCGACGACTTCTGCCGTCTAGCGCAACAGGGCCAGCACGCCCTGCGGCAACTGGTTGGCCTGGGCCACCATGGCGGTGCCGGCCTGCTGCAGGATCTGCGTGCGCGACAGGTTGGAGGTTTCCGTGGCGAAATCAGCATCCATGATGCGGCCGCGCGACGCGTTGGTGTTCTCCACCATGATGCCGATGTTGCCGATTGCGCTCTCGAAACGGCTCTGCACGGCACCCAGCTTGGCGCGCGCGCTGTTGACCTGGTCGATGGCCGAGTCGAACATCTTGAGGGCATACCAGGCGCCGGCCTGCTGGCCCCACACGTCGTTGACGTCGTCAATGCTGTCCAGGCCAACCTGCGTTCCAGCCGTTGCGGTGGTGCCCGTCGCCAGTCCGGTACTGGCAGCGGTCCAACTTCCAGTCAAGGTGAAGTCGCCCACGACGCCACTGTTGTTCTTGGCGGCCGACATCAGGTTCAGGCTGTAGGCTCCGTTAGCAGTCTTCTCTAGATAAGCCGTGACGCCGGTGTCGGCCGTCTTGCGGTTGACGGCCTCGACCACCTGTCCCAGACGTTCTTCACCGCTCGATGCTGCATCGATGGCGTCCAGGCTGTAGGTCTGGCCGCCGGTGACAGAGATTTGCAGTGTGCCGGACGCAATCGCCGCCAACGAGTTAACGCTGCTGGCGTAGGTGCTGACACCCTGGGCGGTGTAATTGACACTGCCCAGTTGGGCAGACGTGCTGTTGGTTAACGCGCCGACCGTGATGTTGTCGCCCGAGTTGGCGCCTACCTGGAACACGGCACCGGCGAAGGAGCCGTCCAGAACCTTCTGGCCGTTGAAGGTGGTGGTTTTGGCCACGCGGTCGATCTCGCTGCGCAGCTGCTTCATTTCCGCGTTGAGTGCCGTGCGGTCGGAGGCGCTGTTGGAGGCGTTGGCGGACTGTACGGCCAGTTCACGCATGCGTTGCAGCATGTCACCCACCTTGCCCAGGGCGCCTTCCGCGGTCTGGGCCAACGAGATGCCGTCGTTGGCATTGCGTGCGGCAACGCTCAAGCCCTTGGACTGCACGCTCATGCGTTCGGCAATCGCCAGGCCGGCGGCGTCATCCTTGGCGCTGTTGACGCGCAGGCCAGACGACAGGCGCTGCATCGACGCGCCAAGGGAACTGGCCGAGGCCGACAGGTTGCGTTGCGCGTTCAGCGATGCAATATTGGTGTTGATGGATGTGCTCATGTTCTTCTGCTCCCGAGGTCGCGGTTCAAAGTGCTTTCTGCAGCACTCCTATGACCATATCGGGCGCATGGGCGTGAGACTTGATGCCAGGTTGCGCCGATGGCACCTGGCGACGCGAGGAAAAGCGGGGTGAATCACCCGCAATTCGAGCGATTGGCCTGGAGGCCCGCCGCGGGCCGGTGTCAGAGCCTCTTCAGGCTGCAGGCGCGCCGTCGACAAACACCCGCAGCTCGCCGGGGGCGAAGGGCGTCCACACCTCATCCGTGGTCAGTGGCGCCGTCACCACCACGGCCACCCGGTCGCCCGGAGCGGCGTGCTCGGCAAAGTTGACGCTCAGGTCCTCGTCGCGCAGCGTGGCACTGCCGAAGGGGTGCTGGCGCACCACGTGCCAGAGCTGGGTGGAGGCATGGGCCCACAGTGCCTCACCGTTGCTGAGCAGGAAGTTGAAGGTGCCGTGTTTGGCGATCTGTGGCGCCAGCTCGCGCAACGTCAGCGTCAGCTCCGCCACGCTGGGCACGTCGGCATGCGACTTGGCGAGCTCCTGCAGCAGCCAGCAGAAGGCCTGTTCGCTGTCGGTGTTGCCGACCGGGTGGAAGCTGCCATGCAGCCGCGGGGCAAAGTTCTTCAGGTCGCCGTTGTGCGCGAACACCCAGTAGCGTCCCCACAGCTCACGCACGAAGGGGTGGCAGTTTTCCAGCGTCACCGCGCCTTGCGTCGCCTTGCGGATGTGGGAGATGACGTTGCGGCTCTTGATCGGGTAGTGCCGGATCAGCTCGGCCACCGGCGAGGCGCAGGCGGATTGGTGGTCGACAAAGTGGCGCAGGCCCTTGTCCTCGAAAAAGGCGATGCCCCAGCCGTCGCCATGGGGGTCGGTTCGGCCGCCGCGCTCGGCAAAGCCGGCAAAGCTGAACATCACGTCGGTCGGCACATTGCAGTTCATGCCCAGCAGCTGACACATGGCGGCTACTCCTCTTTGCGTTTTTCAGGCTGGCGCAGGCGCCAGGCCGCCAGCACGGCCAGGGCGCACACCAGCGCCAGCAGGACAAAGGTCTCGTCAAAGGCGGCCAGCCGTGCCGCGCTGGGTGCGGCGGCGGTGTCCTGTGCGCCGTGTGCAGCCATGCGCCACTGCAGGATGATGCCGCACAGGCTCACGCCCGCGGCGCCACCCAGCATGCGCAGGAAATTGATGGTGCTGGAAGCCTGGGAGATCAGCCGGTGCTCCAGCCCCTGCATGGCACCGTTGTTGAGCGAGGGCAGGATGAAACCGAGTCCGATGCGCCCCAGGATGGTCCAGGCCACCAGCACCCAGAGTGCGGCATGCAGGCCGATGGTGGCCATCAGCGCAAAGGAGGCCGCCAGCAGCAGCACGCCGAGGCTGATCATCAGATGGACGGGGATGCGGTCGGACAGGCGGCCGGCCAGCGGAATGGTGACGGCCAGCACGATGCCGGCCGGCAGCATGATGGTGCCGACCAGTGCTGGCGACAGGCCTTGCCCCATCTGGATGTAGAGCGGCAACAGGTAGGTGGAGCCGAACAGCGCGGTGCCGTAGATGAAGGCAACCAGGCTGCCCATGGCAAACGGCCGGTGCTTGAACAGATCCATGTGCATCAGCGGCGTGCCGCCGTGGTGCGCCTGGCGTTTTTGCCACCAGACAAACCACAGCACGCACAGCAGAGCCGCCCCCAGCAGCATGAAGGCGGAGGCATGGGCGTTGCCGTGCAATTCGACCAGACCGTTGAGCAGGCACAGCGTGCCCACGGTGCACAGCAGCAGGCCTTGCCAGTCCAGCCGCGAATTGCGGCGGTCCGGCACCACGCCGCCGGGCGCATTGGTCGGCACATAGCGGTAGGCCAGCCAGAGCGAGGCCAGGCAAAAGGGCGCGACCATGAAGAAGATTGAGCGCCAGCCGAACCATTCCACCAGCAGGCCGCCGATGCTGGGGCCCAATGCCGGGGCCAGCACCACTCCCATGCCGAAGATGCCGCCGGCGCGGCCGCGTTCGTGCGGCTGGAAGGCGCGGATGATGATGATGGCCGGGATCGGTTGCACGATGCCGGCGGCCAGGCCTTCCACCACGCGCGCGACCAGCACCAGGCCGAAGTGGTTGGCCAGGCCGCCGCCCACGCCGCCGGCCAGCAGCATCAGCGTCGAGAGCACATAGGTCTGGCGGTAGCCGAAGCTGTTCAGCAGCCAGGGGGTGGTCAGCATCGCCACGGTGGAGGCCACCATGAAGCCGGAACTGACCCAGTGCGCCCGCTCCTGCCCCAGCGCGAAGTGGTGGCTCATGTCAGGAATCGCCACGTTGACGATGGTGGACGACATGATGGAGGCCATGGTGCCGATCATCACCGCCAGCAGCAACAGCCAACGATAGCGCTCGCCGTAACGCGCCCGCATGTCAGCCAGGGTGGCGGGGTGATTCACGCGTGATCTTCCGGTGTGGCACAGCGCAGGGTGACGCGGCGTACGCGTGTCGTGTGCTTCAGGGTGTCGAACAAGGTCTGCTGCAGTCGGGCCAGTTGGTCTGGCAGCACGGTGTCCTGCAGTTCGGCCTCCACCTCCAGCCCGCTGTCCAGGTAGTGCAGCTGCAGCGTGGCCGGCGTCTGCACAACCTGTTGCACCAGCGCCTGTACTTGCGTGCGCGGCGGCAGCGCCAGCAGCCGGTCCAGATGGCGCACGGTGCCGGGGTCGATGTGCACCGTGCACTCGGCCACGCGGTGCTCGGTCTTGACCCGTGCGCTGATGGTCTCCGCAATGTAGTGGCCCTCGGAGACCGAGAGGTGCGTGTCGACCTCGATGTGCACGTCGATCACCGCCCAGTCGCCCATGCGCCGGGTGCGCAGGCCATGCTGGTCGCGCACGCCGTCGACCGACAGAATCGTCTGGCGGATGCGCTCGATCTCCTCCGGGTCGAGCGCGTGATCGGTCAGGCCGTGGAAGGCTTCGACCGAGAACTCCCAGCCCGCCTTGGAAATCATGAAGCCGACGATGATGGCCGCCACGGCGTCCATGCTGTGGTAGCCCATCAGGTTGGCGCCGATGCCTACCGCCACCACCAGCGAGGAGGCAGCGTCGGCACGCGCATGCCAGGCGTTGGCGATCAGCAGCGAGGACTTGAGCCGCTCGCCGATGCGGCGCATGTAGCGGAACAGCCCTTCCTTGGCGACCAGGGTCAACGCGGCGGTGGCCAGCGCGATCGGGTGCACCGCGTCCATGCCGACGCCGGCATGCAGCTTGACGCCGGCGCTCCACACCATGCCGATGCCGGTGGCCAGCAGGATCAGGCCGATGGCCAGCGAGGCCGCAGTCTCGAAGCGGGCGTGGCCGTACTGGTGGGTCTCGTCGGCCTCGGCATGCGAGTGGCGCGCGGCGAACAGCACCACGCCATCGGCCACCAGGTCGGACAGGGAATGGATGCCGTCGGCAATCAGCGCCTGCGAACGGGCAAAAAAGCCGATGGTCACCTGGGCCGAGGCCAGAAAAATATTGACCCAGACGCTGACCCAGGTCGAGCGCAGGGCCTGTCGTTGTTCTTCGTTCGAGCGGATCATAGAAGTGTCATGTCGGCGGCCTGAACACGGATGCTAGCAGGCATGTGCCACTGTTGCCGCCGTGGTGTCCGCTTGTGTCTGCCTTTGTGCACAGGCAAGATGGCTCGCCATGAAGTGCCGAACGGTTCTGTTGTCCTGCCTGATGTGGCTGCCCGCGCTGTCGCAGGCCAACGCGCAGCTGGCGCTGGAAAAAGGTTGTTTCGGCTGTCACGGCGAGCCACCGCGTCGCGGTGCGCCCACATTTCCCCAGCTGGCGACCGGTTATGCCAAGTACCGTGGGCAGCCCGATGCGCCGCACAAGCTGGCCGACAAGCTGCGTGAAGGCAGCCTGTTCGGCCACATCGCGGCGCATGAACGCATCAGCCCGTATGAATGCGAGCTGTTGATGCGCTGGATCATCGACGGCGCCCGATAGGCGTCAAGCTGGGTCGGAAGCTGCGGCGCAGGCCTGGCAGATGCAGGCGCGCTGCTGTGCGTCGGCTGGCACGCGTGCCAGCAGTTCGGCATCGAAAGTCACACCGGTGCACCAGCAGGGCGGCTGCGCCATGCCGGTCTCGCGCTGCACTTCCATGGCGCAGCGGTTGGGCTGGCCGCACAGCGGGCAGCGGCTGGGGTCGATGGCGGTGGGACTCTGTTCTGGCATGACGAGCAGTTTAGCCCTCACGGCCGGAGCCGGATTGGCGCCTCGTTTAGACTTGGCGCTCTTTGCTTTTTCCGGTCTGCGCCGTGCAGGCCTTGCCCTGTGCCCACCCACGCTTTTTCCCGTCTGCCGCCTGTTCTGCTGGCCCTGTTGTCAGGCCATGCCCTGGTGCATTTCGGCCTGGGCTGGGTGCTGGGGCTGTCGGGTGACGAAGCCCACTACGCCTTGTACGCGGCGCATCCGGCACTGAGTTACTACGACCACCCGCCGCTGGTGGGCTGGGTGCAATGGCCGCTGGTGGCGCTGGGGGCACCCGATGGTCTGCTGCGCCTGCTGCCCGAGGCCTTGTGGCTGGCCACTGCGCTTTTCATCTACGGCATTGCCCGCCGTCTGCAGGGGCCGCTGCCGGCCGGCAGCACGGCGGCCAGCGCCGATGCCGGCTGGTGGGCCGTGCTGGCCTACAGCCTGGCACCGGTGCTGCACGTGTTGGGCATCGGCCTCTTGCCTGACACACTCTTGATGTTCTTCACCGCCGCCATCCTGTGGCAGACCCTGCGCATGCTGGATGCGGCCGAGGTGCAGCGCCTGCCGGCCTGGCTGCTGCTCGGTGGCCTGCTGGGGCTGGCCGGGCTGGCCAAGTACACCGCCATCTTCGCGGCCCTGCCGGTGGCGGCCTGCCTGCTTGCCGCCCACGGTCTGCGCCTGTTGCGCCGGCCGGCACCCTGGCTGGCGCTGGGTTTGGCCGTGTTGCTGGTGCTGCCGGTTTTCATCTGGAACGCGCAGAACGGTTGGATCTCGTTCGCCTACCAACTGCATCACGGCGCTGGCAGCCACTGGCAGTGGCAGCAGCTGGCCGGCTTTCTGCTGGCGCAGGTGCTGCTCTACCCGCTGTTGCTGTGGGGCGCCTTCGGCCTGCGCCGCACGGTGCTGGGCGGGGTCGGTCTGCCGCGGTCGCAGGCCTGGCTGCTGAGCTTTTTTGCCCTGCCGTTTGCGGTGCTGGCCTACCTGTCGGGGGGCGGCTCCAGCCTGCCGCACTGGACGGCACCCGCCTGGGTGGCGCTGGCGCCGTTTGCCGGCGTCGGCCTGGCCGCGCTGTGGGCAGCAGGCCGCCAACGCCTGATCTGGGTGCTGGCCGGCTTGCAGGCCTTTTTCACGCTGGCGTTGTATGTGCTCATGCTGATGGCAGGGCCGACCTGGCTGCAGGCCGAAGCGCCCGGCAGCACCGAGGCCGAAACCATCAACCCCTTCACTGACTTCTATGGCTGGGATGCTGCCGGCGCGAAAGCACAACAGCTGGCGCGCGAGCAGCAAACCACCCGTCTGGTCGTGCAGAACTGGACCCTGGCCAGCCGCCTGGCCTGGTATGCGCGGCCGTTGCCGGTGCATGTGATCGCGCCCGGCTTTGACCAGTTCAGCCTGTGGTCGGGCGAGCTGCCCGTGGGGGCGGACGCCGTGCTGCTGGACTGGTCGCAGATGGCCTACCGCCTGCCAGTGGGCGAGGGCCAGTTCCAGCGCTGCGAGCCGCTCGACAGCTTGGCCGTGGCGCGCACCGGCCGGCCGGTGGCGCGCTTCAGCTTCTACCATTGCCGTGGCTGGGGTGGCCGCCCGGCACCGCGCCGGATCGACGAACCCTGAGCGCCCACCAGGCCTGATGCCATGACAACAGATTCCATCACTGTCGCACCCCGTATTGCACCCTGGCACTGGGGGCTGCCCCTGCTGGTGGCCGTGGTGACGGCGCCGCTGTGGCTCGGCCTTTATGAGCCCACGGTGTTCTACTTTTTGAACCGCCAGTTCGCCGTGTTGCCGGACATCGTCTGGTCGCTGCTGTCGCTCTTCGGCACCGGCTGGGCCGTGTATGCCGTGACCGCGCCCTCGTTGTGGCGCGCGCCACGCATCATCCTGTCGTGGCTGTGCGCCGCGCCGCTGGCCGGGGCGCTGACGCGCGTGGGCAAGATGATGGCCGACAACCCGCGCCCGCTCGAAGTGCTGGGGCCGCAGGGCATCAACGTGATCGGCGAGCCACTCTACATTGCGGCCATGCCGTCCGGCCACAGCATGACGGCCTTTGCCGCTGCCAGCGCCATCTACTTCTCGCTCGCGCCGCAAGGGCGCCGGCGCCTGCTCTGGCTGTTTGCGCTCGCCTTCGGTGTGGCCTGTTCGCGTGTGGCGGTGGGCGCGCACTGGCCGGCCGACGCTTCCATCGGGGCGGTGGCCGGTCTGTTCAGCGGCCTCACCGGTGCCTGGCTGGCGGCCCGCATTCCCGAGCGGCAGCTGCGGCCGCAGAGCTGGCTGATGCGTGGCGTGGCGCTGTTCGGTCTGTATTGCCTGTATGTGCTGCTGACCGACGAGATGGGCTTCGCCATCAACCTGCCTTACCAGTACGTGCTGGGCGCTTTCCTGGCGGTCTGCCTGGCGCTGTTCGCCCGCCGCAGCCTGCAGGCCCGCTAAGAACAACGACCGGAGACCCCGCGCATGATCCTCTACGACCTGGTGAACGCCCGCAAGACCCACTTCAGCCCCAACTCCTGGCGCGTGCGCATGGCGCTGGCCCACAAGGGCCTGGCCTACGAGGTGCGCGATGTGCTGTTCGGCGACATTCCCAGCATCAACGCCGGTGGCGACAAGCTGACCATTCCCACCATTGCGCACAACGGCCGGCTGGTGACCGACAGCTGGGACATCGTGCGCTACCTGGACGAAACCTTCCCGCAGACGCCGCGCCTGATCGCGCCCGGCGCCGACGGCCAGGTGCTCAAGTTCTTCCAGTACTGGGTGCAGACCACCATCCACGGCGGCATCGCACGGATGATTCTGCGCGACCTGTACGACCGCCTGGACCCGGCCGACCAGCCTTACTTCCGCGCCTCGCGCGAGAAGATGTACAAGCAGACGCTGGAGGCCTTGCAGGCCGGGCGCGAGGAGCGTGTGGACGCCTTCCGCAAATCGCTGCAGCCCATGCGCCTGTCGCTCGGCCACGGCCCGTTCGTTTGCGGCGAGCAGCCCGGCTACGCCGACTACCTGGCCTTCGGTGGCTTCCAGTGGGCGCGTATCAGCAGCCCGTTTCAACTGCTGGCCGAGGACGATGTGGTGCACGCCTGGTTCGAGCGTTGCCTCGACCTGTTCGACGGCGCCGGCCGCCGCGAAGCGCCCGCCGCCTGAGAGCACACCGCAGCATGGACCGCCTGCAACGTTTTCTCGATGCGCAGGCCCCGGTTTTTGGACAAGCCTGCGCCGAGCTGCAGGCCGGCTGCAAACAAAGCCACTGGATGTGGTTCATCTTTCCGCAGCTGCGCGGCCTGGGGCTGAGTGCCACCGCGCAGCACTACGGCCTTGCCTCGCGGCAGGAAGCGCTGGACTACTGGTTGCACCCGGTGCTCGGGCCACGCCTGAAGCACTGCATGGCCTTGCTGCTGGCGCACCGGGGCCTGAGCGCGCAGGCCATCTTCGGTTCGACTGACGCCATGAAGCTCCGGTCCTGCGCCACGCTGTTTGCGGCGGTGGCGCCGGAGGAGCCGGTATTCCAGCAGGTGCTTGACCAGTACTACGCCGGCACGCCTGACGGCCGGACGCTGACCCTCTTGCAGCAAGCCCCGGGGTTCTAAGTCAAATTGGCCTCTAGCGCTTGTTGTCTATGCGCCAGCAGCTATTAAAAACATAGCATATGAGCGGCGCCGGGTAATTCGTCAAATCCTGATCTGGCGCAGGACATCCGCCAGCGGGAGGCGCACAATAGAACATTGTTCTTGCCTGGGCGCCCTGTACCGACGATGCTTCGTTTTCTACCTCCTCTTGCCAAAGGCGTCATTGCCTTCCTGCTGCTGGTGCTCAACACGCTGTTCTGGTGTGTGCTGCTGTTCGCGTTGTCGCTGGTCAAACTGCTGCTGCCTTTCAAGGTGATCCGCCAGCGCATCGACCCGGCCCTCAACACCATTGCCACCGCCTGGATTGCCTGCAACAGCGGCTGGATGTGGCTCACGCAAAACACGGCCTGGGAAGTGCACGGTGTGGATGCGCTGCCGTACCGGGGCTGGTACCTTGTGAATTGCAACCACCAGTCCTGGGTCGACATCTTTGTGCTGCAGCACGTGCTGAACCGGCGCATTCCGCTGCTGAAGTTCTTCCTCAAGCAGCAGCTCATCTACGTGCCGGTGATCGGCCTGGCCTGGTGGGCGCTGGACTTTCCGTTCATGAAGCGGCACGGCAAGGCTGCCTTGCGCAAAAACCCGCGCCTGCGCGCACAGGACCGCGAGACCACCCGCCGCGCCTGCGAGAAGTTCGCCCTTGTGCCCACCAGCGTGATGAACTTTGCCGAAGGCACGCGCTTCACTGCCGCCAAGCACCGGAGCCAGTCATCACCCTACCGTCATCTGCTCAAGCCCAAGGCGGGCGCGCTGGCACTGGCACTCAACGCCATGGGGACGCAGTTCCACTCGATGATCGACGTGACCATCGTCTACCCCGACGGGGCACCCACGTTCTGGGAGTTCCTGTGCGGCAAGACGCCGCGCGTGATCCTGCAGGCGCAGCAACTGGCCATTCCGGCCGAGTTCTGCACCGGCGACTACGAAGGCGACTCCGAATTCCGCAGCCAGTTCCACCGTTGGCTGGCCGGCATCTGGGAAGAGAAAGACCAGCAGATCGAGCAGCTGCTGCACGGCCGCTGAGCCCACGGCGACCCTGACTTGCTGACGGCCACCCTCGGGTGGCCGTTGTCTTCAGCGCCCCGGTTTCGTCCGCGCCGCCGTGCGCTGGCGGTCGCGTTGCATGAAGAGGTAAAGCCCCTCCACCTTGTCACGTGCCCAGGGCGTCTTGCGCAGGAATTTGAGACTTGAAGTGACGCTGGGGTCGTGGCTGAAGCAGCGTACCGGGATGCGTTCGGCCAGACCGGGCCAGCCGTAATGCGCCACCAGCGCGGTCACGATGGCCTCCAGCGTCATGCCATGCAAGGGGTTGCGTGGCTGGGCCGGAGGCGGACTGGGCGGTGGCGATGAATCTTGCATGGACAGATTCTCGCACCGCACCCTGCCGCCGCGGGGCGCCTCAGTGCTGGCGGCGTCGGGCCAAGGCCGCGTTCACATCGCGCGGGTGCAGGCCATACATGTCGACAAACTTTTCCACCGTCTTGCCGCTGGCGTCAAAAGCGCGGCACAAGGCCTCCTGCCGTGCCAGCTTCTCGTCGCATTCGGCCAGTGCGTCTTCCAACAGGGCCAGCGCCTCGGGGTCGTTGGCCGGCACCTTGGCCAGGTACTCCTGGCGTGTCAGCCCCGACGTTTCAAAGGCAGCGATCAGCTGCGTGCGCAGTTTGGGTTTCAAGTCGTCCTTGCTGCGCGCCTGCCGGCGGCGGAACAATTCCACCAAAGACAGGTAGACATGCTCCGGCGCCACGGGTTCCACCGCCACGCCGTCCAGGCCATGCCGCTGTTTGCCGGCGGCCACGCTTTGCAGGTAGCGCGTGGAGCGCGTGTGCACTCCGAGCGCGGCCTTGAGGCTGTCGCGCTGGAAGTGTTCGGGGTGTTTGGCCAGCAGCTCCTGAAAGATGCCGAGCTTGAGCGGCAGGAACTCGGCACCAAACAGATGCGGGTACAGCTCGAACAGCTTTTCCAGAACAGGTTGCACGGCGCGGGTGCGCTCCGCACGGGTGGCCGGCGCCGGGGCTGGCGTGGGGGCGTTGGCTGGCGTCGGTTCGGCTGAAGGGGTGCTGGTTGTCATGAGGTTCATTGTGAGGTCAACCCGCTATTTTCCCATCTTGCTCCGCCGGCCGCGACACCGGTTCATGCCAACTGGGCGCGCAGTGCCTCAAAGCCGCGCCGGTACTGCGCGGCCAGCCGCTCGGCCGTGTCCTGCAACGCGCTGGAAGGCAGCGCCAGGGCCTGCTGCATTGCAGCCGCCAAGTGCTGCACGTCCACGGTGGTGGGCACGTTCGCATCCTCCCAGGTGGCCGCGAAGGCCGCCTGCTTGGCAGCCTGCTGCATTGATGTCGGTGGCCGCAGGTTGATGCGCGGCAGGGCATAGGCCATGGCCACGATGCGGCCGTGCAGGCTGCTGCCGCAATAGCCGCGACTGTAGGCAATCAGGGCGCAGAGGTCCCAGATGTTGAGCGACTCGGCCACCTGCACCGCCGCTGTGCGCATGCGCGCGGCGACGCGCTGCAGGCAAGCCAAGTCGTCATGCCAGGGCGCAGCGCCGGCACGAAACAGCACCACGCCAAGACCGGTGGCCGCAGCTACCTGGTCGAGTTGCTGGGCCATGGTGGTGAGCGTGGCGTCGTCGCCGAAGTCGGCGCTGAACTGCACGGCAAGATAGCCCTGCGGGAACGTGCGCAACACCTGTGCCATCTCGCCACCGGCTGCGTGCTGACGTATCCGTGCGTCAAACAGCTCGGCCACCATCACCGCCGGGTCGGGCAGCAGATGCGCGGTGATGCCCGCTGCCGCCAGATGCGCCAGGGTCTGGCCATCGCGCACGCTCACTGCATCCGCCGCCTGCAGGTTGGCCAGTACCTCGGCACGCAGCGCCGGTTCACATGTGTCCAGCTGCACGCCACCCGCCGCGAGATAGGCCACCCGTGTCAGCGCGGGAAAAAGCGAGCGCGACAGCGTGTAGGGCGCCAGCGCCGCGCTGCCCACCATGCGCTGCACCCAGGCCGCCTGCTCCAGCGGCCGGGCTTCCAGGTAAGCGAGGGTGGCTTGCAGTTCGTCCGGTGGCAGCAGCATCACGGCCGCCTGCCAGGCGCTGCAGCTGAGGATTTCGCCCCCGACGTGGATCAGCGTGGCCGGGTGAGCATCCCAATCGGCAGCCAACTGCGTCAGGGCCTGGACCTGATGGCCGCCGTCGGCGCGCAGGTCTCGGTTGGCCAGGCCGGCGAACACCAGTTCCTGCCCCGGCAGCAGCGCCGCCGCGATGTGCGCCAACAGCAGGTCGCCGAAGTTGTGGCGGTCGAAGGCACCGAACAGGATGATGGGCCGTGTCATGGCCGCATCGTAGGTCATGGCATGCAAAAGCGCCGCCACAGTGGCGCGCGCGTCGGCGCGAAACTAGGCGGCTTCTTCTGGGGAGGCCAGCAAGACCTCGATACCAAGGGCTTCCAGTGCCTGGCGTGTTGCGGGCGCAATGCCGGTATCGGTCACGACCCGGGTGACACGGTTCATTTCACAGATGCGGAAGATCGCCTGCGAGTTGAACTTGGATGAATCGACGAGCACGTTGACGGTCTGGGCAGCCTCGATGAAGGCGCGGTTCATCGCGGCTTCTTCCGGCGACAGCATGCCGATGCCGGCCGGCGAGATGCCGTGCACGCCGAGGAACGCGGCCCGCACCGTGATGTCGTCGAAGCTGCCCGGCGCCGGCCGGCTGACCGAGGTCATCTTCCTGAAGTCCACCATGCCCGGCAGCAGGTAGACCGCGGCGTTCTGGCTGCGTGCGAACTCCATGGCCACTGTCAGGCCGTTGGTGACAACGTGCAGGTTCTGGTGGCCGCGCAGCGCCTCGGCCAGGTGGCGCGAGGTGGTGCCGCCGTTGACCAGGATGCAGTCGCCGTCCGACACCAGTTGCGCCGCCAGTTCCGCAATGGCGCGTTTTTCACGGAACTGCTCGCGCTCGCGCTCGGCGTAGCTGATGCTCTCGTAACGCGCCCAGCCCTCGGCAATCACCTCACCGGAGACAGCGCCGCCGCGCGTGCGCTCCAGCAGGCCGCGTTCCTGCAGCTCGATCAGGTCGCGCCGGATGGTGATGGGCGAGGTCTGGAAACGCTGTGCCAGGGCATTGACTTCGACGATGCCGCCGCCCTGGACGAGGGCGACGATTTCCTTGTGGCGTGCGGCTTTGAGCATGGGCGGCGGGGCAGTTCAGACGGTCAGATCGGGCCGTGCAAGGCCCGGGCGTACGGCCACTATAGATTCAGGCTGAGTCATCAAAATGACACCTTCTGTTCATAACATGGCTAATATGAACAGAAACGATCATATCCGAGCAGTCGTCTTCGATGTCGATGGCACGCTGCTCGACACCCTGCCTTCCCTGGCCGCGGCGGCCAATGAGGTGCTGGCCGAAGCCGGGCTGCGCACGGTGCCGGCGGACCGGTTGCGGCCGGCGCTCAGCGAGGGATTGGGGCCGATGTTCCAACACGCGCTGGCATTGCAGGCCGAGGCGGCCGCGGCCGAGCAGGCCAGCGCCCTGGAGGCCAGCTACTTCACCCGTTATGCGCAGCACTGGCTGGCCCAGGCCACGCCTTACGCCGGTGTGCCGGCCCTGCTGGCGGAACTCAAGTCGCAGGGCCTGCTGCTTGGCCTGTGCAGCAACCGCGACCGGCCTTCCATTGAAGCCCTGCTGGCCTGCACCGGGCTCGACATCGGTTTCGATGCCGTGGTCGGGCTGGGTGATGCTGCGCGGCCCAAGCCGGCGGCCGACCCGCTGCTGCGCGTGCTGCAGCAGCTCGATGTGCCGGCCGCGCAGGTGCTGTTCGTCGGTGACTCGGCCATGGATGCACGCTGCGCCGAAGCCGCCGGCGTGCGTTTCGCGGCCCACCGCGCGGGCTACGCCGGCCAGCCGGCCGACCTGCTGCCCCAGGTGACGGGCTTCGACCACTACGACACGTTCACTCCCTGGCTGCTCGGCCAGCTGTCCAACGTCCTGACCTCTTCTCCGGAGAACTGCCATGCCTGACATCCACATCCACGGCCTGAGCAAACAGTTCGGCGCCACCCACGTGCTCAAGGGCCTGGACCTCACCGTGCGCGACGGCGAGTTCCTCACCCTGCTCGGCTCCTCGGGCTGCGGCAAGTCCACCCTGCTGCGCCTGATCGCCGGCCTGGACCAGCCCGACGCCGGTACCCTGCACCTCGGCGAGCGGGACCTGTTGCCGCTGTCGCCCGGCGAACGCGACTGCGCCATGGTGTTCCAAAGTTACGCCCTCTACCCGCACATGACGGTGGGCGAAAACATCTGCACGCCGCTGCTGATGCGCGGCCTGAACTTCTGGCAGCGCCTGCCGGGCATGCGCTGGCTGCTGCCGGCGGTACGGCGCCAGCATGCCGCGGCCGAGGCCAGCGCACGCAAGGTGGCGCAGAGCCTGGGCATCGACGCGTTGTGGGGGCGCAAGCCGGCGCAGCTCTCGGGTGGCCAGCGTCAGCGCGTGGCCTTGGCGCGCGCCATGGTGCGGCACCCGGCGGTGTTCCTGTTCGACGAGCCACTGTCCAACCTCGACGCCAACCTGCGCCAGGCCCTGCGCGCCGAGATCCGGCAACTGCACGACCAGCTCGGCGTCACCTTCATCTACGTCACGCACGACCAGCACGAGGCCATGTCCATGTCCGACCGTGTGGCCGTCATGCGCGAAGGCCGTGTGCTGCAGCTCGGCACGCCGGACGAGATCTACCGCCAGCCGGCGCACGTGGAGGTGGCGCGTTTCGTTGGCGCACCACGCATCAACCTGCTGCCGGCCGAAATTCGCGGCGCCGGCATCTGGGTGCAGGGCCAACAGATCGGTCATGTGCCGCCGGGCCAGGAGGGCGCAGCCTGCCAGGTCGGCTTCCGGCCGCAGCTGGGCCTGCAGGATGATGACAAGGGGCTGGCGCTGCAGGGTCGCATCAGCGGCGTGGAATACACCGGTGCCGAACTGATCGTCACCGTGCAGCTGACGCAAACCCAGGCCCAAGCGCAGGAGCAGGTGGTCTTCTGCCTGCCGGCGCAGCAAGCCGGGCTGCGCGTGGGGGAGCCACTGCAGGCCTGGGTGCCGTTGGCCCAGCTGCACGTGTTCGGCGCCGACGGCCAGCGTCTGGCGTTCGAGCCGCTGTCAACGCAGCTGGACGCAGCGGCCTGAAGGCACGGGGCTGACCATGCGCGTGCATCCGCTCAATACCCTGCTGCTGCTGTCACCGGCCACGGTGCTGCTGCTTGTGTTCCTGCTCGGGCCGGTGGCCGTCGTCGCCATGCTGTCGCTGACCGACTGGCAGTTCGGCGCCGCCACGCTGAACTGGGTCGGCCTGGCCAACTATGCCGAACTCTGGAGCGACCCGGTGTTCCGCCAGTCGCTCGCCAACACGCTGCTCTACCTCGTGCTGGTGACTGCCGGTGCCGTGGCCATCGGCCTGGGGACGGCGCTGCTGATCGAATCCGACACCCAGCTGCGCGGCTTCTACCGCACCGCCTTCTTCATGCCGGTGGCATCGACGCTGATTGCCATGGCCGTGGTCTGGCAATTCCTGCTGCACCCGAGCGCCGGGCTGGTGAACCACATGCTGCAGTGGGTCGGCCTGCAGCCGCAGGACTGGCTCAACAACCGCCGGCTGGCGCTGTACTCGCTGGCGGCCATTGGCGTGTGGCAGATGGCCGGGCTGGCGATGGTGCTTTTTCTTGCCGGCCTCAAGAGCATTCCGCAGGACGTGCGCGACGCGGCGGCGCTCGACGGCGTGACGCACCCGTGCGAGCGTTTCCGCCGCATCACCTGGCCGCTGCTCGGGCCAACCACGCTGTTCGTCGTCACCGTCTGCGCCATCCGCGCACTGCAGGTGTTCGACACCGTGCACGTGCTCACGCGCGGCGGTCCCAACAAGTCGACCGAGGTGCTGCTGCACACCATCTACGCCGAAGGCTTCGGCTTCTTCCGCATGGGCTACGCCAGCGCCATGACGGTGGTGTTCATCGCCGGCATCTTCTTCCTGACCCAGGTGCAGCACAGCGCCATGGAACGCAAGACCCACTACGCCTGAAGAACGCCCGATGATGCTCACCTTCTCCGCACGCACCTTCCTCTTCCGCGCGCTGCGCCACCTGCTGCTGATGGCGGGTGCGCTGGTCTTCTTGGCGCCCTTCATCTGGATGGTGCTGACCTCCCTCAAGCCGATGGACGAGGTGTTCACGCGCGAACTGACGTTGTTGCCCACGCGGCTGGCGCTGGTGGAGAACTACACCGAGGCGCTGACGCGTGTGCCCCTGCTGCGTTACCTGTGGAACGGCCTGCTGGTCTGTACCGCCATCCTGGTGCTGCAGATCGTGGTGCTGCTGCCGGCGGCCTACGCCTTTGCCAAGCTGCAGTTCCGCGGCAAGACCTGGGCCTGGCGCCTGGTGCTGCTGGCGCTGATGATCCCGCACCAGGCCACGGCCATTCCGACCTATGTGATGCTGCACCACCTGGGCATGCTGAACACCATGTCGGCGTTGATCGTGCCGTTTTCCATCTCGGCCTTCGGCATCTTCCTGATGCGCCAGTTCTTCCGCACCGTGCCGGACGACCTGGTGCACGCCGCGCGCCTGGACGGCATGAGCGAGTTCGAGCTGGTCTGGCGTGTGATGTTGCCCACTGCCGTGCCGGCGCTGTTTGCCTTCGCCATCTTCTCGGTCGTCTGGCACTGGAACGATTACTTCTGGCCGCTGCTGGTGATCTCCTCCCCCGAGCTGGCCACGCCGCCGCTGGGCACCATGTTCTTCCGCAACGAGGAGGCCGGCATCAACTACGGCCCGCTCATGGCCGGCACCGTGCTCATCACGGCACCGCTGCTGCTGCTGTTCATCGCGGCCCAGAAGCGCTTCATCGAAGGCGTGACGCTGACCGGCGTCAAAGGCTGATCTTTCCTCTTTCCGTTTCCCTTTCTTTCTCCCTTCATCCATCAAGGAGTGCATCCCATGAAACGAGTTGTCCTGAAATCCATCGCAGCCGGCGTGCTGCTGGCTTGCGGCTGGGCGCATGCGCAGCAGCCGCTGGAAATCGTCGTGGACTACCCCTACCCGGAAATCTTCAAGGACGTGCACGAGAAGATCGCCAAGGACTTCATGGCGAAGTACCCGCAGTACAAGGTGGTCTTCCGTGCGTCCACGCCGGGCTACGAGGAAGCTACGCAGCAGGCGCTGCGCCAGGCGGTTACCAACCAGTTGCCCGACGTGTCTTACCAGGGCCTGAACCGCCAGCGCGTGTTCGTCGACCGCGGCATTGCCGTCGACATGACTCCGCTCATCCAGGCCGAGAAGGACTGGGGCAAGATGGGTTACGACAAGGCGCTGCTCTCGCTGGGCCAGATCGGCAGCAAGCAGGTCGGTATCGGCTTCTCGCTCTCCACCCCCATCGTCTACTTCAATGCCGACCTGGTGCGCAAGGCCGGCGTCACTCCCGAGCAGTTCCCCGCCACCTGGGACGGCATCGTCGAGGTAGCGAAGAAAGCCAAGGCCGCCAACCCCGGCACCCACAGCCTGCACATGGACTGGGAGATCACCGGCAACTGGATGTGGCAGGCACTGGTCTTCTCCAACGGCGGCACCATGCTGACGCCGGACGAGAAGAAGGTGGCTTTCGACAGTGCTGCCGGCAAGACCGCCATGCAGACCTTCGCCAAGGCCGTGAACGAAGGCGAGATGCGCAACATCTCCTTCAGCAACGCCAACCAGGACTTCATCACCGGCAATCTGGCCGTGCTGGTCACCTCCACCTCGCGCCTGGGGCTGACCACCAAGCAGGTCGGCAAGCGCTTTGACCTGCGCACCGCGCGCATGCCGATCGAGAAGAACGGCCGCCTGCCCGCCGGCGGCAATGTGGCAATGCTGTTCGCCAAGGACCCGGCCAAGCAGAAAGCCGCCTGGGAATACATCAAGTTCGCCACCGGCCCGCAGGGCGCCACCGTCATGGTCAAGGGCACCGGCTACTTCCCGGCCAACGCCCTGCCGGCCAACGACCCGGCCCTGCTCAAGCCCTTCTACGAGCAGAACCCCAATTACCTCACCGCCATCAAGCAGCTGCCGGTGCTGACCGGCTGGTATGCCTTCCCGGGTGAGAGCGGCCTGAAGATCACCGACGTCATCAAGGACCACATCCAGACCGTGGTGGCCAAGGACGTGGCCCCGGACAAGGCGCTGGCCACCATGACGCGCGACGTGCAGGCCCTGCTACCGCGCTGAAGAGGAGAGACCGCATCGTGTTCAAGTTCATCCACATCACCGACACGCACCTGGTGGCGCAGGGGCAGGCGCTCTACGGGCTCGACCCGTACCGCCGCCTGGCCCGCTGCATCGACAGCGTGATCGCAGAGCATGGCGACGCCGCGCTGTGCGTTGTCACCGGCGACCTGGCCGACACCGGCCACCCGGACGCCTACCGCCAGCTCGCGCAGCAGCTCGGCCGCCTGCCCATGCCGGTGTTTCCCATCCTGGGCAACCACGACAGCCGCGAGCGCTTTCGCGAGCACTTCCCGCAGGTGCCGGTGGACGCCAACGGCTTCGTGCAGTACGAGGTGGCCATCGGTGGCTACCGCGGCCTCTTCCTCGACACCAACGAACCCGGCGTGAGCCACGGCGTGCTGTGCGAACAGCGCGCGCAGTGGCTGGCCGAGCGGCTGGCGCAGAGCGACGAGCCGGTGCTGCTTTTCATGCACCACCCGGCCTTCGCGCTCGGCATCCCGTCCATGGACCGCATCGCCCTGCTCGACCCCGCACCGCTGCGGCGCGCCCTGCAGGGGCAGGAGCACCGCATCCGCCACCTGTTCTTCGGCCACGTGCACCGGCCCATCTTCGGCTCCTGGCTCGGCATCCCGTACTCCACGTTGCGCGGCACCAACCACCAGGTGGCGCTGCGGCTGGACGACACGCCCAAGATCGGTGGCAGCCACGAGCCGCCACAGTACGGCGTGGTGCTGCTGGGTGAAGACACGGTCACCGTCCACGTGCACGACTTCCTCGACCGCAGCGAACGCTTCTGGCTCGGCGAGTAAGGCGGGGCATCGGCGCTGCGGCTCCGTGCTGGTTGGGGCGGCCAAGACGGCACCTGTGGGTGCTGTCTTTTTCCAAGTCAAATCGGTCGTTTGGGCTTTTTAAATAAGCGCCACCAGCTATCAAAACAGGAGCGGCTCTGGGATGTGCGACGATCCGGCAGGGCCCGCCCCGTCGCGAGCTCCCTTCGGAGCCCAACATGCAGAGCAAGACCTTCACCAACGGGCGCATCCGCCGCGCCGACTACGACGCCAGCACCCAGCAGCTCGAGCTGCACTGGGACGACAAGACGGTGCGCGCCTACAAGCACGTGCCGCAGGAAGTGTTTCGCCGTCTGTGCAGCGCGCCGTATCCCACCACCTATTGGGAAGACCGCATTGCGGAGGAGTATCCGAAGGGCACGCCGATGAGCAAGAACACGGGTGCGGAAGATGCGGCTCAGAAGTTCCGGGATCTGTTTGGCGGCGGGGAATGAGGCCTCGCGATTCAGCCGGCACGCGCGTTCCTGCGGTTGGCAGGGTCGGTGATGTCATCACGAAGGCCGGAGGCTGGCGGCATTTCAGCTATAAATCAGGCACTCGACAACAAAGCGGGCGGCCGGCATGAGGTCGCCGGTTCCAGGCGTTCCGTACTTCGCGGTCCGCATCACGTCGGGCGGCCATCCGCCCTCATGGAGTTGCAATGTCCATCAAATCCGTCGGCGGCGTAGCCGTCCAACCCAAGCACCGGCTGTCCTGCCACTGCGGCGCCGTCGTACTGGAACTCAGCCTGCCGGACGGTATCGTTGATCCGCGTCGCTGCAACTGCTCCATCTGCCGCCGCAAGGGCGCCATCGTCGGTTCCGTGCCGCTTGACGGCATCCGCGTGGTACAGGGTGAGCAGGCATTGCGGCTCTACCAGTTCAACACCAAGGTCGCCAGGCACTACTTCTGTGGCGTCTGCGGCATCTACACCCATCACCAGCGGCGCTCCAACCCTCAACAGTACGGCTACAACGTCGGCTGCCTGGAGGGCATCGACCCCTACCTGCTGCCGCACGTCCCCACCAACGACGGCGTCAACCATCCCGCGGATCGGGTGCCGCCGAAGGCGACCTGAGCCTACGCTGGACTCGGGGGCGGAGGCTGCGGCGCAGAGGTTTCGGGATTTGCTTGGTGGTGACAAAGGTTTGTCGCTGACCGGTTGAATCCGCCGCCACTAGCCGACATTGCCAATTCTTCCCAAAACGGTTGCTCAATGAGCCTCATGGCGAATGAACCTGCTATGCGCTGGCAACGCCAGCCGGCCGTTACATCGCGGGGTTCCGTCGGTTGTTATGAGCTTGGGTCTCCGATATGTTCATTCAACGAAATTCTTCAAATAAAACAACCGCTTGGCTTGCAGCAAGGGAGGCGCTAGCGAACATCCGTCCATGCTATTCTGCGTTTTTGCTGCCTGTATCACGTTACGCCCTCGCAACATGCGCACACCAATCGCCCTCATTTTTGTCTCTCTACTTTTGGCAGCCTGCTCGTCACAGCAGCTCTACGCCACAGGCCGCAATGCACAGCGCACCGAGTGCATGAAACAAGCTGATGGCGACGCACGTGACCGTTGCCTCAAGGACGCCGGGATGTCCCACGATGCTTATCAAAAAGAAGTCGATGCAGCGCGCAAGTAGGCACATCGCTAATCCTTCGCTGGAGCCGACTCGCACCTTAGCTCAAACGTTGAACGTCTGTTCTTCTTGACGCTGACAGACCGCCAGCGCTAGCTGACGGTCGATCAACAACAAGAGGCCGTCTTACGCCGCAGGCTCGATGGCATGCAACGAAGCAAGCGCGGCTAGTGCGCGGCCTACGTCCGCTTCCAATTTGAGACCCAAGACAGAATCTGCTCGCGTCCGTCCCCGGTTCACCGCGACTACCGGCTTGCCCGCCTTCACCGCTTCCTCTACAAAGCGGTAACCCGAATACACCATCAAGGACGAGCCAGCCACGAGCACGGCATCGGCCTGCGCCAGTGCCTCACGCACCGCCGCCACGCGCTCGCGCGGCACGCTCTCACCAAAGAACACCACGTCCGGCTTGAGCACGCCACCGCAGTGCGGGCAGGCGGGCACGTCGAAGGTGGCGAAGTCGAGGTCCTCTAGGTCGGCGTCGCCATCGGGCAGGCTGTGTGCGTCCAGCGCCAGCCAGGCTGGGTTACGCGCCATCAGTTCCTCCTGCAGTGCGCGGCGCGGGCTGCGGGTGCCGCAGCCGAGGCAACAGACGGTGTCGATGCGGCCGTGCAGGTCCACCACCTTGCTGCTGCCAGCGGCTTGGTGCAGGCCGTCGACGTTCTGCGTCACCAGCTGCACGATGCGGCCGGCACGCTCCAGCTGCGCCAGCGCGTGGTGCGCGGCGGTGGGTTGCGCACCGGCCATGGTGGGCCAGCCCAGCATGCTGCGTGCCCAGTAGCGTTGGCGTGCCAGCATGTCGCCCACAAACACTGGGTAGCGCATCGGCTCACGACGTTTCCAGGCGCCGTGTTCGTCGCGGTAGTCGGGGATGCCGGCAGCGGTGCTGCACCCGGCACCAGTGATGACCAGCAGGCGCGGGTGCTGGTGCACGAAGTCGATCAAGGGTTGCAGGCCGTCCATGCGAGGATTGTGCGGACTTCCGGGTGCGCGTGCAGTGGCGCGGCTCAGCGCGCGTCTAGGCACTCCAGTTCAAACAGCGGCACTTCGGCCTGGTGGCTCAGCCACAGACCACCACCCAGCGCCTTGAACCCCTCGGCCAGACCGCGCCGGTACAGCTGGGCGCGGTGACGGAACAGGCGCGGGTCGGTCAGCGTTTCGTCGATGGTGTCGCGCTCGTAGTCTTCGCGTGTCACGGCTTCCAAGTACAGCGCGCCCCGGCTCAGTGTGCCCAGGTTGTGCAGCGCCAGCTTGAGGTCCGCCGCACTCAGGTAGGGCAGCACACCCTGGCAGATCACCAGGTCGAACGGCTCGGTGCTCCGGTAGTCCACCACCGAGCCGCGCTCCCAGCCGTAGCGCGTGCACAGGAACTCGCTGTACTCCACGCCGTGGTAGGCCGCGTCGGGGAAGTGACGGGCAATGATGTCGCGCCACAGCCCGATGCCGCAGCCCACGTCGAGCACGCGCCGCACGGGCACGCGCAGGTACTGCAGGTAGCTGCACACAAAGGCGCCCAGCCGCTCCATGTGCGCGGGGTCGACCACGCTGGTTTTCTTGTCGAAGTAGTAGCGCTGGTAGTAGGCCTCGTCGAACCACTGGTCACTGGCAGATTGCACACTCGTTCCTTGTTGTCGCTGTACCCCACCGCGGGGCGCCAGTGGGGAGTATGAACCAGGGAGATCGCGCGTTCAGCCTGCTCGGCTGGCGACAGGCGCGTGTCGTGCCAGCAAATCAACGACCCAATCGATAAAGACCCGCAGCTTCACACTCACATGCCGGTTCGGCGGGAATGCCAGGTACACCGGCATGGCGTCCAGCTGCCAATCGTCAAACAGCGGCACCAATTCAGCCCGCGCCAGATGGGGCCGGGCCATGTAATGAGGGAGACAGAGCACGCCGATGCCAGCGACACCTGCCGCAAGGTAGGCATTGCCATCGTCCACCGAGAGAGCATGGTGCCCTTGGACATGGATGCTTTCATCGCCACGACGAAGGGGATAAGACAAGGGTTTGCCGGTGCGAGACGACAGGAAGCCGACGAGACGGTGCTGAGGCGCCTCTAGTTCCGAAGGGTGCGAGGGGGTCCCAGCCTGTTCAAGATAGCCTGGCGCCGCATAGACCCCGAGGCGAAGGTCGCCCACATGGCGTGCGATGAGGGATTGCTCGGTGGGCACCCCGCCCCGAATCACGCAATCGACGTTGTCGCCAATCAGGTCAACCAGGCGGTCACTGACGCCCATTTCTACCTGGATGTCTGGGTAACGCGCGTGGAATTCCGGGAATGCAGGCACCAACAGCATCCGCGCCAGCGGGCTTGGCACATCCACGCGTAACCGTCCTCTGGGCGCGGCGGCAGCACTGGACAGGCTCGTCTCGGCGTCGTCCAGGTCGATCAGCAGGCGCACCGCCCGCTCGTAGTAGGCCGCGCCATCGGCTGTGACGTGAACTTGGCGTGTGGTGCGGTTGAGCAACTTGACGCGCAGGCGTGCTTCGAGCTGCTGCACAAGCTGCGTCACCGTGGTCTTGCTCATGTGCAAGGTCTGCGCTGCCTTGGTGAAACTGCCAGAGTCCACCACGCGCACAAAAGCCTGCATCGCATCAAAACGATCCATATCGACTCCCTGTTTTCCAAAGATTGTTTGGAAATCTCAAATAGTGATTGTGCGACTTGCCTGTTTATCCCTGCGCCTTAGCCTCCTAAAGTCGGGTCGAGCTACTGAGTTCATCCATCCCAACCCATCCTTGAAAAGGTATTCCATGACAGTGCGCGATGTTGTTTCCCGGCCGGGCGCCAGGCGTTGTACGAAAAGAACCGCTACTCACCAGCGATCCGATCCAATGGTTTTCTGTTTGTCTCAGGCCAAGTGGGCAGCCGGCCGGATGGTTCACCGGAGCCCGACCTGGAGAAGCAGGTCCGCCTCGCGTTCGAGAATCTCAACGCCATCCTGTCTTCCGCAGGGTGTACCTTCAACGACGTGGTTGACGTTACCGTCTTCATGGTGGACCCCGAAGCCCACCTCGAGAAGGCTTGGGGCGTCGTGTCCGAATACTGGGGCGATGCCCCGCATCCCACGCTCACGGGCGTGGGTGTGACCTGGCTTTCCGGCTTTCAATTCGAGATCAAGGTGATCGCGCGGCTCCCGGAAGCTGCTGCGCATTCAGCGGCTTAGCCAAGACGAAGGCTGTACGTGCCGTCACGCGCATGCGCTCGTGTTCCGACGTTTGGCACGTGCTCCAGACCCCAATGAAAACGGCACCCGAAGGTGCCGTTTTTTATAAGCCAAATTGGCCTTTAGCCCTTGCCCGTCATGCGCAGGCAGCTATCAAACCAATAGCGCATCAGCTTCAGGCCGCCGCTTTCACCTTCAGGCGCCAGGCGTGCAGCAGCGGCTCGGTGTAACCGCTGGGTTGCTCCAGGCCCTTGAACACCAGGTCGGTCGCCGCCTTGTAGGCGAAGGAGGTGTCGAAGTGGCCGGCCATCGGCTTGTACAGCGGGTCACCGGCGTTCTGCTGGTCCACCACGGCGGCCATGCGTTCGAAGGTGGCGCGCACCTGGGCTTCGTTGGTGATGCCGTGCAGCAGCCAGTTGGCGATGTGCTGGCTGGAGATGCGCAGCGTGGCGCGGTCTTCCATCAGGCCGATGTTGTGGATGTCGGGCACTTTGGAGCAGCCCACGCCCTGGTCGATCCAGCGCACCACGTAGCCCAGAATGCCCTGCGCGTTGTTGTCCAGCTCCTGCTGGATCTCTTCCGGCGTCCAGTTGGGCTTGGTGGCCACGGGGATGGTCAGCAGGCCGGTCAGCAGCTTCTCTTCCACCTGCTTGAAGTTCTTGGCGGTGGCCTGCTTCTCCAGCTGCTCCTGCACCTCGGCCACGTTGACCTGGTGGTAGTGCAGTGCGTGCAGCGTGGCGGCGGTGGGCGAGGGTACCCAGGCGGTGTTGGCGCCGGCCTTGGGGTGCACGATCTTCTGCTGCAGCATGGCGGCCATCAGGTCGGGCATGGCCCACATGCCCTTGCCGATCTGGGCACGGCCTTTCAGGCCGCAGGCCAGGCCGACCAGCACGTTGTCCTGCTCGTAGGCGTTGATCCACTCGCTGCCCTTCATGGCGGCCTTGCGGATCATGGGGCCGGCGTGCATGGCGGTGTGCATCTCGTCGCCGGTGCGGTCCAGGAAACCGGTGTTGATGAAGGCCACGCGGCTCTTGGCGGCGGCAATGCAGGCCTTGAGGTTGACGCTGGTGCGGCGCTCTTCGTCCATGATGCCGAGCTTGACGGTGTTCTCCGGCAGGCCCAGCAGCTTTTCCACGCGGTCGAACAGTTCCACCGCAAAGGCCACTTCGGCCGGGCCGTGCATCTTGGGCTTGACGATGTAGATCGAGCCGGTGCGCGAGTTGCGCACGCCGTTCTGCGTCAGGCCCTTCAGGTCATGCAGCGCGATGGTGGTGGTGATGACGGCGTCCATGATGCCCTCATGGATCTCGCTGCCGTTGCCGTACAGGATGGCCGGGTTGGTCATCAGGTGGCCGACGTTGCGCACGAACAGCAGCGAGCGGCCGTGCAGCTTGATCTCTTCACCGTTGGCGCCCTTGTAGACGCGGTCGGCATTCAGGCGACGCACAAAGGTCTTGCCGCCCTTGCTCACTTCTTCGGTCAGCGTGCCCTTGAGGATGCCGAGCCAGTTGTCATAGGCCAGCACCTTGTCGTCGGCATCCACCACGGCCACCGAGTCTTCCAAGTCCAGGATGGTGGACAGGGCGGCTTCCACCAGCAGGTCGCTCACGCCGGCAGCGTCGCTCTTGCCGATGGGGGTGCTGGGGTCGATCTGGATTTCGATGTGGATGCCGTTGTTGCGCAGCAGGACGGCCGAGGGTGCGGCGGCGCTGCCCTGGTAGCCGATGAACTTGTTGGTGTCGGCCAGGAGGGACTTCGTGCCGTCCTTGAGCGCCACGACCAGCTTGCCGCCTTCCACGGTGTACGCCGTGGAGTTGATGTGCGAGCCCTTGGCCAAGGGGACCACGCGGTCCAGCACGTATCGGGCGTACTCGATCACCTTGGCGCCGCGTTTCGGGTTGTAGCTCTTGCCGTCCGGGCCGATCTTGGTGGCGCCCTTGTCTTCAGGCAGGGCATCGGTGCCATAGAGCGCGTCGTACAGCGAACCCCAGCGCGCATTGGCGGCGTTCAGGGCGTAGCGCGCGTTCAGGATCGGCACCACCAGCTGCGGGCCGGCCTGCACGGCGAGTTCGGCGTCCACGTTGGCGGTGTCGCAGCGCACTTCAGCGGGCGCCGGCACCAGGTAGCCGGTCTTTTCCAGGAAGGCGCGGTAGGCCTTCATGTTCTTGATCGGGCCGGGGTTGGCCTTGTGCCAGGCATCCATCTCCAGCTGCAGGCGGTCGCGCTCGGCCAGCAGGGCGGCGTTTTTCGGGCCCAGGTCGTGGGCCAGGGCGTCGAAGCCCTTCCAGAAGTCGGCGCTGCTGATGCCGGTGCCGGGCAGCACCTTGTCTTCGATGAAGCGGTACAGGTTGGTGGCAACTTGCAGGCGCTGGGCCTTGGTGCGTTGGGTCATGGTGTTCAACTCCTCAATCAAAAAATACGAACTCGTTGGGCGCGTTGGGCAACGCTTCATTCAGCCGGGAAAAATCCCAGCACATCGTTCAGGGTGCTGCCGGTGCGCACGGGCTGGGTGCCCAGCTCTTCGAACGGCAGGTCATAACGGTTGACCCACAGGGTCTGATAGCCGTACCAGGTGGCGGCCAGTGCGTCCCAGCTGTTGCTGCTGACAAAGGCGATCTGCCCGGCGCGCAGGCTGGTGGCCTGCTCGCCCAGGGCATACGCCTCGGGGTGGGTCTTGTACTTGCGCACGGCATCGACGCTGATCACGTGATCGAGCAGGCCTTCCAGCCCGGCGCTGCGCACGGCAATGCCCAGCATTTCCGGGTCGCCGTTGGACAGGATGCCGGTCTGGATGCCGCGCGCCTTCAGCGCCTGCAGCACATCGCGGTTTTCCGGGAAGGCGCTCAGGTGCCGGTACTGGTTCATCAACTGCTGCTCCTGCGCCGGCGTGGGCGCCAGCTTCAGGCGCTTGCAGGTGTAGCGCAGGCTGGCCAATGTCAGCGCCCAGAACGGCTGGTAGTGCGCGCCGTCGTTGCTGGCCGTGACCAGGTGGGTGTATTCGATCTGCTTGTCGCGCCAGAGCCGGCTCAGGGCCTCGCCCCGGCCCGGAAACAGCTGCTCCGCCGCCAGTCCGACGCTGTAGACGTCGAACAGCGTGCCGTAGGCGTCAAACAGGACGGCCTGCGGCTGGGCGTGGCTGGGGCGGATTTTTTCCATGCCGTAACTGTATTTGATACTTGCGCAGCCATTAATACCCAAAACATCCGTTAATTCGGCACAAAAAGGATGGAATCCGTCATCGTCCTGACTCGGGAGGGCTGGGCATAATCGCCCAAACTCCCACTTTCGCCTTCTGCCCCCACGCCGCCATGTCCCTGCCTTTTGATCTGGTTGACCTCCGGCTGATGGTGCGCATTGCCGAATCGAACAGCCTGACCCGGGGCGCCGAGGCGGCCCACATGTCGGCGCCGGCGGCCAGTACCCGTATCAAGAATATCGAGGAAGGCCTGGGCGTCAAGCTGCTTTTCCGCACCTCGCAGGGCGTCACGCTCACTCCCCCCGGCCAGGCCTTTGTGCACCATGCGCGGCTGGTGCTGGGCCAGCTGGAACACCTGCGCGGCGACCTGCAGGAATATGCCAGCGGCATCAAGGGCCACTTGCGCGTGTTTGCCAACACCACGGCACTGGGCGAGTTCCTGCCGCCCGTCTTGCGCCGTTACCTGCTGGCGCACCCCGATGTGAATGTGGACCTGCAGGAGCGCTTGAGCCACGACATCGTGCGTGCCGTGTCCGAAGGGCAGACCGACATCGGCATCGTCGCTGGCCTGGTGCGCACGGAAAATTTGCAGGTGCTGCCCTACCGGCGCGACCGTCTGGTGCTGGTGCTGCCGCGCGAGCATGCGCTGGCCGGTGCGGCGGCCGTGGCCTTTGCCGACACGCTGGACTTCGACCACATCGGCCTGGCCGAGAGCAGCGCCATCCGCGCTTTCCTGCAGCAGATCTGCGACGGGCTGGAGCGGCCCATGAAACAACGCATCCAGGTCAGCAACTTCGAGGCCGCCTGCCGCATGGTGGAGGCGGCAGTCGGCGTGGCCATCCTGCCGGAGTCCGCCGCGCGCCGCCATGCGCAGACCATGGCCATTGCCATCGTGCCGCTGGCCGATGCCTGGGCCGAACGCGCGATGCAGATCGTGGTGCGTAGCCTGGACGCGTTGCCGGCTTATGCACGCGAGCTGGTGGAACTGCTGGTGGACGATGCGCGGCAGGCGCCGGCCTGAGGCCTTGCGTCGGCACTGCTACGTAATTTCACGCATCTGATTCGCACGGCCGGGCCGGAACTAAGGCCGGCACAGGCCATCCAACCGCCCACTCAAACAACGAGGAGGGCCAGACCATGCAGGTAGAACAGCAGTACGGGCGCTTGTCGCAGGCGCTTGTGTCACCCGAAGGATGTCATCTGCTGGAGGCGTTCAATCCGCCGCCGGTGACGATGGGGTCGCCGGCGGTCGATGTCATGACCGATCTGGCCAAGATCCCGGCCGCCACCATCGGCGCCGAGGCCACTCTGGAGGAGGCCAACCGCTCGATGCTGGCGCGCGGTGTCCGGCTGCTGGTCGTGGCCGACGATGATGGCCGGATCACCGGTCTGGTGACAACGGTGGACATCCACGGCGAGAAGGCCATGCGGGTGGCCCAGGCGCGCCAGACGGCGTACTCCGAACTGCGCGTGGCCGAGGTGATGGTGCCGGTGGAGAAGGTGGAGGCACTCAGTTTCGACGTGGTGCGCAAGGCCACCGTCGGCAACATCGTGGCCACACTCACCGCCGATGGCCGGGCCCATGCGCTGGTGCTGGATCGCACGCATGGCGGCCGGCAGGTGTTGCTCGGCATCTTCTCGGTGACCCAGATCGCACGCCAGCTCGGCCAGCCCATCCATACCTACGAGGTGGCGCAGACCTTTGCCGAAATCGAGGCGGTGCTGGCATCGGCTTGAGCGATGTGCCGGTGACCAGGACCGGGCTATGCGCGAAGAAAAACGCCGGGCAAGCCCGGCGTTTTTTTATGGTGCGTGACGCGCCGATCAGTCGGCGAACTGCCCTGCGGCGCGGATGGCTGTGCCCCACTTCTGCACTTCCGATGTCAGCCAGGCGCGCTGGCCTTCCGGGGTCTGGCGTGACTCGGGCGCAATCTCGCCGCCGAGGTCGGCCATGCGGCTGACAAAAGCGGGGTCTTTCATGGCGGTGCGCATGGCATCGCCGAACTTCTCGATCACGGCGGCGGGTGTGCCCTTGGGGGCATAGACACCGTGCCAGACGATCACCTCGAAGTCCTTGATGCCGCCTTCGTTCAGCGTGGGTGCGTCTGGCAGGGCCTTGATGCGCTGCTTGGTGGTAACGCCGTACATCTTCACGGTACCGGCCTTGATGTGCGGCACGGTGTTGGTGGTCTGGTCGCACAGCAGGTCGACCTGGCCGCCCAGCAGCGCATTGAGCGCCGGGCCGGTGCCCTGGAAGGGCACGGTGGTCAGGGTCACGCCCAGCGCCTGCTGGAACAGCGTGCCGCACAGGTGCGACACCGCGCCCAGGCCGGCATTGGCCAGGTTGAGTTTGGCCGCGTTGGCCTTGACGAAGGGCACCAGCTCAGCCGTGTTCTTCGGTGGCAGGTCCTTGCGGCCCAGCAGCGTCATGGGCACGTCCACCACATTGCCCACGTGCTCGAAATCGGTCACCGGGTTGTAGGCCAGCTTGCGGTACAGGGCTGGCGCGGTGGCCATGCCGTTATGGTGGATCAGGAAGGTATAGCCGTCGGGGGCGGCCTTGCTCACATAGCTGGGGGCGATGGTGCCGCCGGCACCGGTCTTGTTCTCCACCACCACGCTCTGCCCCAGGGTCTTGGTCATGCCGGCGGCCAGGGTGCGGGCCACGATGTCGGTTGGTCCGCCGGCGGAGAAGGGCACCACCAGGGAAACGGGTTTGGCCGGGTAACTCTGGGCGTTGGCGATGCCGGCAGCCAGGGTCAGGCTGGCGGCGATGGTGGCGAGAGTGAAAGTTCTACGTTGGAAAGGCATGGTTTGTCGTCCTCTTTGGTATGGGTCAGTTGAAAACTCCCTCGTGCTCAGTCGTCTTTTGTGTTTTATGTGGTTTCAATCCTCGTTCAGGTCGTGCCAGGGGGCAAGCCGGGTCATCCCTAGGTCATGAAGGCCACGCCCGTCGGCACGCAAGCGCACCGGTTCAGGGCCGCAGCCGGCCGACCTGCGGCGCGTCAGCCATGGCCCACAGCCGCGTCATGGCGGTACGCATCTCCGCCTCACTGGCGCCACCGTGGTACAGCGCCAGGCGTAGTGCCTTGTCTTCCAGTTCGGCGCGGCTGAGCGTGTTGCCCGGGTCGCCCTTGGGTTCGTCCACGCGTCCGTGCAGCACACGGCCATCGATCGTCTCCACGCGCACCTTACCGATCCAGCGCGCCGGGTAGGCGCTGTCGACTTCGGGGTCGAGTTCCATCACCACCTTGTCGTGGAAGCTCACCACCTCACCGGCCTTGAAGCTGGCGTCGAATTCACTCAGGCCCGCGCGGCCCAGCACGGCGACGAGACCGAGCACTGTGCCCATGCTGAACTTGCTCTGGTGCACGGTCTGCGGGTCGGTCACCGGCCCCAGCACGTCAATGGCGCCTTGATGCACCAGCGCGGTGACGTGCTTCACGTCGCTCGCTGTCAGTGCGTGCTGCTGCAGCACCTGCTGCAGTGCATCGGCCGCCGGGTGTGTGTGGCGGCAGGAGGCGTGGAACTTGAACGAGGTCTCGGCCACGGTCCAGCGCGTGCCGAGCCCGTCGGTGAGTTTGCTGATGTCGGCATCGCTCGACATGCCGGCGGCCATGCCCTGCGGTCCTTCGAGGATGCGGCGCGCGCCGGTGAAGCCTTTGTGCGCGAGATACGCCGCGGTGAGGCCGGCGCCCGCTGCGTGCGCGGTGTGCAGCTGCTTGGAGTCCGCCGCGTCGCGCAGGAATTCCCACAGGCCGGCCGACTGTGTGCCGGCCGAGCCGAAGGCATGCAGCATCTGCTCCGGGTTCAGCTTGAGCAGATGGCCCACCGCAGCCGCGGCGGCCAGCGTGCCGGCGGTGCCGGTGGTGTGGAACACCTTGTAGTGCGAGCGGCCGAGGAATTCACCGACGCGGATGCCGACCTCATAACCGGCCACGCAGGCGGTCAGCAGTTCCTTGCCGCTGCGGCCCAGCGCCTGCGCCACAGCCAGTGCGGCCGGGAACACCACCGTGGCCGGGTGGAACACCGAGCCGTTGTGCACATCGTCCTGCTCCGCCACGTGCGAGGCGGCGGCATTGGCCATGGCGGCCAGCAGCGGGCTGCTGGTCTTGCGATGGATCAGGATTTCGCTCGGGCCGTCCTGCGGTCCCATGCTCTCGACGAAGGTCGCCAGGATCTCGACCGCGCGGGCGTTCTTGCCGGCGAGACAGGAGCCGAACCAGTCGAGCAGCAGGTCTTCGGTGCGGCGGATGACGGACGCGGGAATGGTCTCGAAGGTCAGCGTGGCGGCAAATTCGGCCAGGGCGGCTGAAGAGGGTGCGGTCATGGTCAGATGGCCTTGTCGTTCTTGAGTTGTTCGATGGCAGCCGCGCCGTAACCCAGCTCGCGCAGGATGGCCTCGCTGTGCTGGCCGACGGCAGGGATGGGGTCCATACGCACATGCGCTTCGTCAGCTGCGCCGGGCGGTAGTAACGCGGGCACCGGGCCCACGGGTGTGCTGACCTCGGTCCAGCGCTGTCGCGCCTGCAATTGCGGGTGCACCCAGAGGTCGGCCATGGTGTTGACCTGGGCGTTGGCGATGCCGGCTTCTTCCAGCCGTTCGATCACCTGCGCTGCCGTCAACTTGCCGAATTCGGTTTCGATGATCTGGCGCAGCGGCGCGCGCGCCGCCGAGCGCTTGGCGTTGGTGTCAAAGCGTTCGTCCTTCGTCAGCGCGGGCTGCAGCAACACCTTGTCGCAGAACACAGCCCATTCACGCTCGTTCTGCAGCCCCAGCATCACGCTCTTGCCGTCGCCGGCGGCAAACGGCCCATAGGGGTAGATGGTGGCGTGCGAGGCGCCGGCGCGCGGCGGCGGGCTGGCGCCATCAAATGCGTAGTACATCGGAAAGCTCATCCACTCCGCCATGCTCTCCAGCATCGACACATCAATGCGCCGGCCCAAGCCGGTCTTGCCGCGCTGGATCAGCGCCGTGAGGATGTTGCTGTAGGCATACATGCCGGCGGCGATGTCGGCAATCGAGCAGCCGGCCTTGGCCGGCTCGTCGGGCGTGCCGGTGACGGAGAGGAAGCCGGCCTCGCTCTGGATCAGCAGGTCGTAGGCCTTCTTGTCACGGTAGGGGCCGCTGTCGCCATAACCCGAGATGTCGCAGACGATGAGACGCGGGTACTTCTCGTGCAGCGCCTCGAACGACAGGCCCATGCGCGCGGCAGCTCCGGGCGCGAGGTTCTGCACCAGCACGTCGGCTTGGGCCAGCAGCTTGTCCATGATCTCGCCGGCTTTTCCGTGTTTGAGGTCGAGCGCCAGGCTTTCCTTGGAGCGGTTGGTCCAGGTGAAGTGCGAGGACAGGCCGTTGACGCGGCTGTCATAGCCGCGAGCAAAGTCGCCCACCTCGGGCCGTTCCACCTTGATGACGCGCGCGCCCTGGTCGGCCAGCTGGCGCGAACAGAAGGGCGCGGCAATGGCATGTTCCAGCGCAACGACGGTGATGCCTTCGAGCGGTTTCATCAAAAACTCCTCGGCAGGCCGAGGAGGTGCTCGGCCACGTAAGAGAAGATCATATTGGTCGAGATCGGCGCCACCTGGTACAGGCGCGTCTCGCGGAACTTGCGCTCGATGTCGTATTCGCAGGCGAAGCCGAAACCGCCGTGGGTCTGCAGGCACACATTGGCCGCTTCCCAGCTGGCCTTGGCCGCCAGGTACTTGGCCATGTTGGCCTCGGCGCCGGCGTTCTGATGTGCGTCAATCTTCTCGCAGGCCTTCCAGCGCATCAGGTTGGCGGCCTCCAGTTCGATGAAGGTTTCTGCGATGGGGAACTGCACACCCTGGTTCTGGCCGATGGGGCGACCGAACACCACACGCTCGCCCGCGTACTGGCGGGCCCGGTCGATGAACCAGTAGCCGTCGCCGATGCACTCGGCGGCGATGAGCGTGCGCTCGGCGTTCAAACCATCGAGCAAGGTCTTGAAGCCCTTGCCCTCCTCGCCCAGCAGGGCGTCCTCGGGAATTTCCAGGTTGTCGAAGAACAGTTCGTTGGTCTCGTGGTTGACCATGTTCAGGATGGGGCGCACCGTAAGCCCATTGCCGATGGCCTGGTGCAGGTCGATCAGGAAACACGACAGGCCTTCGGAGCGCTTCTTCACCTGGTCCGCCGGCGTGGTGCGCGCCAACAGGATCATCAGGTCGCTGTGCTGGATGCGCGAGATCCAGACTTTCTGGCCGTTGATGACCCAGCGGCCGTCCTTGCGCACCGCGCTGGTCTTGAGCTGGGTGGTGTCGCTACCGGTGGTGGGTTCGGTCACGCCCATGGACTGGATGCGCAGCTCGCCGGTGGCGATCTTCGGCAGGAACTTCTCCTTCTGCGCCTTGGAACCGCTGCGCACGATGGCGTTCATCACGTACATCTGGCCGTGGCAGGCGCCGGAGTTGCCGCCCGAGCGGTTGATCTCTTCCATGATGACGGAGGCCTCGGCCATGGACAGGCCGGAGCCGCCATATTCCTGCGGGATCAACGCGGCCATCCAGCCGGCTTTGGTGAGGGCGTCGACGAATTCCTCGGGGTAGGCGCGACGTTCGTCGATCTTGCGGTGGTATTCGTCAGGGAACTGCGCGCAGAGGTCGCGCACGGCGTCACGGATGTCCTGGTACTTGTCGGTCGTGTTCATCGGTGTGGGTTCATCTTGAGGGGGCGAGAAATCCGGGGCAGCCGTGGAACCGGCTTAGCCGGGCCACTGGCTGCGCCCCCCTCCCGCCGTAGGCGAGAGAGGGGGGAGACGCGCAGCGTCTCAGGGGGTGCTTCATATTTCAGCCGTGGCCTGCATGGTGAGCCAGCCCTCGTGGTCGCGGCCCCAGAGCGTGACGGTCTGACCTTCGACCTTGCCGCAGACGGTGAAGGGATGGATGTCGAAGGTCGGGCGCACGGCCTTGAAGCTGAAGCGCTTCACGACGGCGTCGGGCAGGTGGCGGCGCAGCAGGTCCAAAAGCAGGGTGGCGATCAGCGGCCCGTGCACGATCAGGCCGGGATAGCCTTCGACGCCGGTGACGTAACTGCGGTCGTAGTGGATGCGGTGGCCGTTGAAGGTCAACGCCGAGTAGCGAAACAGCAGTACCGGGTCGGGCACGATCTCGCGGCTGAACTGCTCGTCGCGCGGCGCCGGCGTGGGCTCGGGTTGTGGCGCATCCGGCGCGGGCGCATCGCGGTAGACGATGTCGTGCTCTTCGCTGAGGGCCAGACCCTGCGCGTTGCTGAACGCATGGCGCACGCAGACGAACACCAGTGCACCGCTGCGGCCGTGTTTCACCGTCACGTCCTGGATGGTGGAGGTGCGCGTGACGGTTTCGCCCACGCGCAGCGGCTGCAGGAAGTCGAGCCGGCCACCGGCCCACATGCGCCGCGGCAGCGGCACCGGTGGCAGGAAACCGCCGCGTTTGGCGTGGCCGTCAACGCCGAGTTCGCTGTGGCGCGTCAGCGGTGTGAAGTAGAGCCAGTGCCACAGCGGCGGCAGCGCGGTGCCGGCCTGCGGCAGCGGGTCGTCGCGGTCCAGCGTGGCCGCGAGGGCGGCCACCGGTGTGGCGGTCAGGTTGTCGGTGCGGGATTCCTGGCGGCCGATCCAGTCGCGCAGGTGGGTCAGGTCGGGTGGGGGCGCAGCATGTGGTTCCATGGCGCCATGATGCGGCATCCGTGCGGATGCCGCCATTCGTATTTGGGGAAGGGGCTATTCGCCGGCTATTAAGGCCGGGGCCGCCATGACGCAGTTGCGCCCGGCATGCTTGGCGGCATACAAGGCCTCGTCGGAGCGCGCCACCACGGCGTCGGCGTTTTCCATCGGCTGCAGCTGGGCGGTGCCGATGGAGATGGTGATCTGGAAGGTCGTTCCCTCCACATCAAACACCATGGCGGCAATGGCCAGGCGCAGTCGCTGCGCCGCCATGATGGCTTCGTCCAGCGTGGTCTGCGGCATGAGCACGATGAACTCCTCGCCACCCCAGCGGCCGAACAGGTCGGTTTCGCGCAACTGGGTCTGCGAAACGGCGGCCAGCCGGCGCAGCACTTCGTCGCCGACCGCATGGCCGTACTGGTCGTTGACGCGCTTGAAGAAGTCGATGTCCATCATCAGCACGCAGAAGTTGTCGTGGCGACGGTGCAGGCCCTTGATGAGGCGGCGCAGTTCCGCCTCGATGTGGCCGCGCCGGAAGGCGCGGGTCAGGCCGTCGCGCACCGCCAGTTCGCTGAGCTCCCGGTTACGGTTTTCCAGTTCCTCCGATTGCTGGCGCAACTGTTCCTTGATGTTGCGTTCCTCGGCGAGCGAGGCGTTCAACTGCGCCAGCAGCTGCTTGCGGTTGAGCCGTGCCGTGATCCATTCGCGAGTGCGCCGGTATTCGCCGCGGCTGCGCACCAGCAGCATGAAGGCATAGATCACAAAGCCGATCGGTACGATCGGGTAGCGCTGCAGAAACGCCGGATACTGCACCGACAGCACCGCCAGGGTGCCGCCCACCAGAACGAGTAGGAAGCCGCCAAACAGACGGATATCGATGCCGATGGAGCTCAGCATGAACGTGCTCAGGCCGATGAGGAAGATCAGGTGCAGGTAGAACGGCATCCCCAGCTCGTTGGCATCCAGCAGGGCAAAACTGATGACCCAACCCAAGGCCAGCGTGACCGTGCCCAGCCATTGGTGAAGGTACCAGCGCTGGCGGGTGTGCGTCTCCGGCTGTTGCAAGTAGTGTTGTGCGATCCACAGGCGGTAGATCTGAACGGCCACCAGGCTGCCGATCCAGAACAGCAGGAGCGGAAGCGCATGAGCGTCGATATGCAGCCAGGCCAGCAGGAAGATGGGCAGAAAGCCGAGCAGTGTGGATTCACGGCCACGGACATACAGCTCATGCAGCATGTCCGTGCGGATCTGGCTTTCGGTGGCCGATGCCGGGGCATCAGGACCAGAGAGATTTTGAGCAGAATTCATTCATAAGTACCGACTTAACTCGTTATTCTCCCAAAACCAATCTAATTTTGCAATAAATCTTTCCATTACCTATTATTAAGGTGATAATCCAGGGCCATGGACAAGCTCAAGCAAATGGAATCCTTCGTTTCGGTGGCCACCCGCGGCAGCCTGACAGCTGCCGCCAACGCCGAAGGCGTGGCTCCGGCCATCATGGGGCGTCGGCTCGATGCGCTGGAAGGGCGCCTGGGGGTCAAGCTGCTGGTACGCACCACCCGCCGCATCACACTGACGCATGAGGGTAGCGCCTTTCTGGAAGATTGTCAGCGTCTGCTGGCCGATGTGGCCAATGCTGAAGCCAGTGTTTCCGCCGGCGGCGTCAAGGCCAGCGGCCACCTGCGCATCACGGCGCCGGCCGGCTTCGGTCGCCGCCATGTGGCACCGCTGATCCCGAAATTCCGTGAGCTGCATGCGGACGTGACGATCTCCCTCAACCTGAGCGACCGGGTGGTGGACATTGCCGGCGAAGGCTACGACTGCGCCGTGCGTGTGGGCGACATGCCGGACTCCTCGCTGGTGAGTGTGCGCCTGGCCGACAACCGCCGCCTGTGCGTGGCCACGCCCAAGTTCCTCAAACAGCACGGCACACCACAGCACCCGCAGGACCTGGCCCGTCTGGACTGTCTGGTGCTGTCCAGTGATGCGTCACAAACGCGCGGCTGGGCTTTCAAGGTGCCCAAGGAAGGCGATACCAGCGAGGTGATCCATTTCAAGCCCAACGGTCCGATGGACTGCTCCGACGGGCAGGTGTTGCACGACTGGTGCCTGGCCGGCTATGGCCTGGCCTGGCGCAGCACCTGGGAGGTGGATGCCGAAATCGCGGCGGGCCGGCTGGTGGAGGTGTTGCAGGAATATGCGGCGCCGCCCAACGGCATCTACGCCGTTTTCCCGCAGCGCAAGCATCTGCCCTTGCGGGTGCGGCTGTGGGTTGACTTTCTCAAGCACCACTACAGCCAGAGCGGCTTCTGGCAGAGCTGAGGCGCCAGTTCCCCGGCCAATGAAAAACCCCGTCCAGTCCATGACTGACGGGGTTTTGTTTTGCACCGGGCGGTGCAACGAAGAGCTTATTTGCTCTTGAGGCACTCGCTCATGAATTTCTTGCGCTCGTCGCCCTTCTTGTCCTTGGCGTCCAGATTGCACTGCTTCATGCGTTCCTGCTGGGCGGTTTTCTTGTCGTCGGCAGCCGGCTCGGCAGGTTTGCCGCTCAGGCAACTGCTCATGAACTTCTTGCGCTCTTCGCCTTTCTTGTCCTTGGCGTCCTGGTTGCATTGCTTCATGCGCTCCTGCTGGGCCGTCCGCTTGTCGGCCGCCTCGGCGTGTTCGGCGCTCAGGCACTCGCTCATGAACTTCTTGCGTTCATCACCCTTGCGGTCCCCGGCTTCCTTGTTGCAGACCGTCATCTTGCTTTGTTGGGCCGTTGGCGCCTTCTTGTCGTCAGCGGCATGGGCGGCACCAAGGGCCAGGGTCAGGCCAAGGGCCAGTGTTGTCATCAGTTTTTTCATGCTGTGTTTCCTCTGGAGTGGATGGGTTTCGGATCAATCACGCGACGCATTCCAGCACAGAACGGGGCGGGTAGCAAACCCGCTGACAAACGGTAACAGCCCGCATTCAGGGCGGTTCCTGCCGGGATGGCCGTCGCCTCGTAAAATCACCCCCCTATGTTGTCTGTCAAAAATGAACTGCTCCAGGCGCTCGCCGCCGTGTTGGAGCAAACCCTGCCCGGCGCGGGTGCCAAGGCCGCTTTCGAATCCCCGAAAGTGGCGGCGCACGGCGATCTGGCGACCACGGCCGCCATGCAGCTGGCCAAACCCCTGAAGCAGGCGCCGCGCCAGGTGGCAGAGAGCCTGCGCAGTGCCATGCTGGCCACCCCGGCATTCCAGACCTGGGTCGATGCCATCGACATCGCCGGCCCCGGCTTCATCAATATCAAACTCAAGCCCGCCGCCAAGCAGCAGGTGGTGCGCGAGGTGCTGGCCGACGGCGAGCGCTTCGGCAACCGGCCTGCCAGGGATCAGCGCATGATGGTCGAGTTCGTCTCGGCCAACCCGACCGGCCCGCTGCACGTGGGCCATGGTCGCCAGGCGGCGCTGGGTGATGCCATCTGCAACCTGTTCCAGACCCAGGGCTGGGACGTGTACCGCGAGTTCTATTACAACGATGCCGGCGTGCAGATCCAGACGCTGGCCAACAGTGTGCAGCTGCGCGCCAAGGGCTTCAAGCCGGGTGATGCCGAGTGGCCGGAAGCCGCCTACAACGGCGACTACATCGCCGACATCGCGGCCGACTTCCTGGCGAAGAAGACCGTGCACTCTGATGACCGCGAGTTCACCGCCAGCGGCGACGTGAACGACCTGGACGGCATGCGCCTGTTTGCCGTCGCCTACCTGCGCCACGAGCAGGACCTGGACCTCAAGGCCTTCGCCGTCAAGTTCGACAACTACTACCTGGAGTCGAGCCTGTACACCAGCGGCAAGGTGGACGATGCGGTGCGCCGCCTGCGCGAAGCCGGCAAGACCTACGAGCACGACGGCGCGCTGTGGCTCAAGTCGACCGACTACGGCGACGACAAGGACCGCGTCATGCGCAAGGGCGATGGCAGCTACACCTACTTCGTGCCGGACGTGGCCTACCACATCACCAAGTGGGAGCGCGGCTTCCAGAAGGTGGTGAACATCCAGGGCACCGACCACCACGGCACCATCGCGCGTGTGCGTGCCGGCCTGCAGGCCGCCGGTGTCGGCATCCCGGAGGGTTTTCCCGACTACGTGCTGCACACCATGGTGCGTGTGGTGCGCGGCGGCGAAGAGGTGAAGATTTCCAAGCGCGCCGGCAGCTACGTGACGCTGCGCGACCTGATCGACTGGACCTCCAAGGACGCGGTGCGTTTCTTCCTGCTCAGCCGCAAGCCGGACACCGAATACACCTTCGATGTCGATCTGGCCATCACACAGAACAACGAGAACCCGGTGTACTACGTGCAGTACGCGCATGCGCGCATCTGCTCGGTGCTGGCAGCGTGGCGCGAGAAGGAAGGCGGCGATGTGGCGTCGCTGAAGGCCGCCGACCTGTCGGCACTTGACAGCCCGCAGGCGCAGGCCCTGATGCTGCAGCTGGCCAAGTACCCCGAGATGCTCACCGCCGCCGCGGCCGACTTCGCGCCGCACGACGTGACCTTCTACCTGCGCGACCTGGCTGCCAGCTACCACAGCTATTACGATGCCGAGCGCATCCTGGTGGATGACGAAGCGGTCAAGCGCGCGCGGCTGGCGCTGGTCGCGGCCACGGCACAGGTGCTGCACAATGGCCTGGCCGTGCTGGGCGTGAGCGCCCCGCAGAAGATGTGAGCCAGATGGCTGACAAGACAACACGTTCCATGGAACACCGGAGACAAGGGCTAGGCATGAAACAGCAACGCGGCGGAACCATTCTGGGTTTCATCATCGGCATGGTCGTCGGTCTCGGTGTCGCCCTGGGGGTGGCGGTGTACGTGACCAAGGTGCCGGTGCCCTTCCTCAACAAGGGGCAGAGTCGCGGCCCGGAGCAGGATGCTGCCGAAGCCAAGAAAAACAAGGACTGGGACCCCAACGCGCCGCTGTACGGCAAGAACCCGGCCAAGCCGGCTGCCGCACCGGCCGCTGCTGCGTCGGCGCCTGCAGCAGCCAAGGCCGAGACCAAGGTGGAAGGCAAAACCGAAGCCAAGCCGGCCGTGACGGCCGACCCGCTGGGCGATCTGGCCAAGGCCAAGACCGCGGCCGATCCGTTTGCCTATTTCGTTCAGGCGGGTGCTTTCCGTACAGCGGAAGATGCCGAGAGCCAACGCGCCAAGCTGTCGCTGGCGGGCGTGGAAGCCAAGGTGTCGGAGCGCGAGCAGTCCGGCCGCATGGTGTACCGCGTGCGTGTCGGCCCGTTCGACAAGCGCGACGAGGCCGAGCGCACCAAGGACAAGCTCGATGGTGCCGGCTACGAGACGGCCCTGGTGCGCGTGCAGCGCTGAGCCCGGTTCGCAGCACCCCGGTTTGAACTTTTGCTGCCGGGCTCTGTCTCATTCGCATTCACAAGGAGTTGCTGAAGATGAAGCGTCGTGATTTTTCCCTGGCCTGCGGTTCCACCCTGGCGGCCGGTACCTGGCTGATGTCTGCGGCCCAGGCCCAGACCACCACCCCGGCCCAGGTGCAGGGCAAGCGCCCCGAGGCAGGCAAGGAATACCTGCCGCTGGACAAGCCGGCAGGGGTGGAGGCACCGGCCGGCAAGATCGAGGTGGTCGAGTTCTTCTGGTACAACTGCCCGCACTGCAATGCCTTCGAGCCGACCTTTGAGGCCTGGAGCAAGCGGGCACCGAAGGATGTGGTGATCCGGCGTGTGCCGGTGGCCTTCCGTAGCGACTTCGGTCCGCAGCAGCGCCTGTATTACGCGCTGGAAGCCATGGGCCTGGTGGAGCAGCTGCATGCCAAGGTGTTCTACGCCATTCATGTGGAGCGCAAGCGCCTGGACCAGCCCGAAGCCATCATCAACTGGGTGAGCCAGCAGGGGGTCGACAAGGCCAAGTTCACCGACCAGTTCAACGCCTTCAGCACCGCTTCCAAGGCCACGCGCGCCACGCAGCTGATGAACGCCTACAAGGTCGAAGGCGTTCCGGCCATGGGCGTGGCCGGCCGGTTCTACACCGATGGCACCATGGCCAAGGGCATGGAACATGTGCTGCAGGTGGTGGAATATCTGGCGGGCGAAGTGCGCAAGGGCCGCTGAGCCTCTGCTTTCCGGCTGAGGAAAAGCCCGCATCTGCGGGCTTTTTTTGCATCCCGCCCCGTGTTTGCTGCGCAAACCGCTATCAAATTCATAGTGAATCAGGCCAGCTGACACGCCCCGGACATCGCCGCCGCCTGGGCGCAGGGCGGCCCCGGCCTCATGGGCGCGGCTTGCAATTCGCGCCAACACGCGGGAACAGTCATCCCTGCCCGCTACAATCCAAGGCAAGCCCTTGCAGCAAGATTCGTGCCTTTCTTTATGAACCATCCCTTTCCTCAGCTCCTGCTCTGTGTCGCCTGCGCACTCGGGGCTGGCATGGCCAGCGCCGAGAAAGCTGACAAGAACAAGCCGATGAACATCGAGTCCGATGCCTTGCGCTACGACGACCTCAAGCAGACCAGCGTGTTCACCGGCAACGTAGTCCTGACCAAGGGCACCATCGTCATCCGCGGCGCGCGGGTCGATGTTCGGCAGGACCCCGAGGGTTACCAGTTCGGCGTGGCCACGGCCGAGCCGGGCAAGCGGGCCTTTTTCCGGCAGAAGCGTGAAGGGGTGGACGAGTACATCGAAGGCGAAGGCGAGACCATCGAATACGACGGCAAGACCGACATCGTCAAGTTCATCAAGAAGGCCGAGATGCGCCGCCTGCGTGGCGCCACACTGGCCGACGAGACCACCGGCGACATCATCGTCTACGACAACAACACCGATGTCTTCACGGTCGATGGCGGCGCCCCCAAGGGCACGACCGGTGGCCGCGGCCGCGTGCGCACCATGTTGACGCCCAAGCAGGACAAGGCAACGCCACCGGCCGTGCCGGAGCGCGGCCCGACGCTGCGCGCCACGACCACGCTGGGCGAGGAGAAGAAGTGAGCGACACGGCAGCGACGGCGCAAGACAGCGGCATGACGCAAGTGCAGGACACGACGCAGAGCAAGCTCGAGGCGCGGCACCTGAAGAAGTTCTACGGCAGCCGCGAGGTCGTCAAGGACGTCTCGCTCACGGTGCGCAAGGGCGAAGTGGTGGGATTGCTGGGCCCCAATGGTGCCGGCAAGACGACTTCGTTCTACATGATCGTCGGGCTGGTGCGTGTCAGCGCCGGCGACATCACCATCGACGGCCAGTCGGTCGAGCACATGCCGATCCACCGCCGCGCGCGCCTGGGGCTGAGTTATCTGCCGCAGGAGGCCTCGATCTTCCGCAAGCTCAACGTGGAAGACAACGTGCGTGCCGTGCTCGAGCTGCAGCAGGACGAGAGCGGCAAGTCGCTGGGCACCGAAGAGATCGAACGCCGTCTGACCAGTCTGCTGCAGGACCTGCGGGTGGACCATCTGCGTGCTTCGCCGGCGCTGGCCCTGTCGGGTGGCGAGCGGCGCCGCGTCGAGATCGCCCGTGCGCTGGCCACCCAGCCGCGTTTCATCCTGCTGGACGAGCCGTTTGCCGGCATCGACCCGATTGCGGTGATCGAGATCCAGCGCATCATCAGTTTTCTGAAGTCGCGCGGCATTGGCGTGCTGATCACCGACCACAACGTGCGCGAGACGCTGGGCATTTGTGACCACGCCTACATCATCAGCGACGGCCATGTGCTGGCGCAAGGCACGCCGACCGAGATCGTGGACAACGTCGATGTGCGCCGGGTCTACCTCGGCGAACACTTCAGGATGTAGATGAAACAGGGGCTGTCCCTCCGGGTTTCACAACATCTGGCGCTCACGCCGCAGCTGCAGCAATCGATCCGATTGCTGCAGCTGTCCACGCTGGAGCTGAGCCAGGAAGTCGAGCAGATGCTCGACGACAACCCCTTTCTGGAACGCGCGCAGGAAGAGGCGCCGCGCGAGGAGTTCGGCCTCGATCGGGCCGACACACCGGTCTCGCAGGGCGAGCAGGAGGCGGAATTTGCTATCAATTCGGTAGCTGCCGACGCATATGATTCGGTCTCCACGGCCTCAAATGACGTTGAGACAGCACCGCTGTCGGGTGACGAGGCGCCCGATTGGGAAGGCGACGGCAGTGTGGACATGTCGCCCGACGACAGCGAGTGGGGCGGCGATGCGCCGGCCCGCAACGGCGCGCATGAGGATGACGAGGCCGATGCCACCGAACTGGCGCGCAGCCAGGTGTCGCTGCAGGACTTCCTGCACCGCCAGGCGCTGACCCTGCGCCTGAGCGAGGAAGACCGCGCCGCGCTGCGTTTCCTGATCGAGTCGCTCAACGACGACGGTTATCTGGAGGACACGCTCGAATCGCTGGCGCAGGGGCTGGCCGGCGAGGACGCCGAGCAGGTCGAGGAGCTGGTGCACCACTTCACCGTGGCGCGGCACCTGCTGCAAAGCCTGGAGCCCACCGGTGTGGGCGCGCGCAACCTGGCGGAATGCCTGACCCTGCAGTTGCAGGCTTTGCAGCAGGTTCATGGCGAAACTGCACCGCGGCCTGAAGTGCTGGCGCTGGCCTTGCGGGTCTGTGCCCAGCCGATGGAGCTGCTGGCGCGGCGTGACACGCGCCGGTTGGCACAGCTGTGTGGCGGCACCGAGGTGCAGGTGCGCGAGGCACTGGCGCTGATTGCGCGGCTGGAGCCCAAGCCGGGCCGGCGTTTCGTCAATGTGGAGCGCAACGTCATCGTGCCCGATGTGCTGGTGACCAAGGTCGGCAGCGGCACGCAGACCCGCTTCCGCGTCCAGCTCAACCCCGACGTCATGCCGCGCCTGCGCGTGCACGACATCTACGCCAATGCGCTCAAGGGCCACAAGGCCACCGGCCGCGACGCCGACAACTACGCCGCCCTGCAGCAGCGCCTGCAGGAGGCGCGCTGGTTCATCAAGAACATCCAGCAGCGCTTCGACACCATCCTGCGTGTTTCCAGCGCCATCGTCGAGCGGCAGAAGAACTTCTTCATGCACGGCGAGCTGGCCATGCGCCCGCTGGTGTTGCGCGAGATCGCCGACGAGCTCGGCCTGCACGAGTCCACCATCAGCCGCGTCACCACCGCCAAGTACATGGCCACGCCTTTCGGCACCTTCGAGCTGAAGTACTTCTTCGGCTCCGGCCTGGGCACCGAGTCGGGCGGCAATGCATCGAGTACGGCAGTGCGCGCGCTCATCAAACAGTTCGTGGCCGCCGAGAGCCCGAAAAAACCCTTGTCCGACAACCAGATTTCCGACATGCTCAAGGAACAGGGCATTGAATGCGCGCGCCGGACGGTGGCCAAATACCGCGAGGCTTTGAAAATCGCCCCGGCAAACCTGAGAAAGGCGCTATGAGCGCCTCCACCCCCAGGCTGCGCGCCCTGCGGTCGCTTCGCCACCCCCCTCCTGCTGCGCGGAGGGGGCGCACCCAGCGGCCCGGCGGAGCCGGTTCCGCAGGTGCCCCTGTGAGGAATATCGTGTGAATCAACTGACTCTCTTTCTCCCCTGCGCCGCTGGCGTCGAGGACTATCTGGCGCCCGAGATCCTGCGCATCACGGGCTTGCCGCCGGGCTGCATCACCAAGCAGCGTGGCGGGGTGGCGGTGCGCACCTCGTTTGCGCACGCCATGCTGCTCAACCTCTACAGCCGGCTGGCGCAGCGCGTGCTGGTGCTGGTGTCCTACACCGAGTACCGCAACGAGCAGGACCTGTACCGCGCCGCCATGGCGGTGCCTTGGGAGCAGTGGTTCACGCCCAGGGAAAGCATCAAGGTCGAGATCACGGCCCAGCACAGCCCGCTGACCTCGCTCAACTTTGCGGCGCTGAAGGTGAAGGACGCGGTCTGTGACCGCTTCCGCGAAACCTCCGGCGGCGTGCGCCCCGATGTGAACACCCAGTGGCCCGATGTGCGCATCTACGCCCACCTGACCACCGACAGCTGTTCGCTTTACATCGACACCTCGGGCGAGCCGCTGTTCAAGCGCGGCTGGCGCGAGGACAAGGGCGATGCACCGCTGAAGGAAACCCTGGCCGCCGCCATGATTGCCGCCAGCGGCTGGGCCGACGGCGACGGTGACCTGCAACCGCTGTACGACCCCTGCTGCGGCAGCGGCACCGTGGTGATCGAAGCCGCGCAGATTGCCTGCAACATCGCGGCCGGTTCGCTGCGTCGTTTTGCCTTCGAGAAATACCGGCCTTTCCGTGCCCAGGAGTGGGCCGCCATGAAGGCCGAGGCCGCGCAGGCGGTGGTCAAGCCCGAGCCGGGCCAGGCCACGCTGATCTTCGGCAGCGATGTGTCGCACCGCATGGTGGACTTCGCGCAGCGCAATGCCGAACGCGCCGGCGTGGCCGACGTGATCGAGTTCCGCGGCGGCGACGCGCTGCAACGCATGCCGCCCATCGATGTGCCGGGTGTGATGCTGGTCAACCCGCCCTATGGTGAACGGATCGAGGCTGGCGGTTTTGCCGGCACGGCCCGCTTCGGCGCGCGTGAACTGCCCGCCACCGAAGCCGGTGGCGAGGGGGGCGGTGACGGCGCTGAATTCTTCAGCAAGCTCGCCACCCACTGGAAGAAAAACTACACCGGCTGGACCGCCTGGGTGCTGACGCCCGACCTGAAACTGCCGGGCAAGATGCGCCTGAAGGAATCGCGCCGGGTGCCGATGTGGAACGGCCCGCTGGAGTGTCGCCTGTTCAAGTTTGAAATGATCAAGGGCTCGGCACGCGAGAAAGCCGGCGAAAAAGTGGCTGCGAAGCCGAGCGCGACATGATCGTCCTCGACACCAACATCGTGCTCGACCTGTTCGTCTTCGACGACCCGGCCGTGTTGCCGCTGAAGGACGCGCTGCAGACGCAGCAGTTGCAGTGGATTGCCACACCCGCCATGCGTGAAGAACTCGCGCGCGTGCTGGCCTACAAGCAGATCGTGCCGCGCCTGGCCTACTACCAGCGCAGCGCGGTTGACGTGCTGGCGACCTTCGACCGTCTGGTCAAGGTGGTGGACGTGGCACCCAAGGCGCCCGTGACCTGCAAGGACGCCGACGACCAGAAGTTCATCGACCTGGCCGTGGCCCACAAGACCCCGCTGCTGAGCAAGGACCACGCCGTGCTTTGCATGGCAAAACGGCTGCTGGCCCTTGATGTATATGCGCAAACAGCTACTAGTTTTGTAGCAAATCTGATCCCCGAACCCATTGCCTGAGACCGACCATGAGCCAGACCCCCGCCGCTGCCAACCCCGAACCCTTGGGCTCGGAAGCCTTCGACGAACTCGAAGCCATCCTCGACGAGCTGCGCACGCGCGACGACGAAATCCCGCAGTGGGAATTCTGCGAAGGCGCCATGGCCGCATTGATCTGCTGCCGCCGCGCCATCCCGCCGCAGGAGTATTTCCCCATGCTGCTGGGTGGTGACGAAGGCACCGAGGTGTTTGCCGATGCGACGCAGCGCGAGCGTTTCATGGCGCTGTGGGCGCAGCGTTGGCGCGAGGTGGCTGTCTCGCTGGAAGCTGAGGTCGAGAGCCTGGAAGACGACGCGGCCTACCAGCCCGAGATCATGGACGTGCGCGGTGCGGTAGCGGTCTTGCCGCCGGCGGAGCGCGCCGCCTTCGAGGCCGAGCACGGTGACGAGCCGCTGCCGTCTTTCGCCCAGGTGTGGGCGCTGGGTTTCATGTTCGTGGTGGAGAACTGGCCCGAGGAGTGGGCCGCACCGCGCGACAAGGACGCCGCCAAGTGGCTCGACGCCTCGCTGCAGGCCATCGTCGCCATGACGGAAGACGATACAGGAGAGCCGGCGATTTCCCCCTTCGGCGACGACAGCCCGCCGTCGGTGAGCGTGGCGCGCCTCAACGCCTTCGGCGAAGCCGTCTGGGCGGTGTACGACTTGTACGAAATCTGGCGCAACATCGGTCCGCGCGTGGAAACCATTCGCAAGGAAGCCACACCCGGCCGCAACGACCTTTGCTACTGCGGCAGCGGCAAGAAGTACAAGAAGTGCCACGGCGCCACCTGACCTGAAGACCCAGACACTGAAGGAGCACGATGATGACGCACAACCTCTGGCCCTTTCTGCTGCACTGGGGCATCACCGCCGTTTCGCTCTGGGTGGCCAGCCACCTCTTCAGCGGCATCCGCTTCGCCAGCGCCGGTGCACTCGTCGTCTCGGCCCTGCTGCTGGGCCTGGCCAACGCGCTGGTCAAACCGCTGCTGATCCTGCTCACGCTGCCGCTGACCTTCCTCACCTTCGGCCTGTTCCTGCTGGTCATCAACGCGCTGGTGCTGCTGCTGGTCTCGGCCCTGGTGCGCGGTTTCACCGTCACCGGCTTCTGGACCGCCTTCTTTGCCAGCATCTTCATCACCGTGTTCAGTTTCATCATCGGCGCCTTTGTGGCCGGCGGCAGCGCGGAGTACACCATCCAGATGCCGCACAGCGGCATGTGGCTCTGAACCTTTGGGGCGGCCGCGTGTGATGCATCCCACCCTGACCATTCGCGACGAAACCCCCGCCGACATCGAGGCCATCACCGCCGTGACGGTGGCCGCCTTCCAGACGCTGGACATCAGCCACCACACCGAGCACTTCATCGTCCAGGCCCTGCGCGCCGCGCACGCGCTCACCCTGTCGCTGGTGGCGGAACTGGACGGCCGCGTGGTCGGCCACATCGCCTTCTCGCCGGTCACGCTGTCCGACGGTACCGCCGGCTGGTACGGTCTTGGCCCGGTCTCGGTGCTGCCCGCGCTGCATCGTCAGGGCATCGGCTCAGCGTTGATCAAAGAGGGTCTGCGCCGCCTGCAGGCGCTGGGCGCCAGAGGCTGCTGCCTCGTCGGTCATCCCGCGTATTACGGCCGTTTCGGTTTCCAGAACCCGGTCGGGCTGGGCCATGAGGGGGTGCCGCCCGAGGCCTTTTTTGCGCTGGTCTTCGACGGCCGCATGCCGCAGGGCACGGTGACGTTTCACGAGGGCTTTAAGGCAGATCACTGACCGGTGCACGCCGAAGGGGGCTGCGCCGCATTCCTGATGGTTTTTCTGCCACCGACCCTGTCACAAACCGGACCCTTGCCGCGTCTAAGGCTGACAACGTACCATCCTTGCACGCCGTCATGAGTTCCAACGTCTCCCCCGTTGATCCCGATGCCTTCGCCACGCTGCGGCCGCGGCTGTTTGCCATTGCCTACCGCATGCTCGGCACGCGTGCCGATGCCGAGGATGTGTTGCAGGACGCCTGGCTGCGCTGGCATCAGGCCGACCAGGCCGCGCTGCAATCGGCCGAGGCCTGGCTCGTGACCGTGGTGACGCGGCTGGCCATCGACCGGCTGCGTGCTGCCAAGACCGAGCGCGAGGCCTATGTCGGCTGGTGGCTGCCGGAGCCCCTGGTGGAGCTGGACGAGCGCACGCCGGAAGCGGCGGCCGAACTGGCGGGGGAGTTGTCTGTGGCGCTGCTCTGGGTGCTGGAGCGCCTGTCGCCTGAAGAGCGCGCCGCTTTTCTGCTGCGGCAGGTGTTCGATCACGACTATGACGAGATCGCGGTCTTGCTGGGCAAGAGCGAAGCGGCCTGCCGCCAGATGGTGCATCGCGCCGCCGAGCGGCTGCAGCAGGAGCGGCCGCGCTTTGAGGTGCCCAAGGATGCCCATCAACGGTTGGTCGCGCGTTTCATGCTCGCTGCGCGCAGCGGGGAGCGCGAAGCGATCAAGGATCTGCTGGCCGACAACGTGCAGCTCGTCGGCGACGGCGGCGGCAAGGTGCCGTCGTTCATGAAGATTCTGCGCGGCGCACACCGCATCGCCAACCTGTACTGGGCGCTGTGGAAGAAGAACCCGGGTCGGGTGGTCTATCGCATGGCGCAACTCAACGGCGAACCCGGTCTGCTGCGCTATGTCGATGGCCGGCTCGAATCGGCGCAGGCCTTCGTGACCGATGGTGAGCGCATTGTGGCGATCTACGCCGTGCGCAATCCGGACAAGCTGACCGGCATTCCCCTGATGCAGTGAGCCACGCTGTCACAAACGCGTGTTGTGGTGCGTCTTGAGTGCATGGAGGGCTGCATGGGGCGGCCGTCCGGAACCTTGACTCTGTACCGAAAGGTCGCGCCATGACGCACACTGCCCGTCTTCCTTACCCACAACTCGCTCCCAAGCCTTTCCAGGGCCTGCTCAACCTGTCTGCCACTGTTCACAAGAGCGGACTCGGCAGCCGCCTGCTGGATCTCGTGTTCCTGCGCGCGTCGCAGATCAACGGCTGCGGCTTCTGCATCGACATGCACTGGCGCGATCTGGTGGCGCAAGGCGCCGACCCGCGCCATCTCAATGCCGTGGCCGGCTGGCGCGAAGCGCCGTTCTTCAGCGAGCGCGAGCGCGCCGCGTTGCGCTGGACCGAGATCGTTACCGCGATCCCGCACAGCGATGCGAGTGACGAAGAGTTCGAACACCTGCGCGCGCATTTCTCGGACGCGGAAATCGCGGAAATCGGTTTCGCCATCGTGACCATCAACGCGTGGAACCTGCTCAACGTCAGTTTGCGCAACCCTATACCGGAAAGCGCCTAGTCACGGACCAAGCGGTTCAGGGCTGGCCGAAAAACCTGCGCAACGCCGCCGCCGTCTCCTTCGGCAATTCTTCCGGGATGAAGTGCCCCGCCGGCAGTGCCTGGCCGGTCAAGGTGGCGTTGCACTGCGCCTGCCAGAGTTCCAGGGGTTTGAACAGCTTGTTCACCACACCACGCTCGCCCCACAGCACCAGCAGGTCGCAGGCGATGCGCTGGTGGTGGGCGCGGCTCTCGCGGTCGTGTTCCAGGTCGATGCCGGCACTGGCGCGGTAGTCCTCGCAGGCGCTGTGGATGGCTTCGGGCGTGCAGAAGCAGCGTTCGTACTCGGCCAGTGCCTGCGGCTCGATGTAGCCCAGGCCGGCACTGCCCCAGCCGCCCAGCTTGCTGTGCAGGTAGTCCTTCGGGTTGCCGCCGATCATGCGCTCGGGCAGCGGCCAGGGCTGGATGAGGTGGAACCAGTGGTAGTAGGCACGTGCAAACGCCATGTCGGTGGCGTTGTACATGTCCAGCGTGGGCGCGATGTCAATCACGCACAGCTTCTCGACCTTCTCCGCGTGGTCCAGTGCCAGCCGGTGCGCCACGCGAGCGCCACGGTCGTGGCCGCAGAGGTAAAAGCGCTGCAGACCCAGCAGGTCCATCACGTCCACCATGTCCTGCGCCATGGCGCGCTTGCTGTAGGTGCTGTGGTCGGGCAGGCCTTCCAGCTTGGACGAGTCGCCATAGCCGCGCAGGTCGGGCATGACGAGCCAGTAGTCGTGCTGCAGCTGCTGTGCCACGCGGTGCCACATCACATGGCTCTGCGGAAAGCCATGCAGCAGCAACAGCGCCGGGCGGCTGCCGCGTGCCGTGGTGGGCACGCGGGCGAAGATCTCGACGCCATTGACGTCGAAGCGGCGGGTCTCAAATCCGTCGAACCAGCTCATGTCAGCATCTCCGTTAGGCGTTGCAGGGCGTGGCGCACCGTGGCGGCGCGCACGGCCGCGCGGTCGCCGGTGAAATTCATCCGCTCCGTCAGCACGCGGCCCGGCAGCACAAAACCGAACCACACCAGGCCCACGGGCTTGTCGGCCGTGCCGCCGGTGGGGCCGGCCACGCCGGTGACGGCCACCGCCACCTGCGCGTGCGACTGCTGCACCGCGCCGGTGGCCATGGCGTGTGCCACTTCTTCACTGACGGCACCGTGTGTGTCGATCAATGCGGCCGGTACACCCAGCAGTTCCGTCTTGGCCGCGTTGGAGTAGGTGACGAAACCGCGTTCGAACCAGTTGCTGGAGCCGGAAAGATCCGTGCAGGCGCCGGCAATCAGCCCGCCGGTGCAGCTCTCGGCCGTGGCCAGCAGCCATTGCCGCTGCAGCAGCCGCGTAGCCAGTTGTTCAGCCAGGGGCAGGGTGGCGGTGCTCATGTTCAGATGGTTTTCCACAAGGCAAGGCACAGCAGGGTGCAGAAGGCGGCCACCAGGTCATCGAACAGGATGCCCCAGCCGGCCTTGGCCCAGCCATGGCGTGTGTGGCCCGGGTCCATGCCGTGGTACAGGCGGTCAGCCCAGCGCACCGGGCCAGGTTTGACGGCGTCGAAGTAGCGGAACAGGATGAAGGCCAGCAGCTGGTCATAAAAGCTGGCGGGCATGACGAGCCACAGCACCAGCCAGAAGGCGATGACCTCGTCCCACACGATGTTGCCGGGGTCAGGGTTGCGCAGGTGGCGTGCGGTCACGCTGCAGGCCCACCAGCCCAGCGGCAGCGAGAGGGCAATCAGCAGGCCCCAGCGCGCTTCGCTCATCCACGGCTGCAGCACCCAGAAGACCAGCCAGGCCCACAGCGTGCCGACGGTCCCGGGCGCTTTCGGGCTGAGACCGGAGCCGAAGCCGAGCGCAATCAGGTGGGCCGGGTGCGCCAGCATGAAGCGGCCGGTGGGGCGCATGAACCCAGGCGGCAGCGGAGAGGAGTCAGACGCAGACATGGCCGGATTATGGTGGACGCCGGGTGTGCCCGGCGGGCGGGTGGCAGCTGGCGCCGTCGGGCCTGTTCAGGCGAAATGATCGAAGGAGGCAAAGCGGCCGCTGACGGGCTGGCCCTGTGCGTCCACCAGGCGCAGGCCTGGCGTGGTCTCGATGCTGCCGATGCGCGTGACCGGTGTGGCACTTGCCCGTGCCGCCGCCTGCACGGCCGCGCGTGCAGTGGGCGGGGCGCTGAACAGCAGCTCGTAGTCATCACCGCCGGCCAGCACCAGGGCCTGTTGCTGTTCAATCGGCAATTGCATGAGAAATTGCACCTCTGGCCTTGTACTGTCTACGCCGGCAGCTATTGAATTGATAGCATCCGAGGTGTTGATGGTGGCGCCGCAAGCGGAAGCTTTGAGGATGTGGCCGAGGTCGCCGAGCAGGCCGTCGCTGACGTCGATCGCCGCACTGGCCACACCGCGCAAGGCCAGGCCGAGTGCCACGCGCGGCGTGGGCTGTTCCAGCCGCTGGCGCAGCGCGGGCAGGACATCGGCCGGCAGGCTGCGCTGGCCTTGCAGCGCTTCGAGCGCCAGCCGCGCCTGGCCCGGCATGCCGCTGACATAGAGGTCGTCACCCGGCCGGGCGCCGGAGCGCAGCAGCGCCTGGCTGCGGCCGTTCACCACCGGCACTTCGCCAAACACCGTGATGCAGATGTTGCGCGGCCCCTGGGTGGTGTCGCCGCCGATGAGTTCGCAGCCATGCGCGTCGGCCAGCGCGAACAGGCCGCGCGCAAAGCCGGCCAGCCAGGCCTCGTCGGCGCGCGGCAGGGCCAGCGCCAGCGTGAAGGCCAGCGGCTTGGCACCGCAGGCGGCCAGGTCACTGAGGTTGACGGCCAGTGCCTTGTGGCCGAGGGTGGTGGGGTCAACGTCGGGCAGGAAATGCCGGCCCTCGACCAGCATGTCGCAGGAAATCGCCAGCTGTGTGCCGGGAGCCGGCTGCAGCAGGGCGCAGTCGTCGCCCACGCCCAGTGCGACATGGCCGGCAGCCCGGTGTGCCGGGCGCTGGAAAAAGCGCGCGATCAGGTCGAACTCACCCACGGTGGTCGGGCTCCTCAGTGGGCGCTTTGCCGGGAGGTTCGTCAGGGGGTGCCGCTGGGGTCTCGGCCGTGGTGTCCGTGGGCGGCCAGAAGAAGCTCCGCGGCGCGCGGCGCAGCCGGCCACGGATGGCGGCATAGATGCGCCGGCGGTTGACGCCGCTGACGTTGTGCGCCCGCAGCGCGAGCTGGAAGGCGAAGTAGAAGCTCACCGCCACGTTGAGCAGACCGGTCAGCGGCAGCGCCAACACGCACAGCCAGAAGGCCGGCAGGGCCAGCACGCCGGTGCCCAGTGCCATGCCGGCGGCCGCTACCTGGCCGGTGGACAGCGTGACGTGGCGCACTTCCAGCCCGAGGCCGAAAAAGGCGGCGAAGGCCGGGATCAGCCCCAGCATCAGGCCGAGCGAGATGTTGGCGGCCAGACCCGAGATGTTGGTGCGCAGGAAGGTGGCCCAGCGCTGGGCGCGCGCCGGCCCCAGCGCCGCGGTGATGCGTGGGTTGTAGCGCAGCGCGGACTCCAGCCGGTGCAACACGAACCAGTTTTCCGCGGCGCCGGCAATCAGGCTGGAGACGAACAGCAGCACACCGGTGAAGGCGGCAAACAGCAGCGTCGGGCCGAGCAGCGTGAGCGAGTGCAGCACGTACTGTGCTTGCGCGGCATTGATCGGTGTGTGGCCGGTCAGCTTCCACCATGTGGCGCTCAGCAGCAGCACACAGGGTGCGACCAGCGCCAGATTGCCCACCACGGCCGCGACCTGCGAGCGCATCAGGTGGGTGACCTCGTCAACGAACTGGGCCACGGCGCCTGGTTCCTCCAGGTCCTTGAGTTTGGCGGCCATGGCCGGGGCCGTCATGGCTGGCTGTTTGGTGGCCACCGTCCAGTGCAGCAGCTGGATGAGCAAGAAACTCAGGGCGTAGTTCATGCCTGCAGCCAGACCGCCCCAGAAGGCCGACAGGCCGAGCGCGCCCAGGGCGAACTTCAGCAGCGTGGTGAGCGACATCACGGCGCCGCCGCCGGCCGCCTTGTGCAGCATGTCGCGGTATTCGGCCCGGTTGCGGGTGATGTAGTGCTCGCCGGTCTCGGCGCTGCGGTCGGTGACCTTGGCCGCCAGCAGCGAGGAGTTGCTGGCAATCAGGGCGCGCAGGCTGCGGCTTTGCTGGCCGACCAGCACCAGGCGCCCCAGCAGCTGGGCGGCGCTGAAGGCGGGCGTGGTGGTGAGCAGGCAGTCCAGCAACTCGCGCACGCGCAGCGCGCGCGCGCGCAGCTGGCGCAGGCGAAACACCATGTCGACCGAGATGCCATGCTCGTCCAGGTGGGCGTAGACGCTGGCGGCGGCGTGGCGGCAGGCGTCGAGTCGTTCCTTGAAGTGTTGCACGGTGGTGGCCAGCGCAGCCTCGTCGCGCGGTGACTGATGCAAGGCCCGGCACACGGCCTCGAAATCGGCGACCAGCGCGTGGAAAGGGCGCTCCTCATGCGCTGCTGCGCTCATGCGCAGGCGCAGCTCGGGGGCGAAGCCGATGGCGCGGATCTGGCTCACGCAGTAGGTGATGGCTTCTTCCAAGGTCTGCTGCCAGGGCGTGGGCGTCGCACCGGTCGGCAGCGCCAGCAGCCGGGCCAGCCGCTGGGCGGTGGCTTCGTCCAGCAGGGCCAGCCATTCGGCATCAAAGGCGTGCGGGAACAGCAGGGAGAACAGCTCCGACGCATCCCGCGTCTGCGGTGTGGCGGGCAGGATCTTGCGCAGCAACCGGCTGAAAAATTCGCTCAGGAACGCCGGGCGCTGGGCAAAACCGTGGTCGGCCAGCAGTGTGGTGCCGTCAATCGTGCCGAGCAGGGCCTGCCACCAGGCTTGCACCCGTTCGCGCAGCACCGGACGCTCTTCCACGATGTCGAGAAAAAGCTGGACCCGGCTGATGGAGGTCTCGACGGACTGGCGGTCACCGCGCACCCAGTCGAGCAGTGCCATCAGCCAAAGGTGGCGTCCGACTTGCGTGGCTTCGGGGTCGAGGGCGTCCAGCAGGCTGGGAAGATCGCGTGGGACCGACATGCTTAATGGAGTGTGCGTGAGCCGCCGCTGGCGCTCAAGGCGTCGAGCACGAACATCGGGATGTCGATGTCGAAGCGCTCACCGTCGTCGGCAACGAAGAAGTAGCTGCCGTGCATGGTGCCGGTGGGTGTGCGCAGGCGTGTGCCGCTGGTGTATTCGAAGGTTTCGCCCGGCTGCAGCAGCGGCTGCTGGCCGATCACGCCCAGGCCGCTCACCTTCTCGGTGTGGCCGCTGGCATCGTTGATGTTCCAGCTGCGCGAGATCAGCTGGGCCGGCACATCGCCCGTGTTGCTGATGGTGACGGTGTAGGCAAAGGCGTAAAGCCCCTGCTCCGGAGCGGATTGCTCGGGCAGGTAGCGGGGCTGGACTTCGACAAGAATCTGGTACTTGGCCATGACCCGATGCTACCTGCGAAAATACCCCCATGTCTAAAACCTACCGCATTGCCCCCTCCATCCTCTCGGCCGACTTTGCCCGTCTGGGCGAGGAGGTGCGCAACGTGATTGCCGCCGGCGCCGACTGGATCCACTTCGACGTGATGGACAACCACTACGTGCCCAACCTGACCTTTGGTCCGATGGTGTGCCAGGCCCTGAAGCCGCACGCCAAGCGGCCCGACGGCACGCCGGTGCCGATCGACGTGCACCTGATGATCGAGCCGGTGGATGCGCTGGCCGCGGCCTTTGCCGAGGCTGGGGCCGACCTGATCAGCTTCCATCCGGACGCCTCGGGCCACGTGCACCGCAGCATCCAGGCCATCAAGAGCAAGGGCTGCCAGGCCGGGCTGGTGTTCAACCCGGCGCAGCCGCTGGATGTGCTGGACTGGGTGATCGAGGACATCGACCTGATCCTGATCATGAGTGTCAACCCCGGTTTCGGTGGCCAGAGCTTCATCGATTCGGCCCTGCGCAAGACCGAAGCGGTGCGCCGGCGCATCGAGGCCTCGGGCAAGGACATCCGGCTCGAGGTGGACGGCGGCATCAAGGCCGACAACATCCGCCGCGTGGCCGATGCCGGTGCCGACACCTTTGTCGCCGGCAGCGCCATCTTCGGCAAGCCCGACTACAAGGCCGTCATCGACGCCATGCGCCAGGCGCTGGCCTGATGCATCCCTTGCAACAAAGATCCTTTTCACGCCACCCCTTTGATCTGCGACAGCGGCCGGAAGGTGGTGTCTCGGTTAGCATCGCCCGCATTCATGTCCGCACCGCTTAAGCCGCAACACGCTTCACCGCCGCAGGCAGGCGGTGAGTCGTGGCTGCGCCGGGCCATGGCCTGGTTCGGGCTGACCAAGATGCCGGTGGATGCCGATGCGCCGGTGCACCGGCGGGTTCGCGTGGCCATGTATGCGGTGCTGCTGGTCGTTGGTGCCGTCTCGGCCTGGCAGGACTGGCGGGTGGAGCAATCCGAGGCGGTTCGGCTGGCCGATGCCGAGATCATCGGCATTGCCGCGGCCCAGGGGACGCTGACGCAACGCATGGGCCTGCAGGCCGCCTTGCTGCTGGCCACCGACGCGCAGCAGGAGGAAGAAATCAGCAATGCACTGGCCGAAACCCTTAATCAGGCGCAGGATCAGGCCGTGCAACTGGACGAACTGCTGGTGCGCCAGGGTGCCTGGGATGCGGGTTCGCCCGTGGCGTTGCGTCGCGCCATCTCCGAGTGGCAGGAGCGGCGTGAACGCATCTGGTACCGCGCCCAGAACCTGCTGCAGTTGAGTGAACGCAGCGAAGCGGACAAGCGCCGCCTGTCCAACCGCTTTCTGCAAGCCGAGGTCGAGCCGTTTCGCCTGACCACGCAAACGCTGGTGGAGGAAATGCAGCGTGCGGCGCAGCGGCGTGCACGCAGCGCCATTGACCAGATCGAGCTCTCCGCCGTGCTCATGGTGCTGCTCTTGCTGGCCCTCACCCTGGGCGTGGCGGAGCCTCTGGCGCGATTTGTGCGGCGCCAGCACCGGGCCATGGCGCGGCAGTCGAATGAGCTCAGGCAGCTGGCCTTGGTGGCCGAACGCACCTCCAACTGGGTGGCGGTGCTGGATGCCCAGCGCCACATCCTGTGGTGCAACCCGGCATTGCTGGAGGGCATCGGCTACGCGATGACGGAGTTGCAAGGGCGGCATCCGGGTGTTCTCGTTTCCAATGAGCACAATGATCTGGCCGAGTTGAATCGACTGGACGCGACGCTGGGGCAAGGCCAGGGCGTCCGGTTCGAAGTCCGGGTGGTGGCACGCCTGGGGGATGAGATCTGGCTGGATGTCGATTACCAGCCGATTCACGATGCCAGCGGTGTGTTGACCGGCTTCACCATCGTCGCCAGTGACATCACCGAGCAGGTCAACCAGCGCCTGCGCATGCGTGCCCTGCTGGATGCGCTGCCGGCGGGCGTGGTGCTGCAATCGCCCAGCGGTGAAGTGATCGAGTCCAACCAGGCCGCCAGCGACATGCTGGGGCTGACCCGCGATGACCTGATCGGCCGCCAGAGTCTGGCGCGCCAGGGGGTGGCGGTGCGGGAGGATCTGTCGCCCTACCCGGTCAGCGAGCGTCCGACCAGCCGGACCTTGCGCACCGGCCAGGGCCTGCGCGGTGAATCCATCGGTCTGCTCTCGCCCCAGGGCGACGTGCGCTGGCTGATGGTCAATACCGAGCCGATGAAGGATGCTGCGGGCCATCTGGCCGGGGTCATCTCGTGCACCGTGGATGTGACGGAGCAGCGTGCCCAGCAGCAGTTGCTGACACTGGCGCTTGAAAGTGCCTCGCTCGGGGTCTGGCAATGGGACATCGGCAGCGGTGCCATGAGTTGCAATGACCGCATGTTCGCCCTGCTCGGTTATCAGCCGGGCGAGCTGGCGATGAACGCCGATGCCTGGAACAACCTGATCCACCCCGACGATCTGCCGGGCTGGCTGTGGGCCATTCGTACCAACCTGCGTGACTCCCTGCGGCCGCTGCACTGGGAGATCCGCATCCGCCATGGCGACGGCCGCTGGGTCTGGTTGATGTACAGCGGCACCGTGGTGGCGCGCAATGCCGAGGGGCGCGCAGTACGCATGGCCGGCATTGCCTATGACATCAATGCGCAGAAGGAACTGGAAGAGCAGTTGCGTCACGCGGCCCGGACCGATCACCTGACGCATCTGCCCAATCGCAGCGAGGTGCTGGGGCGCATTCAGGCCTGCATCCTGCGTGCCCATGAGCAGCCGGGGTACCACTTTGCCGTGCTGTTCATGGATTTCGACCGGTTCAAGCAGGTCAATGACACGCTGGGCCATGGCGTCGGGGATGAACTGTTGCGCCAGATTGCCATGCGCCTGGAGGACAGTCTGCGTCCGGGTGATGCCTTTGTGCAGACCAGCGATTTCAGCCAGATGGCGGCACGCATCGGTGGCGATGAATTCGTGGTGTTGCTCGACGACATCCGGGGCAATCTGGATGCCCAGGTGGTGGCCTCCCGCCTGCTCGACGTGCTGGCCCAGCCCTACCAGCTCGGTCCGCATCGCCTGAGCTCTTCGGTCAGCATCGGCATCGTGACGACCGAGCACATGGGGGAGGATGCCGACAGCGTGCTGCGCGACGCGGACATTGCGATGTACGAGGCCAAACGTGAAGGCCGTGGCCGTTACATCATGTTCGAGCCCTCCATGCGCAAACGTGTGCGCGATGATGCCTCGCTGGAGAACGATCTGCGTCAGGCGCTGGACAAGGACGAGTTGTTCGTGGTGTACCAGCCCGTGCTTCGCCTGGCGGATGGCTGTCTGTCCGGCGTGGAGGCGCTGGTGCGCTGGCAGCACCCGCAGCGCGGCATGGTGTCGCCGCTGACGTTCATTCCAGTGGCGGAAGCCAGTGGCTTGATCGGGCCGATTGGCCATTTTGTGCTGCGCACGGCCTGCACGGAGTTCATGCGCCTGCAGGCCGAACTGGGTTCGCGGGCGCCCGCTACCCTGGCCGTCAACCTGTCGCGGGCCCAGTTGCGCCAGCCCGGCCTGGTTGCCGAGGTGCAGGAGGTCTTGCGCGACAGCGGCATGAATCCAGGTCAGCTGATCCTGGAGGTGACAGAAAGCCTGGCGGCGCAGGATGACGTGGTGCAGGCGGAGTTGCGCGCCCTGCGGGCGCTCGGAGTGGCGCTCTCACTCGATGACTTTGGCACCGGTTATTCCTCGCTGTCGTGTTTGCATGAATTGCCGGTCAATATCGTCAAGATCGACCGCTCCTTCGTCAGCCTGGCCATGGGCAGCGACTATCACCGCGTCATGATCGAGGCCACCATCCGAATGGCGCAGACGCTGGGCCTGACCACCGTGGCCGAAGGGATTGAAACGCGGGAGCAGGCCGTGTTGATGGCGGCACTGGGTTGCAGCAAGGGGCAGGGCTATCTCTACAGCACGCCGCTGCAGGCCATAGCCCTGGCGCAGTGGATTACGAACCAGGGTAAGCCGTCCTGAGCGGGCTCGCGTGCGAGGTTGTGCTACGCGCCCTTGTTCAGAACGAGGTCCATTCATCATCGTGGCCTGCACCCGCCGGGGCTGGATTGGGCGATGCGGATGCGGCGGCCGGTTTGGCCGCGGCCGGCTGCACGGGGGCCGCGGTAGTGGTCTTGGCGGTACTGCGGCGCTCAATGCCCTTGAACGGCAATTTGCTGGGCTGACTGGCGCGCGTGGGCGCAGGCTGTGCCGTCACCGTGGCCGGCGTGTCATGGGCGCCGAGCTTGAAGACACTGACCGCCCCGACCATCTGCTGGGCCTGTGTCTTCAGGCTGGCCGCGGCGGCGGCCATTTCCTCGACCAGCGCGGCATTCTGCTGGGTGGCCTGGTCCATCAGGATGATGGCCTCGCCCACCTGGGAGACGCCCTGGCTCTGTTCGGAGCTGGCGGCGCTGATTTCGCCCATGATGTCGGTCACGCGGCGGATGCTGTTCACCACTTCGGTCATGGTGGTGCCGGCCTGGTCGACCAGCGTGTTGCCCTGCTCGACGCGACTCACGCTGTCGTTGATCAGGTTCTTGATTTCCTTGGCCGCTTCCGCGCTACGGCTGGCCAGCGAACGCACTTCCGACGCGACCACGGCAAAACCACGGCCCTGCTCACCGGCGCGCGCGGCTTCCACCGCGGCGTTGAGCGCCAGGATGTTGGTCTGGAAGGCAATGCCGTCAATGACGCTGATGATGTCGCTGATCTTCTTGCTGGAGTCGTTGATGCCGCGCATGGTTTCCACCACCTCAGCCACGACGTCCCCGCCCTGGATGGCGACGGTGGAGGCGCTTTGCGCCAGCTGGTTGGCCTGGCGGGCGTTGTCGGCGTTCTGCTTGACGGTGGAACTGAGTTGTTCCATCGACGCGGCGGTTTCCTGCAGGGCGCTGGCCTGCTGCTCGGTGCGCATGCTCAGGTCGCTGTTGCCGGTAGAAATCTCGGCGCTGCCGGTGGCCACGTTGTCGGCGCTCTGGCGCACATTGCTGACAATGCGGGCCAGGTTCTCACGCATCGTGGACAGGGCTTGCAACAAACGAGCCGCTTCGTCCTTGCCTTCAACCTGAATTGCCTGTCCGAGGTCGCCGCCGGCGATGGCTTCTGCCGATCCTGCCGCTTGCTGGATCGGGCGAGTGATCGAACGCGTGGCCAGGCCTGCCAGCAGAATGCCCAGCACCACTGCAATGGCGGCGCCGGTGCCAAGGGCGATTTGGCTGGAGGCAGCGGTGGATTCGGCTTGCGCCTGAACTTCGCCCAGCGTGTCGCGTGCATGCTGGGCAACCTGATCCACCGCTTTCAGATACGCCTCGGCCAAGGGGCGGAGTTCGCGGTCCACAGCGTCTGAAATGTTTTCGCCCTCCTTTTGCCGCTTGATCAGTGCCGCGCGTGCGTCAACGTAGATCTTGCGGCTCTTCGCAACAGACGCCATCAGTGCTTTGGCGGCATCACCCTGCACCATGGATTCGAGCTGCTTCTGGTCGTCGCTGATGGCCTTGGAGGTGGCGGCCATGTCCTTTTGCAGGGCGTCGATATAAGCAACGTCGCTGGTTTTGAGCGCGGCCGAGGCGCGCACCCAGTTGATGGCGATCTGCGAGGCCCAACGTTGTGCCAGCAGGCTGCGTTGCAATTCCACCGTGCCGATCTCGTGGCTGGTGTCCTTGAGGCTGCCGATGCGCCAGACGCCGATAGTGGCGATGGCTGCCGTGATCAGCAGCACGGCGGCAAAAGCCAGCGAGAGACGGGTACCGATCTGCAGATTGCTTGTTTTCATAGGAGAGACTCTTTCTGCCGTAAGTTGCCGGACCACAGGAAAGCCGCGCAAAGGTGCGGTGCTGTGTCTTCTTGACCCACTCTACAGACATGAGTCGTTTCTGGGACTAGGGAATGCACCGATATTTCAGCTGCGCATCGCGGTCGAGGGCGTTGCATGGCGGCGATTGCACTTCCGCATTTCAAGGTCTCAAATGGGAGGCGACAGGGTTTGCTACACTTTGCCCATGTTCATTCATCGTCTTTTCATCACAGGTTGTAGCGACCGGGGAGCCTGGCCCTGGCGCACGCCGCAGACTGCCCATACGCTGGCTCGCGCCTGACGGGGCTTCACAGCCCTTGTGCTGTTGAGCTGTTTGCCCCCCTTTGCCGGGGTTTGCTTGAATGAACCGGGCACACCGTGCCCTTGGCCGTAGTCCTGGACGACTGTGGCCAAGTTCTGGAGGTTTTCCTGTGATGACTGAATCCGATTTCGATGCGTTGGCCCGGCAGGGGTACAACCGCATTCCCCTGATGGCCCAGGCCTTTGCCGACCTGGAAACACCACTCTCGCTCTACCTCAAACTGGCGCACGCCCAGTCCGGGGGCAAGAACACCTTTCTGCTGGAGTCGGTGGTTGGCGGCGAGCGGTTTGGCCGCTACAGCTTCATCGGCCTGCCGGCGCGCACGCTGGTGCGCTCGCGCGGTTTCGGCGACCAGGCTGTGACCGAGGTGGTGACCGATGACGTGGTGGTTGAGACCTCACAGCTCAATCCACTCGACTTCATTGCCCAGTACCAGCAGCGCTTCAAGGTGGCCCTGCAGCCGGGCCTGCCGCGCTTTTGCGGCGGTCTGACGGGTTATTTCGGCTACGACACGGTGCGCCACATCGAGAAGAAGCTGGTGCGCAGCTGCCCGCCCGATACGCTGGGCTGCCCGGACATTCTGCTGCTGCAATGCGAGGAGCTGGCCGTCATCGACAACCTGTCGGGCAAGCTCTACTTGATCGTTTATGCCGATCCAAGCCAGCCGCAGGCCTATGCCAAGGCGGCAGCACGGCTGAGCGAGTTGCGTGCCCGGCTCAATGCGCCGGTGCAGGCGCCGCAGATCAAGCCCAGCAAAACGCACGAGGTGGTGCGCGAATTCGCCAAGGACGATTACATCGCCGCCGTGTTGCGTGCCAAGGAGCTGATCGCCGCCGGCGACTTCATGCAGGTGCAGGTGGGGCAGCGTTTGAAGAAGCGCTACACCGAGTCACCGCTGTCGCTGTACCGTGCGTTGCGTTCGCTCAATCCTTCGCCCTACATGTACTACTACCACTTCGGCGACTTCCATGTGGTGGGCGCCTCACCGGAGATCCTGGTGCGGCAGGAAAAAACACCTGAGGGGCAAAAGGTCACGATTCGCCCCTTGGCCGGCACGCGTCCGCGCGGCGCCACCCCCGAGCTCGACAAGGCTGCCGAAGTGGAGCTGATCAATGACCCGAAAGAGCGTGCCGAGCATGTGATGCTGATTGATCTGGCCCGCAACGACATCGGCCGCATCGCCCAGACCGGCAGCGTCAAGGTGACCGAGGCCTTCGTGGTCGAACGCTACAGCCACGTGATGCACATTGTGAGCAACGTCGAGGGCCTGCTCAACGAGGGCATGACGGCCATGGACGTGCTCAAGGCGACGTTCCCGGCGGGCACGCTGACCGGGGCGCCGAAGGTCCACGCGATGGAATTGATTGACCAGTTGGAGCCGAGCAAACGCGGCCTTTATGGCGGCGCCTGCGGTTATCTGAGTTATGCCGGCGACATGGATGTGGCGATTGCCATCCGTACCGGCGTCATCAAGGACGACACCTTGTATGTGCAGGCGGCCGCCGGCGTGGTGGCGGATTCGGTGCCCGAGCTGGAGTGGAAAGAGACGGAAGCCAAGGCGCGCGCCCTGTTGCGCGCCAGCGAGCTGGTCGAGGAAGGTCTGGAGTGAACGCCATGAGCAACAAGATCAAACTTCTCATGGTGGACAACTACGACTCGTTCACCTACAACCTGGTGCAGTACTTCGGCGAGCTCGGAGCCGAGGTTGAAGTGCATCGCAACGACGAGATCACCGTCGATGACATCGAGGTGAAGCTGAAGGCGGGTCAGCTTGAGCGCCTGGTGATTTCGCCCGGTCCCTGTTCGCCGGCCGAGGCGGGTATTTCGGTGGCGGCGATCCGGCACTTCGCCGGCAAGCTCCCGATCCTGGGGGTATGCCTGGGTCACCAGAGCATCGGCGCCGCCTTCGGCGGCAAGATCATCCGGGCACAGCAGCTGATGCATGGCAAGACCAGTGTCATCACCACCACGCAGGAGGGTGTGTTTGCCGGTCTGCCCAAGCAGTTCACGGTCAACCGCTATCACTCGCTGGCGATCGAGCGCGCCAGCTGCCCGCCGGAGCTCAAGGTGACGGCCTGGACGGAAGACGGCGAGATCATGGGCGTGAAACACAAGACACTGGCGATCGAAGGGGTGCAATTCCACCCGGAGTCGATCCTCACTGAGCACGGCCATGCCATGCTGAAAAATTTCCTGCAGCAATCCTGATGAAGAAGGAGTCGAGCATGCACAACACCCATCAAATCACTCCCCAGCAGGCGTTGCAGCGCGTGATCGAGCATCGCGAGATCTTTCACGACGAGATGCTGCATATCATGCGCCTCATCATGGGCGGCGAGATGTCGCCGGTGCTGATGGCGGCTCTGGTCACGGGGCTGCGCGTCAAGAAGGAAACCATCGGCGAGATCACGGCGGCCGCTCAGGTGATGCGCGAGTTCTCCACCAAGGTGGAGGTGGCCGACAAGAGGCACCTGGTGGACATCGTGGGCACCGGCGGCGACGGCGCCCACACGTTCAACATCTCCACCTGCGCCATGTTTGTGGCAGCGGCAGCGGGGGCCAAGGTCAGCAAACACGGTGGCCGCAGTGTCAGCAGCAAGAGTGGCAGCGCCGATGTGATGGAGTTGCTCGGCGTCAATATCAATCTCACGCCAGCCGCCATTGCGCAGTGCATTGCCGAGGTGGGCGTTGGGTTCATGTTCGCCCCGAATCACCATCCGGCCATGAAGAACGTCGCACCGGTGCGGCGTGAGTTGGGGATCAAGACCATCTTCAACATCCTGGGGCCGCTGACCAATCCGGCGGGCGCGCCCAACATCCTGATGGGCGTGTTTCACGAGGATCTGGTGGGGATTCAGGTGCGCGCCTTGCAGCGCTTGGGCGCTGACCATGCCCTGGTGGTCTACGGCAAGGACGGCATGGATGAGGTGAGTTTGGGTGCGGCCACGCTGGTGGGCGAGTTGAAAAACGGTGAGATCACCGAATTTGAAATCCATCCGGAAGACTTCGGCCTGACCATGGCCAGCACGCGCGCCATCAAGGTGGAAACGCCGGAGGCTTCGCGCGCCATGCTGCTGGGGGTGCTCGACAACCAACCGGGTGCGGCGCGTGACATCGTCACGCTCAACGCCGGTGTGGCGCTGTATGCGGCCAATGTGGCCGATTCCATGGCCGACGGTATCGCGCGCGCGCGTGAGGTCATTGCCTCCGGTGCCGCCAAGGCCAAGCTGGAGCAGCTGGTGGTGGCCGCCCATCGTCTTGGGCAGCCGGCCTGAGGTATGTGGCAGGATCCCGGCACCTGGATTGCGCTCGGGGTTTCGGCCCTGTTTCTGGTGGCCGCTTTGGTGATCCACCGTGTGTTTGTCAAGATATTGAAGAACGGCTCCGAGCCGCCCCAAGACCATGAGTGACATCCTGAACCAGATTGTTGACGTCAAGCGCCAGGAGATCGCGGCGGCTACCAAGCGCAAATCGTTGGCGGCCATGCGTGCCGATGCCGAGTCGCGTGTGCTGACGCGCGACTTCGTCGGCGCCATGCGTGCCAAGGTGGCCGCTGGCAAGGCGGCGGTGATCGCCGAGATCAAGAAAGCCAGTCCGAGCAAGGGGGTGCTGCGCGCGGATTTCGAGCCGGCCGACATTGCGCAGAGTTATGCCGAACACGGTGCGGCCTGCCTGTCAGTGCTGACCGATCGCCAGTTCTTTCAGGGTCAACCGGACTATCTGAAGCAAGCGCGCGCTTCTTGCGAACTGCCTGTGCTGCGTAAGGATTTCATGGTCGATCCGTACCAGATCTATGAATCGCGCGCCATGGGGGCGGATTGCATTTTGCTGATTGCCGCCTGCCTGGAGGATGCGCAGATGGCCGAGTTGGAGGCGATCGCCCGCAGTCTGGACATGGCGGTGCTGGTCGAGGTGCATGACGCAGCCGAACTGGAGCGTGCACTGAAGTTGAAGACGCCGCTGGTGGGCATCAACAACCGCAATCTGCGCACCTTCGAGGTCACGCTTGAGACGACTCTGTCGCTGCGCGACCGGGTGCCGGCCGACCGCCTGCTGGTGACGGAGAGCGGTATCCTCGGCCGCGCCGATGTGCTGCGCATGCGAGAGGCCGGCGTCAATGCCTTCCTGGTGGGGGAGGCCTTCATGCGCGCGCCCGATCCGGGTGTGGCGCTGGCCGAGTTGTTTGATTGATGTCGCGGGTGATGGGCTGACCAGCTGTTCATGGCCACGTCTTCAGTGCAACAGGCAGATTTTTTCCCGTGTTCCGAGGTGCCAGGGGCGGGCGGTGATCGTCTGGCCGCCTGGGAGCCGGCGCAATGGCCGGTGGCGCCCGACTGGCAGCCGGTCGTGGCGCGTTTCTTCGAGAGCGCACCGGCGCAGCATCTTGCGCAGTTCATCACCGGCCGTTTGGCGGCGGGTGCCACGATTTATCCGCCGCAACCGTTGCGTGCGCTGGATTTGACACCCTTGGCCAAGGTTCGCGTCGTGATCCTGGGGCAGGACCCCTACCACGGTCCGGGCCAAGCCGAAGGTCTGGCCTTTTCGGTCGCACCTGGCGTGAAGCTGCCGCCTTCGTTGCGCAACATCTTCAAGGAGTTGGCGCGCGAGCGGGCGGTGCATGAGCCGGCCATGCCGCCGCAACCGTTGCCTGCCCAAGGCTCATTGGTGGGATGGGCGCAGCAGGGTGTGCTGCTGCTCAACACCTGTCTGACCGTGGAAGAGGGTCTGCCGGCCAGTCATGCAAGTCATGGTTGGGAAGTGCTTACTGATGAAATAATCAAATCTGTTGCTGGCGAAAAGAAGCCAACGGTGTTCATGCTATGGGGTGCGCATGCGCAACGCAAGGGGGAGTTGGTGCGGCAGCTGGGTTGTGTGGCGGAGCAGGGTGGCGCGCAGGGCTGCCATCTGATCCTGTCTGCCAATCATCCTTCACCGTTGTCGGCGCTGCGGCCCCCCCAGCCTTTTTTGGGCTGCGGTCATTTCGGGCTGGCGAATGCATTTTTACAACACCATGGCTGCCAGCCCATCGCTTGGTAAGCTGGTTTGCTCAGGTGTTTCGCAAAGCAGATTTTTCGTGGCATAATCAAAGGCTCACCTATTGGAGAGGTGGCCGAGTGGTTAATGGCAGCAGACTGTAAATCTGCCCTCTTACGAGTACGCTGGTTCGAATCCAGCCCTCTCCACCAGTGATAAGTCGATTTGAGGAGTGACCTTTGGGGGCGAGCTGGCTGCCGTGAATGCTTGTTAGGCAGGTTTGCGCGGGGTTCGTATAGTGGTAATACCTTAGCCTTCCAAGCTAAAGCGAGGAGTTCGATTCTCCTACCCCGCTCCACAGTCGGTTTGTTGTGTTGGTGAAAGAATTTGCCCTTTTGGCTCAGTGGTAGAGCACTCCCTTGGTAAGGGAGAGGTCGCGGGTCCGATTCCCGCAAAGGGCACCAGTTTCTGGTGCGCGGCTTGCGCCGTCGTGTCTTGGTGATTAGTAGTTGCTTTTCGCATCCTTCTGGAGATTTGAAAAA